>NZ_JBVJLW010000010.1:0-369339 GCF_055584525.1 Streptomyces sp. NPDC102514
CCACCCTCACCGGCCTCCACGTCTACGCAACCGCGCACGGCATCGCTCTCACGACAGAGACAAAACCACCGTGTTGATTCTTTACGAGCCCTAAGGGGCGCGGGGAACTGCGCGACAAGCCCCCACCGGCCGTCAGGTCACAACGGACCTCAGCCACCCGCACCCGCCCCTACGGGGTCACCGCCACCCGCCAACACCTCCGGCCGCAGCACCGCCGCCAGGCGGTCCGCCGGGAGCAGGCCCTTTTCCAGGACCAGCTCCGCCACCCCCCGCCCCGTGGCGAGAGCCTCCCGCGCGATCTCGGTCGCCGCCGAGTACCCGATGTACGGATTGAGCGCGGTCACCAGCCCGATCGAGTTCTCGACCGCCGCCCGCAACACCTCCGTGTTCGCGGTGATCCCCACGACACACCGCTCGGCGAGCGTCAGACAGGCCGCCCGCAGATGCGTGATGCTCTCGGACAGCGAGTGCAGAATGATCGGCTCGAACGCGTTCAGCTGAAGCTGACCCGCCTCCGCCGCCATCGTGATGGTGACGTCGTTGCCGATCACCTCGAAGGCGACCTGGTTGACCACCTCGGGAATCACCGGATTCACCTTGCCGGGCATGATGCTCGAACCGGCCTGCACGGGCGGCAGGTTGATCTCGTTGAGCCCGGCCCGCGGCCCCGACGACAGCAGCCGCAGGTCGTTGCAGACCTTGGACAGTTTCACCGCGATCCGCTTCAGCACCCCGGACATCTGGACGAACGCCCCGCAGTCCTGGGTCGCCTCGACCAGATTCGCCGCGGTCACCAGCGGCAGCCCGGTGATGTCGGCGAGGTGCCGGCGCGCCGCCTCCGCGTAGCCGGGAGGCGCGTTGAGCCCGGTGCCGATCGCCGTCGCGCCCAGATTGATCTCGTGGACCAGTTCGACGGCCTCCGCGAGCCGGCTGCGGTCCTCGTCCAGCATCACCGCGTACGCGGAGAACTCCTGCCCGAGGGTCATCGGTACGGCGTCCTGCAGCTGCGTACGCCCCATCTTCAGCACATCGCGGAACTCGACGGCCTTGCCCGCGAAGGCGTCCTCCAGGACGGACATCGCGTCGAGGAGCCCCCGCACCGCGAACACCGTGGCGACCTTGACGGCCGTCGGGTAGACGTCGTTGGTCGACTGCCCGAGGTTGACGTGCTCGTTCGGGTGCAGGAACGCGTACTCGCCCTTGGCGTGGCCGAGCAGTTCGAGCGCGCGGTTGGCGACGACCTCGTTGGCGTTCATGTTCGTCGAGGTGCCGGCCCCGCCCTGGATGACGTCGACGACGAACTGGTCGTGCAGCTTCCCCTGCCGGATCTCCCGGCAGGCCCCGACGATCGCCGCCGCCTTCGCGGGCTCCAGCAGGCCGAGTTCCTCGTTGGCGAGGGCGGCGGCCTCCTTGACCGCGGCGAGCGCCTCGATCAGGTGCGGGTACGCGGAGATCGGCATGCCCGTGATGGGGAAGTTCTCCCTGGCGCGCAAGGAGTGGACTCCCCAGTACGCCTCGGCGGGTACGTCACGGTCGCCGAGCAGGTCGTGCTCACTGCGGACGTTCATGTCGGTGCGGTTCTTCTTTCCGGGAGTTTTTCCGTGAGTTCTGCCGGGAGTCGCGAGGTGCGGCGAGGGGGTCAGGCGGGCCGACTCGACAGCGCCGCCGACGGCGGCGGCTCCGTCAGCTGGTCGAGCGCGCGGGTCGGCCGGATGTGGCCCACCACAGCGCCGCCCCCGAGGAGCGGCGCACCGGCGAACTCGGTGAGTACGGCCGGGTCGACGCCGGCCCGGGCGAGGGCCGCCGCGGTGACGGGTACGCGTGCGCGGTCGGCGCCGTCGGCGATCTTCACGGCGACGGCCCGGCCGTCCGGCAGCGCCGCGACCTGCACGCCCTCGAAGCCGTCCTTGGAGAGCAGCCCCGGTACGGCACGCATCAGCGCGGCGACGTCCCGGCCGGAGCCGGACGCCATCTCGGCGTGCTCGCGCATCGCGTCGGCCACCCGCGCCTCGGGCGTACCGGGCGGGGCGGTCGTGATCCGGGCGGCGGCGCGGGCGAGGCCGTGCAGCGAGACGGCGAACAGCGGTGCGCCGCAGCCGTCGACGGTGACCTGGGCGACGGACTGCCCGGTCAGGTCCTCGACGATCTCCTCGATCGCCTGCTGGAGGGGGTGCGACGGGTCGAGGTAGTCGTCGAGCGACCAGCCGTTGAGCCGTGCCGTGTAGAGCATCGCGGCGTGCTTGCCCGAGCAGTTCTGGGCGAGCCTCGACGGGAGCCGTCCGTCGCGGATCCAGTCCTCCCGGACGACCGGGTCGAAGGGCAGGTCGGGGACGTTGCGCAGGTCGTCCTCGGTGAGTCCGGCGAGTTCCAGGATGCGCCGGGTGCCGGCGAGGTGGCGTTCCTCGCCGGAGTGGCTGGCCGCGGCCAGCGAGAGCAGGTCGCCGTCGAGCGGCAGCCCGGCCCGTACCATCGCCACCGCCTGGACGGGCTTGAGCGCCGAGCGCGGGTAGAAGGCCGCCTCGATGTCGCCGATCTGCAGGTCCACGGTCCCGTCGGCGGCCAGCACGACCACCGAGCCGTAGTGGATGCCCTCGATGACACCGCCGCGTACGAGATGGGCGACGGGCGCGTGCAGCGGTTCCCTGACGGAGGGTGCCGCGCCGAGCGAACTCCCGCACCCGGCAAGGGAGTCGGTGCTCATGCGTCCACCTGGCCGTTCCGCACGGCGGCGACCCGGGCGCGTACCCCGTACCAGCCCGCCACGAGCGCCGCCACGATCAGCGGGAGGCACAGGACCGTCGTGCGGCCCGCTCCCCCGTCGGCGTACATGAGGACCAGGACGGAGGCGAGGAAGAAGAGGGTGACGAGTTCGGTCCAGGGCGAGCCCGGGAGCCGGTAGCCGGGGCGGTCGACCTCGCCCTCCTGGGACTTCCGCCAGAACTGCAGATGACAGATCATGATCATGCCCCAGGTGGCGAGGATGCCGAGCGCGGCGAAGTTGAGCACGATCTCGAAGGCGTCGGCGGGGACGACGAAGTTGAGCCCGACGCCGAGCACGCAGATACCGCTGGTCAGCAGGATTCCGCCGTACGGGACCTGGCTGCGGCTCATCACCGAGGTGAACCTGGGCGCCGAGCCGGCCATCGACATGGAGCGCAGGATGCGGCCGGTCGAGTAGAGCCCGGAGTTGAGGCTGGACATGGCGGCGGTCATCACGACCAGGTTCATCACGCCGCCCGCGGCCGGGATGCCGATGTTGGAGAGCACGGTCACGAACGGGCTCTCCCCGGCGGTGTACTTGTTCCAGGGCAGCAGCATGGACAGCAGGAGCACCGAGCCCACGTAGAAGAGTCCGACGCGCCACATGATCGAGTTGATGGCCTTCGGGAGGATCTTCTCGGGGTTCTCCGTCTCGCCCGCCGCGACGCCGACCAGTTCGACGGAGGCGTACGCGAAGACGACACCCTGGATGATCAGCAGCATCGGCAGCAGACCGCTCGGGAAGAGGCCGCCGTTGTCGCTGATGAGGGAGGGGCCGGGGGTGGCTCCGTCGACGGGGTGCTGGGTGACCAGGACGAAGATCCCGATCAGCATGAAGGCGACGAGCGCGCCGACCTTGACGATGGCGAACCAGAACTCCATCTCGCCGAAGATCTTCACCGAGATGAGGTTCACGGTGAGCACGACGGCGAGCGCGATCAGGGCGATCACCCACTGCGGGATGTCGGAGAACATGCCCCAGTAGTGGGTGTAGGTGGCGACCGCGGTGATGTCGGCGACTCCGGTGGTCGCCCAGTTCAGGAAGTACATCCAGCCCGCGGTGTACGCGCCCTTCTCGCCCAGGAACTCCCGGGCGTACGACACGAAGGCGCCGGAGGACGGCCGGTACAGGACGAGTTCGCCGAGGGCGCGGACGACGAGGAAGGCGAAGACTCCGCAGACGGCGTACGCGATGAAGAGGGACGGGCCCGCCTCCGCGAGCCGGCCGCCGGCGCCGAGGAAGAGGCCGGTGCCGATGGCCCCGCCGATGGCGATCATGTTGACGTGCCGGGACTTCAGGGACTTGCTGTACCCCGCGTCACCGGCGTCGACATGAGTGCTCGCCCTCCTCTTCGTCTCCGCCGGCTGCGTCTGTTCTTCGTGCTCTTCGAGGGACTGCTCGCTCACGCCTTGGTTCCGCCTTCTGTGGGGGTGCCCGCGGGGTCGGTGCGCTCGGGGCGCACGATCGCGGTGAGGGTCGTCTCGACGCGGTCGAGGTGGTGCGCCATGGCGTCGGTCGCGTCGGCCGCGTTGCCGTCGACGAGGGCCTCGACGATGGCGCGGTGCTCCCGGTTGGACTGCTCGCGACGGCCGCCGAGCTTGTTGAGGAAGGCGGACTGGCGGGCCAGTGCGTCGCGGATCTCCTCGATGACGCGGCGGAAGACCGGGTTCTGGGCGGCCTGCGCCACGGCGAGGTGGAAGAGCGTGTCCATGGCGACCCACGCGGTGGTGTCCCGCTCGCGCTCCATCCGTTCGAGCAGATGGGCCAGGTGGTCGAGGTCCTCGGGGGTCCGGCGCACTGCCGCGTATCCGGCCACCGGGATCTCGACGTGCCGGCGGACCTCCATCAGGTCACTGGCCGTGTAGTCGCCGAAGGTGGGGTCCTCGACGGGGCCTGTGGACACGACGAACGTGCCCTTGCCGGTCCGTGACACGGTCAGGCCCATGGTCTGCAGGGCACGCAGGGCCTCCCGGAGCACGGGCCTGCTGACCTCCAGCCGCCGGCACAGCTCCGCCTCGGAGGGCAGCTTGTCCCCCACGGCGTACTCACCGCCCTCGATGGCACCACGAAGATGCCCGAGTACGGCTTCCATGGCGCTGACGCGCCGCGGCACGGAGCCGCCAGCTGTCTGGCTGTCTGACAGGTTCACGGGGGTGATCCTGCGGGGCACGGCGGGTGACTGTCAAGGTCGGTCACCCGGCGGCCCACCGGCGGCCCGGTCACCCTGCCCGGTGGCTACGCCCAGACGGCCTGGGCCAGCGCGACCCCTGCGGAAGCCGCCGCGAGTCCTGCGGCCACGCTCGCGATCGCGTTGACGGCGGCTCGGGAGCGGGCGCCGGTCTCGGCCAGCCGCAGTGTTTCGTACGAGAACGTCGAGTACGTGGTGAGTGCCCCGCACAGGCCCGTGCCGAGGAGCAGCTGCAGGTGGGAGGAGGCCGCTCCGGCCGTGGCCGCGCCGGTCAGGGCGCCCAGGACCAGGCAGCCGACGACGTTCACGGTGAAGGTGCCCCAGGGGAAGCCCGAGTCGTGCCGGGACTGCACCGCGCGGTCGGTGAGGTAGCGCAGGGGTGCGCCGACCATGCCTCCGACGATCACCAGGACCCAGTTCACGAGGGGACCTGCCCCGCGCTCCACCGGGCCGCCACCCGGCGCGTCAGCGCCACGGCGGCCCACACGGCCGCGAGGGCCGCGAAGAGGGTGGCCGCGAGGTAGGCGAAAGCGGTCAGGGGGTGGCCCTCGCCGATCAGTCTCCGGATGTCCACGGCGTAGGTCGAGAAGGTCGTGAAGCCGCCCAGCACGCCGGTGCCGAAGAAGGGGCGCACCAGCCGGTGGGGCGCCCACACCTCGGTGACCAGGACCATGAAGACGCCGATCACGAAGCAGCCGACGACGTTGACCCAGAACGTGGTCCACGGGAAGCCGCCCGTCCGCGCGGGCCAGAGCAGTGCGGCCCCGTAGCGCGCGGACGCGCCGGCCGCGCCGCCCACCGCGACCACCGCCACGGCCGGCCCCTGTCCCCGCCACACCGGCGCGCGCCGGGCCGGCGCGGCGGGTTCCGCCGGTTCGTCCACGGTCTCCGGACGGGGGCTGGTCATGCGCGGTGTCTCCTGATCTCGGGCAGGAGATCAGGCTAACCGCCGGTGCCGGTCAGGTGGCGGCCGACGCCTCCTTGTCGATGGCTTCGAAGCGGGCCGCCATCGCCGCCTGGAGTGCCTGGGCCGCCGACAGGGGGCGGACCATGACGGTGAGGTCGTCGATCCGGCCGTCCTCGCCGAAGTGGAGGATGTCGCAGCCCTGGAGGGCGCGGTCCCCCACGCGCGCCTCGAAGACGAGGACGAGGTCACGGCCGCCGGGGTCGGCGATCTCGCGGACGTAGTGGAAGTCCTCGAACACCTCGATGACGGCGCCCAGGATCGCGGAGGTGATCGCCTTCCCGGCGTACGGCTTGAAGACCACCGGGCTGGTGAACACGACGTCCTCGGAGAGCAGGTCGACGGCGGCCGCGTGGTCGCCGTCCTCGACCGCCTTGCGGAAGGGGTGCGTCATCATCCACCTCTCATCTCTCTTGCTCACTGATACTCAACATGTTGATTAGGTGTGTCGGACAGTACTCTTCGGGCGCGTCGGTCCGCAATGGGTCGCCAGGGATCCGCGACGGCTCCACGGGGTACGCGGGCGGTCCGGCGAGGTAGGAAGGAACCACCGAACCGGAGGTGCTGTCGTGTACTACCCGCTGACCGTCCGTGACTTCCTCGACCGCGCGGCCCATGTCTACCCGGACCGCGTCGCCGTCGTCGACGAACCGGTACAGCCGGGGCCAGGCCTCGGCGAGCTGACCTACCGGGAGCTGGCGAGGCTCGCCCGCGCGCAGGCGGCCAGACTGGACCGGCTGGACGTGCCGGTCGGCGGCCGGGTCGCGGTGATCTCACAGAACTCGGCGCGCATGCTGACCTCGTTCTTCGGCGTCTCCGGCTGGGGGCGGGTCCTCGTACCGGTGAACTTCCGGCTCACCCCGTCGGAGATCGACTACATCGTCCGGCACTCCGGCGCCTCGGTCGTCTACGCGGACCCCTCCTGCGCGGAGGTCCTCGACTCCCTCGACGTCAAGCACAAGTTCGTCCTGGGCGACGACGACGATCTCTTCCTCACCGGCACCGAACCGCGGGACTGGGCGGAGCCGGACGAGGGCGCGACGGCCAGCGTCAACTACACGTCCGGAACGACCGCCCGCCCCAAGGGAGTTCAGCTCACCCATCGCAATCTGTGGCTGAACGCGACCGTGTTCGGCCTGCACACCACGATCAGCGACCGTGACGTCTATCTGCACACGCTCCCGATGTTCCACGCCAACGGCTGGGGCATGCCGTACGGCGTCACGGGCGTCGGCGGACGGCACATCGTGATCCGGCAGATCGACGGGGCCGAGATCCTGCGCCGCGTCGAGCGGCACGGCGTCACCCTGATGTGCGCGGCGCCCGCCGTCCTGAACGCCGTGCTCGACGCCGCCGCCGGCTGGGAGGGCGCGATCCCGGGCCGCGACCGGGTCCGTATCGTCTGCGCGGGCGCGCCGCCGCCGACCCGCACGATCGAGCGCGTGACGGTCGAACTGGGCTGGGAGTTCATCCAGATCTACGGGCTCACCGAGACCTCGCCCCTCGTCACGGTCAACCGCGGCCGCGAGGAGTGGGACGACCTCGACCCCACCGAGCGGGCCCGCAGGCTCGGGCGGGCGGGCGCGCCCGCACTCGGCGTACGCGTGGACGTCGACGTGGACGGGGAGGTGCTGACCGCGTCCAACCACAACCTCGACGGCTACTGGGAGCAGCCCGAGGAGACGGCGAAGGCGCAGGAGGGCGGCTGGTTCCACACCGGGGACGGCGGATACCTCGACGACGAGGGGTACCTGGTCATCTCCGACCGCAAGAAGGACGTCATCATCTCCGGCGGCGAGAACGTCTCGTCGATCGAGGTGGAGGACGTGATCACCTCGCATCCCGCGGTGCGCGAGGTGGCGGTGATCGGCATCCCGGACGCCAAGTGGGGCGAGCTGGTGACCGCGCTCGTGGTGACCGACGGATCCGGTGTCACCGCCGAGGAGTTGATCGCCCACTGCCGTGAGCGGCTCGCCGGTTTCAAGACGCCCAAGCGGGTCGACTTCGTGGAGTCGCTGCCGCGCACGGCGACGGGGAAGCTCCAGAAGTTCAAGCTGCGGGAGCCGTTCTGGCGGGAGTGACGGGGCCCTCCGGGGAGGGCGGGCCGGTCCGGGAGGTGGGGTGAAAACGGGTAACCGTTTCCACCCCACCCCCGTTGCGCTTCCAGGCTCTCGCCCGGTTACGTTCGGGCGGTCACCGGTGGCTGAACCACGCCATCGCCGGCAGGGCCTTGTCGTCGTAGCCGAACAGGGCCTGGTTCTCCCAGCCGTTGCCGGACGAGGGGTCCGTCGGGTCCCAGCCGTTGCCGGTCACCGCGGTCCAGGTGGACTCCCAGTAGAAGATGCCGAGACCGCGGCCGTTCGGGACGGCCTCCACGATGCTCGCGACATCCTTCATCCACTGGGTCTGGCCCGCCGTCGAGGCGGCGTAGCCGGGGACGAGTTCGCTCGCGAGGTCGATGATGTTCTCGGTCGCGTCCTCGCTGTCCAGCCGGAAGGGATAGGCGGTCTCGGCGAGGTACACCGGCTTGCCGTAGCGGGACGCCGCGTCGTCCAGGGTCGTCTGGAAGTCGGCGAGCGTGCCGTGCCAGTAGCCGTAGTAGGACAGGCCGATGACGTCGAACTTCACACCGTTGGAGACGGCGCTGTCGAACCACCAGCGGGTGCCCGCCAGGTCGCCGCCCTTGGCGAGGTGGATCGCCACGGTCGTACCGGAGTTGACCGCCTTGACCGCGTCGTAGCCCGAGTTGAGCAGCCCGGCGAGCTGCGCCCAGTTCGAGGTGGAGCCCTCGTTCCAGAGCATGCCGCCGTTGATCTCGTTGCCGACCTGCACCATGTCGGCCGTGGTGCCCTGTGCCTTCAAGGCGTTCAGAACGTCGTACGTGTGGTTGTAGACGTCCGTCTTCAGCTGGCTGTAGGAGTGGCTGGACCAGGCCGCGGGCTTGGACTGGGCGCCCGGGTCGGCCCAGGTGTCCGAGTAGTGGAAGTCGACGAGGAGCTTCATGCCCTGCGCCTTGACGCGCTTGGCGACGGCGAGGACGTGCGCCTTGTCGTTGTAGCCGTCGGCGGGGTTCACCCACACCTTGAGCCGGGCGTAGTTCTGCCCGGCGGACTTGAGGATGGCGAGGGCGTCACCGGTGGTGCCGGAACTGTTCTTGTAGACACCGCCCTTGGCTTCGCTCTTGGCGAGTGACGACACGTCAGAGCCCTTGATGGACAGAGCTGTTGATCCGGACGTGAAGGTCAGGTCGTCGACATTGATCCAGTTGCCGGCCTTGGCGTCGGAGTTGACGCTGATCGTGCACTGGTTGTTCGTCACGGCTATGGAGGTGACGATCCGGAGCCAGCCGCTGGACGACACGGGGATGTCGGTGCGCTGCTCCGCGCTGCCGCAGTTCTTGAGCGCGAGGTACGCGGAGTTCTGGCCGCCGCCCGAACGCACCCAGGCGGTGAGCGTGTAGGTGCCGTTGGTGAGGCCGGAGAGGTACTGGTACGTCTCCACCTTGTACGCGGAGGCCGAGTAGTGCGTGAGCCGGTAGCTGCCGGTGTGGCCGCCCGCCTCGGTGTAGGAGGCCGCGGTCTGGCCTCCGGCCGAGTAGGCCGTCCAGCCGGTGGGGGTGGCGGTGCCGGTGCCGTTCGATTCGAAGCCGGGGTTGGTGAGGGTGGTGGCCGCGGAGGCGCTCTGCGCGGGTAGCAGGGTCAGGGCGAGGCCTGCTGCCAGGGGCAGGAGCAGGGCCTTGAGTGTGCGTCTGGGATGGAACATCGTCGTCGTTGTCCCTTCGACGTGATGTGGATGTGATCCCCGTGCGGTGACGGGGGGTTTGCCTCGCCCCCGCCGCCCCTACCCGTTCCCGTCCACGGCTCGGGGGCGCTGCCCCCGAACCCCCGCTCCTCAAACGCCGGAGAGGCTAACCACCAGCCCGTCCGGCGTTTGAGGACGAGCGCGCAGCGCGATACGGGAACGAGGGGCGCAGCCCCATGCAGTGACGGGAAGGGTAAGGGCGGCGGGGGCGAAATCTGCGGGTCGGATCAGTCGTCGAGCCGCACGACCCGTACGGCCCCCGCCGGCACCGCGAGCCGCCCAGCAGCCCGCTCCCCGGTCAGCAACTCAGTCCCGTGCGCATCGAGCGGCACCTTGACCTCCACACCGGTGTGGTTGACCACGAAGAGGAAAGCCCCCGACTCCCCCACCCGCCGCACCACTTCGACGTCACGCGGCAGATCACCGCGCGGAGCGATCCGCGCGTCATCCGCGGCCCACCCGATCAACGCGTCCAGCCCGGCGGCGCCGAGCCGCGTGGACACGTACCACGCGGACCCCGCCCCGAGCCGGTGCCGGGTGACCGCGGGATGCCCGGCGGCGAGCCCGTCGGCGTACGTCCACACGGTCTCGGCACCGCGCGGCACGACGAACTCGCTCCACACGTCACCGGCGAGTCCGGAGCCGTCGGGACCGGTGAGGCGCACCCGGTCGCCCGCGAGGAGCGGCGAGAACTCCTCGACGGTCAGGCCGAGTACGTCCCGCAGCGGGCCGGGGTACGCGCCGTCGTGCACGGCGTCTTGCTCGTCGACGATGCCGGAGAAGTACGAGACGACGAGCGTGCCGCCGTTCTCGACGTACTCCTTGAGGTTGAGTCCGGCGGCCTCGGTCATCAGGTAGAGCGCCGGGACCACGACCAGCGGATAGGCCGACAGGTCGGCCTCCGGGTGGGCGAAGTCGACGGTGAGGTGCCGGTCGTAGAGGGCTTCGTAGAAGGAGTCGGCGCGCTCGCGCGGGTCGTGGTCCTCGCTCGGCCGCCAGGCGAGGTTCTGCGCCCACCAGGAGTGCCAGTCCCACAGGACGGCCGCGTCGGCGACCGTGCGGCTGCCGCGTACGGTGCTCAACGAGTCGACGGCCGCGCCGAGTTCGACGACCTCGCGCCACACGCGCGAGTCGGTGCCCGCGTGCGGCAGCATCGAGGAGTGGAACTTCTCCGCACCCCGTCGTGACTGCCGCCACTGGAAGAACATCGCGCCCTCGGAGCCCCGGGCCACATGGGCGAGCGAGTTGCGGGCCATCTGGCCGGGCGCCTTCGCGGGGTTGCGGGTCTGCCAGTTGACGCCCGACGTGGAGTGTTCGAGGAGCAGCCAGGGGGCGCCGCCCGCCACGGAACGGGTCAGGTCGGCGGCCATCGCGAGGTTCACGTGCGTACGGCGGCCGTCGGTGATCAGGTAGTGGTCGTTGCTGACGAGGTCGACCTCGCGGCCCCAGGCCCAGTAGTCGACGGAGTCGCACTGGCTGAGGGCGGTCATGAAGTTCGTGGTGACCGGGATGCCGGGTGCCAGGCGGTGCAGGATGTCCCGCTCGGCGACGAAGTTCTCGCGCATGGTGGCGTCGGCGAACCGCTTGTAGTCGAGCGCCTGGCCCGGGTTGCCCACGGTCGGGGCCAGCCGGGGCGGGTTGATCTGGTCGAGGTCGGCGTACCGCTGGCCCCAGAAGGCCGTGCCCCAGGCCTCGTTGACCGCGTCGATCGCGTTCGCCGTGCCGTCCGGGCCGGCCGTGCCGTAGGTCTCCGTGAGCCAGCGGCGGAAGTGCGCGGCGCAGTTCTCGCAGTAGCAGGCCGAGACCGGGACCCCGTACTCGTTGTGGACGTGCCACAGGGCGAGTGCGGGATGTGCGGCGTACCGCTCCGCCAGCCGCTCGGTGATGTTCGCGGCGGCGGCTCGGTAGTGCGGGTTGCTGTGGCAGATGGCGCCGCGCGAGCCGAACTCGTAACGGGTCCCGTCGGCGGCCACCGGCAGCGCCTCGGGGTGCTCCCGGTAGAACCAGGCGGGCGGCGCGACGGTCGGGGTACCGAGGTCGACGCGTATCCCGTTCTCGTGCAGCAGGTCCAGTACCCGGTCGAGCCAGCCGAAGTCGTAGGTGCCCGGCGAGGGTTCGAGCAGCGCCCAGGAGAAGATCCCGACGCTGACCATCGTGACGCCGGCCTCGCGCATCAGCCGGGCGTCCTCCGGCCAGACGGACTCCGGCCACTGCTCGGGGTTGTAGTCCCCACCGAAGGCGAGCCGGTCAAGGCCCTTGGGGGTGGTCTCCGGCATGGAATGTCTCCCGGTCAATCGATCATTTGGGAACGTGCACACACTGTTCCAGCGGCGCGGGCCCAACATAACCGCACAGCAACAACCATTGACAAGTGTCCGGGATGTTTCTCTACTGTGAACGCTCACAGAAGCATGGCAGGCCTCCGCAGCAGGCGGAGACCACGGTCAGGGAGATACATCCATGCCACACACGAAGCTGCGCCGCCTCGTGACCATCTCGGTCGCCGTCTCGCTCGGCGCCACCGCACTCGCCGCCTGCGGGTCCTCGGACGACAACGACAGCGAGGCCGATTCGGGGCCCGTCTCGCTGACGTACTGGTCCTGGACGCCGGGCATGGACAAGGTCGCCGACCTGTGGAACGAGGGCCAGGGCAAGAAGGACCAGATCAAGGTCACGGTCAAGAAGCAGGCGTCCGGCGACACACTGGTCACCAAGATCCTCACCGCGCACAAGGCCAAGAAGGCCCCGGACCTGGTCCAGGCCGAGTACCAGGCGCTGCCGACGCTGGTCAGCAACGACGCGCTCGCCGACATAGCCGGTGACGTGGACGGGGTGAAGGACAAGTTCGCCGAGGGCGTCTGGCAGCAGACCACCCTGGGCTCGGACGCGGTGTACGCGATCCCGCAGGACTCCGGGCCGATGATGTTCTACTACCGCGAGGACCTGTTCAAGAAGTACGGCCTCCAGGTCCCCAAGACCTGGGAGGAGTTCGCCGAGACCGCCCGCGCGCTGAAGAAGAAGGCGCCGGAGACGGACCTGACCACGTTCTCCGCCAACGACTCCGGGCTGTTCGCCGGTCTCGCGCAGCAGGCCGGCGCCAAGTGGTGGACCACCGAGGGCGACAAGTGGAAGGTCGGCATCGACGACGCGGCCTCGCAGAAGGTCGCCGACTTCTGGGGCGGTCTCGTCAAGGAGGGCGCGATCGACAACCAGCCGATGTACACGCCCGCCTGGAACAAGGCGCTGAACACCGGCAAGCAGATCGCCTGGGTCAGCGCGGTCTGGGCGCCGGGCACCCTCACCACCGCCGCGCCCGACACCAAGGGCAAGTGGGCGATGGCCCCGCTGCCGCAGTGGTCCGCCGCCGAGAACGTCACGGGCAGCTGGGGCGGTTCGTCCACGGCCGTCACCACGGACTCCGCGCACAAGTCGGCCGCCGCGAAGTTCGCCACCTGGCTGAACACCGATCCCGAGGCGCTGACCGCGCTCGCGAAGGAGGGCGGCATCTACCCGGCCGCCACCACCGCGCAGACCAGTGGCGCCTTCACCGAGCCGCCGGCGTACTTCTCGAACCAGCCGGACTTCTACACCCAGGCCTCCGCCATCGCGAAGACCACCGCGCCCTCCGCCTGGGGCCCGAACGTGAACGTCGCCTACACCACGTTCAAGGACGCCTTCGGCGCGGCCGCCAAGAACAAGTCGGACTTCGGCGCGGCCCTGACGAAGATGCAGGACGACACCGTCGCCGACCTCGACAAGCAGGGCTTCGAGGTCGCGGAGTGACCAGCGCACACCGGAAGTCGTACGGGGTCAAGGGGGCCCCGTATGCCCTCCCGTCTCCCACCACCACCCTCAAACGAGCGCGAAGCGCCCCCTATCTTTTCCTCCTCCCCGCGACGATCCTGTTCGCCCTGTTCTTCGCGCTGCCCATCGGCTACGCGGTCTGGCTCAGTCTGCACAAGGTCCAGGTCAAGGGCCTGGGTCTCGGTTCGGGGGCCCGGAAGGAAGTCTGGGCGGGCCTGGAGAACTACACCGACTCCCTCACCGACTCCGAACTGCTCGCCGGAGCGCTGCGCGTCCTCGGGTACGGCGCCATCGTCGTCCCGGTCATGCTCGGGCTCGCGCTGCTCTTCGCGCTGATGCTCGACGCCGACCGGGTCCGTCTCGCCCCGGTCACCCGCCTCGCGATCTTCCTGCCGTACGCCATTCCCGGCGTCGTCGCCGCGATGCTCTGGGGCTTCCTCTACCTGCCGGACGTCAGCCCCTTCTACTTCGTCCTCGACCGGCTGGGCCTGCCGCAGCCGGATCTGCTGGACGGCGGGCCGCTGTACATCGCGCTGTCCAACATCGCGGTGTGGGGCGGCACCGGCTTCAACATGATCGTCATCTACACCGCGCTCCAGGCCATCCCCACCGAGGTGTACGAGGCGGCCAAGCTGGACGGCGCCACCCCGCTGCAGACCGCACTCCGGATCAAGATCCCGATGGTGGTGCCCTCGCTGGTGCTCACCTTCTTCTTCTCGATCATCGCGACGCTCCAGGTGTTCAGCGAGCCGACCACGCTCAAACCGCTCACCAACTCCGTGTCCACGACCTGGAGTCCGCTGATGAAGGTGTACCAGGACGCCTTCGGCAAGGGTGACATCTACTCCGCCGCGGCGACCGCGGTGATCATCGCGTTCGTCACGCTGGTCCTGTCCTTCGGCTTCCTGCGGGCCGCGAACTCCCGTAACAAGCAGGAGGCAGCACGATGAGTTCTCTTGCCGTCCGCAAGGCGGCCCCGGCCGCCGGGACGACGCCCGGCACCGCTCAGGGGCCGCCGCTGCGCCGCCGCATCGCCTTCGTCCCGACGGTGACCCTGCTGATCGGCGCGCTCTACTGCCTGCTGCCGGTGGCCTGGGTGGTGATCGCGGCGACCAAGTCGGGCAGCGAGCTGTTCTCGACGTTCACGTTCCTGCCGGGCACGGGCTTCACCCAGAACATCTCCGACCTCAACGCCTACCGCGACGGCGTGTACTGGAAGTGGATGGGCAACTCCGCCCTCTACGCGGGCCTCGGCGCCCTCCTGTCGACGGCCGTGTCGGCGTTCAGCGGCTACGCGCTGGCCATCTACCGCTTCCGCGGGCGCGAGACCGTCTTCAACATCCTGCTGGCCGGCGTGCTGATGCCGCCGGTGATCCTCGCGATCCCGCAGTACCTCCTCATGGCGAAGGCCGACCTCACGGATTCCTACGCGTCCGTGCTGCTGCCGCTGATCCTGTCCCCGTACGGCGTCTATCTCGCGCGGATCTACTCCGCCGCGGCCGTGCCCGCCGACGTCGTCGAGGCGGGACGGATGGACGGGGCGAGCGAGCTGCGGATCTTCACCCGGATCGCGCTGCCGATGATGGTGCCCGGCCTGGTGACGGTCTTCCTGTTCCAGTTCGTGGCGGTGTGGAACAACTTCCTGCTGCCGTACATCATGCTCAGCGACGACGAGAAGTTCCCGATCACCCTCGGTCTGTTCACGCTCCTCGAACAGGGCTCCAACACCCCGGCCCTCTACACGCTGGTGATCACCGGCGCGCTGCTCGCGGTGATCCCGCTCGTCGCGCTCTTCCTGGTCATCCAGCGGTTCTGGAGTCTCGATCTGCTGTCGGGAGCCGTAAAGTCGTGACCATGAGCCAATCGGGGGGCCGGCGCCGACCGCCGACGATTCACGACGTCGCGCGCGAGGCCGGAGTGTCCCGGGGGACGGTGTCACGCGTCCTGAACGGCGGGCACTATGTCAGCCCCGCCGCGCAGGAAGCGGTCAACGCCGCCATCCGCAGGACGGGTTACGTCGTGAACCGGCACGCCCGCTCGCTGATCACCGGACGCTCGGACTCGATCGGCTTCCTGCTCACCGAACCGCAGGAGAGGTTCTTCGAGGACCCCAACTTCAATGTCCTGCTGCGCGGTTGCACGCAGGCACTGGCGGCGCACGACATCCCGTTGCTGCTGATGCTGGCGGGCACCGAGGACGAGCGGCGCCGCATCACGCGGTACATCACCGCGGGCCATGTCGACGGGGTGCTGCTGGTCTCCAGCCACTCCGGCGACCCGGTGGCCGAGCAGCTGCGCGACGCCGGTGTACCGCTCGTCATGTGCGGCAAGCCCATCGGCGTCGGCTCCAAGATCAGTTACGTGGCCGCGGACGACCGGGACGGCGCCCGCGACATGGTGCGCCATCTGGTGTCGCTCGGCCGGCGCCGGGTGGGCATGGTGACAGGACCGCTGGACACCCCCGGCGGTGTCGAGCGCCTGGCGGGCTATCGCGAGGTGCTCACGGAGTCGGGCATCGACCTGGACGAACGCCTCGTCACGTCCGGCGACTACAGCCGGGCCAGCGGCGAGGCGGGCGCCGAACTCCTCCTGGAGCGGTCGCCGGACATGGACGCGGTCTTCGTGGCCTCCGACCTCATGGCACAGGGCGTGCTGACCGCGCTGCACCGGGCGGGCCGGAGCGTCCCCGGTGATGTGGCGGTGGGCGGGTTCGACGACTCCTCCGCGGCCGTCGCGGCGAGCCCCGAACTCACCACGATCCGCCAGCCCTACGACCGAATCAGCTCCGAGATGGTCCGGGTGCTGCTCGCCCAGATCGGCGGAGAGGATCCGGCGGCGGTGATCCTGCCGACGGAACTGGTCAAACGCCAGTCCACCTGAGGCGGAGGCTCACCGGTCACCGGCGGACAGCAGTGTCCGTACGCCCTCGGCGGTCAGCATCACGCTGTCCGGTGACCCGGCGTCGATGGTCAGGGAGGGGTTCCTCGCGGGCCAGTACGCCGGAAGCGTGCCGAGCGGGACGAGACAGTAGTGGCGGACGCCCGGCAGGGCGTGGGCCATGCGGGCTTCCGAGGTGAAGACCCGCACGGTCCGCCCCGTGACGGGCAGGATCAGCGTCGTCGGGTCCCCGCCGTCGTCCGGGCCGTAGGACGGGATCAGTACGTCGCTGCCGGCGAGCGTCGCCCGCGCGCGCCGGTCCCCTCCGTCGTGGGCCAGCACGCTCAGGGCCCGGAGGATCACCACGGCGGTGTCTTCGTCGGTCGCGTCGATCATGGTCATGGTGCCGCGTCCCGTCTTCCCCGCGCGGCCCCGGAGACCTGATTGCCCGGAGATGATCCATCCGCGCGGAATGCACCTCATATACCCACTCGTCCCGCCCTCATGCGACACGCAAACAGATGCCCTGTACACTGAGTGACTGCGAAGGGGAGTAGTCCCGCGAACCGGTCGTCGACACACTGGAACCCTCGGGTTCCCGGTGGCCGGGCCCATGTGACACACGGGTGGACGAGACCTTCGGCCAGGCATTGCCGTGCCCGCGACCCCGCGGGCACCCGACATGCCGGGCCGATCGGTTCTCCCGTCGCCCCGACCGAGGGCGCTTCGCGAAGATCCGGGGGCCCGGTCCCTACAGAAAGCCACCGGAATGCATCTCGACCCTCTGGCGATCCTCACCGCCTTCGGGCTGATCTTCCTCGCCGAGCTGCCGGACAAGACGATGTTCGCGTCTCTCGCCATGGGCACCCGTATGCGGCCCCTCTACGTGTGGTTCGGCACGTCCACCGCGTTCATCGTGCACGTCGCCATCGCGGTCGGCGCCGGAAGCCTCATCGGCCTGCTGCCCGACTGGACCGTCAAGTCCGTCTCGGCCGCCCTCTTCGCGTTCGGCGCCTTCATGCTGCTGCGCGGCGGCGACGACGAGGACGAGGAGGACGCCGGCGGCCGTACCGTCACCGGCTTCTGGCCCGTCTACACGACCGCCTTCATGGCCGTCTTCATCAGCGAGTGGGGCGATCTGACGCAGATCACGACCGCCAACCTCGCCGCCACGAACGGGGTCGCGTCCGTGGCCGTCGGTTCGGCGGCGGCCCTCATGTCGGTCTCCGCGCTGGCGCTGCTGGCCGGCCGCTTCATCGCCAAGCGCGTACCGCTGAAGACCGTGCAGCGGGTCGGCGGGATCTGCATGCTCGGCCTCGCCGTCTGGTCGGTGGTGGAGATCTTCGCGGGCTGACGGGCCGGGGGCCGCTCCGCCCCTGACTGGTCAGGATCGGAGAAGCGGCCCGGCACCACCCGGTCGTAGCGTGATGGCACCGGCGAGAAACCGCCGGGAGACCGGCGGACGAACGACCGCCGGTGCGATCACGACCGCGGAGGAGCCCGTCATGTCCGAAGGCCTCAAGACCATCAACTACCCCGTCAAGGACCTCGCCCGGGCCAAGGCCCTGTTCGGCGCGCTCCTCGGAGTGGAGCCGTACGTGGACGAGGCGTACTACGTGGGCTTCCGGGTGCCGGGGCAGCCCGAGGTGGGGCTCGACCCGCACGGGCACGCCAAGGGTCTGACCGGGCCCGTCCCCTACTGGTACGTCGACGACATCAAGGCGGGCCTCGCCGGTCTCGTCGGCGCCGGTGCCGAGGTGGTCCAGGACGTCCAGGACGTCGGCGGCGGCATGCTGATCGCCTCCGTGAAGGACGCGGACGGCAACGCCGTCGGTCTGGTCCAGGAGGCGTCCTGATCCTGCGGCCGGACAGCCTGATCCTGGAGCCGGACAACTGTATGCAACTGCACTAGTTGCATGCTCAACAAGCGGCCTCTTCTCTGTTACCGTGCGGACATGGCAGCAGAGAAGGCCGCTTCCCGGCTGGAGGACCAGTGGCGGGACATCCTGTCGGTGCACGCGCGCACCATGTGCGAGATCGACCGCGAACTCCATCCGCACGGACTGGGCGCCAGTGACTTCGAGGTGCTCGACATCCTCGTGTCCGGCGCCTCGGCCCCCGACGCGCCGGCGAAGGCAGGCCGGGCCCCCGCCGAGCAGTGCCGTGTGCAGAACATCGCCGACCGGATCCATCTGAGCCAGAGCGCCCTCTCCCGGCTGATCGGACGGCTGGAGAAAGAGGGCCTGGTGGAGCGGAGCATCTGCCAGGAGGACCGGCGCGGTGTCTGGGTGGCCCTCACCCAAAAGGGCCGTGACCTGCACGCTCAGGTCCTCCCCCTCCAACGCGCCGCCCTGGCGCGCATGTTGACCGACGCCTGAAGATCCTTACACCGGGCGCGACGCATCCCGTACCGTCACATATGTCGCCGTGCGCAGAACGGCACGGGCTGTGTCGGGGGGATCACCGTGGTCGAGGACGAAGAACGGCAGGCCGGGGTCAGCAGCTACGAGACGCGCTGCGTGGAGGAGTCGCACGACGTCATCGCGGAGCACTACTACGACCTCCGCCTCGAAGTACCGGGCCGGGCCGAGGACTTCCTCACCCGGCTCAGCGTGGCCGAACTCGGCGCGCTGACCGTCGGCGACGTCAGCTTCGGTACGGAGGTGACGATCGACTTCGCACAGCCGCGGGTCTACCACGTGACCGTGCCGCTCACCGGCCGCTTCCGCTGCAGACAGGGGTACGGGGCTCCGGCGTACACCGCTCCCGGGCGCGCGGTGTTCCTCCAGCCGGAACGCGGGATCCGGGTGGACGACTGGTCGGCCGACTGCCGTGCCCTCACGGTGAAGATCGACACGGCCGCCCTGCACGAGCGGCTGGAGGCCCTGCTCGGCGGGCCCGTTCGGCGTCCCCCGGACTTCGAGACGTACATCGACGTCGACCGGGGGGCCGGGCGCAGCTGGGCGGACCTCGCGCTGTGGTGCCTGCTGGAGAAGAACACCTCGAACGGGCTGCTGGGCCGGCCCCTGATCCGGTCCCGGATCGAACAGACCCTGCTGGAGGGACTGTTACTCGCGTGCGGCCACTCCTACCGTGGCGCGCTGGACGCGCCCGTGCCGGCGGCGCGGCCCGCGACGGTCCGGCGGGTCATGGAGGCGATCGACGAGCGGCCGGACGAGCACTACGACGCGGCGCGGCTGGCCTCCCTGTCCCAGATCGGGGTGCGCGCCCTCCAGGAGGCCTTTCGCAAACATGTGGGGATGTCCCCCACCGCCTATGTCACCGAGGTCCGGCTGCGGCGGGCGCACGAGCAGCTGCTCGCGGCCGATCCCGCGACGATCACGGTCACGGAGGTGGCGTACCGGTGGGGGTTCGCGCATCTCGGGCGCTTCGCCCAGCGCTACCGGACCCGGTTCGGCACCTCGCCCGCGCAGACACTGCGCTCGGGCTGAGGGGCGCCACCGCGCATACCGGACAAGCGCCGCGCTTTGCGGAGCGATTCCGGCACGGGTGTCGGCCTACCGTTGATCACGGCGCCCGTGCGTCAGGGATGAACGGTGTCGGCGCCGTTCATCCCTCACGGTTTCGGACCAGGGGCGGGGGAGCGGGAGCACGCCCGCGCCCCAGGGCCCGGCCGCTCCCCTCCGACATGTGGCCGGGCCCGATCCCCCGTCCCGCACCGCCCTGCTCAGGCGCGGGGCGCCAGCAGGGTGCGTACACCCTGGGAGTCGAGGGTCAGGCCGTGCGGCGTGCTGGCGTCGATGCTCAGCGAGAGGTCGCTGGAGGGCCACTGCGCGGCGAGCGTCCCCAGGGGGACGAGGCGGTAGCGCGACACGGACGGCAGCAGCTCGGCCATCGTCACCTCCGAGGTGAACACCGGGACCAGCGGGTCGGAGCCCGGCTGTTCCAGGACGGGCAGGGCCACGACCGTGGGGTCGGCCACCGTCTCGTCCTGGGCGTCGTCGGGCACCGGGACCAGCACGTCACTACCGGCCAGTGTGTCCAGCGCTGCGCCGTCCCCGGCGTTCTCGGCCAGGACGCTCAGCGCGCGCTGGGCCTCAACCGTGGCGCTGTCGTTCGAGGAAATCTCCATGGCACATCCAGACGTAGTGGCGAAAACAGGCCGCCCGTGTCGTCTCCGACTCGGGCGCGGCTGGTCGCGTACCCGTCCTGCGGGGTGCCATGCCCACTCCACACACCCGTCACGCAACGGTCACGGGATGAGCGGAATGTCGTGCGAGGGCAGTCCCAGCCGGTCGCGGCCGACGCGCCGGGCCAGTGGCTCGGCCATGCTCGCCCCGATGTGCGACCAGTACGTGGCGGCGTCCCGGAAGTAGCGCTGCATCCGCGCCCCGTCCCGCGCGTGGCGGGAGCCGGCCGTGCGGAAGAGGATGTTCTGCAGGGCGTCCCAGGCCGTGCGTCCCGCGTTCAGGAAGACGAACGCGAGCCGGTTGTCGTCGGCGACGGTGAAGGGTGCCTCGCCCGAGACGTTGCGGCGGCAGGCCTCCATGTAGTCCTCGGCGTTGCGCTGGAGGGCGGCCTGCGCGGTGTGGATCATGCCGAGCGCCTCGCCGAGGTGGCGCTGGTAGTCGTGGAGTTCCGCGCGGGTACGGTCCGGTTCCAGGGTCAGCGGCCTCTCGGCGAGGATCCGGGCGTATTCGTCGGCGGCGGCGTATCCGATGCCGGTCATGATGGCCGCCAGCTCCCCGTGGTAGACGCTGGGCGCGCGTCCCGCGTACAGGGCGTTGCCGTGCAGCTTCGAGCCGGGGGTGCCGCCCGCCACGGGCAGGTCGAGCAGGCTCACCTCCCGGGTGAGGTGTTCGGGGATGGTGGCCTGGTCCATGCGGACGCTGTTGGAGCCGCTGCCGCGCAGGCCGAGGACGCCGTGCCAGTCGTCCACGAGGGTCCACACCGGGCGCGGGGCGACGAACAGGACCATCGGTCCGGGCGGGTCGCCTGGCTTCTCGGGGGCGCGCAGGGTCTGGCCGAGGTAGTGGGTGGAGTACGGGGAGCCCGAGGAGTAGGGCCAGGTGCCGTCCAGGACGATCCCGCCGTCGCCGTCCGGCCGGGCGACTCCGACGGGCGCGACGGTGGACGCGGCACGGAACTCGCCGTCGGTGCCGAAGACCTCGTCCTGGGCCCGCTCGTCGAACTGCGCGGCGAACTGCAGGACATGGGCGGCGGTCAGGGACAGCGCCCAGCCGGTGGAGGGGCAGCCGCGGGTGATCTCGGTGACCACACGGAGGAAGGTCGGCAGCCCGAACTCGTAGCCGCCGTAGCGGCGCGGCTGGAGGGTCCGGTAGAAGCCGGCCCGCAGGAAGTCCTCGTGCGTCTCCTGCGGGTAGCGCGTCAACTCCTCCGTCCGCGCCTGGCGTTCGAGCAGTACGGGCCGCAGCGCGGTGGCCCGGTCGATGAGTTCGCGTTCGGTCAGTCCGGGTTCGGGAGGGGCGATCACGGTGCCTCCTGACAGGTGGGGCGGTCCGTACGTCACGCGTCACCCGTGATTGAACACGCGACCGATGCCTGCTGTACCCATCGGATACCGCCAAGTGGACCGCCCCACCAACTCGTGTGCCCGCGCGCCTACTTCAGGTACGGGCCGTCGGCGCCGATCTTCCCGGGGCCGTTCAGCACGTACACGCGGAGGTTGCCCTTGCCGGGTGCGCCGACGCTCAGCGTGCCGCTGGAGACGGTCTTCACGTCCCCGGTGACGGCGTCCTTGTAGGTGCCGTTCGGGATGCCCGTGTACGTGGCGCCGCCCGTGACCGTGACCAGGGCGAAGCTGTCCGTCGAGCCGCTGGTGTACCGGCGTTTGAAGGCCATCGGGCCGCTGATCCCCTCGGTGGAGTACTGGCCCGTCTGGAGGGCGGGGACGGCCCGGCGGATCTGGTTGAGCCGCTGGAGGTGCTTGACCAGGGGCTGCGCGAGGGTGTTCGCGACCTCCCCGCTCGCGGAGCCGACCGTGCCGAAGTCGGAGGCCGTGACGCTGCCCGCGAGATGGTCGCCGTAGTACGCGCGACCGGTCGTCGCCAGCGGGCAGGTCGGACCGCAGTCGATCTTCTTGCCCTTCTGGAACTCGATCTCCGAGCCGTAGTACAGGGTCGGGATGCCGCGGAAGGTCCACATCAGCGCCATGTTCTCGGCCCACGCGTCGGTGCCGCCGGTGTAGCGCTCACTGCTCTTGTTGGGCCCGTAGTCGTGGCTGTCGACATAGACGACGTTGTACGTGGCGTCGTTGACGCTGTCGTCGGAGTCCTTGCCGTTGCCGTAGGCGTTCTGCGCGTCACCGAAATTCATGTGCATCCGCATGTCGATGATGTTCATGCCGGAGAACCGACTGCGGTCGGGGGTGTGGTAGCTGTTCCCGTTCAGGAAGGCGTTGGTGGAGGTCGGCTGGTTCGCCGTGCCCTGGTCGTTCTCGTAGGTGAACTGTTCCAGGGCCGCCGCCTCGTCGTCCGCGCTGTACTCCTTGCGCTCCTTCCAGGTGTAGAACTGCGCCGAGTGGTTGACCGAGCCGCGGTTCCACTTGTCGTTGACGAAGGCCGCGACCTCGCCGAAGACGAAGAAGTTCTGCGCGGCCTCGGCGCCGAACTTCTGGGTGACGCGCTCCTGGATGGCGGGCAGGAAGCGGCGGTTCCAGGTGACGCGGGGTACGTGCACGGCCGTGTCCACGCGGAAGCCGTCGACACCCATGTCGATGTACTTGTCGTACGCGCCGATCAGGTAGTTCTGGACGGTGGTGTTCTCGGTGTCGAAGTCCGCCAGATCCTCGTGCAGCCAGCAGGAGCGGGCGTCCTCGCCCTCCCAGTTGCCGATCCAGCACTGGTGGTAGAGCGCCTTGGGGAACATGCCCGACGTGGGGCTGGGCCACTGGCAGTTGTAGAGGGTGTAGCCCTCGGCGCTCTTGCCTCCGGTGGGCTTGCCCCAGTTGAGGCAGGTGTTGCCGGACGGCTCGGCGGTCGACCACAGGTCGCCGTTGTAGTACGCCTTGCCGGACTTGGGTTCGACGGTGAGGCCGTCGTACTCGAAGCCCTCGTTCCTCTCGTCGTAGTACCAGCTCCACTGGGAGTCGCGGACGCCGTACACGGTCGGGGTGAACAGGCCCTTGGCGCCCCAGCGGGAGCTGTGGTTGTAGACGACGTCCTGGTAGATCTTCATGCCCTTGGCGTGCGCCGCGTTGATCAGGTCCTGGTAGGAGGCGCCGGCCGACTCCAGACGCGGGTCCACCTTGTAGAAGTCGTAGCCGTGATAGCCGTGGTAGTCGTAGTCCGAGCGGTTGAGGACCACCGGGGTGACCCAGACGGCCGAGAAGCCGAGCGCCTTGATGTAGTCGAGCTTTTCGACCAGTCCCTTGAAGTCGCCCCGGAACATGGGGTCGTTGTTGGCCGCGTTGCCGGACTTGGTGTGCTGGCTGCCGCCGCGGTTGTTGGAGCTGTCGCCGTCGTGGAAGCGGGCGGTGAGGACGAAGTAGATGGGGTCCTTGCGGGGGTCGGTGCCCAGTGGGGTGCCGGAGGCCGGGTCGGGGGCCTTCTCGCCGGTCGTCGCGGTGGCCGCGGCGGAGGCGGGCGAGGTGTTCCCGGCCGCGTCGACCGCCTTCACGGTGTAGGTGTAGCTCGTCCTCGCCTCAAGTCCCGTGTCGGAGAACACCGTTGAGCCGACGTCGGTGACGGCCGTGCCCTTGGTGCCGCCGGTGCGGGTCACCTGGTACTTGGTCACTCCGATGTTGTCGGTCGCCGCGTCCCAGCTCAGGACGACGGAGGTGTTCGTGGCGTTGGCGGCGACCTCGGTGGGCGCGGTCGGGGCCTCGGTGTCCGGCTCGACGGCGGCGCACGGATCCACCGCGTCCTTGGTGACCGTACGGTCCCTGACGGTCGAGGTGCCGGTGGTGAGCGCGTAGTCGGCGCTGTTGTTGTTGTCCCAGACGCCGTTGCCGTTGTTGAAGGCTGCCTTCAGCGAGGTCGCCGTGCCGAGGTCGAGGGTCTTCTTCCACCAGCCCGTGCAGGCGGCCTCCATGCCGACGCCGGGCGAGGTCGTCCAGGTGCCGCCGGTCGGCGCGTAGTGGATGTTGGCCGTCGTCCAGCCGGTGGTGGCGGTCGAGTAGTAGACCGTGGCCCTGTTGCCCTCGGCCGGTTCGGTACCGGCGCACGGGTCGCTGTGGGCGATCACCCCGTCCTTGACGGT
This sequence comes from Streptomyces sp. NPDC102514, assembly GCF_055584525.1. Classification (NCBI taxonomy): domain Bacteria; kingdom Bacillati; phylum Actinomycetota; class Actinomycetes; order Kitasatosporales; family Streptomycetaceae; genus Streptomyces; species Streptomyces sp. NPDC102514. The sequence continues at coordinate 24,577 of NZ_JBVJLW010000010.1, forward strand.
GATGTTCCCGGTGCCGAGCGCGTAGTTGGCGCCGCCGTTGTTGTCCCAGGTGCCGGCGCCGTCGTTGAAGGTGGCCGCGAGTCCGGCCGCCGAGCCGAGGTCGACGGTCTTCTTCACCCAGTCCGTGCAGGCCGCCTCCATCGTCGTGCCCGGCACGGTGGTCCAGGTGCCGCCGTCCGGCGCGTAGTGCAGATAGGTGGAGGACCAGTTCTTGGTCTTCGTGTAGTAGAAGACGGTCGCCGTGTTCGCGTCGGCGGCGACCGTCTCCATCGGGGCGGGGCCCGTCTCCGGTGGCCCCGCGAGCGCGCCGAGCAGTCCGGTCGCCACCAGCGCCGCGAGGAGCGGGCGCCTCGACCGGAAGAGGGGTGTACGTCCCATGAGCGTCTCCAATGCGGGCCGTGGGGCGCCGAGTTGCTCTGCAAGAAGAACCGGCAAGTTCCAGAAAGTCCTTGCAGCGCGGAAGCTACAGGTACATGACAGCCACGTAAAGGGATCGCGCAGCGCGTGGACCGCGGGGTGAAAACGGACCAGTAGTGGTGACCGGCGCCCACGCGCCGGAGACGGCGCGCGCCTAGCGTGGACGCATGCCGATGCAACCCTGGTTTCCCGCTGCCAAGCTGGGCATCTTCATCCACTACGGCGTCTACGCCGTCGGTGGCGCCGCCGAGTCCTGGTCCTTCTACACGGGCGAGATGACGCACGAGCAGTACATGAAACAGCTCGACGGCTTCAGCGCCTCGCACTACGACCCCGACGCCTGGGCCGAGTTGTTCGCCCGCGTCGGCGCCCGGTACGCGGTCCTCACCACCCGGCACCACGACGGCGTCGCCCTCTGGGACACCGGCCACCGCAATCTCGACGTGGTCCGGGACACCCCGGCGGGCCGCGACCTCGTCACCGGGTTCGTCGAGGCACTGCGCGCCCGGGATCTCAAGGTCGGCCTCTACTACTCGCACTCCGACTGGAACCACCCGGACTACGCGACCGAGCGGCACCCGGGCCCGTACGTCGTGCCGCTGAACGCGTACTCGCAGGCCGAGCCCGGTCAGGAGGACCCGGCGGCCTGGGCCCGCTATCTCGCGTACCGCGACGGACAGGTCCGCGAACTCGTCGAACGCTTCCGGCCCGACATCCTCTGGTTCGACGGCGAATGGGAGCGCACCGAGGAGCAGTGGCGGATGGACGAACTCGCCGACCAGATCCTCGCGGGCAACCCGGACACCATCCTCAACGGCCGGATGCTCGGCCACGGCGACTACTCCACGCCGGAACAGGGCACGCCGCTCCAGGCCCCGGACGGCCCGTGGGAGCTGTGCCTCACGATCAACGGCTCATGGAGCCACCGGCCGCAGGACCGCGACTTCAAGTCGGTGCGCCAGCTGGTGCGGTACTTCACCGAGACCATCGGCATGGGCGGCAATCTGCTGCTGGCCGCGGCACCGCGCGAGGACGGCACGATCCCCGAGGAACAGATCGAACGCATGGAGGGCCTCGGCGCGTGGATCGGGCGGCACACGGACGCCGTGTACGGCACGGTCGCCGGGCTGCCCGCCGGGCACCACTACGGCCCCAGCACCCTGTCCGCGGACCGGCGCACGCTCTACCTGGTGTGCTTCGACGCCCCGCGCGACTCCGTATCGGTCCGGGGGCTGCGGAACCGGGTCCGGCGCGTCACGGTCCTCGGCACGGGCACCGAACTGGGCCATCACGTCACCCGCGGACTCAACACCGTACCGGGGGTGACGTGGATCGACGCGCCCGCTGCGGCCGATCTGGACGAGGAGGCGACCGTGCTGGCCGTGGAGCTGGAGGGGGAACTGGACCTGTACACGGGGGTGGGCCGGCTCTGACCGGCTTGCGGCTGTGGTGTGTGCCGGTGTCGATGCCGGGGCTCAGTGATCCGTGGTGAGTACCTCGGCCACGGTGACGACCCGGATCAGCGGCCGGTACAGGTCCATGATCTGCAGGGTCTTGGCGTGCGAGGCGTCGTCCGCGCCCGCGCAGGCGTCGGCCACCACCCGAACCTCGACGCCCGCGTCGGCCGCCGCGAGCGCGGTGGACAGCACGCAGCAGTCCGTGCTGACTCCGGCCAGCACGAGCCGGCGCCCCGGGCCCACCCGCGCGGCCAGCTCCGGGGTCCACTTGCCGAAGGTGTGGGCGTCCACGAAGTGCCGTGCGTACGGGGCGAGTTCGTCGACCAGCTCCCACAGCCGGTCGTGCGGGGGCCGCAGCGCGAAGGGCCACTGCTCGTAGTACGCGCGCCAGGCACCGGCCGGTTCGGCGGGTGCGAGGAAGCGGGTGAAGGTGGCCCGCTCGACGAAGGCGGGCAGCAGACGGCGTACGCCCTCGGCGGCCTCGCCGAAGCGGGGCGTGGCCCACGGACTGTCCGGCTCGGCGAAGACGCGCTGCATGTCGATGACGGCGAGGTGGGCGGCGGCCCCGTCGCCCCTCGCACTCCCACTCCGGCGCCCGTTCCCGCTCATGCGTTCAGCGTCTTCCCGTCCACCGGTCCGCTCGGGGCCTGCGCCTCCTGCGTACGCACCCTCGCCCGGCCGAGTGCGAGGGTGCCGAGGAAGCCGAGGGCGAGCGCGGCGAGTACGCCCAGGTTCGCGTACGCCCAGGTGCCGTCCTTGCCGCCGAGGCCGAGGGGCCCGAGCAGATAGCCCTGCCACTCCAGCCAGTCGGCGGCCGAGTTGGTGACCAGGCCCCAGCCGAGCGCGGTGGCGGCGAGGGTGAGCAGCAGCGGGAGCGGTTCGACGTCTCCGTAGCGGCCCTTCACGCGGAACAGGTCGGCCTCGTCGTAGTCGCGGCGGCGCAGCGCCAGGTCGGCGAGCATCACTCCGCACCAGGCCGCGACCGGCACGCCGAGTGTGGTGAGGAAGCCGATGAACTGGCCCAGGAAGTCGTCGGCGACGAAGACGATGTAGACGGAGCCCGCGATCATCAGGACGCCGTCCAGCAGGGCCGCCAGATAGCGCGGTACGCGCAGGCCCGCGGCGAGCAGGGCCAGGCCGGACGAGTAGATGTCGAGGACCGCGCCGCCGACCAGGCCGAGTACGGCCACCACGGCGAAGGGGATCAGGAACCAGGTGGGCAGGATCGTGGTGAGCGCGCCGATCGGGTCGCCCGCGATGGCCGTGCTGAGTGTCGTGGACGATCCGGCGAGCAGCAGGCCGAAGACGAGCAGGAGCAGCGGTGCCACCGAAGCGCCGAAGGTCGTCCAGCCGACCACGCCCCGGCCGGAGGAGTTTCGCGGCAGATAGCGCGAGTAGTCGGCGGCGGCGTTGACCCAGCCGAGTCCGAAGCCGGTCATCATGAAGACCAGGGCGCCGATGAATTCCTGGGCGGAACCGGCCGGTACGGCGCTGACGGCCGACCAGTGGATGTGGTCGGCGACGAGCCCGATGTAGACGACGGTCAGGACCCCGGTGACGACGGTGATGACCGTCTGGAGCCGCATGATCAGGTCGAAGCCCATCACCCCGCCGACCACGACGAGCGCGCCGACGACGATCAGGGCCACCACTTCGGTCCCGGTGCCGCCGCCCCAGCCGAGGCGGTCGAGCACGGTCGAGGTGGCCATCGTCGCCAGCGCCGTGAGGACGGTCTCCCAGCCGACGGTGAGCATCCAGGACACGACGGCGGGGAGCCGGTTGCCTCGCACGCCGTAGGCGGCCCGGCTGAGCACCATGGTCGGCGCCGAACCGCGCTTGCCCGCGACCGCGACAAGTCCGCAGAGCAGGAACGAGAAGACGATCCCGATCACCCCGGCGGCCAGGGCCTGCCAGAACGAGATCCCGAACCCGAGCACGAAGGATCCGTAGCTCAGTCCGAGAATGGAGACATTCGCCCCGAACCAGGGCCAGAAGAGCGTACGGGGCGTGCCCTTCCGCTCGCCGTCCCCGATCACATCGAGCCCGTGTGCTTCGACCTGCAACGCCATCACCGACCTGCCCATCAGGAGTCCGGATACAGCAAACCCCACGCCCCCGAAAGGGGCGCGGGGAACTGCGCGACCAGCCACGACGCGCCCGCAGGTGACGAACGAGCCACCCGCGGGGGACGCTACGGCTGAGGCTCAGGCCAGCGTCGCCAGCGCCGCGTTCAGCGTGGCGGACGGCCGCATGACGGCCTCGGCCTTGACCGGGTCGGGCTGGTAGTACCCACCGATCTCGGCAGGCGAACCCTGCACCGCGTTCAGCTCGGAGACGATCGTCTCCTCCTGCGCGGTGAGCGTCTCGGCGAGCGGTGCGATCACCTTGGCGAGCTCGGCGTCGTCGGTCTGCCCGGCCAGCTCCTGCGCCCAGTACAGCGCGAGGAAGAAGTGGCTGCCGCGGTTGTCGATGCCACCGAGGCGACGGCTCGGCGACTTGTCGTTCTCAAGGAACGTGGCCGTCGCGCGGTCGAGCGTGTCGGCGAGGACCTGGGCGCGCGCGTTGTCCGTGGTCTGCGCGAGGTGCTCGAAGCTGGAGGCCAGCGCGAGGAACTCGCCCAGGCTGTCCCAGCGCAGGTAGTCCTCCTTGACCAGCTGCTGCACGTGCTTGGGCGCGGAGCCGCCGGCGCCCGTCTCGAAGAGGCCGCCGCCGTTCATCAGGGGGACGATCGAGAGCATCTTGGCGCTGGTGCCCAGCTCCAGGATCGGGAACAGGTCGGTCAGGTAGTCGCGCAGGACGTTGCCGGTGACCGAGATGGTGTTCTCGCCGCGGCGGATGCGCTCCACGGAGAGCTTGGTCGCCTCGACGGGCGAAAGGACACGGATGTCCAGGCCCTCGGTGTCGTGCTCCGGCAGGTAGGCGTTGACCTTCTCGATGAGCTTCGCGTCGTGCGCGCGGCTCTCGTCCAGCCAGAAAACGGTCGGGTCGCCGGTGGCGCGGGCGCGGGTGACGGCGAGCTTGACCCAGTCCCGGATCGGGGCGTCCTTGGTCTGGCAGGCGCGGAAGATGTCGCCGGCGGAGACCGTCTGCTGCAGGACGACGTTTCCGGCCTGGTCGACGAGGCGGACCGTGCCGGTGGTCGCGATCTCGAAGGTCTTGTCGTGGCTGCCGTACTCCTCGGCCTTCTGCGCCATCAGACCGACGTTCGGGACGGTGCCCATCGTCGAGGGGTCGAAGGCGCCGTTGGCGCGGCAGTCGTCGAGGACGACCTGGTAGACACCGGCGTAGCTGGAGTCCGGGAGGACCGCCAGGGTGTCGGCCTCGCCGCCGTCCGGGCCCCACATGTGGCCGGAGGTGCGGATCATCGCCGGCATGGAGGCGTCGACGATGACGTCGGAGGGCACGTGCAGGTTGCTGATGCCCTTGTCGGAGTCGACCATGGCCAGCTCGGGGCCCTCGGCGAGCTCGGCGTCGAAGGACGCCTTGATCTCGGCGCCCTCGGGCAGGGACTCAAGGCCCTTGTAGATGCCGCCGAGACCGTCGTTGGGGGTCAGACCCGCGGTGGCGAGCGCCTTGCCGTACTGCGCGAACGTCTTCGGGAAGAAGGCGCGCACCACGTGGCCGAAGATGATCGGGTCGGAGACCTTCATCATGGTGGCCTTGAGGTGCACGGAGAACAGCACGCCGTCGGCCTTGGCCTTGGCGATCTGCGCGGTGAGGAACTCGCGCAGCGCGGCGACGTGCAGGACGGAGGCGTCGACGACCTCGCCCGCGAGGACGGGTACGGACTCACGCAGGACGGTGGTGGAGCCGTCGTCGCCGGTCAGCTCGATGCGCAGGGAGCCGGCCTCGGAGATCACCACGGACTTCTCGGTGGACCGGAAGTCGTCGACACCCATGGTCGCGACGTTGGTCTTCGAGTCTGCGGTCCAGGCGCCCATGCGGTGCGGGTGGGCCTTGGCGTAGTTCTTGACCGACGCGGGGGCGCGGCGGTCGGAGTTGCCCTCGCGCAGCACCGGGTTCACGGCGCTGCCCTTGACCTTGTCGTAGCGGGCGCGGATGTCGCGCTCCTCGTCGGTCTTCGGGTCGTCCGGGTAGTTCGGCAGCGCGTAGCCCTGCGACTGCAGCTCGGCGACCGCGGCCTTCAGCTGCGGGATCGAGGCCGAGATGTTCGGCAGCTTGATGATGTTGGCACCGGGCGTCTTGGCCAGCTCGCCCAGCTCGGCGAGGGCGTCGGCGATGCGCTGGCCCTCCTCCAGGAACTCGGGGAAGAGGGCGATGATCCGCCCGGCCAGCGAGATGTCACGGGTTTCCACAGTGACACCGGCCTGCGACGCGTACGCCTGGACCACCGGCAAGAACGAATACGTCGCCAGGGCCGGGGCCTCGTCAGTGTGCGTATAGATGATGGTCGAGTCAGTCACCGGGTGCTCCGCTCCACGTCTGCAAAGTCTGCAACATTGCTCGACATCAAGATATCTCGTGATGGCGCCGGACCGGACAGGAGGCTGCACAAGTCCGCCACGGCCCGGCCGGGAGCGGCTTCGACCCGGTCGCGGGTGGGCAGCCCGCGCCTTCGACGCCCTTCGATGCACGGCATGGTGGGAGCACGCACTTCATCGGCCAGAACTATGTTGTCCCACCACATGTGCGCCTGACCTGCGCCTTCCTACGGTGTGCCGATACGTACCCGTCCCCACCGAACACCCGGAAGTGGTGCACATGGCCTCCGCAGCAACCGCTCCCCCACCACCAGCCTCGACACCACCCAGCAGCCTCAAGCGCATCGTCGCCGCGAGCCTGATCGGCACCACCATCGAGTGGTACGACTTCTTCCTCTACGGATCGGCCGCCGCGCTCGTCTTCAACAAGCTGTTCTTCCCGGGCTCCGACCCGCTCGTCGGGACCCTGCTGTCGTTCCTGACGTACGCGGTGGGGTTCGCCGCCCGGCCGCTCGGGGCGCTGGTCTTCGGGCACTACGGCGACCGGCTCGGCCGTAAGAAACTCCTGGTCCTGAGTTTGCTGCTGATGGGCGGGGCGACCTTCGCGATCGGGCTGCTGCCCACGCACGCGACCATCGGTACGGCGGCCCCGGTGCTGCTGACCGTGCTGCGCCTGGTGCAGGGCTTCGCGCTGGGCGGGGAGTGGGGCGGCGCCGTACTGCTGGTGTCGGAGCACGGGGACGCGCGGCGGCGCGGTTTCTGGGCCTCGTGGCCGCAGACCGGGGCGCCCGCCGGACAGCTGCTGGCGACGGGGGTGCTGTCGTTGCTGACCGCCCTGCTCTCGGACGCCCAGTTCACGGCCTGGGGCTGGCGCATCCCCTTCCTGCTGTCGGGCGTGCTCGTCATGGTCGGTCTGTGGATACGTCTGTCCGTCGACGAATCGCCCGTCTTCAAGGCGGCCCTGGCCCAGGCCGAGGCCCGCAAGTCGATCCAGGACGGGGCCGCGGAGAAACTGCCGCTGGTCTCCGTGCTGCGGTACCACTGGCGGGACGTCCTCATCGCGATGGGCGCGCGCATGGCGGAGAACATCAGCTACTACGTGATCACCGCGTTCATCCTCGTGTACGCCACCACGTCGACCGGGCTGTCCAAGCAGACCGCGCTGAACGCGGTGCTCATCGCGTCCGCCGTGCACTTCGCGGCGATCCCGGCGTGGGGCGCCCTGTCCGACCGGGTCGGCCGCCGGCCGGTGTATCTGCTGGGCGCGGCCGGTATCGGGCTGTGGATGTTCCCGTTCTTCGCGCTCATCGACACGGGGAGCTTCAGGAACCTGATCCTCGCCGTGACCGTGGGTCTGGTCCTGCACGGCGCCATGTACGCCCCGCAGGCCGCGTTCTTCTCCGAGATGTTCGCGACCCGCATGCGGTACTCCGGGGCCTCGATCGGCGCGCAGTTCTCGTCGGTCGCCGCGGGCGCGCCCGCACCGCTCATCGCGACCGCGCTGCTGGCGGACTACGACAGCTCGACGCCGATCGCCCTGTACGTGATCGGGGCGGCCGTGCTGACCCTGATCGCCGTGGGAGTGGCGAAGGAGACCCGCCACCGCGACCTCGCGGACGTCGACGGGGATGCGACGGCGGTGGCCGCGGCAGGAACCGGTCCGTCCGGGACCGCCGAGCCGGGCGCGGAGGGCGTGGAAGCCGCGAAGGAGTCCCACCCCGCGGACGCCCGTACCGTCTGAGCGGCGGTTGAGCAGCGGTCTAGCACCGACCGGGCAGCGGCCGGCACCGACCGGCATCGTCCGGGCCGTCGTGCGGCGACCGGCCCCCGCGCGTCCGTGCGTGCGGGGGTCAGTGCTGTCCGGGAGGCGCCGAGGACGACAGCCGGTGCAGCCGCAAAGCCAGCTGGATCTCCAGCGCGCGGGCCGGACTCTGCCACTCGGGTCCGAGCAGCCGGCCCACCCGCTCCAGGCGCTGCGCGACCGTGTTGACGTGGACGTGCAGCTCGTCCTTCGTACGTGCCGGGCTCATCCCGCAGGCGAAGTACGCGTCGAGGGTGCGCAGAAGATCCGTGCCGCGCTTCTCGTCGTACGTGACGACCTGGCCGATGGTGCGCTCGACGAAGCCGGGGATGTCCCTGCTCCCGGCCAGCAGCAGCCCCAGGAACCCGAAGTCCTCGGCGGCGGCGCCGTCCCCCGGGCGGCCGAGGAGCCGCAGCGCGTCGAGGCACCGCTGTCCCTCGGCATAGGCCTCGGCCACGGTCTCCGGGCGCACGGCGAGATCCCGGACGGGTGCGGAGGCCCCGACGGTGACCGCCTCGTGAACGGCCGTGCCCAGGTCTCTCGCCGTGCGGCGGGCCAGCTCCGTCGCCGTGTCGCCGGGGCCGAGGGGCAGCAGCAGGACGGTGCCTCCGTCGCGGGCCGCGGCGAGTCCGAGCCGGGTGGCGGCGAGGTGGGACGCCGCGGACCACAGTCTGCGCCGGGCCGCCGCCTCCTGGTCGGCGTCCGCCACCGGGCTGTCCAGCCGGGCGGCGAGCACCACGTGGACGGAGTCGAGGTCGGCGTCGAACCGGGCCGCGCGCTCGCGCAGCAGCCGGGGGTCGCGGTCGCGGGCGTCGAGCAGGTCGTCCAGCAGCTCGCCGCGGACGCGCTGTTCGGCCTCGGCGGCCGAGCGCCGGGCGAGCAGCAGGAGCGAGGTGACCATGGCGGCGCGCTCCAGGGTGCGCTGGTCGACCGGGTCGAGTCCCGGCTGGCCGTCCAGCACCAGCGCGCCGAGCAGTTCTCCGCCGGCGGCGACGGCCGCGACCCAGTCGTCCCCGTGGCGGACGGCGTGGCCTTCGGCGCGTGACACCTCGACGGCGTCGCCGGGTGCCGCTCCCGCGTCGGCGAAGCGCACGGTGCCGTCGAGGACCTGGGAGACCGCGGCGGACACGTCGTGGACCCCGCCGCCCCGCAGAACGAGCTCGGCGAGCCGGTCATGGACGTCCGAGGCCCGCTCGATGACCCCGCTGCGGTCCCCGATGATCTCGTTGGCCCGCTCCAGGTCCGCCAGCGTCTGACGGGTCTCGGTGAGCAGGTTCGCGGCGTCGATGGCCACCGCCGCCAGGGCCGCGAAGGAGCCGAGCAGCGCGATCTCCTGCCGCTCGAAGACCCGCGCACGGCGGTCGGCGGCGAAGAGCACACCGATGACGTGCGGGCCGAGCGCGAGGGGCACGCCGAGGATCGCCACCAGCCCCTCGTCCCGTACCCCCGCGTCGATCGTCAGGGTGTGCCGGAAGCGGTCGTCCCGGAAGTAGTCGTCCGTGACGTAGGGCCGGGCCGTCTGGGCGACGAGCCCGCCCAGCCCCTCCCCCATGCCCAGGCGCAGCTGCTGGAAGCGCGCCGCGACCGAGCCCTCGGTGACCCGCATGTACGTGTCGCCCCGCGCCGGGTCGTTCAGGCTGAGGTACGCGACGTCCGTGCTCAGCAGGGAGCGGGCGCGCTGCACGATCGCCTGGAGCACGGCGTCGAGGTCGCGCAGTCCCGCCAGGTCGTGGGCCGTCTCGAAGAGCGCGGACAGCTCGGCCTCGCGTCTGCGGCGCCCCTCCATCTCCGAGCGCACGCGCAGGGCGAGCACCTTGGCGTCCTCAAGGGCGGCGATCCGGTCGGCGGCCATGCCGTCCGCACGGGCGAGCAGCACCGGCTGCTCGTACGCGTCGGCGGACGCGCCCCTGGCCAGGAGTTTCAGGTACGGCGTCTCCGCGCTCGCCTCGGAGCGCCCGGCCGACTTCGATTGATCACGGAACATGTCCACCAGGATTACCCGTCGCACCGACAGCCTGACCAGCCCTGTGGATAACTCGCGCTCAGTGCGCGGTCCAGCCGCCGTCGAGCACCAGCGAGGTGCCGGTGACGAAGGACGCGGCCGGGCCGCAGAGGTACGCCACGGCCTCGGCGACCTCCTCGGGTTCGATGAGGCGTTTGACGGCGCTGTCCTTCAGCAGGATCTCGGTCAGCACCCGCTCCCGCGGTATCCCGTGGGCGGCCGACTGGTCGGTGAGCTGTTTCTCGACCAGGGGTGTGCGCACATAGGCGGGGTTCACACAGTTCGAGGTGACTCCGTGGGGGGCGCCTTCGAGCGCCGCCGTCTTGGAGAGGCCCTCCAAGCCGTGTTTTGCCGCCACATAGGCCGACTTGAAGGCGGAGGCGCGGAGCCCATGGACAGAGGACACATTGACGATGCGGCCCCACCCCTGCCCGTACATGTGCGGCAGCGCCCCGCGGATGAGCCGGAACGGTGCCTCCAGCATCACGGTCAGCACGGTGTGGAAGGTGTCGGGCGGGAAGTCCTCGATGGGGCGCACCAGTTGAAGTCCGGCGTTGTTGACGAGGATGTCGGTGCCCGCCGCGGCGGATTCCGCCGCGTCCAGGTCGGTGAGGTCGAGGAGGTGCGGTTCGACGGTTCCCGCGAGGCCCCGGGCCTGTTCGGCGAGTGTCTCCAGTCCCTCGGCCCTGCGGTCGACCGCCCGCACTTTCGCACCGGCCGCGGCGAGCCGCAGCGCGCACGCCCGGCCGATCCCGCCTGCGGCGCCGGTGACGAGGGCGGTACGGCCGCCCAGGTCGGAGGAGGGGGCCTGGGGGCCTGCGAGGACGCTGCGCGCGGTCATGCTCCGACCCTAGGGAGCCCCTCCGGCTCGCCCCATGTGGTCACCACCCACACTTCACCCTCAGGTCGTGGTGTCGAACCACGTGGGCTCGTCGGACAGCGCCTGCTTGATCCGGACCAGCCCGTGCTCGTTCAGTTCCGGCAGCGCGTCCACGGCGAACCAGGCGACCTCCAGCGACTCGTCGTCGTTGACGCGGGCCTCGCCTCCGACGGCCCGGCACCGGATGGTGATGTCCATGAACTGGCAGATGTCGCCGTTCGGGTACGTGATCGGCTTCAGTGCCTGGACGAGAACGACGCGTTCGGCCACGCACCGGACGCCCGTCTCCTCGTAGACCTCGCGGACGGCACAGGCGGCGGGCTGCTCCCCCGGCTCCGACATTCCGGCGATGACGGCCCATTTACCGGTGTCGACGCGGCGCCCGAGCAGGACTCTGTCCTCGTCGTCGAAGACGACGGCGGTGACTCCGGGAAGCCACAGCAACTGCTGTCCGGCGCTGGCCCGGATCGTACGGATGAAGTCAGGAGTAGCCATGGACCGACCCTAACGGGCCGGTCGCGTCACCCTGCCGCGTTCCGGCGTCCACGCGCGGCCGACGTGACCGCCCAGCCGAGTCCGCCCGCGGCGATCAGGACCAGCACCATCTCGGGCGCGATGCCGAAGCGGGTGGCGGGGGTCTCGGAGGACCGCAGCGGCACCTTCTGCACGAGGGAGTCGGCCACGAACATGCCGGTGCGCTGGGTGATCCTCCCGTCCGGCATGATCATGGCGCTGACGCCGCTGGTCACCGGGACGGTGACGGTCCGGCTGTGCTCGACGGCCCGGACGCGGGACATGGCGAGCTGCTGGTACGTCATCTCGCTGCGGTCGAACGTGGCGTTGTTGCTCGGTACGGAGATGATCTGGGCGCCGTGGGTGACGGTGTCGCGCACGGCCCAGTCGAAGGCGGCCTCGTAACAGGTCGCGAGGCCGACCTGGGTGCCCGCCATGGTGAACACGCCGGGCTTGTCGCCCCGGCTGAAGTCCTGGCGGACCATCGACGTCCAGTTCTCGTTGACGGCGCCGAGGAGCGAGCGCATCGGGAGGTACTCGCCGAACGGCTGGACCTGTCGCTTGTCGTAGGTGGCGCCGGGACCCTTCACCGGGTCCCACAGGATCTGCTCGTTGTAGAGCTTGCCGCTCTTCTCCACGACACCGCCGACCGAGATGGGCGCGCCGATGGCCCTGGCCGCCTTGTCGATCACGGCGTAGGCGTCGGGGTTGCGGAAGGGGTCGATGTCGGAGGAATTCTCCGGCCACAGCACGAAGTCGGGCTGGGCCACCTTGCCCGCCTTGACCCGCGCGGCCAGCCGCTCGGTCTCGCGTGCGTGGTGGTCGAGGACGGCGCGGCGCTGGGAGTTGAAGTCGAGTCCCGCGCGCGGGACGTTGCCCTGGATGACGGCGACGGTCGCGGTGCCGTCCTCGGCGCTGTCACTGACCAGGGAGCGTGCGGCGAAGGCGCCCGCCACGGGGACGACGAGAGCGAGCAGGGCCACCGCGGCGGCCCCCCGGCGTACGACCCGCGTACGCCGTGCTTCGAGGCCCACGCGGACGGTCTCGTACAGGCCGAAGCCGCACAGGACGACCGCGAACCCGAGCACGGGGGTGCCGCCCACCGCCGCGAGCGGCAGGAAGACGCCGTCGGCCTGGCCGAAGGCGATCTTGCCCCAGGGGAAGCCGCCGAACGGCACACGCGCGCGTGCCGCCTCACCGGCGATCCACAGGGCAGCCGCCCACAAGGGCCGGCCGGGCAGCTTCGACACGGCCGCGATGCCGGCGCCGACGAGCGCGACGTACACCGCCTCGATGACGACGAGCGCCAGCCACGGTCCGGGGCCGACCTCGACGCCGGTCCAGACGAGCAGCGGCAGCAGGAAGCCGAGGCCGAAGAGGTAGCCGAGGCCGAGGGCCGCCTTCCAGGTGCGGCCGTGCAGGCACCAGGCGAGGATCGCGAAGGCCGGCAGGGCCAGCCACCACAGGGTGCGCGGCGGGAAACTGACGTACAGCAGCACTCCGGAAAGTGCCGCGGCGGCGGCCGGAAGCAGCCGTCGCGCCAGGCGAACCATGCGCGAAACGGGCCGGTTCTGCGGGTCGAGCTGTTCCGGCTCGTCTACGGGGGTCGCTGTGGCGGTCACGCGGGGAGTCTACGGCGCGTGACCACGGCGCCGACAGCGCGGCCCCCGGCGCCCGGCCGGGCGCCCGCCGGGTGCGCACGGAGTACGCACGAGGCACTGACCGGGCGTTTACCCCTCACTTGCCGCATCGTTTCTGCGCAACTCGTCCACAAACCGGCGCATCACCCGTTACGGTGTGCCGGAGCCTTCGACGTACGGGCCGTTTCCGGCCGGGCGGTCGGGGCCCGTCACAGGTCGGGGGGCGTCGGGGTGGGGTCCACGGGGATGGCTTCGGCGACCGGTCCGGCGTCGGCGCACGACAGACGCAGCGCTTCGGACGCGACGGGTGTCGTCGTGCTCGGAGCGTGCGCCGCCTGGTCCCTGATCACCGCCGCGGTGCACGGCGGGCGGCCCGAGGGGGTGCTGCTCGCGGTGCTCGCCGTGGCCGCCGGCTACGCGGTGGGGCGGATCTGCGGCGAACTGCTGCCGGTCGCCGTGCCCGGCGCGGGCGCGTTCGCCGGACTCGGGCTCGCCGTGGCCGCCCCGCACATCAATCCGGGCAGCCAGGCGACCTCACCTCTCGGCCAGACCGGCGCGACCGCCGCGCTGCTCACCCTCTCCGCGGGGGCCGCGTGCTGTGCGGCCTGGGCGGCCCGCCCGTCGGGACTGCGGCTCGCCCTGCGGCTGCTGGCCGCCGGTATCGCGGTCACCGCGGCCGTCCTGGGGTCGACGTCGGGCTTCGTCACCTGTCTGGGAGTGCTGCTCTGCTCGCTCGCCGCCGACCGTATGCGCCGCCGTGCCGTGGGGCTCGGCGGTCTCGCGCTCGCCGTGGCCCTGGTGACCGGCGCGACCTGGGCGGCGGCCGAGGACGTACTGCCGGACGGTCTGACCTCGTCCCTGGAGGGGCAGCTCACACAGCACCGCGTACTGCTGTGGCACGACGCGCTCGACCTGGCGGCCGGGGAACCGGGACTGGGCATCGGCCCCGGACGCTTCGCGGAGCTGAGTCCGACCGTCACGGAGACGCTGCCGGTCGACGGCAAACCCCACTCGGCGCCGTTCCAGCAGGCCGCCGAACAGGGGGTCCTGGGCGTGGTGCTGCTCGCCGCGGTGTTCGGCTGGGTCCTGTATGCCCTGTGGAGGTCACCGCGCGCCACCCCGGTCGTCCTCACCGCGGGCGCCGCCCTGGCGGCGCTGGCCGTGATCGCCGCGGTGGGCAACGCCCTGAGTTTCACGACGGTCACGGCGGGCGCGGGCCTGCTCGCGGGCCTGGCCACGGCGCGCCCCGCGCCGACCGTCCCTGCGGGGTAGGCGACGCACCCGCCCGAAAGAGCGCTTCCGGAGGGGACGGTTCTGACGGCGTCAGTGGTACGGCGGTGTCAGTGGGTGCGGCCCATGGCGGCGATCCTCAGCCGGTCGCGGATGACCCGTACGGCCGCCTCCGCGTTGTCCACCGTGATGGTGAACGTATGCCCGTCGCCCAGGAGGAGCACCAGCCCCTCCCCCCGTCGGACGACCACGGCGGTGCCCTGGTCGGGCCGCCAGCGGTAGCCCCAGCCGCCCCACTGGCGCGGGGTGACCCGGGGCGCGAAGTCGGCTCCGGTGATGTGCGACAGCGGGATGCGGCGGCGCGGCACACCCATGTGGCCGCAGCGCACTTCGAGGCACTCCTTGTCGACCTTCACCGCCACATGCACGAACGCCAGCGTCCCGAAGAGGACGAGGAGCCCCGCCGCGATACAGCCGACCACGGACATGGCGAGGGCGGCGATGCCCGACGTCCACGTCGAATCGACGGCCAGCTGGATACCCAGCGCCAGGCAGGCGGCGCCGATGCTCGCGAGCAGCCACTGCATACGGTTGGACGCGCGACCGTGCCAGACCTCGGTATGCGGGGCGTCGGCAGCGCCCTGTTCGCCGTGGGGGTGGTCCGTCATGCCCATGAGCGTACTCACGTTCCGCAGAGAGGGCACCTGATCGCGGACAGTGACTGTCGCGCGTGGAGGCGAAGCCTCCGCCGGGCGGGCGCCGCCGCGCGCTCGGGCCGCCGCGCGGGTCGATGGCGGGCCCGGTGGCGGGTCAGCGCGCGGGGCTGACCGCCTGGAGCAGCCGGCCCTCGTCGTACGTCAGCGCGGTGGCGGGCAGTACGCCCTCCCGGCCGCCGAGCAGCACCGTGAGCGTGCCCTGGTCGGGTGCCTGCGGGGCCGCCGCCTCGCCGGTGCGGCGCAGTGCCTGGGCGGCCACGGCGCCGGCCGAGCCGTGCAGGACGAGCGGTGCCGTGCCGGGCCGCTGGACGGCCGCGCGGATCCGCTCGGCGACCAGTTCGTAATGGGTGCAGCCCAGGACGACGGTCGTCACATCGTCGGGCGTACGCGCCGCGGCCGCCGCGATCGCGGCGTCGATGGCCGGCTGGTCGGCGTGCTCGACGGCGTCCGCGAGGCCGGGGCAGGGCACCTCGGTGACGCTCGCCCCGTCGGCGAACTCGCGGATGAGACCCCGCTGGTAGGGGCTGCCGGTGGTGGCGGGCGTGGCCCAGATGGCGAAGGGTCCGCCGCCCGCTGCGGCCGGCTTGATCGCGGGGACCGTGCCGATGACGGGAATCCCCGGCTCCAGGCGGGCCCGCAGGGCGGGCAGGGCGTGCACGGACGCGGTGTTGCAGGCGACGATCAGGGCGTCGGGCCGGTGCGCGGCGGCGGCCTCCGCGACGGCGAGGGCGCGCGCGGTCACGTCCTCGGGCGTCCGGGGCCCCCACGGCATGCTGCCGGGGTCCGAGGAGAGAACGAGCTCCGCGTCGGGGCGCAGTCGACGTACCGCGGCGGCCGCCGCGAGCAGTCCGATTCCGGAGTCCATGAGCGCGATCTTCACCCGGTCACCATAGTCGATACGGCTCAACGGGCCGCAGCGGTGGGGCAGACTGCGGCGGGTGAGCGCCCTCATGTGGACCGCTGTCGGATCGCTGGCCGCCTGGCTGTGGCTGCTGCTCGGCCAGGGCTTCTTCTGGCGTACGGACCTGCGGCTGCCGCCGCGCGGGGAGCCGGACGACTGGCCGTCCGTGTGTGTCGTCGTACCGGCGCGCGACGAGGCCGCCGTCCTGTCCGAGAGTCTGCCCTCGCTCCTCGCGCAGGAGTATCCGGGGCGGGCCGAGATCTTCCTCGTCGACGACGGCAGTTCGGACGGCACCGGGGACCTGGCCCGTGAACTGGGGCGGCGGCACGGCGGGCTGCCGCTGACCGTCGGCTCGCCCGGGGAGCCGCCCGCCGGCTGGACCGGCAAGCTCTGGGCCGTACGGCACGGCATCGGCCTGGCACGCGCGCGTGGGCCCGAATATCTGCTGCTCACGGACGCGGACATCGCCCATGCGCCGGACAGTCTGCGGGAGTTGGTGGCCTCGGCCGTGACCGGGGACTTCGATCTCGTCTCCCAGATGGCCCGGCTGCGCGTGGAGAGCGTCTGGGAGCGGCTCGTGGTGCCCGCGTTCGTGTACTTCTTCGCGCAGCTGTATCCGTTCCGGTGGATCGCCCGGAAGGGCTCGCGGACCGCTGCCGCCGCGGGCGGCTGTGTCCTGCTGCGGGCCGGCGCCGCCGAGCGGGCCCGCATCCCGGACGCCGTCCGGCAGGCCGTCATCGACGACGTGGCGATGGCGAGGGCCGTGAAGGGCTCCGGAGGCCACATCTGGCTCGGGCTCGCCGAGCGCGTGGACAGCGTGCGTCCCTATCCGCGGCTGCACGATCTGTGGCGGATGGTCTCGCGCAGCGCGTACGCCCAGCTGCGGCACAGCCCGCTGCTGCTCGCCGGCACCGTGGCGGGTCTCGCCGTGGTGTATCTGGTGCCGCCGGTGGCGCTCGTCGTGGGTCTCGTGACCGGCGCCCACCCGGCGGCGGTGGCCGGCGGACTGGCGTGGCTGCTGATGACGGCGACGTATCTGCCGATGCTGCGGTACTACCGGCAGCCTCTCGCGCTCGCCCCTCTGCTGCCGTTCACGGCCCTGATGTACCTCTTCATGACGGTGGATTCCGCGGTGCAGCACTACAGGGGGCGCGGCGCGGCCTGGAAGGGCCGCACCTACGCCCGTCCCGATGCGGCACCCGACGCGGCGCCCGAGCAGCGGTGAGCGCTTTTGCGGGACAGGGGCGCGGCCGGTCGGTTCACTTCCTGCCCGGGGTCCAGTTCATGCCCCAGCCGTAGGCGTAGTCCACGGTGCGCTGCGGGCTGACGCCCCGGTCGGGGACGAGGAAGCGCGCCTCGCGCTGGACCACGAGGTCGGTGCCGGTGTTCGTGATGAGGGCGAGCGCGCACACCGTGGAGGGCACGGTGCACTCGCCGAGCGAGAAGTCGACGGGTGCGCCGTGCAGCGGCTGGAGGGTCACCGAGGCGTCCAGGTCGGCGAAGGAACGCGCGCCTTCGTAGATGGTCACGAAGATGAGGATGCGGCGGAAGTCCCGGATGTGGTCGAGGTTGACGCTGATGTTCTCGCCGCTGGACGACGCGCCGGTCCGGTCGTCGCCGTCGAGGTGGATGAACGGGGGCTGGTGCAGCGCTCCGAACGCGTTGCCCAGCGCCTGGACGACGCCCTTGCTCCCGTCGGAGAGTTCGTAGAGGGCGCAGAGGTCGAGGTCGAGGTCCGCGTGCATGGCGATCGCCCGGCCCAGCTTGGCCTGCCATCCCGAGAACTGCTTGCGCACCGTCCAGTTGAGGTTCACGCGCATCACACCCGAGGTGCCGCCCTGCTTGGTCAGCGAGACGGACGGGGCGTCCTTGGTGAGCGTGACCTTGGTCAGGCGTACGGGGGCCGCGGGAGGGGCGGGGGGTGCCGGAGGGGCGGGCGGCGGGGTCGTCGGCCGGGGGGCCGTGACGGGCGGGGCGACGGGGGCCTGAGGCGGAGTGGCCCTGACCGGCGGGGCGACGGGAGCGGGCGGCGCCGGCTGCTGCGGCTCGTCGACGGTGATCCCGAAGTCGGTGGCCAGCCCCATGAGTCCGCTGTCGTAGCCCTGGCCGACGGCCCGGAACTTCCAGGCGCCCTGTCTGCGGTAGAACTCGCCGAGCACGAAGGCGGTCTCGACACTCGCGCCCTCGCTGTCGAAGCGCGCGACCTCGGTACCCTGCTGTGCGTCGAGGACCCGGATGTAGAGCCCGGGGACCTGGCCGAACGTGCCGCCGTCGGAGGAGGCGGCGAGGACCACCGTCTCGATTCCGGGCTCCACGCGCGCGAGGTCGACGAACAGCGTGTCGTTCACCTGGCCGCCGGCGTTGCGCTTGCCCTCGTGGCGCACCGCGCCGGAGGAGTGCGCCGGCTGGTTGTAGAACACGAAGTCCTGGTCCGAGCGGACCTTCCCGGACGCCAGCAGCAGGGCCGAGGCGTCCGCGTCGGGCACCCCGGGACCCGTCCGCCAGCCCAGCTCGACGCGCAGCCCCGTCGTCGGCACCGGAACGTTCGATCCTTTAGGCATTGACATGTCCGCCCCCATCGGGTCTCTCCGCGACGACCGCGACTCGGTACGTTCGCCCGTTCTGCGCCAACCTAATCCCCCGAGCCGCGAACGCCCATGACCGGGCCCGGAAGATCGGCGGCCGACCCGTCGGTAACCCCTCCGGAACTCGGCCTTTACACGATCCTGGCAGTCTCCGCTGCCCTTTTTCACCAAGTTCGCTCACATTGGGGGTCCCGCGTCACTGCCGACACGGAAAACAACCCTCTTATCGGTCTCCCCAACCGGCAGATCGTGGGCTTAACTTATGTCCCATGACCTCCCCCCGCTCCACCTATGGCGGCGGTTACTACTCCGCCTCCTTCCCGGACACCCCGATCTACGACTCCCTCGTGGCCGAGCGGGGTACCCCGCAGATCGCCCCGATCCGGGTTCCCGCGGCGTACGACACGGGCGGCAACCTGCCCGCGCTCCCGTCGGCGCTGCCCGCTCTGCCCGCCGCGCCTTCCCCACAGGCGCCCCAGTACGGCTACCCCCAGGCCCAGCAACCGGCTCCGCTGCAGCAGGCCGCGGCTCCCTACATCCCGCAGCAGGGCGGCGCGCCGCGCGGCTACCCGGGCCCCCAGGCTCCGCAGCAGCCGCAGCGCCCGATGAACGGCGGCGGCACGGGCTACGAGGCGATGCGTCCGGCAGCGCCGCGTCCCGCCCCCGCTGCCCCGCGCCCCGCCCCGGCGCCGTACCAGGACCCGTACAACAACCAGCAGTACCGCGGCTACTGAGGGTGATGCGGCGGAGGTTGTCCGAGCCCTCCGGCAGGATGACCTCATGGCGAAGCCGGTACTGCACTCGATCCACGTCTACCCGCTGAAGGCGGCTGCGGGGTACGCCCCGCACGAGGTCGTCGTGGAGCCATGGGGTCCGGCGGGGGACCGGCGCTGGGTGCTGACCGACGACAGGAACAGGATCATCACCCAACGCGCGTGGCCGCGGATGGCGTTGGTCCGTGTCGAAGCGCTGGCCGGCGGCGCGATCCTGGTGTCCGCGCCCGGCCATGAGCCGCTGACCGTCCCCGTGCCCGGACCGGGCGGCACCACGACGGTGGAGATCTGGAACGACAAGGTGGAGGGGGTCCCCGCCGGGGTCGCGGCGGACGCCTGGTTCAGCGGCTTCCTCGGTATCGGCGTGCGGCTCGTGCATCTCGACGACCCGGCCACCCGCAGACCCGTCGACCCGCTGTTCGCGCGGCCGGGCGAGACGGTCAGTTTCGCGGACGGCTATCCCCTGCTCGTCACGACGCTCGCCTCGCTCGACGCCCTGAACACCCTGATCGCGCAGGGCGACCGGCCCGAAGAGGGCCCGCTCCCCATGAACCGCTTCCGGCCGAACATCGTGGTCGGGGGCACCGCCGCCTGGGCCGAGGACGGCTGGTCCCGGATCGCCGTCGGCGAGGTCGTCCTCCGCGTCGCCAAGATGTGCGGACGCTGTGTCGTGACCACCACCGACCAGACGACGGCCGAGCGCGGCAGGGAGCCGCTGCGCACCCTCGCCAGGCACCGCCGTTTCGGCGACAAGCTGGTCTTCGGGCAGAATCTCGTACCGGAGTCCCCCGGTTCGGTCCGGGTGGGCGACCCGGTGCGGATCCTCGAATAGGCCTTCGTCCGGGGAACACCCGCGCCGGGCGCAGCCGTTGAGTCCGTGTGAGAAGTTCATGAGAGGCCGGCAGGAGAGGTGATGTGCCTCTCTCTTGTCCGGCCGCGCGCGTGAACGGCTCCGAGGGGGGTTATCACGGACGCGGAGGGGGGTGCGGAGCGGTGCGGGCAATCCGGGGAATCTGGCGCTGGCGGCACAACCCGCTTCGGCGTACGACAGATCTGTTCGAGGCGTGGCTGGCGTTGGGGGCACTTCTGCTGATCCTCGTCGCCGCGCCCCTGGTCGGTGTGCTGGTCGGCGGGATCGCCGGGGACGCCCTCCAGCTAGCCGTGCGGGAGCAGCGGGAGAATCACCATCCGGTGGTCGCGACCGTGATCAGGAGTTCAGACCGCACTCCGCTGGATCCCGACCCCGAGACGGCCTCGGGACGTGACTCCCACAGCCGGGTGCTGGCCCGCTGGACCGCTCCGGACGGCACCGCGCGCCGGGGCACGGCCATGGCGGACCTCAAGACCCCCGAGCGCGGCGACCACTTCACGGTGTGGACGGACGGACAGGGCCGAATAGTGGGCCGACCACTGGACACCGCGACCGCCGCGACTCACGCCGTCCTCGCCGGCTTCGGCACGGCCGCCGCCTGCGCGGGCCTCGTCGAGGGCACCCGGCGTCTGCTGGTCTGGCGCATGGTGCGGCGCAGGTACGACCGCTGGGACCAGGCGTGGTCCCAGGCGGGGCCGGACTGGGGCAGGACGGGCACGGGCAGCTGACCACCTCCGCACTTCCGGTCAACCGCGCGGCCCCGCGCACGCTACGGTGGACCGGCCGAGGTGTTCGGCACCGTCATGAGAGGCTGTTTCCCGTTCCCCGTGAGCCGAGTTGACGGCCAGGCGCTGGGAACACGGCTTCTCAGGACCCGCGTACGACAAGGTGGGGGCACAGCAGCGCCATGGCACAGGGCACGGTCCAGGTGACGCACACCGGCACGTCGCGGTGGCGGCGCCGCACAGGTGAGTACGCATCGCTCGCCGCCGCCCTGGAGGCCGCGGCCGACGGTGACGTGCTCACCATCGCCGCCGGGACCTACCGGGAGAACCTCGTCATAGAGCGGGCGGTGACGCTGCGCGGCCCCGAGGGCTCGGCCGGTTCCGTGCGCATCGCGCCCGTCGACGGCGTGCCGCTGACCGTACGTGCCTCCGCCGTGGTCCAGGACCTGCTCGTGGAGGGCCAGGACTCGGCCGCGCCCGCGCTGCTCGTCGAGGAGGGCACGCCGGAGCTCATGGACATCCGGATCGTCACCCGGTCCGCGGCCGGTATCGAGGTGCGCGGCGGCGCGCGCCCGACGGTGCGGCGCTGCACGGTGGACAACCCGGCGGGCGTCGGCATCTCCGTGCTCGACGGCGGGGGCGGGGTCTTCGAGGAGTGCGAGGTCGTGGCCGCCGGCCAGTCGGGCGTCTCGGTGCGCGGCGGTGCCCATCCGCGGCTGGAGCGCTGCCGGGTGCACCACACGGCGGGCGCGGGCCTGTCGGTGACCGGCGAGCAGTCCGCCCTCGAAGCGGTGGGCTGCGAGGTGTACGAGGTCAGGGGCAGCGGCGTACAGATCTCCGCGCGGGCCACGGCGCATCTCACGGACTGCGATGTGCACCGCACGACCTCGGACGGTGTCACGCTCGACACGGACGCCGTGCTGACGCTCGCCGACTGCCGTATCCACGACATCCCGGAGAACGCGGTCGACCTGCGCTCCCGCTCGGTCCTCACCATGACGCGGTCCACCGTGCGCCAGTTCGGGCGCAACGGCCTGTCGGTCTGGGATCCGGGCACGCGCGTGGACGCCAACCAGTGCGAGATCCACGACAGTACGGGCGACTATCCCGCGGTGTGGGTCAGTGACGGCGCGACCGTCGTCCTCGAATCGTGCCGGGTGCACGACGTGCCGGACGCCCTGTTCGTGCTCGACCGCGGCTCGCGCGCGGACGTCGTCGACAGTGACATCACCCAGGTCCGCAACACGGCCGTGTCGGTGAGCGACGGCGCCACCGCTCAGCTCGACGACTGCCGCATCCGGGACGCGGCGACGGGCGCCTGGTTCCGTGACCACGGCAGCGGCGGGACGCTCTCCGCCTGCACGATCGACGGCACACAGACGGGCGTGATCGTCACCAAGGGCGCCGATCCCACGATCGAGCGGTGCACGGTCACCTCGCCCGCGGAGGCGGGTTTCTACGTGTCGGCCGGCGGTCGCGGCAGCTTCCACGGCTGCCGGGTGACGGGCAGCGGCGGGTACGGCTTCCACGTGATAGACGGCTGCCGCGCCACCCTCAAGAAGTGCCGTACGGAGCGCTGCGCACGCGGTGGTTACGAGTTCGCGGACGCCGGAGGCGACCAGGCGGCCGGCACCGGGCCGCTGGTCGAGGACTGCACGAGTGACGAGAGCGCCCACGCGCGGACCCCGGCCCCGGAACCCGCCGTACAGACCGCGGGGCAGTCCTCGGGCCTGCTGGGAGTCATCCCGGGCCAGCGTGTCACCGAGCAGGAGCCGCTGATCGCCGCCACGGAGCCCGAGCAGCCCGCGCGCACCTCGGAGGCCGTGCTCGGCGAACTGGACCTGCTGGTGGGCCTCGACAGCGTCAAGCGCGAGGTGCGGGCGCTCACCGACATGATCGAGGTGGGCCGCCGGCGCCAGCAGGCGGGCCTCAAGGCCGCCTCCGCCCGCCGCCATCTCGTCTTCACCGGCTCCCCCGGCACCGGCAAGACGACGGTCGCCCGCCTGTACGGCGAGATCCTCGCCTCTCTCGGTGTCCTGGAGAAGGGGCATCTCGTCGAGGTGTCCCGCGTCGACCTGGTCGGTGAGCACATCGGTTCCACGGCGATCCGCACGCAGGAGGCGTTCGACAAGGCGCGCGGCGGTGTCCTGTTCATCGACGAGGCGTACGCGCTGTCGCCGGAGGACTCGGGACGCGACTTCGGGCGCGAGGCGATCGACACCCTGGTGAAGCTCATGGAGGACCACCGGGAGGCCGTGGTCGTGATCGTCGCGGGCTACACGGCCGAGATGGAGCGCTTCCTTTCGGTCAACCCCGGTGTGGCGTCCCGTTTCTCACGGACCATCACCTTCAACGACTACGGCTCCGAGGAACTGCTGCGGATCGTGGAGCAGCAGGCGGACGAGCACGAGTACCGGCTGGCGCCGGGCGCTGACAAGGCGCTGCTCACGTACTTCTCGGCGATCCCGAAGGGGCCCGCGTTCGGCAACGGCCGTACCGCGCGGCAGACCTTCGAGGCGATGGTGGAGCGGCACGCGGGGCGGGTCGCCCAGCTCGCCGAGACGAGCACGGACGACCTCACCCTGCTGTACGCGGAGGACCTGCCGGAACTCCCCTGAGCCCCGGCCGTGCCTCCTCCTGGTCTCGGCCGCCGGTCCTAGACCGGCGTCGGTTCCGCCCGGGGGCCGCCCTGCGGTTCCTCGGGCTCCGTGCCCGGTCGCGGGGCCGGGACGTCCGGCCTGAGGCGTGCCAGGAGTTTCTCCCGCTCCTCGGCGAAGACGGGGTCCGCCTGGTAGTCCGAGTGTCCGAGGATCGGCGCGGGCAGCGGGTGCTTCTCCGACCGGCAGTACGCGAGCGGGTCCTCCAGTGCCTCACGGTCGACCTCGGGACCGCAGTCGCCCGGCAGCCGCATGGGGCCGCCGATGGGGTCGGTGACCCGGTACAGATTGCGCCAGCAGTCGACGTCCCGGTGCAGTCCGCTGAGCTCCTCGGGCCCGAAGTGCGCCGGGAACCAGCGCCCGTAGAGCCGCTCCAAAGGTGAACCGTAGGTCAGCAGCGCGACCCGCTTGCGCACCGACGGTTCGAGCTGCCAGGCCGCGGCGGCCGCGAGGACACTGCCCTGGGAGTGGCCGGAGAGGACGAGACGGCCGCCGGTGGCGCGGGTCCAGCCGGCGATGCGCCAGGTCAGGTCGGGGACGGCGCGCTCGGCGTAGCAAGGGGGCGCGAAGGGGTGCGCCGCACGCGGCCAGAACGTACCGACGTCCCACAGGATGCCGATGGTCCGGCGGGCGGTCTGGTCCTTGTAGGCGCGGCGGCCCCAGGTGACGAACAGTATGAAGCCGACACCGATCAGCCAGGAGCCCAGTGCCTGCGCGGTCTCGGCCGCGCCCTGTACGACGGGGTAGGTGCCGCTCGCCGCCTCGCCCGGGGCGTCTTCGGTGGTCAGGGCGCCCGCGACGGCCAGACCGCCCAGGACCAGCGTCACGACGGAGGTGATGCCGATGATCCGGGGGGCCCGGTCGGTGAGGGAGGCCATCGCCCGGATGCTCGCGATGCGGCGGGTGGTGGCCTCGTCCTTGGGCTCGTCCTCGTAGGCGAGTTCGACCGCGGCCGTCTCGGTGCGGCGCAGCACGACCGTGCGCCGGGCCAGCCAGCCGACGAGGACCAGCAGGACCAGCAGCAGGGGCGGGATGACGGACGCCTGCCAGGTCAGCAGCACGGGCGGTCCCGCGATCGTGTGGCCGGTGCCGTCCAGCCAGTCGGCGACGCGCTGGGAGACTCCGCCGGACATCACCCCGCCCAGCGCGCAGGCCAGCATCGCGACGGCGGGCCCCGCCAGGCCCCGCATCGCGGTGCGGGGATCGGGCCGGCCCCGGTGGAGGACGTGGGCCACGACCCCGAGGACGATCACGAGCAGGCACTCGACCAGCGCGATGGTGCCGAAGGCGGCGCCGCCCCCGGACAGCCGGTGGTCCGAACTCCACCCGGGGCGCGACCAGCCCGCGTAGACGAACGTGAGGACGAGCAGGGCGAGCGAGCCGAGGGGCAGCCGGCGCACCAGGGCCGCGTCGAGCCGCCGGTCGAGCCGGTGCTCGCTGCGGCCCCGGCTGCAGACGACCCACAGCACGAAGACCGCCCCCAGCACGAACGCCCCGTTCAGCAGCCACCCCAGCACGTTCAGAACGGCAGGGCCGCCGGCCTCGCGGTCGTGGCGGGCCGCGGCGACGCCGACCGCCGCGGCGATGGTCAGCAGCCCCGCGGCGGTGTGGGCGACCCGCAGCCGGGCGACCAGCCGGCGTCCGTACCAGAAGCCGGGGCGGCCGAGCCCGGCCCTGCTGCCCTCCTCCTCCGGTTCGCTCTCGCGCGGCCTCGGCTGCTGGGACTCGTACGCGCTCCAGGTGCGGTGCGAGAGGTACCAGAGGAGACCCGTGAGGGCGGCGGGCACCAGGGAGGCGAGGGCGAGACGGCGGCCGGGCTGGCTCCACCAGCCGCCGTCGGAGACCGCCGGGGACAGGAAGCCGAGCCAGGAGTGTTCCCGGGCGCAGTCGGGCGTCCCCGCGCACTGCCAGGCGGCCAGGTCGAGGGCGACCTCGCAGGCCGCGGCGACCAGCAGCACCGTGAGGGTCAGACCGGCCAGCCGCACCAGCAGGCCGTAGAGGCGGACCGCGGGCGTGCGGTTGTCGCTCACCGTGGGCCGCATCCAGTGGGCGAGGTTGACCACCATGAACGGCAGGAGCAGCAGCCACAGCGCCCGGGAGCCGTTGCCCGAGGTGAGGTTGCACCAGACGTACGCCTCGGGAATCGGTTTGCCCTGGTGCTCCGCGGGCCGGCGCGTCGCGTTCGTCTCGGCCTCGACGTCGTCGGCGCGGCGGAAGACCGCGGCCGTGTCGTCGCCGGTGATCCGGACCGTGCGCGGATCGTTCAGCATTTCCTGGGGCGTCGTGCCGCCGACGCCGTGGACCAGGAGTTCGAGCGCGGTGTCGGACGCCTGCTGCGGCCCGGAACCGTTCGCCTCGTTCGTCGGGGCGTACCCCTGTAGACGCTCCACTGTTGTGTCCCCCGTGATGCCCGTACGACATGTGTCATGTCCAGATACAAGGATCTCCTCTGCTGACGCTCCGCGCACCACTCGTCACGGAATCTCCCCGATCCGTGTGACAGCGCCGGACAGGAGGTGGCAGCGTGACGTGTGCGTGCCGCCACAGGCAGTGGCGCGACCTGCGGCTGCCCGTGCGAGGATGGGGCGTCCCGCGGGTCCACAGGTGAGGGGAACGTCCTTGTCGCAGGGGGTACGGGGCCATGTCGAGCGGGTCGAGGCGAAGGGAACCGGAGCGGACGTGAGCGAGAATCAGAACCTGCTCGCGGAGCAGCGGCGCGCTCTGATCCTGGACGAGGTCCGGCGGCGCGGTGGCGTCCGCGTGAACGAACTGACCAGGAAACTCGGCGTGTCCGACATGACGGTCCGTCGCGACCTGGACGCGCTCGCCCGGCAGGGCGTGGTGGAGAAGGTGCACGGCGGCGCCGTCCCGGTGGTCGAGGCGAGTACGCACGAGCCGGGCTTCGAGGCCAAGTCGGGGCTGGAGCTGACGGCCAAGGAGGACATCGCGCGGGCGGCGGCCTCGCTGGTGGCCCCGGGCACGGCGATCGCGCTGTCCGGCGGCACGACGACGTACGCGCTCGCCCATCAGCTTCTCGACGTGCCGGACCTGACGGTGGTGACCAACTCGGTGCGGGTGGCCGACGTCTTCCACTCGGCGCAGCGCACGTCGGGGCAGCGGCAGGGTGCGGCGACGGTCGTCCTGACGGGCGGGGTGCGCACGCCGTCGGACTCGCTGGTGGGTCCCGTGGCGGACCAGGCGATCGAGGCCCTCCACTTCGACGTGCTCTTCCTCGGGGTGCACGGCATATCGGTGGAGGCGGGTCTGTCCACGCCGAACCTCGCGGAGGCCGAGACGAACCGGCGCCTCGTGCAGTCGGCGCGGCGTGTCGTCGTGGTCGCGGACCACACCAAGTGGGGGACGGTGGGGCTGAGTTCGTTCGCCGCGCTGGAACAGATCGACACACTGGTGACGGACGACGGGCTGCCCGCCGAGGCGCGCACGGAGATCTCCGAGCATCTGCGGCGCCTGGTGGTGGCGGGCGAACCGGAGGCCGAGGACGAGGACGCGCCGGACGCCTGAGTCTCCGCCGGGGCGTCCAGACACGTCCAGGGGCGTCCATGGGCGTCCATGGGCGGTACAGACATCCGACGTGCCGCCGGTTATGGTGACCCTCCCCCGCCAACTGCCGTGGCGCGGGGCCCCGTTCAGGACTCGCTCCCGACTTCGTTCCCGCGAGGAGGTCGTACGCATGGTTCGTCGACTGCGCCCCGTGGAGCGCGACTTCACCGAGACCGCTCCCGTGCGACTGGTGTTCGCGCGAGCGGTGGCCTCGTCCCCCGAGGCGGTCTACCGCGCGCTGGCCGAGGACGTCGAAGGCTGGCCGGAGTGGTTCTCCGCCGTCTCGTCGGCACACCCGTCCGACGACGGCTCCGGACGGCGCATCCGCCTCAGGGGCGGCACGCGCTTCGAGGAGACGATCCTCGCGGCCGAGCCGCACGAGGTGTACGCGTACCGCGTCGACGTGACGAACGCGCCCGGCGTGCGCGCCCTCGTCGAGGAGTGGCGGCTCACGCCGGACGGCGCCTCCGGTACGCGGGTTCAGTGGACCGTGGCCGCCGACGGCACGGCGGCGTTCCGCCTGATGACGAAGATGAGCCGGGCCGGTCTCGGCCGGGCGTTCCGCGACGCGGTGCGCAGGCTGGACCGGCGGATCGGCTCGCCGCACGCGCGCTGACGGCCACCGCCCCGGAGCCGTACCACCCCAGAGCCCCCCGGAGCCGCGCCACCCGGGAACGGGTCGTTCAGGCGGGCCAGATCCCCGTGGCCAGCAGTGCGTCGATCGTGGCCGCGTAGGGCGCGATGTCCAGGCCCTGACCGGCCAGCCAGTCGTCCGAGTAGTACTTGTCCAGATAGCGGTCCCCGGGGTCGCACAGCAGCGTGACCACGCTCCCGGTCCGGCCCGCCGCCGCCATCTCCGCCACGATCTTCAGCGAACTCCACAGGCCCGTGCCGGTCGAACCGCCCGCCTTGCGTCCGATGGCCTGTTCCAGCGCCCGCACGGCCGCCACGCTCGCCGCGTCCGGCACCTTCATCATCCGGTCGACGGCCCCGGGCACGAAGCTCGGTTCCATCCGCGGCCGGCCGATGCCCTCGATCCGCGAACCGCAGTCGGTGGTGACCTCCGAATCACCCGTGGTCCAGCCCTCGAAGAAACAGGAGTTCTCCGGATCGGCCACACAGATACGGGTGTTGAACTGCATGTAGTGCACATAGCGCGCGATGGTCGCCGAGGTGCCGCCGGTCCCGGCGGTGGCCACGATCCACGCGGGCTCGGGGTAGCGCTCCAACTCCAGCTGGCGGTAGATCGATTCGGCGATGTTGTTGTTGCCGCGCCAGTCCGTGGCCCGCTCCGCGTACGTGAACTGGTCCATGAAGTGCCCGCCGGTCTGCGCCGCGAGGGCCGCCGACTCCGCGTACATCGTGCGCGGGTCGTCGACGAAGTGGCACCGGCCGCCGTGGAACTCGATCAGACGGCACTTCTCCGGGCTCGTGGTGCGGGGCATCACGGCGATGAACGGCACCCCGATCAGCTTGGCGAAGTACGCCTCCGAGACGGCCGTGGAGCCGCTCGACGCCTCGATGACGGGGCGGCCGTGCCGGATCCAGCCGTTGCACAGCCCGTACAGGAAGAGCGAGCGGGCCAGCCGGTGCTTGAGACTGCCGGTGGGGTGGGTGGACTCGTCCTTGAGATACAGGTCGATGCCCCAGCGCTCCGGCAGCGGGAAGCGCAGGAGATGGGTGTCGGCCGATCTGTTCGCGTCGGCCTGGACCTTCCGCACGGCTTCTTTGAGCCAGTTCCGGTACTCCGCGTCGCTGTGATCGACATCGAGCGTGGCCGTGGGCTCATGGGGGCGGGCCTGCTGCGGGGTGGTCACGGCGGGGCTCCTTCGGGTGGCTGCCGACGTCGGATCGCACGGTCGGACGCCTCGATCATAGGCACCTTGCGCACGCTTCTCACCTGCATAAACACTCCTTTGAGAACCCCAAAGGGACTCCTGTGGCGAGCGGCCGCCAAGGGGATGGGGGGCGCATTCACGCGAGTGCGCCACAGGGCATGTGCCACGCAGTGATGCGCACTGGTGCTCGACGTCCTGCGCGGGCAGACTGCACGCACAGGACGCCGGTCCCGGCGGGACGCACAATGGAACGGGACCCGCGCCGTACGCACGACGAGTTCGCCCCGTCCGCACGACGGGCGCGACCTGTACGCACGACGGGCGCACCCCGGACGTACGACGGGCGCGACCGGCGGTTCGCGACGGGGTACGACCCGTATGGCACGACGTGCACGACAGCAGGCACGACGGGGCACGACCGAAGCGCACAAGGGGGCGGGGCACATGGCGGAGCCGGAGTTCACAGCCACAGGCGTGCGGATCGGGAAGCGGCTGCGTTCGCTCACCCGGGCCGGGCAGGTGCGGATCAGCGACGGCAGGCTGGAGTTGCTCACCAGCTACGGCAGTGAGATCGACAGCGCGCCCGTGCAGGCGGTCCGTGCGTCCAAGCCCTGGTTCGCCCAGGCGGACCGGGCCCTGGCGGACGTCAACGGCACCCGCTATCTGCTCACCCTCGGCGACCACGATCCGGCCCCCGGAGAGCCCGGTCCGCCGGCGGCCCGTCGGTTCATCGAGGCCGTGCGCAATGCGGCGGGGCGCGTGCGCTGAGCGCCGTGCAGGGGGCCGTTCGTCCGGCCGCCGAGATCACCGCGAGTTGCGGGAGCGCGCCTCCTGAGCCACTCTGTTGTCACGTCACTCTGGGTTTACCGGCGATAACGCTGCGAACCAGCCCGCCGGCCACCGACAGCAGGCGGTCGGCGCGCGCAGGCAGCCCGCTGGATCCGCACTCGTCTTCTTCCGGACCTCAATTCGGGGAGTCGCAGCCGTGATCAGCCAGCCAAGCAAACATTGCACGGTCGAGCTCAACGCTCTGCCGTCGCGGATCGGCCAGGTCCGCAGAATCGTATCTGCGCAGTTGCGCTACTGGCGTCTGGATCCCTTGATAGACCGGGCCGCGCTCGGCGTGACCGAGCTGCTGACCAATGTCCATCTGCATGCCCGGCCCGACAAGTTGTGCACCGTCGAGATCGAGCTGATGCTCGACCGGCTCACCGTCTCCGTGCACGACCGCGACCCGCGCCTTCCCGAGGTGCGGGACGCCACCTCCCTCGCGACCTGCGGTCGTGGCCTTTCGATGGTCGCCGCGGTGAGTGAGAGCTGGGGTGTGCGGCCGGACGGTGAGTCGGGGAAGGTCGTGTGGTTCACCCTCACGGCTCCGTCTCCTGCGGCCACGTTGCCCGTGCGGCCGCCGTACTCCGCTGTCGCGGGGGCGGGTGGGGTCGGGGTCGGGTTCGTGGAGGTGGAGCATGCCGGGGAGGGGCTGGCGCCGGTTTCCGGGGGTGGACACGCTCCCGCCCGGTCGGCCGTTGCCGGCTGACCGGGCGGTGACAGTTGCTTCGCGGTGGAGGTCGAGGGTGGGGGGTGGTTGCGGTGTGGATTTCGCCCCCGCCGCCCCTACCCGTTCCCGTCACGCACTCAGGGGCTCCGCCCCCGAACCCCCGGTCCTCAAACGCCGGACGGGCTGAAGGGCGGGGGTAGGGGCGCAGCCCCACCCCCAGGGGCGCGGGGAACTGCGCGACCGGCCCCCACCGGGCCCGCAGCCGAAGCCCCTCCTCACCCCCCGCCCTCCGGCGTTCACTCCGCCGCGATCGCCCTCAGCACGTCCAGACGTGCTGCCCGTCGTGCCGGGCGCAAGCCCGCGAGCGCGCCCGCCGCGACGCCCACCCCCGCGACCACGCACAGCTGAACCGGCGGCACCGCGAACGCGAAGTCGCTGCCCGACGACCCGTCGGACGCCTTGACCAGCACCCAGCCGAGGAAGCCGCCGAGCGCCAGTCCGCCCGCCGTGCCGAACTCGGCCACCAGGACCGACTCCCAGCGGACCATGGCACGCAGCTGCGAGCGGGTCTGCCCGACGGCCCGCAACAGGCCGAGTTCGCGGGTGCGTTCGTGGACCGCGAGGGTCAGCGTGTTGGCGATGCCGAGCAGCGCGATGAGCACGGCGAGCGCGAGCAGCGCGTAGACCAGGGTCAGCATCATGTCGATGGCCCCGGCCGAGGACCGCGCGTACTCGTCACGGGTCTGCACCTCGGGGTTGCCGTACGCCGTCGCGACCTTCTCGACCGCCGCCTTCCCCTCGGCCGCGTCCACACCGTCCCTGAAGCTCACGGCGACGAGTGTGTCGGCGTCCTGGGTGCGGTGCGGGGCCCAGGCCTCGCGGGTGATGACGTACTCGCCGGCCAGCTCGGAGCGGCCGTAGACCGCGCGGACGGTGAAGGTCTTCTCCTGGCCGTCGGTGAAGGCGAGCCGGGTGGTGTCGCCGGCCTTGAGGTCCTGCTTGTCGGCTTCCTCTTCCGTGACGGCGATGCCGTCGGCGCCGAGGTCGCGCATCGAGCCCCGTATGTCGCCGAGGTCGAAGGTGCGCTCCAGCGCGACGGGGTCCGTGACCGTCAACGCCCGCCCCTTGCCGTCGACTTCGGCCACCCCTCGGCCCAGCCCGACGGCCGTGTCGACCTCGGGCCGTTCGCCGATCGCGGCGGCGAGTGCGGGGCTCAGTCCGCTGCCGCCCGCGCCGAACGACGGGGTGCTCACGACGACGTCCCCGGCGAAGGACCGCGACACCGTCCGGTCCATGGTCGCCTTCAGTGAGGCACCGAAGACGGTGAACAGTGACACCACGGCGACACCGATCATCAGGGCACTCGCGGTGGCTGCGGTGCGCCTGGGGCTGCGCAGGGCGTTGCGCGCGGCCAGGGCGCCGGTGACACCGCGCAGCCGGTCGAGGGGAGCCCCCAGGACGCGTACCGCGGACGTCGCGGCGACCGGGCCGAGGACCACGAAGGCGGCGAGTGCCAGCACCGCACCCGCTCCGGCGAGCCACAGGGACGGGCTGACGACGACGCCGGTCAGGGTGACGGCGACGGCCGACGCGGCGAGTCCGGCGCCCACGACGGCACGGGTCCGGGACGCGCCGGACCGGTCGACGGACGTCTCGCGCAGGGCGGCCAGTGGTGCGGTGCGCCCGGCACGTACGGCGGGCAGCAGCGCGGAGCCGAGGCAGACCACGACGCCGACCGCGAGCGGCAGAACCATGGACAGGGCGCTGATCACCAAGTCGCCCTCGGGGAAGGGGAATCCGATGGCCGGGAACAGCGCCTGCAGGCCTGCCGCGATACCGATGCCACCCGCGAGACCGGCTGCGGACGCGACCACGGCGATCACGCTCGCCTCGACGAGCGTCGACGCGGTGACCTGGCGGCGGGAGGCGCCGAGGGCACGCAACAGGGCGTTCTCGCGGGTGCGTTGGGCTACCACGATCGCGAAGGTGTTGTGGATGGAGAAGGTCGCGACCAGCAGCGCCACACCGGAGAACACCAGCAGGAACGTGGTGAAGAGCGTCAGGAACTGGCCGGAGACCATGTCGGTGTTCTCCTCGGCCAGCTCCTGACCGGTGATCGCCTCAACACCCTTGGGCAGTACGGGAGTCAGGGCGTCGACGAGTTCGCGCTGACCGATGCCGGGTCCGGCCCGTACGAGGACGCTCGCGGCGTCGCCGGGCTTCGCGGTCAGGTATTTCTCGGCGTCGGAGCGCGTCATGCCGGTGAAGGTCACCTGCGCCATGCCGTCCTCGCCGCCGAAGGTCGCGAGGCCCACGATCGTCACCTCGACGGGATCGGGCGTCCGCAGGGTCGTCGTGTCGCCGATGCGCAGGTCGCCCTTCTCGGCCGCGCCCCGGTTGACGACGACCTCGCCGGACCTCGCCGGGGCGCGGCCCTCGGCCAGCCGGTAGGCGTTGAGTTCGGGGTCGTCGATCCAGTTGCCCGCGAGGGTGGGCGGGCCCTGGCCGCCGACGGGTTTGCCGTTCGCGCCGACGAGCTGGCCCGCGCCCTGGATGTCGGGTGCGGCCGCCGCGACGCCCGGGGTCTTCTCGACGGCCGCCACCAGGTCGGTGCCGACGGGCTGCCGTACGCCCTGGCTCTCGCCCGGGGTGGTGATGGTGTCGGCGCTGCGGACCACGGCATCGGTGCCGCTGGTGGCGTCGCCGAACATCGTGTCGAAGGAGGCGCGCAGGGTGTCGCCCATGACGAGCGTGCCCGCCAGGAAGGCGACACCGAGCAGGACGGCCAGGAAGGTACCGGCGAAGCGGCGTTTGTGGGCACGCAGCGAGGAGACGCTGATTCGCACCGACGCGTTCATGACGGAGCCCCCTTGCCGTCGAACGCCTTCAGCCGGTCCAGGACCCGGTCGGCCGTCGGGGACTCCATGCGGTCCACGAGGCGGCCGTCGGCGAGAAAGACGACCTCGTCGGCGTGCGCGGCGGCGACCGGGTCGTGCGTGACCATGACGACCGTGCGGTCCATCTGGCGGACGGCCCGGCCGAGAAGGTTGAGGACCTCCTCGCCGGAGCGTGAGTCGAGGTTGCCGGTCGGTTCGTCGGCGAAGACGACATCGGGCCGGCCCGCGAACGCCCGTGCCACGGCGACGCGTTGCTGCTGGCCGCCGGAGAGCTCGGCGGGCCGGTGGCGCAGTCGGTCGCGCAGCCCGACGACCTCCACGAGGGCGTCGATCCACTCGCCGGTCGAGCTGTCACCCCTGCGGCCGGCCAGATCCATGGGCAGCGTGATGTTCTCCGCGACCGTCAGTGTCGGCACCAGGTTGAAGGCCTGGAAGACGAAACCGATGCGGTCGCGCCGCAGCAGCGTGAGGCGGCGGTCGTCGAGCGTGCCCAGTTCGGTGTCGCCGATGAAGGCGGCGCCCGAGGTCAGGGTGTCCAGGCCCGCCGCGCAGTGCATCAGGGTGGACTTGCCGGAGCCCGACGGCCCCATGATCGCGGTGAAGCGTCCGGCGGGAAAGGTGACGTCGATCCCGACCAGGGCCCGTACCGCGGTGTCCCCGGCGCCGTACACCTTCACCGCTCCGGCGACCCGCGCCGCGGTCCGTGTGCCCTTGGTGGCGGGCGCCGTGGCGGGCGCGTTCATGCCGCACCGCCCTTGCCCCTGCGTCCGGAGCGCTCGTCCGCACCCGTCCGTCCGAACTGCTCGTCCAGGACGGAGAGGCGGCGCCAGTACTCGTCCTCGTCGATCTCGCCGGCGGCGAAGCGCCTGCCCAGCATCGCGATCGGCGAGTCGCCGGATGGGCGGGACCGGTCGGGGCCGTGCCACGGGCCGCGACGGCCGCGCCACACCGTGCGGCGCAGGACGGTCACGACACCGATCACGACGGCCGCCCAGATCAGCGGGAGGAACAGGATCCACGGGCCGGGCCCGCCGTCCCAGTTCGCCAGGGTCTGCATCTGAAGTCATCTCCTCGGGAGTTCCGGACGCTCCGGTGTTCCGGCGTCCGTTCCGGTGTTCCGGTGATGCTTCGAGACTCGCGCCGGGAGGGGGTCCGGGTCGTCGTACGGCCAGCGGCAGTACGCGTACCTCCGTGGGAGTAGGAACGGGGACTTCAGCTGCTCCTCGCGCCTTCGGCTCCGCCCGCCCCTCGATTCTGTAACTACTAGTATGTACAGTGTCCGTGTGAGCACTCCGGAGCGTCTGATCGAAGCCACCCGTGAGCTGCTGTGGGAGCGCGGCTATGTGGGCACGAGCCCGAAGGCGATCCTGCAGCGGGCGGGCGCGGGCCAGGGCAGCATGTACCACCACTTCACGGGCAAGCCCGATCTGGCCCTGGCCGCGATCCGGCGCACCGCGGAGGAACTGCGCGCCACCGCCGAAGCGGTGCTGGGCGGGCCCGGTACCCCGTACGAGCGGGTCGAGGCGTATCTGCGGCGCGAGCGCGAGGTCCTGCGCGGCTGTCCTGTCGGGCGGCTGACCATGGACCCGGACGTCGTCGCGAGCGACGCACTGCGCGCGCCCGTCGACGAGACGCTTGACTGGCTGCGCGAGCGGCTGGCCGGAATCGTCGAGGAGGGCCAGGAGCTGGGCGAGTTCGGGCCGGCGCTGGACGGCGAGGAGATCGCCGCGACGATCGTGGCCACGGTCCAGGGAGGCTATGTGCTGGCCCGCGCGTCCGGCTCGACCGCCGCCTTCGACGCGGGGGTCCGCGGGCTGCTGTCCCTCCTCGCACCCCGCTCCCCCGCCGCCGGCAACTCCCCCACCCCCAACAAGGCCTGAGCCGCCGGGAGGCACCGATGCACGCCATGCAGTACGAGATCACCCTGCCCGCGGACTACGACATGGGCATCGTCCGGGACCGGGTGGCCCGCGTCGGGCATCTGCTCGACGACTGGGACGGACTCGGGCTGAAGGCCTACCTGCTGCGGGAGCGGGGCGTGGACGGCTCGCCGGTCAACCAGTACGCGCCCTTCTACCTGTGGGACACCCCCGAGGGCATGAACTCCTTCCTCTGGGGGCCCG
This sequence comes from Streptomyces sp. NPDC102514, assembly GCF_055584525.1. Classification (NCBI taxonomy): domain Bacteria; kingdom Bacillati; phylum Actinomycetota; class Actinomycetes; order Kitasatosporales; family Streptomycetaceae; genus Streptomyces; species Streptomyces sp. NPDC102514. The sequence goes on from NZ_JBVJLW010000010.1 coordinate 60,104, forward strand.
GCTTCCAGGGGCTCGTGAACGACTTCGGGCGCCCCGTGGTGCAGCACTGGGCGGGCCTGGCGTACGAGAACGGGGGCGCCGCCGGTACGGCGCCCGAGGTCGCGGTACGCAGGCGGGTGAGCGTCCCCGAGGGCGTGCCGCTCACCGAGGTGGCACGGGAGGCCGTCCTGGAGGCGGGACGCCTGGCCGCGCTGGACGGGGTCGTGGGTGCCGCTGCCGCCGTCGACCCGCGTCACTGGGAGGTCGTGCACCTCTCCCTCTGGGCCCACGACACGCCCGAGGCCGAGGGTGAGACGTACCGCGTGCTGCATCTGTCGGCGCCGGGGCGTGACCGGCTGCGCAGGGGACGGCAGTGGTGAGCCGGGGCCGGGCACCCCGTACCGTCCGCACGGTCTTCGGCGACATCCCTCCGGCGGAGTTGGGGGTGTGCAACGCGCACGACCATCTCTTCTTCAGCAGTCCCCGCCTTCCGGGGCAGGAGTTGCGGGACTCGGGCGCCGCGACGGCCGAGCTGACCGCGTTCGGCGCGGCGGGCGGCGGAAGTGTCGCCCAGTGGACCCCGTACGGTCTGGGGCGGCGGGCCGCCGATCTGCCGCTGCTGGCCCGCGCCGCCGGGGTGCATGTCGTGGCCGCCACGGGACTGCACCAGGCCGTCCACTACGCGCCGGAGGTGCTCGACCGGCTGCGGGGCCGGCTGGCCGACGTCTTCGTGTCCGAGCTGACGGAGGGGCTGGCCACGTCCGGTGTGCGGGCGGGTTTCATCAAGGTCGCGGGCGGTTTCCACGCGCTCGACGCGCATGCCCGCTGGACGATGACCGCGGCGGCCGAGGCGCACCACGCCACGGGGGCGCCGATCGCGGTGCACCTGGAGCTGGGCACGGGCGCGCTCGACGTACTCGACCTGCTGTGCGGGGAGTTGGGGGTGGCACCGGCCAGTGTGATCCTCGGGCACCTCAACCGCTCCCCCGACCCGGTGGTGCACCGGCAGGCCGCCGAGTCCGGCGCCCATCTGGCTTTTGACGGTCCGTCACGCGCGAACCACGCGACGGACTGGCGCATGCCCGAGGCCGTACGCGATCTCGCCGACGCCGGGTTCGGCGACCGGCTGCTTCTCGGCGGGGACACGACCACGGCTGGGGCCCGCTCGGTGAACGGCGGGCCAGGGATGCCGTATCTGCTGCGCCGCGTCCGGCCCCGGCTCGAACTCGCCCTGGGGAATGAGCTGGTGGAGCACATGCTGACGGCGAATCCGCAGCGGGCGTTCGCCGTCGGGTGGACGTAGACCCACGGGCGGCAGTGAGGACGACGTTCGGCCGCGGGACGGCGGGGGCGGGCCGCGCCGTTCCCCCCGCGCCCCTCGGGGAGGGGCGCGGGGGGAACGGCGCAATCAGATCGGCTCAGGCGTGTGCCAGGGCCGCGATCGGGTCGTCCAGCACCGGCTGCCACGCCAACTCGGCGGCGCCCACCAGGCTGTTGTGGTCCAGCGTGCAAGCCAGGATGGGGACGCCGCCGCTCTGGCCCCACAGGCTCCGGTCGGCCACGACGGCCCGCAGCCGCTCCGGGGCGGCGTCGAGGAGCGTGCGGTGCAGGCCTCCGAGGATGATGCGGTCCGGGTTGAGGATGTTGACCAGGCCCGCGAGGCCCTGGCCCAGCCGGTCGACGAGTGCCTCGACGGCGGTGCGTACGCCCGGGTCGGCGTAGTGGTCGCGGATCAGCTCGTTGGCCTGCTGGAGCAGTGACACCTCGGGGCCGGGGTCGCGGCCGGCCGCCGTCAGGAACGCGAGGGGGTCCGCCTCGACGTCCAGGCAGCCCCGGCTGCCGCAGTGGCAGGCGCGGCCCTCCGGGTTGACCGTGAGGTGGCCGACTTCGAGCGCGAGGCCCGAACTGCCCGTGTGCAGCCGCCCGTCGAGCACCAGCGCACCGCCGACACCCCGGTGCCCGGTCGCCACGCACAGCAGATCGCGGGAGCCGCGCCCGGCGCCGTGCCGGTGTTCGGCGAGCGCGGCGAGGTTGACGTCGTTCGCGGCGAACGCCGGGCCGGTGATGCCGGCCGCGCGGACGCACTCCGCGAAGATCTCCCGCACGGGCGCGCCGGCCGGCCAGGCCAGGTGCAGCGGGTTGAGCGCGGTGCCCTCGGGTTCGGCGACGGCCGACGGGACGGCGACCCCGGCGCCCACGCAGCGGCGGCCCGTCTCCCGGAGCAGTTCGGCACCCGCCTCCACGACCGAGCGGAGCACCTTGGCCGGGTCGGCGTCCACGGTCTCGCAGCCCGGCGCGGTCGCCACGAGCCGGCCGCCGAGGCCGACGAGGGCGGCCCGGAAGCCGTCGGCGTGCACCTGCGCGGCCAGCGCCACGGGGCCGTCCTCGGCGAGTTCGAGCCGGTGCGAGGGGCGGCCCTGCGAACCGGCCGCGGCGCCCGGGCGGGCGTCGACGCGGATCAGGCCGAGCGCCTCCAGCTCCGCGGCGACCGCGCCCGCCGTCGCACGGGTGACGCCCAGTTCGGCGGTGAGCACGGCCCGGGTCGGCGCGCGTCCCGTGTGCACGAGTTCCAACGCGGGTCCGAGCGCACCCCGCCCTCGGTCCAGCCGTGTCCTGGTGCTTCCTTCTCCCACCGCTCCGGGGGTCGCATCGCCGCTCATGAGGGCGAGTGTCCCATGATCCGGTGGCCCGGTGACCGGCCAGTAGCCCCTCACGCGCTCCGGAGGCCGCTCACCCGCAGGGTGATGTTCAGGCGGCCGGTCAGTCCCAACTCGGGCGGCGCGGTGCCCGCGTGGACGCGCGGCACCCCGTGGTGGGCGAGCCGGGCCGCGCCACCGAACACGAACAGGTCGCCGCTGCGCAGTTCCACGTCCGTGTAGGGGCGGCCTCTCGACGCGGTGTTGCCGAACCGGAAGACGCAGGTGTCGCCGAGACTCAGCGACACCACGGGGGCGCCGGACTCCTCGTCGCTGTCACTGTGCATACCCATGCGGGCGTCGGCGTCGTAGAAATTGATCAGCGCGATGTCGTAGTCGTACGGGGGTGGCGGGCTCCCCGGTGGCGGGCCCTCTGGTGCCGGATCGTGGCCCCCGGGAGCGGTCGGGGCCCGGTTCCCGAGAGCGTCCCGCGCCGCCCTGTGCCCCAGCTCCCCCAGCCAGGCGGGGAATTTCTTCACGGGCGCCCCGTCCCCGTCGACGACCGTTGACGCGTACCCGTACGGATACCAGTGCCATCCGAGGCAGACCTGCCGGGAGGTCATCGTGCCGCCGCCCGGGGTACGGACCGTGCGCAGTCCCGCGGGCGGCCTCGCCCAGTCGCGGCAGGCCTCCAGGAGCTCCTTCTGGCGCCCGGGCGGCAGCCAGTCGGGCAGGTGCACGGCGCCCGGTGCGATCTCCGTCCGGCTCCGGGGAAACAGTTCGGCGTCCATGGCTCCCATCCTCGCGCAGGGTCCGCACACACTCCCGCCGTACCCTCACGTGGCCGCCGGGCGTCCCTGAGCTGCGCCTCAGTTAGCCTGGACCCAATGACCGACCGTATGACGACCCCCTCGGCCGAGCTGATGCTGGCGCGCTTCCCCGAGGACTCCCGTGACCAGCTCCGTGCGTGGGACGCCTCCGACGAGTACCTGCTGAAGCATCTCGCGGACAGCGGGCAGGCGCTCGACGGCACGGTCGTCGTGGTCGGTGACCGCTGGGGTGCCCTCAGTACGGCCCTCCAGGCGCATGCGCCGGTGCAGATCACCGACTCGTTCCTCACCCGGGAGGCGACCCGCGCCAATCTGGCGCGCAACGGCGCGGACGACGGATCCGTACGCCTTCTCACCACGCAGGACGCGGTGCCCGAGCGTGTCGACGTGCTGCTGGTGCGCGTGCCCAAGAGCCTCGCGCTGCTGGAGGACCAGCTGCTGCGGCTGGCGCCGTCCGTGCACGAGGGGACGGTCGTCGTCGGCACCGGCATGGTCAAGGAGATCCACACCTCGACGCTCAAGCTGTTCGAGCGGATCATCGGACCGACGCGGACGTCGCTGGCCGAGAAGAAGGCCCGGCTGATCTTCTGCACGCCGAACCCCGGGATCGTGCCGTCGGCGAACCCCTGGCCGCTCAGTTACACGCTGCCCGACGGTGTCGGTCCCGTCTCCGGCCGCACGGTCGTCAACGAGGCGGGCGTCTTCTGCGCCGAGCGCCTGGACATCGGCACCAGGTTCTTCCTGCAGCACCTGCCGTACGGGCGGGGGGCCGGGCGTGTCGTGGACCTGGGCTGCGGGAACGGTGTCGTCGGTACCGCGGTGGCACTGGCGCGGCCGGAGTCCGAGGTGCTGTTCGTCGACGAGTCGTACCAGGCGGTGGCCTCGGCGGAGGCGACGTACCGGGTGAACACCGACGACACGGCCGAGCACGGCAAGGCGGAGTTCCGGGTCGACGACGGTCTGAACGGTGTTCCGGAGGACAGCGTGGACCTGGTCCTGACCAACCCGCCCTTCCACTCGCACCAGGCGACGACCGACGCGACGGCGTGGCGGATGTTCGTCGGGGCGCGCCGCGCGCTGCGGCCGGGCGGCGAGCTGTGGGTGGTCGGCAATCGCCATCTGGGCTATCACGTGAAGCTGCGGCGGCTCTTCGGCAACAGCGAACTGGTCGCGAGCGACGCGAAGTTCGTGGTCCTCAAGGCCGTCAAGCAGGCGCAGCAGTAGCAGCGGTCTCGCCGCGCAGGGCGCGCGGTGATCCGCCGAGTTCGCGTCGGCAGGCCTTGTTGAAGGCCTGCAGGTCGGGGATGCCGACCGACGCGGCGACCGCGGGGATGGACAGCGTCGAGGCCCGCAGCAGATGCCGGGCGCGGTCGAGCCTGCGGCGGCGGATGTACGCGACCACGGTGGCGCCGGTCGTGGCGCGGAAGAGCCGGGTCAGGTGGTTGTGCGAGACGCCCGCGGCGCGGGCCACCGTGGGCACGGTGAGCGGGGCGGCGAGGTTGCCCTCGATGTACGCCATGGCGGCGGTGACGGCCGGATGCGGGCCGGGCCGTTCGGCGGCCGGAGCCAGCTGGGCGATACGCCACAGCACGGTCCAGATCTCGGCCCTGGTGCGCTCGGGCTCGCCCGGCGCGGAGGCCACCGCCTGGAGCAACAGGCCTGTCAGCATGGGGAGTTCGGCTCCGGCGTCCTGCAGTACGGGAATGGTCCGCGGTTCGCCGGCGGCGGCGATGCGCAGGTGTACGTACAGGTGTTCCGAGCGGCCCTGGTAGCGGTAGCGGACGGTCGCGCCCGGCGGTACGAGGCTGACCCGGCCGGGGCGGATGAGGTGCGGGGTGCCGTCGACGGTCAGCTCGGCCTCGTACTGGTACAGGTGCAGCTGCCACAGCTCGGGCAGCCGGAAGACGTCCGTGCGGCTCGCGACCCCGTGCACACCGACGCCCGCGTTGGCCACGACGGGCGGCTCACCGAGGTGGATGCTCGTCTCCCGCATGGTGAAAAACTACCAGCGGTGGTGAAACGGACCAACGCGCGCGGCGGCCCCGGCTCCGTACGGTCGGTGTATGACGCATCCCGAGCGCCTCCCGGAAGACCCCGCACACCCTCCTCTGCTGGACTCGGTCCGGATGGCCCGTTTCGTGGCCCACGGCTCGCTGCGGCTGGACGCGGTGGTCCCGGCGGAGCTGAACGCCGAGGCGATCGGCTTCCTCGAACACGGCGTACCCGATGTGCCGTACGGCAGCACGGTGGCGGACGCCTATCCCGAGGGCTCCTTCGTGCGACGGCTGCTCGATGTCCCGGCGGTGGCCGGGGTGCTGCGCGGTCTCGTCGGGCCCGGCCCGCTCGTCGACCATCACGCGGTGCACGTCCGCGAGCCCCACGAGGGGTCGGCCCAGCCGCTGCACGGCGACGCGATCATCGACGTCCGCACGGACGCCTTCGACGTCCAGCTGATGTACTACCCGCAGGACGTCACCCTGGACATGGGCGGCACCCTGAGCGTGCCCGGCAGCCATCTGCGGCGGACGAACGAGTCGGACACCGGCCGCTACCAGAACCTGCTCGGCCAGTCGCGGCTGGTCTGCCCGGCGGGCACCGTGGTGTTTCTGCACCACGGCCTCTGGCACGGCGGGCGGCGCAACGACAGCGACGGCATGCGGTACATGTTCAAGATCCGCTTCAACCCGGCGGTACGGCAGCGCCGGCTGTGGGACACCTCCGACCTCGCCGACCCCCGGGTGGCCGCGGAACTCTCGACGACGTTCCACTGGTACGAGCCCGCCACCGGCCGGCTGGAGCTGTACAACCGCGTGCTGCTGTGGCGCTCACTCACGGGCGACGCGTCCTTCGACCTGGAGCACTGGGTCACCCGTGTCTCCAACCGCCCCCAGGAGGAGGCCGTATGAGCGCCCGTCAGCAGGTGCTGGTCCTCTATCTGGGCACGTCGGCGCTGGACTCCCCGGTGGTCGGCTGGTCGGTGTACGACGGTACGGGCCGCACGTCGCCCACCACCGGGGACAGTGACGAGCCCCCGTACGCGTCGGGCGTGGAGGCGCTGCGGGACGGCTGGCGGCTGTTCCAGGCGGCCCAGTTGATCCCGCCGTACCCGGGTGGCGAGTACGACGTGTCGTTCCTGAAGCACGAGTTCTTCTTCGAGAAACTCGTCGCGGATGGGTCGGCTGGTGGATGAGCGGGCGGGTGGGCAGGTCAGCGGGCGTCCAGTACGCCGATGATCCGGGTCACCGCCTCCGCCATGGCCTCACGGGCCACCACGAGGTACTTGCGTGAGTCCACCGCCTCGGGGTGCGCGGTCAGGAACTCCCTGATCGCGTCCGTCATCGCGATGTTCAGGGCGGTGCCCACGTTCACCTTGGCGATGCCACCGGTGACGGCCGCCCGCAGCTCGGTGTCCGGGACACCGGACGAGCCGTGCAGGACGAGGGGCACGTCGAGGGCGGCGGTGAGTCGCTTGAGGAGGTCGTGGTCGAGGGCGGCGGTGCGGGTGGTCATGGCGTGCGTGCTGCCGACGGCCACGGCCAGGGCGTCCACTCCCGCGTCGGCGACGAAGGAGCGGGCCTCGGCCGGGTCCGTACGGGCCCCCGCCGCGTGGGCGTCCAGGGCGGGCTGCCCCGCCTTGCCGCCGACCTCACCCAACTCGGCCTCGATCCACAGACCTTGGGCATGCGCCCAGTCCGCGGCGGCCCGGGTGGCGGCGAGGTTCTCGGCATAGGGCAGGTGGGCGGCGTCGTACATGACGGAACCGAAACCGGCGTCCGCCGACTGCCGGAGCAGTTCGTCGCTCTGCACGTGGTCGAGGTGCAACGCGACGGGTACGGCGGCCTGTTCGGCCGTGGCGGCGGCGGCGCGGGCCAGCGGGAGCAGCCGTCCGCGGCGGAACTTCACCGCGTTCTCGCTGACTTGGAGGATGACGGGCGCGTTCGCCGCCTCGGCGCCGGCGACGACGGCCTCGACGTGTTCCAGCGTGATGACGTTGAACGCGGCGACGGCGGTTCGCGCGGCTGCCGCCCGGGAGACCAGCTCACCGGCTGCTACGAGGGGCATGGACGGTCCTTCAGGGCGTGACGGGCGTGGTGGCGGGCTCGCCGAGGACGACCGAGCGCGTGAGGTGGCGGGGCTCGTCGGGGTCGAGTCCTCGTGCGGCGGCGACGGCCACCGCGAGACGCTGGGCGCGGACGAGTTCGGCGAGCGGGTCGAGGCCGCCCGCCACCCACAACGCCCCGGTGTCGCGGACCTGCTGGGCCAGCCCTTCGGGCGCGTCGCCCAGCATCCAGGTCGCGGTGCCTGCGGTGGTGACGCTGATCGGGCCGTGCCGGTACTCCATCGCCGGGTACGCCTCGGTCCACGCGAGGGAGGCCTCGCGCATCTTCAGCCCGGCCTCGTTCGCGAGCCCGACGCTCCAGCCGCGCCCCAGGAAGGTGAACTGCGTGCAGTCGACGAGCCCTTCCGGCAGCGGCTCGGCCAGCGCGGTGCGGGCGTCGGCGACCACGGCGTCGGTGTGCAGGCCGAGATGGGCGCGCAGCAGGGTGAGCGCGGTGGTCGCGAACCGCGTCTGCACGACCGACTCCTCGTCGGCGTAGTCGAGTACGACGACGTCATCGGCCGCTTCCATCACGGGAGTCCGCGGATCCGCGGTGATCGCCACCGTGCGGGTGCGCCCCTTCAGCCGGCCGAGCAGGTCGAGCACCTCCGTGGTGGTGCCGGAGCGGGTCAGGGCGACCACCCGGTCGTACGGGCGGCCGTACGGGAACTCGGACGCGGCGAAGGCGTCGGTCTCGCCCTGCCCGGCCTGTTCGCGCAGGGCGGCGACGGCCTGCGCCATGAACCACGAGGTGCCGCAGCCGACCAGCGCGACGCGCTCACCCGGCGCGGGCAGCACGGCCGTGTGCTGCGCGGCCTCCCCGGCGGCCCGCACCCAGCACTCGGGCTGGGACTTCAGTTCGTTCTCGACATGGCTCACGCCGCGGCCTCCCGATGATGAAATGCTTGTTCGTGCAAGATATAGCGAGCTTTCGAGCACAATCAAGCATTCCACGGTGAACGATGTGCGTTAAAGTCGCCGCAAGATCAGAGGACGGTCGGGAACGGCCACTGAAACGATCTCTGTGACGGTCGATGGACGGAGAGTGCGGATGTCGCGCGACGCCCGCTGGCAGGCGCTGCTGGAACTGCTCGTCGAGCGCGGCCGGCTCGATGTCGAGGAGGCGGCGGCCGACCTGGCGGTGTCGGCCGCGACGATCCGGCGCGACTTCGACCAGCTCGCGGAACAGCAGATGCTCGTACGCACCCGGGGCGGCGCGGTCGTGCACGGGGTGTCGTACGAGCTGCCGCTTCGCTACAAGACCGCCCGCCGCGCCTCGGAGAAGCAGCGCATCGCGAAGGCCGTGGCGGATCTCGTGGCCCCCGGCGAGGTGGTGGGCCTGACAGGGGGCACGACCACCACGGAGGTGGCGCGCGCCCTGGCCGTGCACAGCGACCTCGCCACCGGTTCCCCGGCCCTGACCGTCGTCACGAACGCCCTCAACATCGCCGGCGAACTGGTCGTACGCCCCCAGTTCAAGATCGTGCTGACCGGTGGCGTCGCCCGACCGCAGTCGTACGAGCTGGTCGGCCCGCTCGCCGACGGCGTCCTCGGTCAGATCTCCCTCGACGTGGCCGTGCTCGGCGTGGTCGCCTTCGACGTCACCCACGGCGCCGCGGCGACCGACGAGGCGGAGGCCGCGATCAACCGCCTGCTGTGCGAGCGCGCCGAGCGGGTGATCGTCGCCGCCGACTCCAGCAAACTGGGCCAGCGGGCCTTCGCCCGCATCTGCCCGGCGGCCTCGGTGGACACACTGGTCACGGACGCGGCGGTGGACCAGGAAACGGTGGACCGCTTCGAGGAGGCGGGCGTCGGGGTCGTCAGGGTGTGACAGCCAGGGGAGGATGACATCACCGGACGACGGAACGATGAAGACGGAAAGTTGAAGACGGCACGAAGGGGCGGGCATCGGCCATGGACGACGGCGAACACCGAGGACCCTGGCTACGGCACAGCCGCACGCGCTTGCACGCCGCCTCGCATCTGACCGCGTACCGGGACGAGGTCACGCTGCCGGACGGACTGGCGGGGCACTACGACTGGGTGGACGTGGCGGACCAGGTGCGGGTGGCCGCGCTGGTGGACGGATGTCTCCTGGTGGTCGAGCAGTACCACTACCTCAGCGGGCCGATGTGGCAGCTTCCGGGCGGGTCCGTCGAACCCGACGACGAGGACAGCGGTACGGCCGCCCGCCGGGAACTCGCCGAGGAGACCGGCTACTTCGGCGGCGACTGGTCGAAACGGGGTGCGCCGCAGCCCCTGCCCGCGCTGACGCCCGCCCGGGTCCATCTGTGGCGGGCGACAAGGCTCACGCCGGGAACAGCCACCCCGGACCCCTTCGAAACAGACCTGAGGATCCATCACATCCCGCTGGATGAGGCCCTGTCGGCGGTCCGGGACGGCAGGATCGCCTGCGCGGCGAGTGCCGCGCTCGTGCTGGCCGTGGCCCTGGAGGATGACAGCGCACGCCGATAGGGCGGACGGCGGCGGGACGGGTCACGCGCCGTCATCGCGCATCGCACGGGTGGCGGTCGCGATCGTCATCGGGACCGTCGTCATCGGGGCCGTCACAGGCCTGTCGGAAACACTCAAGGTGGGCCGTCCCTCGAAGGCGAGGGCGGGTGGGCACACGGTGGAGTACCTGGCGGTGCCCCTGCTCGACAGGGAGCTGCGTCCCTTCCTGTCCGCCCGGCATCCCCGGCTGCGCGCGTACGCCCTCGGCTTCGCCCGTCTCGCGGGTGTCGAGCACCCCGAGACGGTCCTGGGCGATGTCGTGCCATGACACCCACGAAGTGGACCTAGGTTCGCGCCTCGTCGCCCGGCCGTGCGTCCGGTCGTCGGTCCGGCCGGCGGGCTGTCCGTCCGTGGTCGCGGAAGCGGTAGCGGCGTTCGGGGCGGCCCGCTGCTCCGTAGCGCAGGGTCACCTCGGCGTTGCCGATGGAGTGGAAGTGCTCCAGGTAGCGGCGGGCGCTGACGCGGGAGATGCCGGCCAGGGTCGCGCACTCGGCGGCGGACAGGGTGTTCTGCGCGGTTCTCAGGGTGCGTTCGATCAGCGCGGCCGTCTCCACGCTCAAGCCCTTGGGCAGGGTGGCGGGCGGCGAGGCGGGCGCGGCCGCTCCGGCCAGCACCCGGTCGACGTCGGCCTGGCCGTGCACGACGGTGGCGAGCACCCGGCCGCGCTGGACCGCGTACCGCTCAAGGCGGGCCCGCAGGTCGTCGAACTCGAAGGGTTTGAGCAGGTAGTCGACCACGCCGTGCCGGACGGCGCCACGGACCGCGTCGGTCTCGCGTGCCGCGCTGATGACCATGACGTCGCAGTCGTGTCCCGCGGTACGCAGCCGGGGGATCACGTCGAGCCCGAAGACGTCCGGCAGGTACAGGTCGAGCAGGACGAGGTCGGGGTGCAGTTCGTCGACCGCGCGGGCGGCCTGTTCGCCGGTGCTGGCGACCCCCACGACCCGGAACGGTTCGACGCGGTCGACGAAGGCGCGGTGCACCCGGGCCACCATGAAGTCGTCGTCGACCACGAGTACGTCGATCGAGTCGGATCTGTCGGATCTGTCTGACCGGTCGGACCTGTCGGCTCTCTCGGCCGTGTCAGCCGAGCCGGCCGTGTCAGCCGTGTCGGTCGAGTCGGCCGTCGCGGTCGTATCTGCCCCTCCGGGCGCCCCGTTCATCGTGTCGCTCCTTCCGCCACCGCGTCGGTGAGGTGGCTGACGGTCATGCGTGCGGTGAACATCGCCCCGTCGGGGGTGTTGGTCACCGAGATCTCTCCGCCGTGACGCTCGCAGACCAGCCGGGTCAGCGCCAGGCCGATCCCGCGCTCTCCCTCCTGTGCGGCCTTGGTGGTGAAGCCGTGCGAGAACACCTCGCGGGCGAGTTCGGGAGCGACGCCGGGACCCGAGTCGCGGACCACGATCTCCACACTGGAGGCATCCTGCCGCAGTTCGACCTCGACCCATGCCTCATGGCCGTCGAGTGCCTCGTGGCCGTCCGGTGCCTCACGGCCGTGGGGGGCACGGCCCGTGGCCGCGACGGACGCGGCGTCCACGGCGTTGTCGACGAGGTTGCCGACCACCGTCGCCACATCGGCGGCGTCCTCCGGGGTGAGCCGGTCGAGTGCGGTCGCGTCCGAGATCCGCAGGCTGACCTTCCGTTCGGCGGCCAGGGAGGCCTTCGCCATCAGCAGGGCGGCGACCGCGGTGTCACGGACACGGCGGCTGAGGGTGACGTCCAGCGACTGGCGGCGCTGGTTCAACCCCCGTATGTAGCGCACGACTTCGTCCTGTTCACCGATCTGGATCAGCCCCGAGATGGTGTGCAGCTGGTTGGCGAACTCGTGGGCCTGCGCGCGCAGCAGCTCCGAGGAGCTGCGGAAGGAGCCGATCTCCCTTTCCAGCCGGGCCAGTTCGGTACGGTCCCGCAACGTGGTGACCGAGCCGAGCGGACGGCCGTCCTTGGTGACGGTCATCCGGTTCATCACCAGCACCCGGCCGTGCAGGACGACGACCTCGTCACGTTCACCACCACCGCCGTGGTCACCGAGGTCGCCGCGCCCGCTCCCCGTACCCGCCGCGCCCTTCCGGTCCCCCGCCAGGACGTCCCGCAGCCGTCCCTCGATGCCGAGTTCGGCGAGACTGCGGCCCACGCAGTCCACGGGAAGCGCGAGCAGGCGCCGGGCCATGTCGTTGGCCAGCGTGAGCCGGTGCTGCGGATCCAGGGCGATCACGCCCTCGGCGATCCCGTACAGCATCGCCTCCCGGTGCTCGGCGAGGCCGGCGATCTCGCGGGGTTCCAGGCCGAGGGTCTGCCGTTTGACGCGCCGGGCCAGCAGCCAGGAGCCGATGAGGCCGAGTCCGCTGGCGATGCCCAGATAGGCGAGGAGGTACGAGGACGCCCCACTCAGCCGCTGCCAGGCCGTCGGGTCCGCCTCGCCGATCATCACCGTGCCCAGGGGCTGTCCGAGGTTGTCCTGCGTCGCGCCGAGTACCGGCACCTGGGCCACGAGTTCGCGGCTGCCGGCCAGCGTCAGCGAGCCGGACCAGCCGCGCCCCTCGGCGACCCCCTCGCCGAGGGAGAGCCGGCCACCGACCGCCGTGGGATCGGTGGAGCTGACGATGCGGCCTTCGGCGTCGGCGACCGTCACCGAGGTGACCCCGGACTGGGTCTGTGTGGAGTTCACCAGCGGGGCGAGGGCCTGCTGAGGCGCGGGCTGCACCAGCTGGCTGCGGGTCAGCGGGTTCGCGGCCAGCTGCTCGGCGAGCGCCATGACCCGGCGGCCCTCGACGCGGGTGAAGGTCAGCTCCGACTGTCTGAGGGAGACCGCCGCGACGGCCAGCAGCACCACCACGACGATGCCGAGCTGGAGCACCAGCATCTCGCCCGCGAGGGTCTGGCGACGGAAGGCGGCGACCACTACGGACTCAATCTCTCGTGCTGAACGGCGCTGACACGGCGGTGACACGGCACTGAACGGCTCCGCTGCCGGGTCGCACCATCATGGCCCGCGCCCGCGGCCGGGAAAAGGGAGGAGACCGGGGCTGACACAAAGACCACAACCTCCGTTGGTTCCGGAAGAGAGACAGACTCCCGGCGCACGGGCAATATGTGGCCCACGTCACCCTCCCCCCCATTCCAGGGCGTCCCCGTATCCCCCCGGCTCCAGTACGGGGACGCCCCTCCCCCGCATCTCATGTACAGGTGGTGGAACCCGTGCGCCTGAGCACTCCCCTCGCCCTGTTCGGGGCCGCCGTGCTCGTGTTCGTGGGACCTCCGCTGCTCACGACAGGCAGTGGCGCCGAGACCGGCACGCAGATTCCCGGCCTGCGCTTCATGGTCCCCAACACGCCCGGCGGCGGCTACGACATCACCGCCCGTACGGCCGCGAAGAACGCCGAGGACGCCGAACTCACTCACAACATCGAGGTGTTCAACCTGCCGGGCGCCGGAGGCACCGTCGGGCTGAGCCGGCTGGTGAGCGAGCACGGCAACGGCAAGCTCGCCATGTCGATGGGTCTCGGCGTGGTGGGCGCGGTGCGCTCCAACGACGCGCCGAAGACCCTCGCCGACACCACCCCGATCGCCCGGCTCACCGAGGAGCAGGACGTCGTCGTGGTCTCCAAGGACTCCCCGTACACGTCGGTCGACCAGCTCGTGGACGCCTGGAAGGCGAATCCCGGCAAGCTGCCCGTGGGCGGTGGTTCCTCGCCCGGCGGGCCCGACCATCTCGCGCCGATGCTGATGGCGAAGGCCGCGGGCATCGCCCCGAAGGACGTCAACTACATCCCCTTCGACGGCGGTGGTGAGCTGCTCGCGTCGATCCTCGGCAACAAGGTCGCCTTCGGGGTGTCCGGCGTCGGCGAGTACCTCGACCAGATCAAGGCGGGCGAGCTGCGGGTGCTCGCGGTCACCGGCCCCGAGCGGGTCGGCGAGCTGGACGCGCCCACCCTGAGGGAGTCCGGCTACGACGTGGACTTCACCAACTGGCGCGGCATCGTGGCCCCGCCGGGCCTGTCCGACGCCGAACGCGACAAGCTCGTACGCCTCGTCGAGGAGCTGCACGACTCCCCCGAGTGGCAGAAGTCCCTGGAGACGAACGGCTGGGACGACGCGTTCCTGACCGGTGCGAAGTTCGGCGACTTCCTGGACGCCCAGGACAAGCGCGTGGTGTCGGTGCTGAAGGAGCTGGGACTGTGACGACGCAGACCACCGACGTCCCCGGGACGCCGCCCACCCCGCCGACGCCCCCGCCGCCCGCGGACACGCGCCGCGCCTGGCTGCGGGAGCACTCCGAACTCGGCGTCTGCGTGATGCTGTTGGCGCTCGGCGTACTCGTCCTGACCGACGCGCTCACCATGGACGTCGACATCACCCAGCGCGGCCCCGTCGGACCGAAGACCGTCCCGATCGTCGTCGGCATCGGGCTGCTCGTGATCGCCGCGCTGCTCGCCGTCGACGTGCTGCGCGGCGGTCACGGCGAGGCGGAGGGCGGCGAGGACGTCGACCTGTCCGAACCGGCCGACTGGCGCACGGTGTTGCTGCTCGCCGGGGTGTTCCTCGGCTCGGCCGTCCTCATCGAACCGCTCGGCTTCCCCGTCGCGGGCGCCCTCCTCTTCTGGGGCGCCGCCTTCGCGCTGGGCAGCCGCCGCCTCGACAAGGACCCGCTGATCGCGGCCACCCTCTCCCTCGTCACGTACGCCGTCTTCAACAATCTGCTCGGGGTACCGCTGCCGGGCGGCCCGCTGATGGGAGTGCTGTGACATGGACGCCCTCAACTCCCTGATGGACGGCTTCGGTACGGCCCTCACACCGGTCAATCTGCTGTGGGCCGCCCTCGGTGTGCTGCTCGGCACCGCGATCGGCGTACTGCCCGGCATCGGGCCCGCGATGGCCGTCGCACTGCTGCTGCCGGTGACGTACGGACTCGAACCGATCGGCGCGTTCATCATGTTCGCGGGCATCTACTACGGGGCGATGTTCGGCGGTTCGACCACCTCGATCCTGCTGAACACGCCCGGTGAGAGCGCCGCCGTGGTCGCGGCCATGGAGGGCAACCCGATGGCCAAGGCGGGGCGGGGCGCGCAGGCGCTCGCGGCCGCCGCCATCGGCCACTTCGCGGGCGGTCTGATCGGTACGCTCCTGCTGGTCGCGCTCGCCCCGACGGTCGCGGACCTCGCGGTGGACATCGGCGCGCCGGACTACTTCGCCATCATGGTCCTGGCGTTCATCGCGGTGACGTCGGTGCTGGGCTCGTCGCGGATCAGAGGTCTCGCGTCCCTGCTCATCGGCCTGACCCTCGGCCTCGTCGGCCTGGACCAGATGACCGGCCAGCAGCGGCTCACCTTCGGTTCGCTGCAACTCGCCGACGGCATCGACGTGGTGATCGTGGCGGTCGGCCTGTTCGCGATCGGCGAGGCCCTGTGGGTGGCGGCGCATCTGCGGCGCAGCCCGGGCGAGCCGATCCCGGTGGGCCGGCCCTGGCTGGGCCGCGACGATGTGCGGCGGACCTGGAAGTCCTGGCTGCGCGGGCCGTTGATCGGCTTCCCCTTCGGCGCGATCCCGGCGGGCGGCGCGGAGATCCCCACGTTCCTGTCGTACGCCACGGAGAAGCGCCTGTCGAAGCACAAGGACGACTGGGGCAAGGGCGCGATCGAGGGGGTGGCGGGGCCGGAGTCGGCGGCGTCGGCCTCCGCGGCGGGCACGCTGGTGTCCATGCTGACGCTCGGTCTGCCGACGACGGCGGTCGCGGCCGTGATGCTGGCGGCGTTCCAGCAGTACGGCATCCAGCCGGGCCCGCTCCTCTTCGAGCGCGAGCCGGACCTGGTGTGGGGCCTGATCGCCTCCCTCTTCGTCGGCATGGTCCTCCTGCTCGCCCTCAACCTCCCGCTGGCCCCGGTCTGGGCGAAGCTGCTGCGCATCCCGCGCCCGTATCTGTACGCGGGCATCCTGTTCTTCGCGGCGGTCGGCGCGTACGCGGTCGGCGGCGAGGTCATCGACCTGGTGATCCTGCTGATCATCGGGCTGATCGGCTTCGGCATGCGGCGGTACGGTCTGCCGGTGCTGCCCGCCGTCATCGGCGTCATCCTCGGCCCCAACGCCGAGCAACAGCTCAGGCGCGCCCTGCAGATCAGCGACGGCAGCGTGTCGGGGCTGGTCAACACGCCCTTCTCGGTGACCGTGTACGCGGTGACGGCCCTGCTGCTGATCTGGCCCCTGCTGCGGAAACTCGTCACCCGCGTCCGCGCGAGGCCCGAGCCGGCCGCAAAGTAGTTGCCTTTTCTATAGCTATTGTCCGCTTTTACTATGTTTCATGCCTTCTGTCGCGGTGACCCGGACAGCACACCGGACCAAGAAGGAGGGTGCTGAAGCATGATCACCCAGGAGCAGATACCGGCAGTACTGGAACATCCCGTGTACGACGCCGAGGGCAGCAAGATCGGGGACGCGAGCCACGTCTTCTTCGACGACGCGACCGGCCGTCCGGAATGGGTCAGCATCAAGACCGGCTTCTTCGGCACCAGCGAGTCGTTCGTGCCGATCCGGGAAGCGGTCATGGTCGAGGACCACCTTGAGGTGCCCTACGCCAAGGGCATGGTCAAGGACGCCCCCAACGTCGACGTCGACAGCGGCGGCCATCTGTCCGAGTCGGAGGAGGTCCGGCTGTACGAGCACTACGGCATCGCCTGGGACAACGCGTGGCAGCAGGCGAACCAGCCCGGCGGAGACGGCTGGGCGCACTCCGGCACCGCCGGGACGACCGCGGCAGCCGGCACCACGGCAAGGGACATGGCCACGCCCCAGGACGAGGCGATGACCCGCTCCGAGGAGCACATGCACGTCGGCACCGAGCGGTACGAGGCGGGGCGGGCGCGACTGCGCAAGTACGTGGTGACGGAGGAGGTCCAGCAGACGGTACCCCTGCGCCACGAGGAGGTACGCGTCGTGCGCGAGCCGATCACGGACGCGAACGTGGGCGACGCCCTGTCGGGCGCGGAGATCTCCGAGGCCGAGCACGAGGTCACGCTGCACGCCGAACGCCCGGTCGTGGAGACCGAGACCGTTCCGGTGGAGCGGGTGCGGCTGAGCACCGAGGAAGTCACCGAGGAGGAGACCGTCACGGGCCAGGTCCGCAAGGAACGGATCGCCACCGACGGCATCGAGGACGACGACGAGGGCCGTCCGCGCCGGTAGTGCGTACGCGCCGCGCCGAAGGTCCGCACGCTCGCACCGCCCGCCCGGCCGTGGGTCGGCGATGCCGGTCCGAGTCGCAGGTCCGAGCCCCTGGAAGGGCTCGGACCTGCGGCCGTGTCGGCCGGCGTCATGACATTCAGCCGACGCGGTGCACGAGCTGGGTGGTCAGTTCGTAGCGGGCGCCGACGATCCGCAGCGCCCCCGAGTCCACCTTGGCGGCGAGATCGGGCTCCGCCGCGAGCCGAGAACGGATGAGCCGTATGTTGGCGTCGATCGTCGCGTCGACGCGGGCGTCGCCCTCCTCGGTGCGGTCGATGGCCGGGCTGATCTGGTCGGCCAGGTACTGGATGTGGCGGGGCAGTTCCTCACCCGACTCGTCCGCCTCGACCGTCGCCTTCACGGCGCCGCACGACTGGTGGCCGAGCACCATGAGCAGCGGGATGCCCAGTTCGAGCACCCCGTAGGCGAGGCTGCCGAGCACGGCCTCGTCGAGAACCTGGCCCGCGCTGCGGACGGTCATCAGATCGCCGAGGCCCTGGTCGAAGAGCAGCTCCGGAGGCACCCGGGAGTCAATGCAGCCGAGCAGGAGCGCGAAGGGGTGCTGACCGGCCGTCAGCGCCTGCCGGACGGCGGGAGTCTCGTCGGGGTGCTTCTCACGGAAGGTGCGCCAGCGGCGGTTGCCCGCCGACAGCTCCCGCAGGGCCTCTTCGGCGGTGGTGGGCCGCTTGCGTGCGACGGGGGCCGCGGCGGTCGCCGATCCGGAGCCGACCGTCAGGCCCGCGCCGAGAACCGCGGTCCCGGTGAGGGCGGCACGCAGGAGGGAGCGCCGGGCGGGGGTCGTCGCTTCGGCGGCTATGTGAGGTGCTGGGTCAGAGATCACGGAGGGGAACGTACGTCCGCCCCGTCGCCCCTCTGTTCGGGTTGCTCAATCCTGAGCAGCTGTTGAACCGCTCTTGGCCATTCCGAGAGAAACACTTGCACCAGTCGCTCCCGTGTCGGCCCACGGTGCGCGCCGACGCGTCGAACCGTACGCACGGCGCCAACTACTGACCGCGTACCAGCCGACGGACCAGCTCAGGAGCATGTTGCCGATCAGGGTCTCCCTGTCGTCACTGCGGGTCGCGTTGTAGAGGCCGGTCCCGGTGACGTAGGTGAGCAGGGTCGCCAGGACCATCCAGAGTGCGGTTCTCAAGTGCGGCCCCCAGGACGATGCGGAAACCGCCAACGTAACTACGTCCCGCGAGCCCCGGGAGCCGCTGACTCCTGTTGGTGAGTTACTGATCAGAGCTGACCGTTAAGGGCCAGGATGGTCGGCAGAGTGGGTATCCCCCGCACGGAACCAATAGGGAAGTTGATGTCATGACCGACAAGCTCACCGTCAGTGTCCTGGGCACCGGGATCATGGGGGCCGCGATGGCCCGTAACCTCGCGCGGGCCGGGCACGGCGTCCGGGCCTGGAACCGCAGCCGGGACAAGGCCGAACCGCTCGCCGCCGACGGTGCGTACATCGCCGGGACGCCCGCCGAGGCCGTGGAGGGCGCCGATGTCGTGCTGACCATGCTGTACGACGGTCCCGCCGCGCTCGACGTGATGCGGCAGGCCTCGCCCGCCCTGCGCGCGGGCACGTCGTGGATCCAGTCGACGACCGCGGGCATCGACGGCGTCGGCCAACTGGCCGAGTTCGCCCGGGAGAAGGGCCTCGTCTTCTACGACGCGCCCGTGCTCGGCACCCGACAGCCCGCCGAGGCGGGGCAGTTGCTCGTGCTGGCCGCCGGTCCGAGCGACGGCCGGGACACCGTGGCACCGGTCTTCGACGCGGTCGGCGCCCGTACGGTGTGGACCGGCGAGGACGGGGCCGCGGGCAGCGCCACCCGTCTCAAGCTCGTCGCCAACAGCTGGGTCATCGCCGCCACCAGCGCGACCGGCGAGACCCTCGCCCTGGCCAAGGCGCTGGGCGTGGAACCGCAGAGCTTCTTCGACGCCATCGCCGGCGGCCCGCTCGACATGGGGTATCTGCACGCCAAGAGCGCCCTCATCCTGGAGGACCGGCTGTCGCCCGCCGCGTTCGCCGTGTCCACCGCGGGCAAGGACGCCCGGCTCATCGTCGAGGCCGGTGAGCAGCACGGGGTCCGCCTGGACGTCGCGGCGGCGAGCGCCGAACGCTTCGAGCGGGCCGCCGCGCAGGGTCACGCCGACAAGGACATGGCCGCGGCCTACTTCGCGAGCTTCGACGAGGGTTCCGGGGACTCGACCACCCGGTAGGAGCACCCGGTAGAGGCACCCCGGCAGGGCCACGCCTCCGGCGGGCGCCGGTCAGTCCCGCGAGTCAGACCCGCCCGCCAACATCCGCCCCAGCACGGACCGTTGGAGCGGCAGCACCTCACGGTGCAGGGTGCGCCCCTTCACCGTGAGGGACACGCGGACGCCCCGCCGGTCCTCGGGGCACATGCAGCGCTCCACGAGGCCGTCCTTCTCCAGGCGGCCGATCAGCCGGGACAGGGCGCTCTGGCTCAGATGCACCCGCTCGGCGATCTCCTGGACGCGGTACGCGTTCCCGCCGTCCGCCGACGCGCCCGCGGCCAGTACGTCGAGCACCTCGAAGTCGCTGGCGCCCAGGCCGTGTCGGTGCAGTGCGCGGTCGAGTTCGCACAGTGTGCGCGCGTGCACCGCGAGGATGTCGCGCCATCGGTCCACGAGCACCTGCTCGGCCTTCTCCCCAGCCGCCATGGCCGCACCTTAGCAAGGACCTGTTCTGTCGCATCGGCATGAAATGCAGCCGCATCGGGTGCACGCGCGTGTGCGGGCCTCCTTGCCCCGCCGGACCCCCAGCTGTGACACTCCCCGTATGGGACACAGCGGGGGGCAACGGACGCAGTCCGAACGGGACGCGATCACCGTGGAGATCGGATACGCCCTGGCCAGCGCCGTGTTCGCCGCGGCCGTACTGTTCGGGGTCCTGGCCGGCCCCGCCCTGCTCTTCCAGCTGCCGACGACGGTCGAGAAGGTCCTCCTCGTCGCCGGGACGGGCCTCGCGGCCGTGCTCTTCCTCCTACGGGTGATCTCGGTGCTGATGCGCTTCCGGCAGGGCCCTCAGCCCAGCCAGCCCGGCCGGACCAGCCCCGACTCGTAGGCCAGCACGACCAGCTGGGCCCGGTCGCGGGCACCCAGCTTGACCATGGTGCGGCTGACATGGGTCTTGGCCGTCAGCGGGCTCACCACCAGGCGCCGCGCGATCTCGTCGTTCGACAGTCCGATGCCGACCAACGCCATCACCTCCCGCTCCCGCTCGGTGAGTTCGACGAGCGCGTCCGCCGCGGCCGGCTCCTTCGAACGCGCCGCGAACTCGGCGATGAGCCGGCGCGTCACCCCCGGCGAGAGGAGCGCGTCGCCCTCGACCACCGCCCGGACGGCCCGCAGCAGTTCCTCCGGTTCGGTGTCCTTGACGAGGAAGCCGGACGCCCCGGAACGGATCGCCTCGAAGACGTACTCGTCGAGCTCGAAGGTGGTGAGCATGACGATCCTGACGTCCGCCAGGTCCGGCGCGTCGGTGATACGACGCGTCGCGACGAGGCCGTCGAGCACCGGCATACGGATGTCCATCAGGACGACGTCGGGCCGCAGCTGACGTACGGCCCGCAGTGCCTGTGCCCCGTCCGCGGCCTCTCCGGCCACCTCGATGTCCGGCTGGGCGTCCAGCAGCGCCTTGAATCCCGCGCGGACCAAAGACTGGTCGTCGGCGAGCAGTACGCGGATCACCGGTCCTCCTCGGGGATGCGGGACTTCTTCAACGGCAGCACGGCGAGCACGCGGAACCCTCCGTCCTCCCGGGGTCCGGCCTCGATCGTGCCACCCAGCGCCGCCGCGCGCTCCCGCATTCCGGCCAGTCCGTTGCCGCTGCCGCCCGCTTCCTCGCCGGTCGCCGGACCGTCGTCGTCGATACGGAGCCGCAGGGCGTCGCCCGTCCGATCGACCCGCACGCGCGCGTGCCGTGACCCGGAATGCCGTACGACGTTGGTCAACGCCTCCTGGACGATGCGGAAGGCCGCGAGATCGGCGCCCGGCGGGAGCTTCCCGGTCCCGTTCCCGGTCTCGACGGCGACGGTCAGACCGGCGCTCGCGGCCTGTTCCACCAGTTCGGGGAGCCGGTCGAGGCCGGGCGCCGGAGCGCGGGGCGCGTCCCCGGGCGTGCGGAGCGTGTCGAGCACCTGGCGCACCTCCCCCAGCGCCTCCTTGCTCGCGGCCTTGATGGTGGTGAGCGCGGTACGTGCCTGTTCCGGGTCGGAGTCGAGGAGCGCGAGGCCGACTCCCGCCTGGACGTTGATGACCGAGATGCTGTGGGCCAGGACGTCGTGCAGTTCGCGGGCGATGCGCAGCCGTTCCTCGTCGGCCCGCCGCCTGGCCGCCTGGCGGCGTTCCGCCCGGTCGCGGTCCCACTGCTCCCGGCGGACACGGGCCAGCTCGGAGACCGCGAGGATCGCCGCGAACCAGGCGGCGATGGCGATCTCCTCGCCCCACGAGGAGGCCGGGTCGCCGTCCGGCGGCAGCCATCGGTAGAGCCAGTGACCCACCAGGAGATGGACCGTCCACAGGGTGCCGAGCACGGCCCGGACGAGCCGGCGGTGCCCGGCGAGGACCGCGCTGAAGCAGGCGAGCGCGACCGTGAGGAAGACCGGTCCGTACGGGTATCCCGCGCTGAAGTAGACGAGCGCCGTGGCCGCGGTGCCGCACAGCACCGCCACCGGGTACCGCTGCCGCCACAGGAGCAGCAGAGCGCCGCCGAGCAGCAGGGCCCGCGCGAGGGCGTCGAGCGGTTCCCGCTCGGGCTGCGCCCCGGCGGCGAAGGTGCTGCCGACCATGACGAAGACGGTGAGGAGCAGCGTCGAACGCCACGGCCACCGGGGGTGGCCGCCGCTCTCTTCCTCCTCCCCGCGGTGGTTCCACCACGGGGGCCCGTGCCACCGGCTCCCCGGTGGACCGCCCCTGGCCCAGGGGGGTCCGCCGCACCGGCGTGTGCGCTGCTCTTCCATGCCCGCCACGCTAGACGCCACGGCCCGCCGGGGCGTCCGACGAGCGTGGTGATCACACGTACTCCCGGCGGAGTACGCGCCCGGGGCCGCCGCCGACGGTCGGTGCCCGCCGGTCGGCGGCAGACCGTCCGAGTCGGCGGCCGACCGCCCGAGTCAGCGGTCGGCCGTCGGCCGTCGGCCGTCGGAGTCAACAGTCGGCCGTCGTGGTCAGCGGTCGGCAGTCAGCGGTCGATCCTGCTCAGGGCCCGCTCCGCCATCGGGTGCGAACGCACCATGTCGCCCAGCGAGGTGGAGCCGCGGGTGATCCCCGCGAACGCCTTCCACGCGGGCCGGAAGCCGGTGAGCGCGGCATGGAACACTCCCGGCCGGCGCTCGAAGATCTGGAGCATGCGCCTGCCGATGCTCATCTCCACGCCCAGCCCCGCCTTGATCGCGAAGGCGTAGTTCAGCGCCTGCCGCCGCGTGTCCACGGCGTCGTGGGCCTCGGCGATCCGCACCGCCCACTCCCCCGCGAGCCGCCCCGAACGCAGCGCGAAGGAGATGCCCTCGCGGGTCCACGGCTCCAGCAGTCCGGCCGCGTCCCCGCACACCAGCACCCGGCCCCGTGACAGCGGCGAGTCGTCGGCGCGGCAGCGGGTCAGGTGCCCGGACGAGATGCTGGGCTCGAAGCCCGCGAGGCCCAGCCGGGCGATGAAGTCCTCCAGGTACCGCTTGGTCGCGGCTCCTTCGCCCCGCGCCGAGATGACCCCGACGGTGAGGGTGTCACCCTTGGGGAACACCCACCCGTAACTGCCGGGCAGCGGGCCCCAGTCGATGAGGACGCGGCCCTTCCAGTCCTCCGCGACCGTCTCCGGAACCGGGATCTCCGCCTCCAGGCCGAGGTCGACCTGGTCGAGCTTCACCCCGACGTGTGCTCCTATCCGGCTGGCGCTGCCGTCCGCGCCGACCACCGACCGCGCCAGCAGCGTCTCGCCGTCCTGGAGGACGACGGCGACCGAGCGCCGGTCGGGGACCGCCGAGCCGTGCTGCTCCACCCGGGAGACCGTGGCCCCCGTACGCAGTTCGGCGCCCGCCTTCTGCGCGTGCTCGACGAGCTGCTGGTCGAACTCCGGCCGGTTGATGAGCCCGAAGAGCATCTGCTTGGAGCGGCGCGTGCGCGCGAACTTGCCCTCGAGCGAGAACGTGACCGCATGGATCCGGTCCCGGAACGGCAACTCGAAACCGGGCGGCAGCGCGTCACGGCTCGGTCCGATGATGCCGCCGCCGCATGTCTTGTAGCGGGGCAACTCCGCTTTCTCCAGCAACAGGACGCGGCGCCCCGCGACCGCCGCCGCATAGGCGGCCGAGGCGCCTGCCGGTCCCGCCCCGACCACGACGACGTCCCACACCTGCTGCCCGTCGTCCTGTCCGTCGTCCGAAGAGTTCTCGCTGCTCACGATGGTCTGCTGCTCCGATCCCGCCGCCTGCCGCACCTACTCCACGCATCCTACGGCGGCGTCCGGCGAAGACCGCTGTGGGAGGATCGGCAGCGTATGCAGCGCGCACACCCGTTCGCGCGCTCATCCGCAGCCGTACCCACTCGTACAACGTCGCACCCACGAGGAGCGTGCCCATGTCGTCGAATCCGGTCGCCGAGACCGTCGTCTCCCTGATGCCCAGGGCGAAGACGGAGCTGACCGAGTTGGTGGCCTTCAAATCGGTGGCGGACTTCGACCAGTTCCCGCGCAGCGAGAGCGAGGGCGCCGCGAACTGGGTCGCCGACGCGCTGCGCGCCGAGGGTTTCCAGGACGTCGCCCTGCTCGACACCCCTGACGGCACCCAGTCGGTGTACGGCTTCCTGCCGGGCCCCGAGGGCTCGAAGACCGTCCTGCTGTACGCGCACTACGACGTGCAGCCGCCCCTCGACGAGGCCGGCTGGCAGACGCCGCCCTTCGAGCTGACCGAGCGGGACGGCCGCTGGTACGGGCGCGGGGCCGCCGACTGCAAGGGCGGCCTGATCATGCACCTGCTGGCGCTGCGCGCGCTCAAGGCGAACGGCGGCGTCCCGGTCGGCGTCAAGGTCATCGCCGAGGGCTCGGAGGAGCAGGGCACCGGCGGTCTGGAGCGGTACGCCGAGGAACACCCGGAGCTGCTGACGGCCGACGCGATCGTCATCGGCGACTCCGGGAACTTCCGGGTCGGCGTGCCGACGGTCACCACCGCGCTGCGCGGCATGACGCTCGTCCGCGTCCAGGTCGACACCCTCGAAGGCAATCTGCACTCCGGCCAGTTCGGCGGCGCGGCCCCCGACGCGCTGAGCGCGCTGATCCGCGCGCTCGACTCGCTGCGCGCCGAGGACGGCTCGACCACGGTCGACGGGCTCGCGGGCTCCTCGTCGTGGGAGGGCCTGCAGTACGACGAGGCGCAGTTCCGCAAGGACGCAAAGGTGCTCGACGGCGTGCGGCTGATCGGCTCGGGCACGGTCGCCGACCGTATCTGGGCGCGGCCCGCCGTGACCGTGCTCGGCATCGACGCCCCGCCGGTGGTCGGCGCCACCCCGTCCGTGCAGGCCGGTGCCCGCGCGCTGGTCAGCCTGCGGGTGCCGCCGGGCGTGGACGCCGTCGAGGCGACCAAGCTGCTCCAGGCCCATCTGGAGGCGCACACGCCGTGGGGAGCGCGGGTGGGCACCGAGCAGATCGGGCAGGGCCAGGCGTTCCGTGCCGACACCACGAGCCCGGCGTACGCGGCGATGGCCGAGGCGATGAGTGTCGCGTACGACGGGGCGGAGATGCAGTACGCGGGGCAGGGCGGGTCCATTCCGCTGTGCAACACCCTCGCGTCGCTGTACCCGCAGGCGGAGATCCTGCTGATCGGGCTCAGCGAGCCGGAGGCGCAGATTCACGCCGTGAACGAGAGCGTGTCGCCCGAGGAGCTGGAGCGGCTGGCTGTGGCCGAGGCGTTGTTCCTCCGGAATTACGCGGCGGGGTGAAGCCGGGGCACGCCTCTGTATCGGGCGTGCCCCAAGCTCCTGGGGGCTGCGCCCCCAGACCCCCCTTCGGCCTCAACGGCCTCGTCCTCAAACGCCGGACGGGCTGAAGGACAAGCGGCCGTCGGCCTGAAAAGCGCGGACCGCACGGGCTGAAAGACATACGCCGGTCGGCCTCGAAGATGAGCGTCAGTTAGCCCTGGGGTACCCCTGCCTCCAGGTACAGGGCGGCCCCCCGCTCCCTCGCCCGGAGGGCCCAGCGCAGGCGCTCGTAGCGGATGGGGGGCATGAGTGTGGCGGCTTCCTCCTCCGTGACGAAGCGCCAGTCGCGCAGTTCGGGGCCCGGCAGCACCAGTTGCCGGGCCTCGCCGCCGCCCAGCCGGCCGCCGTCGTAGAGGAGGCGCAGGCCGCCGTAACCGGGGGGCTCCGGGGGTTCCCAGTCGACGACCAGGAGACGGGGGACGTCCGTCAGCCGGATGCCGGTCTCCTCGGCGACCTCGCGGATGCCCGCGCGCGCGGGTGCCTCACCGGATTCGACGACGCCGCCGGGGAACTCCCAGCCGGCCTTGTACGTCGGGTCGACGAGCAGCACCCGGTCCAGTTCGTCGAAGAGGAGCACCCCCGCCGCGACGGTCTCCGAGGTGGGTTCGGGGGTCTGCACGATGTCGCAGACCGGCACGGATCCGCTGTTCACGGCTTCGGCGACGCGCACGGCGGACTCGTACGGGGTGAGGGTGCCGTTGTCGACGGGGTGGGCGTCCGCGGTGAGCCAGCCGGCCAGGGCGGCGCGGTAGGGCTCGATCTGGTCGTACGACCACTGGCGCACCCGTATCTCCCCGTCGGGGAGGTCCGGCGGGACCTCCCGGCCGGCTATTCGTTCGCGCAGGATCGTTTCCGCCGGGGCGAGAAGCACATGGCGTACCGCGATCCTGCGGGACGCGAGGCCGCCGAAGATCTCGTCGCGGTAGTCCTGGCGGAGCAGTGTCATGGGGACCACGAGCACGCCCCCGAGTTCGGAGAGCATCGCTGCCGCCGTGTCGACCACGAGCCGCCGCCAGATCGGCAGGTCCTGGAAGTCGCCGACCTCGGCGAGGCGCTTGGCGGGCAGCAGTTGCGCCAGCCCGGTGCCGATCAGCTCGGGGTCGAAGAGTGTGCTGTTCGGGATCAGGTCGATCAGTTCCCGTGCGGTGGTGGTCTTCCCCGCACCGAACGCACCGTTGATCCATACGATCATTCATACTCCAGCGCAGGAGGGCCGCTGAACAGCGGCGGAGCGGGCGAAACCGGATCATCTGGGAGCGGTATGGAAAAATTCGGTGTCCATAATCCCGCACCCACTACCTCTTTCTCCCATACGCCCTGAAGATACGCCCCGATCCGCTCCCCCATCGAGACCGTCACCTCGCTGTGCGTACCTCCACACAGGGCAGTTCACGCCGACCGGTGACCGCGTAGACGCTGGCGATGGCGACCTTGCCGGTCCTGCGGCCGGTGCGGTGACGCGTCATCCGGACCGCCTGACAGGCGCCGGGGAAGGGCGAGTTACTGACGGATGGAGACCTTGATCCGACGCATCTCGAAGCGGTGCAGCCCGATCCGGCCCGCAAGCCGCGCGGACATCACCCACGCTCGTCAGCTGGGGCTGGTGCGGGGCGCAGACCGGCGGCCGGTGGTGACGCCCCGCACCGTAAGTTCAAGAAGCACACCCCGGACCGGTACGAGGAGTTGTACGAGCGTCAGCGCACGGCGCACTCCTCCCAGTCGCGGTCCACCCCGCGCTGATCGCCGGCCGTTCAGTGCCCTGGCCAGTTCGGTGGGCGTTTGTCCCTGAAGGCTTGGACGCCCTCGCGACTGTCCTCGCTGTCCAGGGCTGCCATCAGCGCCGGCAGGCGGGTCGCCCGCGCCTCCTGACTGGTCAGGTGCGCGGTGCGCTGCACCATCTGCTTGATGGCGCGCAGCGAGGTGGGAGCGCATGCGAGAACACCGGCGACCCAGCGGTCGACCGCCTCGTCCAACTGCTCGGCCGGAACCACCTCGTTGACCAGACCCATCCCGGCGAGCTCAGCCGCACTCGCCCGCCGCCCGGTGAGCAGCAGGCCCATCGCCTGGGTATGTGGCAGCCGGCGGACAAGCTGAGTGACTCCCCCGTCGAGTGGGACGCGTCCGACACGGGGCTCGGTGAGCCCGAACTGGGCGTGATCGGCGGCGACCACGATGTCGCAGCCCAGGACCATCTCCATGCCACCGCCGAGGGCGTACCCGTTCACCCGGGCGATCACCGGGACATCGAGGGTGGTGCGCAGGGACAGGCCGCCGAAACCGTTGGGGTCGAGAGCGGCCCAGTACTCCAAGCCGGTCCTGCCGGTCTCCTCGGCGGACATGTCGGCGCCTGCGCAGAAGGCTCGGTCGCCTTCGCCGGTCACGACGACGACACGGACCTCGGGGTCCGACTCGATGCGTTCCCAAGCCTCGTTGAGGTGTTGGAGCGTCCTGGCTCCGACGGCATTGAGCACCCGGGGTCGGTCGATGGTCACACGGGCGACGTGCTGGTCGATCTCCAGGCGCACGTCGTCCGTGGCGGGCGCCGCAGTCACCGCAGGACACCGCTCTCCACCAGCGCAGCGATCCGGGCGTCGTCGAAGCCGTGTTCCTTGAGGACTTCGGAACTGTGCTCACCGAGCTGCGGCGGGCAGTGGCGGACGCCCATGCGGGCGCCGGAGAGGAGGATGGGTGCGGCGACCGCCCTGACCTTGCCGGCCACCGGGTGGTTCATATCGACGATCATGCCGTTGACCGCGGTCTGCTCGTCCGCGAGAGCCTCTTCCAGGGTGCGCACCGGGGCGCAGAGGATGTCCTGCTCCTCCAGTCGTCGGATCCAGTGGTCCGTGACGTTGCCGGCGTACCGCTCCCGGAAGATCGCCTGGAGCTGCGGGCGTCGTTGGAACTGCGCCTCCATGGTGGAGTACTCCTCGCGCAGCGAGAGGTCCTCGTCCATCTCCAGGGCTGCGCATACCGCGCGCAGCGGGTTCTCCTTGAACGCTCCGACCATGCAGACCGCGCCGTCCATGGTCGGGAAGACACCGCTGAGCGGCATGCTGGCCCAGTTGACCTCGTAGCCGCGGTTCAGCTGCGCGCAGGCCTCCTGCATCTGCATGTGCAGCATCGAGTCGTACATGCTGACTTCGACCTTCTGGCCCTCGCCGGTCCTGGTCCGGGTGAACAGCGCGAGCAATATGCCCTGCAGCAGATGCATGCCGGTGGTGTAGTCGCCCAGTGGGGTGGGGTAGACGGACAGTGGTAGGTCGGGTGACTCGCGGCGCCACATCACCCCGGAGTAGGCCTGGCTGATCACGTCTTGGCCGCCCTTGTGGCTGTACGGGCCGGCGCTTCCGAAACCGGTGCCGGAGGCCCAGATGAGACGAGGGTTGACCGTCCGTAGGTCTTCGTAGCCGAAGCCGAGCCGTTCCATCACGCCACCGCGGAAGTTGCTCACCACCACGTCCGCTGCGCGCACCAGACTCAGAATCACTTCCTTGCCTTCGGGTGCGCGGACATCGACGCAGACGCTGCGCTTGTTCCGGTTGATGGCGAGGAAGATCGGGCCGTCCAGCCCATCCCGGTCCGGGAAGGATGTCCGGGAGAGGTCGCCGGTTCCGGGGCGCTCGATCTTGATCACGTCGGCGCCGTAATCACCCAGCAACTGGGTGCAGCTGGGACCCATGAAGACCTGGGTGAAGTCGAGGACGGTCACACCGTCCAGGGGCAGGCCGTCGGTGCTCATCGACGTAACGTCCTTTCCGCGATCCTCAGGAACTGGGGTGTGACCTTTCGGTCTCGGCGAACACTCACGCAGGGGCCTCTACTGGGTTGCCCAGATCGGCCGGGGGTCCGTCGGTGTGAGGCGTGTGGCGTGTGAAGAAACGGCACCATCCGGGCCTGGGCGTGCCCGGGCGGCCGGAGCCGGATCTGCTCAAGGGCGGATTCCGGGACGGGGAACCGCTGCCGACGGTGGGAACTCGCATGGGGAGCCGCGTCGCGAGGGGCCCGCTGCGAGAAACGGACGGAGGAGAAGGAGTGAAGCTGGCAGGTCCGTCGAGGACCTGGTCCCGCGAAAGGTGAATCACCGGCCGGACCCCTTCATGGCGAACCCGACGGGACCGATATGCATTCAGTAGGAGATGAAAATTTTTGCTTCAGTTTTACACGGGAAGGGAAATCCCTTGCCGTCATGGCCCGATGGAGTACACATGCAGACATTTCCCTACGATGGATTGATTTAACCGGTACCCCCAGGGGGTGCTGCCGAACTCGTGGGGTGACGCCGATCCCGTGAGGTGATGCCGAACAGCCGACCCGCCGGCATATCGAGGGCACGCGCCCTCCTGACCTGCCCGGTGAACGCCGCACCGGCTCGGGCCTCGCCCATAAGCGCCTCCGTGAATCTCAAGCCGCTTCAGCGTAATGAAGATCTACGCCCCGTCAAGGCTTCATGTCCGGCGAAACGGTGCAGCCCATCGCGTTTAGGCGGGCCGGAGGGCACGCGGGTTTCGACGACCCGCGACAAGGGCGGGAGATTCGACAACGCCGGAACGCACGCCTTTTCGGCGCGCATCGGACTTCCCTCACCCAGTTCCCCATGACGGAAGGGTGGTGATATTTGACAGAATTGCCGCCTTACCCTTTTTCTAGACATGCCGGATCCAAACACTTCGACGCCAGGAAAGTGTGTGACCTGCGTCACTGTTGACCTTTAAAGCAGTCTGGGATGTACTTTTGCATGACGAACCATTAATTCGTGATGAGCCATATGCATTGCTAGTTATTTATTGCTAGTCCAGCTGCTTCGACCAATATCCCTGACATCACGTCGCGAGTGATGCGCCGATAAACATTCCTGAGTTACGACGAAAGCCCGCCGCCGGACGGGCGCCTCGGAATCCTGCCCGGCACGCCGAGGCGCGACGCGGACACCACGCATTCAGCTGTCGCCCTCGCCATGCTCCCGGTCGCCGGTGCGGCCGACCGGACACAGGCCGTCCCCGCGCCGCGTCCCGCGCCTGTCTCGCCGTCTTCCTTTCTCATGAAGGAGACCTTGTGCCTCGCATTGCCACCCCCCGAATTCTCCCGTCCACCCTGTCGGCCTCGTCGGCATCAGGGGCATCAGGCCCCGCCGGCGTCCCCTCGTCCGACCCTGCCCCCCTGTCATTGGCACAGGAACGGTTGTGGGTCCTGGCGCGGATGGGCGGGGAGGCCAGCGCCGCGTACCACGGGCTCATGAACTTCGACCTCAAGGGGCCGCTGGACGCGGACCTCCTCGTCCAGGCGCTGCACCTGCTCGCCGCCCGGCACGAAGCGCTCCGCACCCGGTTGGTGCCGGCCGAGGGCTCGGCCCTTCAGATCGTCAATCCCCCGGAGACGGGATTCCCCGTCACCGTCGAGGATCTGAGAGGGCTGCCGGACGCGGACGAGCGCCTCGCACAGGCGCAGCGGGCGGTGGGAAGCACTCCCTTCCGCCTCGGGGAGGAGGCCATGACGCGCGGCCGTCTGGTCGTACTCGGTGAGGACCACCACGTCCTTCTGCTCACGGCCCACCACCTTATTTTCGACGGCTGGTCCCAGTCCCTGCTGCTGCGGGAGCTGAGCACGATGTACGCCGCGCTGCACGAAGGACAGGAAGTGTCGCTGCCGGAACTGCGGTGGCAGTACAGCGACTACACCCGCTGGCAGTGGGACTGGATGGCGGGAGAGGAGTCCGCCGCGTACGCCGAGTACTGGACCGGTGCGCTGAGCGGGGTCCCGGCCGTGCTCCCCCTGCCCACTGACCGGACCCGTCCGCCCGAGCAGGATTTCCGGGGCGGCAGGGCTGCCCTGGTCGTCGACGAGGACCTCACCCTGGCGCTGCGAGCCCTGGCGAAGCAGCACGGGGTCTCCTTGTACGCGACGGTCCTGACCGGCTGGTCGCTGCTGCTGTCCCTGCTCTCCGGGCAGGATGACATCGTTATCGGCACCCCGACGGCCAACCGCCGGCAGGGCGACGTCGGTGGCCTCATCGGCTTCTTGGCCAACACCCTTGCCGTGCGCGCCGACCTGTCCGGCTCACCGACCGTCGGGGAGGCGCTGAAGCGCGTGAACGGGCGGCTGCGTGAAGACCTTCGCCATGTGGACCTGCCTTTCGAACGGGTCGTGGAGCTGGTCAACCCGCCGCGGAGTCCGGCCTACACGGCCCTGTTCCAAACGATGGTCGCCTGGGTTCCCTCCATGCGGCAGGAGCTCGAATTTCCCGGCGTGACCGTCGAGGTGCGTGAGGACGACTCACATGTCGCCGCGAAATTCGACCTGGTGGCGGTCGTCGCCGACGAGGGCCGGCGCCTGGTCGGCGGGATCGAGTACGCCACCGCGCTCTTCGACCAGACGACCGTCGAGCGGTTCGCACGCCAACTGCTGCGGGTGTTCCGGCTGATGACCGAGCGGCCCGCGGCGGACGTAGGCGACCTCACCCTGCTGGACGAGGACGAGCAGCGAGAGATCCTGTCGACGTTCAGCTGGGGAGGCGACCCGGTGACACCGGCGTCCGCCGCCCTGCTGGAGCGTTTCGCGGAACAGGTGCGGACCCGGCCCGAACAGCCGGCGGTGGTCGCCGGGGACGCGGAAGTGACCTACGCGGCGCTGGACCTGCGAGCCGACCGGCTGGCGAGCGCGCTGACCGCCCGCGGAGTCCGCCCCGGCCAGGTGGTGGGCCTGCACGCCGGGCGCACGCTCGAACTGGTCGTCGGGGTCCTCGGTATCCTCAAGGCCGGGGCCGCCTACCTCCCGCTCGACCCGGGGCAGCCCGCCGAACGGCTCGCGGCCATGGTGGCCGATGCCGAGCCGGCACTGGTGCTGACCGACCACACGGCCCCGGCGGCCGACGGCGGACTCTGGCAGGACCTGGCCGCCGTCGAGGCGGAGGGCACGCGGGAGACCGCGCCGCGGATCGACCCGGACCCTGCCCGGTTGGCCTACGTCATCTACACCTCCGGGTCGACCGGCCGCCCCAAGGGGGTGGCGGTGACCCACGGCAGCGTCGTCAACCTCCTCGACCACTGGCACGAGCTCATGGGCGACGCCGCGGGCGAGGCCGCGTCGGCCTGGTCGAGCATCGGCTTCGACGCTTCGGTCCACGAACTCCTCGTACCGCTGACGACGGGCGCGGTGCTCCACCTCGTACCCGACGAGCTTCGTGGCGACCCCGGGGCGCTCATGGACTGGCTGCGGGAGCGGCGGGTGGCCCAGGCCTTCCTGCCCCCTTCCTACATCATGTGGATCGACGAGGACCCGTCCCGGCGACTGGCCGGGCTGAGCCTGCGCCAGCTCCTCACCGGCGTGGAGTCCCTGCCGGAAGCCGCGCTGCACCGCATGCGCGAGGCACTGCCGGGCCTTCGTATCTGCTACGGCTACGGACCGACCGAAGCCACGCTCTACACCACCGCGTACACCGATCCGCAGGCCCGCTCGCGGTCGTGCCCCATCGGGCGGCCGTTGCGCGGCACGCGTCTGTACCTGCTGGACGACCGCATGCGCCCGGTGCCCGTGGGAGTTCCCGGCGAGGTGTACGCGGGAGGCGCAAGCCTGGCGCACGGGTACCTGCACCGGCCCGACCTCACCGACGAGCGTTTCGTGCCGGACCCGTTCGTGCCGGGAGAACGCCTCTACCGCACCGGCGACCTGGCGCGCTGGCTGCCGGACGGCAACGCCCAGTACGTCGGCCGCCACGACGACCAGCTCAAGCTGCGCGGCTTCCGCATCGAGCCCGGCGAGGTGGAGGCCGCTCTGCTGGCGGTGCCCGGGGTGCGGGAGGCGGTCGTCCTGGCCGACCGCCGGACGCCGGACGACCCGCACCTGGTGGCCGGCGTGGGACGCGACCCCGGGCCCGACCGGACACCCCACGAATGGCGTCTCGCGCTCGGGGAGCGGCTGCCGGACTACATGATCCCCGCGGTCGTCGCCGAGTTCGCGCGGCTGCCGCTGAACCGCAACGGCAAGGTGGACCGGGAGGCGGTGCTGAGCGCGACCGCCGGCACCCGCGCCGGGCGGGTCAACACGGCCGCACCCCGTGACC
The DNA here is from genome assembly GCF_055584525.1 of Streptomyces sp. NPDC102514. Lineage (NCBI taxonomy): Bacteria > Bacillati > Actinomycetota > Actinomycetes > Kitasatosporales > Streptomycetaceae > Streptomyces > Streptomyces sp. NPDC102514. The sequence continues at coordinate 93,428 of NZ_JBVJLW010000010.1, forward strand.
ACGTCGAGATGGCCCTGTACCGGATCTGGCGGCAAGTGCTGCTGCACCCGGACGTCGGGGTCGCGGACAACTTCTTCGAGCTCGGCGGCACCTCGATCTCGGCGATCAAGATGGCACACGCCGTGCAGGAGGAACTCGGCGTGGCGTTGCCGGTCCGGGACGTCATGCTGCGTCCCACGATCGAGGCGCTCTCGGAGTTCGTTCGCGGCGCCCTCTCCGGGACCGCCGGACCCGCGAACCACAGCAGCCTGGTCGAGTTCCGCGCCGGGAACGGCCGGCAGCGCGTGGTGTGCGTCCACCCCGCCGGCGGCACCGCCTTCTGCTATCTGCCGTTGTCCACCGCGCTCCCGGAGGACGTCGGCGTGGTGGGCCTGCAGGCCCCGGGGATCAATCCCGGTGAGTCGACCCTGCCGACCGTGGAGGCCGTCGCCCAGGAGTACCTGCGGCTCGTCGGTCCCCGCCCGGACGAGGCACTGGTGCTGTGCGGGCTGTCCTACGGGGGGCTGATCGCCCACGAGATGGGCCGCCAGTTGGCGGCGGCCGGGCACGAAAGGGTGAGCGCGGTCCTGCTCGACACCCGCGGCGCCGAGGACGCGGAACGGCACACCCCGTTCACGCCGACCGGCATGGACGAGTTCCGGCAGAAGCTGATCCGCTTCAACGGGATGTACCCGGGCATCGACGATGACCAGGTCGCCCGGTACCTCACGGTGTACAACCACCACCAGGCAACCGGCCTCGCCTACGAGGTGCCCGACTCGCAGGCCCGCACGGTGCTCATGCAGGCCACGGCCGTGGAGGACGACGAGGACGGTGAGGCAGCCGCCCGACTGCGCGCCTTCTGGCAGCGCCGCGCCGGCGGCGGCTTCGTGGTGGAACCGGTGGACTGCGGCCACTGGGACATGCTGGAGAGCGACGAACTCCCGCGCGTCGCCGCCGTCATCACGGCCGAACTGAACCGGTTCGGCCCCGACGCGGAAGCCGGTACCGGCCCGGCCGAGGCCCGGCCTTCGCTCCTCCCCGGCACACGGGAGCAGTGATGGCGATCTGCGACGGGACTCCCGGGGCACACGGTGCCGGGAACCCCGGCTCACCGGAGGGCCCGGCGCTGCGGACACGTCGTCGGACCGGCGGCACTCCGCGGGCCGTCGCACTCATCGACGACGACGTACGACTGGACTACGCGGCGCCCGACTCCGCGTCTGCGGCCGTGGCCGGGAACGGCCGGCACAGCGACGGCAGTGCCCACGTCGAGCCGTCGCCGGGGTCGATGCACTACATCACGGACCCACCCGAGGACGACGACGTACCCGGGAGCGAACACCCTCTCATCGCGCGGAATGTGGTTCGCCGTGCCCGATCCGGTGCAACCGCCACGGCGGTACGCCGCTGACGCGGGGGCGCCGGTACCGGTCCGGGCTTCGGCCGTGCCCCCCAGCGACCCCAGCGACCCGGCGCGCGTCCGGCCCGCGCGGGCTCACCGTCCCGCGAGGGCGCGCGCGTACGACAAGAACTTGTCTGACCTCATAGGAAAAAGGATTTCGAGAGCATGGAACTCCACCAGTTCGCCGCCCTGTCTGCGGACCTGACCGGTTTCGACTGCAGGGAGTTGCAGGAGACCGGCATGTTGGACACGTACCGGCAGGTCGTCGTGGATCAGGCAGGGGCTGAGCGGCTCGACCAGCTCGCCGACTCGGTGGCGGGGGCCCCCGACGGCCCGCCGCGTTTCGAGGACGATTCCACCCGGGAGCTGGCGCGGGCGATCACCCACCTCTGGTACGTCGGAACGTGGCCAGGCCTGCCGGACCCGCCGTCCCCGGACAACGGAGCGCGGACACCGGAGGCCGGGCCGTACGTGGTCTCGTCGCGGGCCTATGAACAGGGTCTCGTATGGCGGGCGTTCGGCGGGAACGCGCCCGGCGCGACGGCACAGGCGCACGGGAGCTGGGCCGACGCCCCGTCCGGGGCAGCGCCCACGGGAGCACGTGACACCGAGTCGGTGGTCGTGCGATGAGCGGTCCGCAGGAGCTTCGGTGGGACGTGGTCGTGGTCGGTGGGGGTTTCGCGGGTTCCCTGGTGGCCAAACGCCTGGGCGACCAGGGCTGGCGGGTCCTGGTGCTGGAGGCCGGACACGGCGCGTCCAGCTCGGACGGGGGACACGCGGACGCGGTCGAGACGTACCGCACAGCACTGCTCAAGGTGCCCAACTCGCCTTACCGGACGAGTAAAGCGGCACCGTCGCCGGCGATGTCCGATGTCGGCGAGTACTTCGTGCAGAACGGTCCGCTTCCGTACGGCAGCGGATACCTGCGGGCCAACGGCGGCACCGGCCTGGCCTGGACCGGACTCGCGCCCCGGATGCACCCCGAGGACTTCCGCGCCGGGGACTTCGGGCAGGGGCGGAACTGGCCTCTCGGCTACGACGACCTGGAACCGTACTACCGCGCGGCCGAGCGGGAGATCGGGGTGGCCGGCGACGCCGAGGAGCAGCGTGCGGAAGTCGGCCTGCCGTTCCCGGACGGCTACCAGTTCCCCATGCGGTCCATCCCGCAGAGCTACCTGGACCAGGTGATGACGAAGTCCCTGGACGGCGGGACCATTCGGGATCCCGGGGCGGACGATCCGGTCCGTCTGCGCGTCGTCACGACACCACACGCCCGCAACGGCCTGCCCCATCCCTCCTACGACGACGGCGCCGGCTACCGGCCCGCCGCGGGATCGGGGCAGCCAGAGCAGGGAACGCTGTGCCAGGGCTACGCCAGCTGCGTACCGATCTGCCCGTCCCAGGCGAAGTACACGCCCCTCAAGACCCAGGCCCGCTGGGGCTCGTCCGTCACCCTTGTCACCCGGGCGGTCGTCACGCGGGTCCGGATCGGAGCCGACGGGCGGGCCGCAGGTGTCGAATACCGGTCCTACCGTGACGACACCGCCGAAGCAGTGACCCACAGCGTCGACGCGGACCTCGTCGTCCTGGCCGCGCACGCGATCGAGAACGCCAAGCTCCTCCTCCTCTCCGAGGCCGCCAACAGCAGCGACCAGGTCGGCCGCAACCTGATGGACCACCCGGTCCTGCTGACGTGGGGCCTGATGCCCCAGCAGGTCGGTGCTTATCGCGGCCCCGGCTCGACCTCCGGACTTGAGGGTTTCCGCTTCGGCGCCGCACGTACCCGGCGTGCTCCGTTTCGCGTGGAGATCGGCAACTGGGGCTGGACCTGGTCCCTGGGACCGCCCGAGCAACGGGTCGCCGAACTCCTGGGCACCGGAGGGTCCGACGGCCGCGGCATCCTCGGTACGGAACTGCGGCGGGCGCTCGGCGACCAGATCGGACGGGAGTTCGCCTTCCAGTTCGAGATTGAACAGGAGGCCGACCCGGCGAACCGCGTGACCGTCGATCCTCGTCACCGCGACGCGCTGGGCACTCCGCGGCCGGTCATCCACTACGACTTGTCCGACTACGTCAAACGCGGCATCGTCGCCGCGAAGGCGGTTTCCGACCAGCTCTTCGACCTGCTGGGCGCAGAGGACCATACGCGTTTCGAGCAGGGGCCCGGCTGGCCCGGCTACTTCGAGTTCGAAGGCCGCCCCTACGCCTACAGGGCGGCCGGTCACGGAGCCGGAACCCACATCATGGGTGACTCACCTCGCACATCCGTGGTCGACGAATGGCAGCGCTGCTGGGACCACCCTTACCTCTACGCCGTCGGATGCGGCAGCATGCCCACGGTGGCCACGTCCAACCCCTCACTGACCATGGCGGCACTCGCCCTGCGCAGCAGTGAGGAGATGCACCGAGACCTCCTCGACCGACGCCGCATCACATCCGCCGAACACCACGCAACACCGGCCTCGTAACGCCACGTTCCGATGCGGCAGTACGCGCCGGTTCCCGGCCTCGCGCGTGAAGAGAGCCCGGGCGATGCCCACCGTAGGCCTAGGCGTCATGGAAGAGGGCGGGGCCGCCCCGCGCGGAGTACGCCGTGCATCGTCGTCCCTGCGGCAGGTCACCGGCCGGGGGCCACCACGGTGCGGTGGCCCTCGGCCCGTGAGGTGGGGTGGTGTCAGCGGCCTTCGTCCGTGGACTCGGCGTAGCTGGGTTCGCGCTCCGCGAAGGCGAGGTCGGGGGCGGGGGCCGGGGTGTGCCGGGTGAGTTTCTCGCCTTCGATGTCGACGTTGGGCAGGATGCGGTCGATCCAGGCGGGCAGGGACCATGCGCGCCTGCCGAGGAGGGCGAGGACTGCGGGGACGATCGTCATGCGGACGATGAACGCGTCGAAGGCGACGGCGATCGCGAGTCCGAACCCGAGTGCCTTGATCATGGCGTCGTGGGAACCGACGAAGCCGGCGAACACGCTGATCATGATGAGGGCCGCGGCAGTGACGACGGTGGCGCTGTGCCTGAAGCCCGTCTCTATCGCGGTGCGGGCGTCGGCTCCGTGGACGTACGCCTCGCGCATGCGGGTCACCAGGAACACCTGGTAGTCCATGGCCAGGCCGAAGACTATGCCGACCATGAGGACGGGCATCAGACTCATGATGGGGCCGGTCTGTTCCAGGCCGATCAGGTCCTTGAGCCAGCCCCACTGGAAGACCGCGACCAGGGCGCCCAGGGAGGCGAGCACGGAGAGCAGGAAACCGAGGGCCGCCTTGACGGGGACCAGGATCAGCACGAGGACGGCCAGGCCGACGACGAGCGCCAGGTAAGGCACGATCGCCGCGCTGAACTTGTCTGAGATGTCGATGTTGAGGGCCGTCGTGCCGGTCACCAGAGAGCGGGTTCCTGTGTCGGCCTGCAGATCACCGGCGAGGGCGCGAATGTCGACGACCAGGCTCTTGGTGGCATCGCTGCCCGGTGCGCTCCGGGGAATGACGGTGATGATCGCGGTGTCCCCGGCCTCGTTGAAGGTGGCCGGGGCGACGGCGGCCACGTCCGGCAGATCCTTGAGGGAAGCCGCGATGTCGTCGGCGCCGCTGCGGGCGACGGCCGGGTCCTGGTCGTCGACGGTGACGGTGAGGGGACCGTTGAAGCCGGGACCGAAGGACTGCGACAGCATGTCGTAGGCCTTGCGCTGAGTGGACGACGCGGCTTCGGAACCGTCGTCCGGCAGCCCGAGTTCGAGCTGGGTGGCCGGCAGGGCGACCACGCCGAGGGCAACCACCGCCAGCAGGAGCATCTGGGTCGGCTTGCCCAGGACGTACGAGATCCAGCGCTGCCCGAGCCCCGGCTTGGCGGGCTCGGCGGGCTCGGCAACGTCGACTGCGGGGGCGGCCTTCTCCCGGCTCTTGCCGCGGACGCGTTCGCCGGCGAAGCCCAGGAGCGCGGGCACCAGGGTGGTGGCGACCAGGACGGCGATGACGACGGCGCCGGCGGCGGCCAGACCCATCGCGGTGAGGATGGGAAGGTTCACCACCGCCAGGCCCGCAAGGGCGATGACGACGGTCAGGCCCGCGAAGACGACGGCGGACCCGGCGGTGCCGGTGGCACGGGCGGCGGCCTCGCGGGCGTCGTAGCCGTCCGCGCGCTCTGAGCGGTAGCGGGACACGATGAACAGGGCGTAGTCGATACCGACCGCGATGCCCAGCATCGTGGCGAGAGCGGAGGCGTTGCTGTTGAGATCGAGCGGGCCGCTGAGCGCGGTGATGGCGGCCATGCTCACCCCCACTCCCAACAGCGCGGTGATCAGAGGCAGTCCGGCGGCGACGAGGGAGCCGAAGGTGATGAGGAGGATGACGGCTGCCAGGGCGAAGCCGATGGCCTCGGCCGTGTGGCTCTCCTCCGGCTCGGCCAGCGCGTTGCCGGAGGCCTCGACCGTCAGCCCCTGGTCACGGCCCGATTCGAGGGCCTCGTCCAGGCCGGTGTGGTCGCCGTCGGTCAGGTCGGCCTCCTTGGAGGTGTAGGTGACCTGGGCGTACGCGGTGGTGCCGTCCGCGCTGACCGTCTTGGACGTGAAGGGATCGCTGATCTGCCCGATGTGGGAGGAGGAGTCCTTGACGTCGGCCAGGGTCGCTTCGAGGGCGGTCTTGTTCTCCGAGCTGCTGATCTTCTCGCCGTCAGGTGCGCGCAGAACGACGCGGGCGGTGGCTCCGTCGGCGTTGGCGGCGGGGAACTTCTCGCCCAGAAGGTCGAAGGCACGCTGGGCCTCCGTGCCGGGGAGGGTGATGCTCGAACTGGCGGGACCCGAGCTGGTGGAGGCACCGATACCCACGGCGCCCAGGACGAGCGCCCAGAGGAAGAGGACCAACCAGCGCCGCTGGAACGCAGCCCTGCCGATCTTGTAAAGGAAGGTGGCCATAAGGGAGACGCTCCGGATCGACGGTGTTTTTGGACGTGCGGTGCCTTCGACCCGGCATGTGATCGGTACGGGCCGCAGGAAGGCATACGGAGGTGATCGAACGGCGTCACGCCGTTGTCAGGGTGTGCGGGGCCCTCGGCGCGACGGGACGAAGCTGCCGGAAGGCGGTGAGGGTTGGAGTCGGATCAGATGGTGGCGGGCCGCGCGGTCAGAGCCGGCAGGAGCACCAGTTCGACGACGTTTTCCATCAGCTCTCGGGTCGCCGGTGTCCCGTAAAGAATGCGCTGTGCGAGCCACGGGCCGAGCAGGATCTGGTCCGCCAGGACGACGACCGGGTTTCCGGCTGCGATCTCCCCTCTGTCCACCGCACGGTCGAGGAGCCCGGCCAGGTCACGCAGGATGGGGTGGATGAGGATCTCGCGGACGATCTCCATCAGGCTCTCGTCCTGGACGATGGCCGCCGGCACCGAGGCGAACGTGTTCCTGACCGGGTCGTCCTTGACCAGGTAGCGGGCCGCGTCCATCAGATCGCCGCGCAGGCTGCCGGTGTCGATGCGGGACAGGTCGTTCCCCGTCTCCGTGGCGAGGGCCTTCCACGCCGAGATCACCAGACGCGGCTTGCTCTCCCACTGCCGGTAGAGCGTCGCCGTGCTGCACTTCGCCCGCTGCGCGACCGCTGCCATGGTCACCCGCTCGTAGCCGACCTCGCCGACGAGCTCGGCCGTCACCAGGAGCAGCTCACGCTCCCGCTCCGCGGTGAGCTTGCGGCGGCGCGGCGCCGCAGGTGCCTCGGCCATGACTGCTCCTGATCGAATGCCTAGCTGACAACGGAACTGTAGTCACCAGACAAAGCGAAAATCAAGTTTTCGAAAATGTGGTTTTCGATACGGCTCGGATGGCAGGTCCCTGAGCGAGTCACGTCGACCTACGGTCCGCAGCCGCCACACACGAGGACACCTCCGCACAAGCGCCTGTCTCACATCGCAGGTGTGCGGACCGTGTTGTGGCTACGAACGAGCTTGTCGCCCCGCAGCTGCAGTGCCGCTGTCGAGCATCCCGCCCGGGGATATGGCGCGACGTTCGACTGGGTCGTCGTCGCTTCCACTCCTGTACGCGGGCATCAGTCTCCGCTGCTGACATGCGCAAGCGTCCGTGGTCGCGCCGCGGGTGGTCGCCAGCGAGGCGTTTGTCGATGCCGGCGTACCAGGGTGCGCCTGCGCCGGACGGTCATCCGGCGGGCGGGCAGGGCTGTTCCCTCCACGCCACACGCAGCGGTACTGGATGGTGCCGATCGCCCCCTCGCGAGGGCGCGGCCCGGCCGAGCGGTGAGCTGGCCGGTGAGGGCTTCGTTGACGTCCTATGGAGTGCGTTCGAGGTGTGCTGGCCCGCCGCCCTGTACTGAATCGCTCCAGCCCGATGGCATTGAGGGCGTCGACGAGTTACTCAGCCGCCGCCCGATGACGGTAGTCGCCCGGCGACTTCTCTGACTGCCCGTAGCCCTTCATCTCGAAGGGGATGCAGCGATACTCCTGATGCCAGGGCCGCCACTTGGTGGCGGCCCTGGCATCAGGAGTCTGGGATCCCGTAGTGGAACAGGATCACTTCGTTGGCCGGGGCGCACAGGGGAAGCGGACTGTCTCATGATCGCCCGGCGAGTGGTGGGGAAATCGAACCCCGTCCAGCGTCTCGGCATCACCCTCAGCTCAGCGTCCGGGTGCGGGGACCAACATGCCTACCGCAACTGGGGGGCTTCCTCCTCGGAGGTCAGATTGACGAGTCGCTTGGAGTCGTCCCACAGCCTTTCCGCGCGCTTTCCATCATAGGAAATTCGCGCCGACCGCACGGCCGACAGCGTTCCCTCTTTCGCCTGGACGTAGATGCCGGATTGGTCTACGAACTCAGGGGCTGTCGCGAGCGCAGCGAGGGACGCGCCAGAGAATTCAACATCGGATGTAGTGATGCCCATGCGCTTAGATGCCCACTGCATGGCGGACGTTGTGGACATCCATTGGACCGGCTTCGGCATTCCGCGAAGGAACCCGGTCCCGGGCACGGCCCCAGGATCGTAGGCGATTGAAGAAATCGAGCTGTCGGCCTTGCGAAGACGGCGGTCCAGCTCATAGGCGTACATAACCGTACACAATTTCGAGGTGGAGTAACGCTTACCGGCAGAAAGCGACTTTTTCCCATTCTTGCCGTCATTTGCCAGCGCGGTGGCGTCCGGTTCCACGGCGGCACCGACCGCTTTTCCATCCATCGAATCGGAGTCGTGGGTACCGCTGGTGGTATACACGACCCGGCCGCCCTCGGTCATACTGGGAAGCAGAAGCTCGACAAACAGGAAATGTCCGAGACAGTTCGTTGCGAAGGTCGTCTCATACCCGTCAGGACCATAAGAGACCTTGCCGTCGAATCGGCCGCCTGCGTTACAGAGGATCGCGTCCAGCAAGTCCAACTCGCCGGCCTCGGCTGCCGCCCTGAACTGCGCAGCACCCGCTCGGACCGACGCCAGTGATGACACGTCGAGCGTCAGCAGGGTCACGGTCACATCGTGCGCCGCGCGCAGCTCGTCTGCGACCTGTTGCATGCGCCCCAAGCTGCGCCCCGCCAGCACGATGTCGATACCCTGCACAGCGAGTGCACGTGCAGCAGCGAGGCCGATTCCCGAGTGGCCGCCGGTGATCAAAACAGTCGTCATTTAAATTGCTCCCTGGTCACTTCGGATGGGCCAAACAGGCGAGTCCTGAGACGTGGCCTTGTTTATAGCGGTGCGAGACAATGGGGAATTGGGAATCTTCGTCTCAAACTGGCGGGCCGACGCAGATTACATCAGCGAGAAGCGGCTGCTACGTCCACCGGAGTGAAGACAACCTTCGGGAAATGGGTATCAAGGCAGGTGCGGACCGAGGCCGGCAATACCGATGGCTCTGATGGCCAGTCCCATTACCGGCTCTGTGTCTTGCTCATGACTCCATGGTGGGCCACCAGCAAGTAGCTATACAGGTACGCCTGAGGGTAGGAGCGTCTATACCAGGATGTCGGGCGCCGTCAGCGGCATGCTGGGCACATGGATCGTCTCGAACTCGCCCGTGTCCTCAAAGCCGCCCGGGCACGTATAGCACCTGCAGAGGTCGGTCTCACCGCTGGCCCCAGGCGGCGGGTCACCGGACTACGCCGCGAGGAAGTGGCCCTGCTCGCAGGAGTGAGCGTCGAGTACGTCGTCCGCCTTGAGCAAGGCCGAGGGTCGCGGCCTTCCACTCAGGTTCTCAACTCACTCAGCCAGGCCCTGCGATTGGAACCTGACGAACGCGATCAAGTCTTCCGCCTCGCCGGCAGCGCACCACCGCCCCTCGGAGGGATAGAGATGTCGATACGGCCCAGCGTGCTACGGCTGCTCCATCGACTCACGGACCTTCCCACCTTGGTCCTGTCAGCCAAAGGCGACGTCCTGGCGCAGAATCCAATGGCGTGCGCGCTTCTCGGCGACCTCAGCCAATGGCCCGAAGAACGCCGCAACATCATCTGGCAGCGGATCCTCGGCACCGGCTACGCGCGCATGGCATTCACTCCGGAAGAAGAGACGGCATGGACGCAGCAGTCGGTGAGCCTCCTGCGTACCGCGCACTCGCGCTACCCCGACGACCTGAGCCTCGGCAGACTCATAAAAGAGCTCACCTCTGGCAGTGACCGCTTCCGGACCATGTGGAACACCGGACGCTCGACAGTGCACCAATCGATGCACAAGACCATCGATCACCCCGAGGTGGGAAGCCTCGTCCTCGACTGCGACACGCTGTTGCTCCCGGACACCGACCAGACAATGATCGTCTTCTCCGCCGCAGCCAATACACGCGAAGCATCGGCACTCGACGTACTGCGGGTCATCGGTACGCAGCGGATGTCGCCGTTCCCCTAACGAACCAGCGTCCCGAGAACCCTGTGTCGAGGCTGCTAGCCCCGGCTCCTAGCTCTGGGACGCTACGACACCGAGGAACGGCTGCGGTACGTCGGGAAGACGACTGAGCCCTCCCCCGCCGACGCCCGTCAGTGCGCCGGCCAGCTCACCGCCACCGCGGGCTGGCGCACCGGCGAGGACGGCCCGCTCGTATTGGAGCGGGAGACGGGGATCTCCCACCCCCACATTCCGGCCCAGAGGCCGGAGTTCGACCGGATCTCCAAGAGCGTACGGGGGTGCCGGTCCGAATCGTGCGCGGAGGTGGGGGCACCAAGCGGTGGTCTCCAGGTGCTGGTTTGTACCGTGCGGTGGGTCCGGGAGTCGCGTGGCTCATTGGCGAGGCCAGGTCCGTTACCACACTTAGCGCGTAGAGTGCCGCGGGTGCCGAACGAAATGCACCGCCACTCGATCGACTGCTCTCCCGAGCGCCTTGCTCCGTGCGACGACGTCCACGACGCTTACCGACAGCTCGCCGACTGGACCGCCGAGGGCGGCGTGTACAAGCTGGCTTCCGGCGCGTTCTCCTCCGAGGCCCGCCGCCACTACCGCGCCTACGTGACCGCCTGGCTCAACTGGTGCGACCTCGACAGCGCACTGGACCCCTACACCTGCGCCCGCGCCCACATCGGCGTGTGGATCTCCGACATGCACGGGAACGACTCGCTGGCCACCCGCGCCGCGATGGCCTCCGCCGTCACGAGCTTCTACCAGCACCTGCTGAACCTGGGCATCGCCGACGGGGTCGACGCGGAACTCACCCGGGCCCGCCTCGTCGGGGCCCCCGTACCCGCCGACCCCAAGCGCACCGGGCTCAGGGGTGACGGCCCGATGTGGATACTGCAGGCCGCCGACCGACTGACCGGTCGCGACGCGCTGCGCGACCGGGCCCTGATCTACCTGCTGCTCAACGGCTACTTCGGGCACGAGAAGCTGCGCCCCGGCATGATCCGCGCCTTGGACCTGGAGGGCCGCGTCAACGAGGGCTTCCGCACCACCTGGAAGGTCCGACCCAAGAACGCGGAGGAGACCGCGACCACCAGCGTCACCATCAGCCACGACGCCGCCCGCGCGCTCGACGCCTACACCGGGCGCACCCCCGCCGGAACCTTCGAACCCGACCCGACGACCGGCCGCATCACCAACCCCGCCTACGGCACCTTCACTTCCCGAGGGGCCCTGCTGACGGGATCGGCGAACCGCGCCCGGGGCGCACGCCTGGCCCGCTCGGACACGATCAACCGGATCGTGCGCGCCGTGGTGGCCACGCACGAAGATCTGGCCACGTACGCCGACGTACTGAGCGCCGACTTCGTGGCCGCGACCCCGCCGCCGAGGCAGCGCCACGAGGCCATCAGCGAAGACCCGCCGTAGAGAGGACCCCCAAGGCGAGCTAGAGCGAGTGAAAGCTAAGTAAGGCCAGGTAGCGGGACCGGATAGAAGCAAATAGGAACGCTGACCGGGCTTTGGGGCACCGCAACCGTTGATCCAGGCGATCACGGCTCCCCCCTCTGCTGTGGGCCCCTGACGCTTGCCCGTTCCGCCCTGTCACGGAAGCCAGGTCCCGATGAGTGCGTGTTTGAGGGATCGAACACGCACGGAAGCCCGGCCCTCGGTGGGCCGGGCTTCGGGGTCGCGACAGGGCGCCGTACGGGCGAGAAGGGCCCGGTCAGCCTTCCTGCGCCGGGGAGTTGCCCTCCGTCGCCAGACTGCCGTCGCTGATCGTCTGGTCGACCGTGCTGAGGGTGTCCTGGACATCAAGCGTGCTGAGGCTGTTGAGGGCGTCACCGTCGAGGGAGTGGGACGGGGTGACGGCCGCCACCACGAAGCCGGTGGCGAGGGACGCGATGGCGAGCATGCTGCGCTTCTTCATGCCCCACTCAACTGCCGACCCGCCCAGGGGTCACGGTCGGGCTTCCCGAAACCCACGGTCAGCTCGTCGTCGAGTCCGCTGACATCCGATGTCCTGTTCTCGTCGTCGGGCGCCGTGCACCGGGTTGGCGTTGACCGTGCGGGGAAAATTCCGTTGGCGCAATTCAACACAACCGCACGTACGGTACGGGGCGCGCACTTCAAGACGCGTGGTCAAAGGATTTGACGGGATATCGAACAACCACGACCGCGCCCCTTCCACCACAGTGCAACAGGTCCTACCGTAAACGCGCACGGATGACGCGGACATGCGGACATCCAACCTTTCGCGAGTACGGAGGAACGTAACGATGCGTCACCTTCCCACCCGCACACCTCGCCGAAGAGTGGTCGGAGCACTGACCGCCGGACTGCTCGGCGCCTTGGGCCTGACCGGTACCTGGGGGACCGCCGGGCCGGTCACGACAGCCGGCGCCGCGACAGCACCGGCCGCGTCGGCATCGACCGCGCAGGTGTCGGCCTCGCCCGTGTCGGCCGCACCGGCCCCGGACGACGGGCTCGCCCTCACCCCGCCCATGGGCTTCAACAACTGGAACTCCACGCACTGCCGGGCGGAGTTCGACGAGGCGATGGTCAAGGGGATCGCGGACCTCTTCGTCGACAAGGGGCTCAAGGACGCCGGGTACGAGTACGTCAACCTCGACGACTGCTGGGCACTGCCCGCCCGTGACGCCGACGGCAAACTGGTGCCCGACCCCGTCCGCTTCCCCGGCGGGATCAAGGCGGTCGCGGACTATGTGCACGCCAAGGGGCTCAAGCTCGGCATCTACACCAGCGCGGGTACGAAGACCTGCAACGACGCGGGATTTCCCGGCGCGCTGGGCCACGAGTACAGCGACGCACGGCAGTTCGCGGACTGGGGTGTCGACTACCTGAAGTACGACAACTGCAACAACCAGGGTGTGGATGCCAAGCAGCGCTACACGACGATGCGGGACGCCCTGAAGGCCGCCTCGGAGACGACCGGCCGCCCCATCGTCTACAGCATCTGCGAATGGGGCGAGAACAAGCCCTGGGAGTGGGCGGCCGACGTCGGCCAGCTGTGGCGTACGACCGGGGACATCAGTGACAACTGGGGTTCGATGCTCTCGATCATGAAGCAGAACCTGCCGCTCGCGCAGTACGCCGGTCCCGGGCGGTGGAACGACCCCGACATGCTGGAGGTCGGCAACGGCGGGATGACGGCCACGGAGTACCGGACGCACTTCTCGATGTGGTCCGTCATGGCCGCGCCACTGCTCATCGGCTCCGACCTGCGGTCCGCGTCCGAGGAGACCTTCGGCATCATCGGCAACAAAGAGGTCATCGCGGTCGACCAGGACCCGCTCGGCAAGCAGGGCGCGGTGCTGTCCTCCGAGGGCGGTCGCTGGGTCGTCGCCAAGGAGATGAAGGACGGCAGCCGCGCGGTCGCCCTCTTCAACGAGACCGGCAGCCCGCAGCGCGTCGCCACCAGCGCGCAGGCCGTCGGACTGCCCGAGGCGGACGCCTACACCCTGCGCGATCTGTGGCAGCACAAGAGCTACAACACGGCAGGGACGATCGCGGCGACCGTCCCCGCCCACGGCACGGTCCTCGTCCGCGTCTCGGCCGACGGCCGGTGGGCCGTCAACCCGCCCGCCGTGGAACTCGGCGTGGACGGCAGCACGTTGACCGAGGCGGGCAGGGCGACCGCCCTGACGACGTCGGTCACCGATCTGGGCCGCACGCCCGCGCAGCGCGTCTCCGTCTCCGTGACCGGGCCCGAGGGGTGGCGGGTGAAGGCCGGCTCGCCGACCACGGCGGCGTCCCTGGCGACGGGGAGGGCGTTGCGTACGAGGTGGACGGTGACCGCGCCCGTCGGCACGCCCCCGGGGTCGTACGACGTGACGCTGAAGGCCATGTACCGCTCGCCCGGCGGAGTGCGGGCCGAGAGCATACTCCCGCTGACGGCGACCGTCGCGGTGGCGCCGCCGTCCGGCACGTCGAATCTCGGCGCGCTCCCCTCGCTGTCCGCGACCAACGGCTGGGGGCCCGTCGAGCGCGACACCAGCAACGGTGAGAGCGCGGCGGGCGACGGCGGTCCCCTCACGATCAACGGTGCCGTGTACGCCACCGGGCTCGGCGTCCATGCGGAGAGCGCCGTCGAGTTCTACGCGGGCGGGGCGTGCGAGAGCGTGAGCGTGGAGGTCGGCGTCGACGACGAGGAGGGCGCCGACGGGTCCGTCGCGTTCGAGATCTGGGCCGACGGTACGAAGGTGGCGTCCACCGGGGTCCTCACGAACGCGGACGCTGCGCGGGCGCTTGTCGCGGACGTGAGCGGGGCGAAGGTGGTGCGTCTGGTCGTCACGGACGGGGGTGACGGGATCACGTCGGACCATGGGGACTGGGGGGCGGCGCGACTCGTTTGCTGACGCTGGCCCCATGAGAGGTCCGGCGCCCGCTGGCCCTCGCCCCTGGGCTCCCCGGGGACGCGAGCCCGGCTCACCGGGAGGCCACCCGAGGCGTTGGCCTTCCGGGCGCCGGCCCGCCGTGACCGAGCGCGCAGGTCCGCCTCAACGGTTGGCCCTTCCACGGCGTGGCCTGGACGGATGCAGCAGTCCTCCGGGTGCCGGACCGTCGTGGCTGATCGCGCCGTTCCCCGCGCCCCTGGGCCCCACGGGGGTGAGGGCCTGTCTCAACGGCTGGCCCTTCCGAGGGGCGGCCTGGACGGGTGCGGCAGTCGTCCAGGTGCCGGACCGTCGTGGCTGGCCGCGCAGTTCCCCGCGCCCCTGGGTCCCTCGGGGGTGCGGGCCTGCCTCAACGGCTGGCCCTTCCGAGGCGCGGCCTGAACGGATGCGGCAGTCGTCCGAGTGCCAGCCCGTCGTGGCTGGCCGCGCCGTTCCCCGCGCCCCTTACGGGGCCCAGGTGCCGCACCCCTCACGAGCGCGAGCCCGGACGGCTGCCGCAGTCGTCCGAGTGCCAGCCCGTCGTGGCTGAGCGCGCAGTTCCCCGCGCCCCTGCGGGGCCCACGGCTCGCTTCGTCGCCCAGGCCCACCAATCGGAGCACCCCGCCCCCAACCCCCTAGGGGCGCGAGGAACTGCGCGACAAGCCCCCACCGGCCGTCACGTCACACATAGCCCCCGACCGGAGGCCCCCGCCCCGAAGAACAGCGGGCGGCTCAGCCGACAACGACCGTGCCGGTCGGCCGGAGGCTCAGTGCCGCCGATGCCGCGCCCACCAGACCCGCGTCCGTGCCCATCTGTGCCGGCGTCACCGTGAGCCGCTGTACGAACGACAGCGTCGCGTAGTCGCGCAGTGCGGCCCGCAGCGGTGCGAACAGCACCTCGCCCGCCTTGCCCACTCCCCCGCCGATCACCGCGATGTCGATCTCCACGAGGGTCGCGGTCGCCGCGATGCCCGCGGCCAGCGCCTGCGCGGCCCGTTCGAAGGAGGCCGTCGCGACCGGGTCACCGGCCCGCGCGGCAGCGGCCACGGCCGCCGCGGACGCGTCGCCCTCGGGACCCGGCTGCCAGCCGCCCTCGATGGCCCGGCGCGCGATGTTCGGCCCGCTGGCGATGCGCTCGACACACCCGCGCGACCCGCACGGACACAGGTCGCCGTCCAGGTCCACGCTGATGTGGCCGATGTGACCGGAGTTGCCCGTGGGCCCGGGATGCAGCTTCCCGCCGAGGACCAGCCCGCCACCGACACCGGTCGAGACGACCATGCACAGCGCGTTGTCATGGCCCCGGGCCGCCCCCTGCCAGTGCTCGGCCGCCGTGATCGCCACCCCGTCACCGATCAGCTCGACGGGCAGCCCGTCCGTCACGGCACGCACCCGCTCGACGAGAGGGAAGTCGCGCCAGCCGGGCACGTTCACCGGACTCACCGTGCCCGCCGAGGCGTCCACGGGCCCGGCGCTGCCGATCCCGACCGCCGTGACACTGCTCCACAGCGGCGAGGCGGTCAGCTCGCCGAGCACGGCCTCGACGGCCCGGATGACGATGTCGCCGTGCTCCTGCGCGGGCGTCGGCCGCTGGGCGCGGAGCAGGATCCGGCCGTGGCCGTCCACCAGCGCTCCGGCGATCTTGGTGCCGCCGATGTCGAGCGCGGCCACGAGGTCGGTGTGCATCAGTGTCAGTTCTCCCGATCGGATCCCGATGGACCATGAGGAAAGGGCAGGCCGGTCGCGCGGTGGGGAGAGCGGGCCGGAAAAGCGATGGACAGTCTCTCTCGCATCTGACAACGTTGTCCAGGCTCTATGCTCGACGCCACATCCCGATCCGGGTGCCCAACGAGCCCGTCAGGACCGACGCGGCCCCACAGGACTACAGGACAGGACAGCGCATCGTGGCCGAGACCGCCCGCCGAACCGAGAGCCGCTACGGCAACCGCCCGACGATGAAGGACGTCGCCGCGCGTGCCGGGGTCGGCCTGAAGACGGTATCGCGTGTAGTCAACGGCGAGCCCGGAGTCACCCCCGACACCGAGCGCCGGGTCCAGGAGGCCATCGACGCACTGGGCTTCCGCCGCAACGACAGCGCACGCGTGCTCCGCAAGGGCCGCACCGCCAGCATCGGCCTGGTCCTGGAGGACCTGGCGGACCCGTTCTACGGCCCGCTGAGCCGCGCGGTGGAAGAGGTGGCCCGCGCCCACGGCGCCCTGCTCATCAACGGCTCCAGTGCCGAGGACCCGGACCGCGAGCAGGAACTGGTCCTCGCACTCTGCGCGCGCCGCGTGGACGGGCTGGTCGTCATCCCGGCCGGAGACGACCACCGCTATCTGGAGCCCGAGATAAAGGCGGGCGTCGCCACGGTGTTCGTGGACCGCCCCGCCGGGCAGATCGACGCGGACGTGGTGCTCTCCGACAGCTTCGGCGGCGCGCGCGACGGCGTCGCGCATCTCATCGCGCACGGCCACCGCCGGATCGGGTTCATCGGGGACATGCCCCGCATCCACACCGCCGCCGAGCGCCTGCGCGGCTATCGCGCCGCGATGGAGGACGCCGGCATCCCGGTGGAGCCCGACTGGATGTCCCTGGGCGTCACCGGCCCGGAGCGGGTCCGTCTGGCGGCCGAGACGATGCTCTCGGGCTCCTCCCCCGTGACCGCGGTCTTCGCGGGCAACAACCGGGTGACGGTCACGGTGGTACGCGTCATCGCCGAGCGCGCCCGCCCGGTCGCCCTGGTCGGTTTCGACGACATCGAGCTCGCCGACCTCCTCCAGCCCGGGGTCACCGTGGTCGCCCAGGACGCCGCCCAGCTCGGCCGTACCGCCGCCGACCGTCTCTTCCGCCAGCTCGACGGCTCCCTCGTGCTGCCCGAGCGCATCGAACTCCCGACGCGTCTGATCACCCGCGGCTCGGGTGAACTGCCGCCCGCCGCCTGATACATGGGAGAGCCCCGGCACCGCTCCGCCGACCGCACGCTCGAAGCACTCGGCCTGGCCGTGGCGCCGCGCGAGGACCCGCTGGTCTATCCCGGCGCCTGGCCCGCGGAGTCGGGGCTCCTCGACGGGGACCGGCTGCTGCCCCTGACCCGGCGCACGTTCCCGGGCCGGGTGCCCGTCCTCGCGGTCGGCTCGAACGCCTCCCCCGCCCAGCTCCGGCACAAGATGCGCCAGTACGAGCTGTCGTCCCCGATCCCCCTGGTGAAGGCGCGGGTCACCGGGCTGGAGGTCGGTGTGTCGGCGCACGTCAGTGCCCTGGGATACGTGTCGGCCTCGCCCTTTCGCGCCCCCGGGCACACCCGGGAGCTGTTCCTCACCTGGCTGGACCCGGCGCAGCTGGCCGCGATCGACGCGAGCGAGGGAGTCACGAGGCCGTCGGGTGCGTACGATCGCGTGCTGCTGCCCTCGGCCGGTTTCCGCGTCGAGCCGGAGCCGGGCGGGGCGGGTGAGCCGGGTGGAGCGCTCGACGGCGTCCACCTCTATGTGAACCGTCACGGTGTCCTCCAGGACGGGAACGGCACTCCGCGCGCACACCCCGGCGAGCGCCGGCTGCTCACCGAACTCCTTGCGGAGTCAGCGGGGTTGAGGAAGCTGTTCGGGTCCACGCCCGAGGAGTTCTGCTCCCGGGCGCGCGGCGACCTGCGGCTCTGCGCCGAGGGGACCCGGCTCTTCGCCCGGGAGGGGCGCACGACGGCTTCCGGCCTGGAGAAGTACGTACGCGGTCAGCAGACGGGCAGTCCGGGCACCGGTGCGTCGTTGTCGCCGCCCTGGACGTAGACGTCGCTGACCCAGACGCCGGTGTTGCCGCTGTCGTCGTCGGTCTTCGCCCACCAGGTGTTCGTCCACCTCCCGGAGGTCTCGCGGCGGCCGAGGTCCTGCTGGCAGTAGAAGTAGTTGGTGCCGGCGTTGAGGGTGCCCGCCCGCGCGCCCGCGGCGGTGTACGATGCCGCGGTCTTCCAGACCTGGCAGTTGTACTTGCCGCCTCCGATGGCATGGCAGACAGGTGCGGCGCTCTCGGTCTCCCCGCCGCCCGAACTCCCGGCCGTGGTACCGCCCTTGGTGGCTCCGGAGGAGGGAGCGGGTGTCCTGTCCGTCGGTCCGGTGTCGTCGGTGCGGTCGGTGTCCCCGGTGGGGTCCTGCCTGTCGCCCGGGGTCGACGACTCCTTCTTGTCGCCCTGTCCCGTGGGCTTCTTCTTGTCGTCCGTCAGGTCGACCGAGCCGCGGGTGGCGCCCGGGGAGGCGGTGCCGTCCGCGTCCCGGGCGGCCCCGGTCCTGGCTGCCGACCCGCCCTCGTCCGAGTCCGTCAGGTGGGCGACGATGACACCGGTCGAGGCCAGCACGACGGCGACGGCCGCGCCGACGAGCAGGACGCGGCCTCTACGGCGCCGAGGAGCGGCGGGCCCGGCCGGCTCGGGCGTCACCGGGGTGGCTGGAGTGACTGGGGTGACCTGCACGGCCGGGGCTGCCGGGGTGGCCGACTGCGGCGTCGGCTGCGGCATCGGCAGGGGCGGTCCGAACCCCGGCGGTATCACCGGCACGCTCCGCTCGGTCGCCTCCCGTGCCGGGGGCGCGGGCGCCCTCAGCCCGCGTGTCGCCGAGTCCTGGTCGGTAGCCGTCGCCACCGCCTCCAGGAGCTCGCTCGCGCGGCCCGCCGCCGGGCGGGACTCGGGCTGCTTGTGCATCAGCTGCTGCAGGACGGGCCCGAGCGGTCCGGCCCGTCGCGGTGCGGGCAGTGGTTCGACGACGATCGCCGTGAGCGTGGACCACGTGGACGTGCGGCGGAAGGGCGAGGAGCCCTCGACGGCCGCGTAGAGCGTGGCGCCGAGCGCCCAGATGTCGGAGGCGGGGCCCGGCTCGTACCCCTGGGCCCGTTCGGGTGCCAGGTAGTCCAGGGAGCCGACCAGTTCGCCGCTGCGCGTGAGATGCGCGGTGGAGCCGTCGCCGGGGTCCTCCATCGTGGCGATGCCGAAGTCCGTGAGGACGACCCGTCCCGAGCGGTCGAGCAGGATGTTGCCCGGTTTCACGTCGCGGTGCAGGACTCCCGCCCGGTGGGCCGCGGCGAGCGCGTCCATGACCTTCGCGCCGATCCCGGCGGCCTCGCGGGCGTCGATCGTGCCGCGCTCGCGCAGGACGTCGTCCAGGGACGGCCCGTCCACCAGTTCCATGACGATCAGCGGGCGGCCGTCGATCTCCGCCACGTCGTGGACGGCGATCACTCCGGGGTGGCGCACCCGGGCCGCCGCGCGGGCCTCGCGCTGCATCCGCAGCCCCAGGTCGGCGAGTTCGGGTCCGTCGGCGTCCGTGTAGGTGCGCAGTTCCTTGACGGCCACCTCACGGCCGAGCACCTCGTCGCGGGCCCGCCAGACCACGCCCATTCCGCCGCGGCCCAGTGGGGCCACGACGCGGTAGCGGCCGGCCAGGAGCCGCCCGGTCCCGTCGGGCTGTCCGCTCTCCCCGGGCGTGGCCCGCTCCCCCGGCTGCTGGTTCTCCCCCGCCGACACCGCTGCCCCGTTCCTGCCTGTGACACGTCAATGAAGTGCCGCCCAGCGTACGGGGCGAAGGAGAGCGTGAGGGCCCGGGGCAGCGGCTGTGACAGGGCCGCTACTTGGCCGAGACAGTGAGGTCCGCCCGCCTCGGTACCGCGAAGCCCTCCAGGTCCGTGCGCGTGAGCCCGGTGGCTCGTGCCACCTCCGCGATGTCGAGGGCGCCGCAGTCCAGGCCGCGCAGCAGATAGCCGCTGAGGGCCTTGGCGGTGGCGGGCTCGTCCATGACGTCTCCGCCGGCGCGGTTGGCGTACGCGACGAGGCGGGCGGCGGCCTGCTCGAACCCCTCGCGGTAGAAGGCGAACACGGCCGCGTACCGGGTCGGCAGGTGTCCGGGGTGCATGTCCCAGCCCTGGTAGTAGGCGAGGGCGAGGGCGCGGCGGGTGAGGCCGAAGTGCAGGCGCCAGGCGTCGTGGACCTTCGCCGTCGGCCCGACCGGCAGCACGTTGGTGGAGCCGTCCGAGACCCGTACGCCGGTACCGGCGGCCGCGACCTGCATGATCGCCTTGGCGTGGTCGGCGGCCGGGTGGTCGCTGGCCTGGTACGCGGCGGAGACGCCGAGGCAGGCGCTGTAGTCGAAGGTGCCGTAGTGCAGTCCGGTGGCGCGGCCCTCGGCGGCCTGGATCATCCGGGCGACGGTCGCGGTGCCGTCGGTGGCGAGGATGGACTGGCTCGTCTCGATCTGGATCTCGAACCCGATCCGGCCCCGCTCGAGCCCGTGGGCCTTCTCGAACTCCTCCAGGAGCCGCACCATCGCGGTGACCTGCTCCGCGTACGTGACCTTCGGCAGGGTGAGCACCAGTCCGGCGGGCAGTCCGCCGGACTCCATCAGGCCGGTGAGGAAGATGTCCAGCGTGCGGATGCCCCGGTCGCGGACCGGCGCCTCCATGCACTTCATCCGGATGCCCATGTAGGGGGCCGCCGTGCCGTCCTGGTAGGCCTGGGAGATCAGCCGGGCGGCGCGGGCGGCGGCCTCGTCCTCCTCGGCGTCGGGACGCGGCCCGTAGCCGTCCTCGAAGTCGACGCGCAGGTCTTCGATCGGCTCGCGCTCCAGTTTGGCGCGTACTCGGGCGTGCACGGGCTCCGCGAGGTCGTCGGAGAGGCCGAGGACGGCGGCGAGGGAGTCCGCGTCGGGTGCGTGCCGGTCGAGGGCGGCGAGGGCCTGGTCGCCCCAGGAGCGGACGGTGTCCGCGGCGAAGGCGTCGCCCGGGACGTACACGGTGTGGACGGGCTGGCGGGTGCCGGGGTCTCCGGGGTAGCGGCGCTCCAACTCGGCGTCGACCGGGGCGAGGGAGGCGCTGATCTCCTCGCTGACGGCGCCGGCGAGGCTCGTCGTCACCTTCTCCTGCTGACCCTGACCCATTCCACACCCTCCTGTTTTCCGCTCAGCGGAATCAACAATCCGTAGAGCGAAGTTATCCGCGACCTTCCGGCTGGTCAACACCCTCATTGCACCCCTCTTGCCCGGTGATCCTCCCCCGGGCCCCTCCCGGAACACCTGCGGACTTCCCCCGGGGTCCATCCGGGCATCTCGACATGTTCACGCCCAACTTCGAGACTGCAAGGCGCACGACCCGACCGGCATCCGTCGCAGAACGGTCCGCACCACAGACCGGCACTGGCCACAGAAGGAGCATCCCGTGCCCCGTCACAGCCGAGTCACGCGCCGCCTGGGACTCAAGACCGCGCTCGCCGCCGCGGTCGCCCTGCCCCTGTCCAGTACGGCGCTCTCCAGGTCGTCCGCCTCGGCGGCGGACCGCCACGGCCGCCTGGAGGTCATGTCCTTCAACCTGCGCTACGCGAGCACCGCCGAACCCCACAGCTGGGCCGTCCGCCGTCCCGTCACCCGTGAACTGCTGCGCCGGGAGCGACCGCACGTCCTCGGCACCCAGGAGGGCCTGTACCAGCAGGTGCGCGACATCGCCACGGATCTCGGCGGGCACTACGAGTGGATCGGCACGGGCCGCGCGGGCGGCAGCCGGGACGAGTTCATGACGGTCTTCTACGACACCCGCAGACTCGCCCCGGTGGAGTACGACCACTTCTGGCTCTCGGACACGCCCGCCGTGATCGGCTCGAACACCTGGGGCGGCGGCTCCATCCGCATGGTGACCTGGGTCCGCTTCCGGGATCTGCGGGACGGGCAGCGGGAGTTCTACTTCCTCAACACCCACCTGGACAACGCCAGTCAGAACGCACGCGCGCGTGCCGCAGCCCTGATCACCGAACGGATCGCGGGGCTCGACCGCTCCCTGCCGCTGGTGGTGACCGGCGACTTCAATGTGGCCGCCCACAAGAACCCGGTCTACGACACGATGCTGGGCGCCGGCCTCGTCGACACCTGGGAGTCGGCGGCCGAGCGGAGTGACCTGTACGCCACGTTCCACGGCTACCGCCCGCTGACCCCGGACGGCGACCGCATCGACTGGATCCTCGCCTCGCCCGGGATCGGCGCGCACCGGGCGTCGATCAACACCTTCTCCCTGGACGGGCAGTTCCCGAGCGACCATCTGCCCGTCCAGGCGTCCCTGACCCTGGGCTGAGCAGGGCCCCGAACGCCGTGAGGCCCCCTCGACCGTGTCGGTCGAGGGGGCCTCACACGAGGATCACGCGAGGAGAGCGATCAGCCCTTGCGGGACTTGATCTCCTCGGTGAGCTGCGGGACGACCTCGAAGAGGTCGCCGACCACGCCGTAGTCGACCAGGTCGAAGATCGGGGCCTCGGCGTCCTTGTTGACCGCCACGATCGTCTTCGACGTCTGCATGCCGGCGCGGTGCTGGATGGCGCCGGAGATGCCGTTGGCGATGTACAGCTGCGGGGACACGGACTTGCCGGTCTGGCCGACCTGGTTGGTGTGCGGGTACCAGCCGGCGTCCACGGCGGCGCGCGAGGCGCCCACGGCCGCGCCGAGGGAGTCGGCGAGCGCCTCGATGATCGAGAAGTTCTCGCTGCCGTTGACGCCACGGCCGCCGGAGACCACGATCGCGGCCTCGGTCAGCTCCGGGCGGCCGGTCGACTCGCGCGGGGTGCGGCCGGTCACCTTGGTGCCGGTGGCCTGCGCGGAGAAGGTCACCGACAGCGCCTCGACGGTGCCGGCGGCCGGGGCGGCCTCGACGGGGGCCGAGTTGGGCTTGACGGTGATGACCGGGGTGCCCTTGGAGACCCGGGTCTTCGTGGAGTACGAGGCGGCGAACACCGACTGGGTGGCGACCGGGCCCTTGTCGTCGGCCTCGACGTCGACGGCGTCGGTGATGACACCGGCGCCGATGCGCAGCGCGAGACGGGCGGCGATCTCTTTGGCCTCGGCGGACGAGGGGACCAGCACGGCGGCCGGGGAGACAGCCTCGACGGCGGCCTGCAGCGCGTCCACCTTCGGGACGACGAGGTAGTCGGCGTACTCGGCGGCCTCGTCGGTGAGCACCTTGACGGCGCCGTGCTCGGCGAGCGTGGCGGCGGTGTTCGCGGCGCCGGCGCCGAGCGCGACGGCGACCGGGTCGCCGATGCGGCGGGCCAGCGTCAGCAGTTCCAGGGTGGGCTTGCGGACGGCGCCGTCCACGTGGTCGACGTAGACGAGAACTTCAGCCATGGGACTTCTTCTCTCCTGCTTGCGAAAGATGAGGGGCGGGCGGCAACGACTGGGCTCAGATGCTGCGTCGGCCCGGGGGACGACCCCCGGACCCCAGCCGTTAAATGAACTTCTGGCCCACGAGGAACTCGGCGAGCTGCTTGCCGCCCTCGCCCTCGTCCTTGACGATCGTGCCCGCGGTGCGCGCGGGGCGCTCGGTGGCCGAGTCGACCGTGGTCCAGGAGCCGTCGAGACCGACCTCGTCGGCCTCGATCTCCAGGTCTTCGAGGTCCCAGGACTGAACGGGCTTCTTCTTGGCGGCCATGATGCCCTTGAAGGACGGGTAACGCGCCTCGCCCGACTGGTCGGTGACCGACACGACGGCGGGCAGCGAGGCCTCGAGCTGCTCGGAGGCGGTGTCGCCGTCCCGGCGGCCCTTGACGACGCCGTCCGCGACCGTGACCTCGGACAGCAGCGTGACCTGCGGGACGCCCAGGCGCTCGGCGACCAGCGCCGGGAGCACGCCCATGGTGCCGTCGGTGGAGGCCATGCCGGAGATGACCAGGTCGTAGCCGGCCTTCTCGATCGCCTTGGCCAGCACCAGCGAGGTGCCGATCGCGTCGGTGCCGTGCAGATCGTCGTCCTCGACGTGGATGGCCTTGTCCGCGCCCATGGACAGCGCCTTGCGCAGCGCGTCCTTCGCGTCCTCGGGGCCCACGGTCAGCACGGTGATCTCCGCGTCGTCCGCTTCGTCGGCGATCTGCAGGGCCTGCTCGACCGCGTACTCGTCGAGCTCCGACAGCAGGCCGTCCACGTCGTCACGGTCGACGGTCAGGTCCTCGGCGAAGTGCCGGTCGCCAGTGGCGTCGGGCACGTACTTAACAGTGACAACGATCCTCAAGCTCACGCCGGCTCTCCTACTGCATCGTCTTTTCTGGGCTGCCTGCCTACGGGCAGCATAGGCGCCTGAAGCAGCCGTTCCCGGTGGGGGCGACCCGCGCTCCGAGCGAAATATTACTCGCCAGTACGCGCTTCTACGCTCCCGTAGCTGGTTCCCTCTAAGCAAGCGCTTTGAACTGTGACCTTCGCAACGCAGCGTAATCGGAACTCGACGTGCTCGCAGACGGGGGGCGGACGGGGTGGGCCGTGGCGGCCCGGCGCACCCGCCCCCGAGCGCGCTATTCCCGCAGCGCGTTGAAGCGCCCCTGGTGGTACAGCAGGGGGCGGCCGGCACCGGCGGGGTCCCCGAGCACCACCTCGGCCAGGACGACGCGGTGGTCCCCCGCGGGAACGCGGGTGACGACCCGGCACACGAGCCAGGCGAGGACGTCGTCGAGCACGGGAACGCCCTCGGGCCCCTCCCGCCAGGCGGTGGGCCCGCCGAAGCGGTCGGCGCCGCTGCGGGCGAAGGTGGCGGCCAGTTCCTGCTGGTGCTCGCCGAGCACATGGACGCCCACGTGGTCCGTCCGGGAGATGGCCGGCCAGCTGGAGGCGCCGGTGCCGATGCCGAAGGAGATCAGCGGGGGCTCGGCGGACACGGAGGCGAGCGAGGTCGCGGTGAAGCCGACGGGGCCCTCTTCGCCGCGTGCGGTGATCACGGCGACTCCGGCCGCGTGCTGGCGGAAGACGGAGCGGAGCAGGTCCGGGGAGGCGAGTCGGGAGGTACGGAGATCGGGCGTGGCCGTCATGGAGTTGTCCTTCTGCGCGAGGCCGGCGGCGGGGGTCCTGGGCTGCTCAGCAGCCCGGACAGCGCCCGCCCGCACCGCGGACGAGGGCCGCGGTCCGAAGGCGTGCACGCTCGAAGCGCGCGAGGCGCTCGCAAGGAAGGAGTTCCGTGGGCATACGGTCAGACTGACGATAGGTGGCTGATGCAGTCAAGTACGTCCCGGCATGTGGGAGATGCGTCACCGAGGGCCTCCAGCCTCATGATCAGGGGCTTTTGGATGATCAGGGTGTTCCGAATGATCAGGTCTTCGCGGATGGCCGGATGATTGCGGATGATCAGGTGGTTGCGGTTGATCAGGTGGTGCCGACCGCCTCACCGAGCGCGGCGATCACGTCCGCCTTGCGCGGCTGTCCGGTGGCGCGGCGCACGATGTGACCGTCGGCGTCGAGGACGAGCACGGTCGGCGTCTTGAGGATCTCCAGTTCGCGGACGAGTCCGAGACGGCTCTCGGCGTCGATCTCGATGTGCCGTATGCCCGGAACCAGTTCGGCGACCTCACCGAGCACTCTGCGGGTCGCCCTGCAGGGTGCGCAGAAGGCACTGGAGAACTGGACGAGGGTGGCCCGCTCGCCGAGGTCCTCGCCCAACTCGGCCGCGCCCAGCCGTTTTCCGCCGTCCCGCCCACGCACTCTGACTCTCCCGCTCCGACGTCGGTTCAGCACTCCGTAGGCGCTCGCCAGGGCGAGCACCACCACACACACCGCAAGTCCGGTCATCCCCGGCTTCAGCGTTCACGAGGCTGCAAAGATTCCCGCGCCCGGGGGCGTGATCCCTGCGGAATACTTGATTCATGAACATCGATGCACGTGGGCCGCGTTTCGGAGCGGTCGTGACCACCGTGGTCCTGGCGGTCGTACTGATCACCGGCAGCGCCTGGCTGCTGGCCTGGCAGACGCTGGCGTTCGCCCTCGGCGCGGCGGGCGGCGTGGGCCGTTCCCCGTACGGCCTGCTGTTCCGGTACGCCGTCCGTCCGCGGATCGCGCCGCCGACGGAGTTCGAGGCGCCCGAGCCGCCGCGGTTCGCGCAGGCGGTCGGATTCGCGTTCGCCGCGATCGGTCTCCTCGGCTACACGGTGGGCCCCGAGTGGCTGGGACTCGCCGCGACCGGGGCGGCGCTCGCGGCGGCGTTTCTCAACGCGGCGTTCGGGTATTGCCTCGGGTGCGAGATGTACCTGCTCGTACGGCGAGTGGCGGTTCGCGCGGAGTAAAGGCCACGTAAAACGCCGAGGTGGATCAAGGGGTGACGTGACGAGGATCTCGCCAATCTCAGGCACCAGGACTGGTCACTCGTCCGTTCTTCGGGCACGATCTGCGCAATGCCGTAAACCTACGGCAGCGTAAGTTTCCCGCCGGGAGCACCCCTTCCCAGGCAGAACAGAGAGAAGGGTCCACTCCGTTCATGGCTGAGCTTGTCTACCGTCCCGCCATCGGTCTCGCCCAGACGTTGTTCAAGGCCTGGGACCTGAAGATCGATCTCAAGGGGACGGAGAACATCCCGCGCACGGGCGGTGCGGTGCTGGTGAGCAACCACATCAGCTATCTCGACTTCATCTTCGACGGTCTCGCCGCCCTGCCCCAGAAGCGCCTTGTCCGTTTCATGGCCAAGGAGTCGGTGTTCCGGCACAAAATCTCCGGCCCCCTGATGCGCAACATGAAGCACATCCCGGTGGACCGCAAGCAGGGAGAGACGGCGTACGCCCACGCGCTGGCCTCGCTGCGCTCCGGTGAAATCGTCGGCGTCTTCCCCGAGGCCACGATCTCCCAGTCCTTCACACTGAAGAGCTTCAAGTCGGGCGCCGCGCGCATGGCCCAGGAGGCGGGCGTCCCGCTGATCCCGATGGCCGTGTGGGGTACGCAGCGGCTGTGGACCAAGGGCCACCCGCGCAACTTCAAGCGCAGCCACACCCCGATCACCATCCGGGTCGGCGAGGCGATCGAGGCCTCCCGCGACAAGTACGCGGGCGCGATCACCCGTCAGGTGCGCGAGCGCGTGCAGGAGCTCCTGGAAGCCGCGCAGCGCGCCTATCCCGTACGCCCCAAGGGCCCGGACGACACCTGGTGGATGCCGGCGCACCTGGGCGGCACGGCACCGACCCCCGAAGAAGTGAAGGCCTCCGAGGCCCGCTGAGCGCACGGCGCTCCGTGGAGGGGCAGAAGGACCGTCCGCAGGCCCGTCGGCCTGCGGGCCCTCCGGCTCAGAGCGCGGCGGCTCAGAGCGCGACGGGAAGCGACTCCCACAGGTGTGGGCGGTCCCGGGCGGCCTTGAGCGCGGCCAGGACGGCCGGGTGCGGTGCGTCGTACAGCTCCGGGTGGTCCAGCTCGTGCGCCCGCGGGTCGGGCGTGAAGGCCAGGCGCTCTCCGGCGAGGGAGAACCGGGCGTCCACGCCCGGTTTGTTGCCCCGGGGGTCCTGCCGGTGCCAGGCACCGTTGAAGCGGACCGCGACCAGGCCGTGCACCACGTCGAACTTCTGGTAGCAGAACGCCGTCGGGATGTCCTCGGCTCTCAGCAGGGCGGCCAGGGCGTGGGCCTTGGCGTAGCAGATGCCGGTGCCCTGCTCCAGGACGTCGGAGGCGCGCCAGGTGACGCGGAGGTCGCCGGAGTCCTGTGAGTGCGGGATGGTGTCGCGCACGAACTCGAAGGCCGCCTGCGCATAGGCATACGAGTCGGCGACCTGACTCGCCAGCCGTGCGGACACCTCGCGCACGATCGGATGACGGTGGTCGATCGCCTCGTCGGCGGCCAGGTAGGCGGACAGGTCGGGGTTGTTCTGGATCAGCTCCATGCCTGCGGAGCATAAGAATACGATCACCCGGGAGTCAACTACTTTTCCAGGCGACCGTATATCTATGCACCACTCCCCGGGCCTGTCAGCCCGCCATCTCCTCCTTGAGCGCCGCCACGAAACCGTCGACGTCGTCCTCGGTCGTGTCGAAGGCGCACATCCAGCGGACGTCTCCCGCGGTCTCGTCCCAGAAGTAGAAGCGGTAGCGCTTCTGCAGGCGTTCGCTCACGTCGTGGGGCAGCCGGGCGAAGACCGCGTTGGCCTGTACCGGGTAGAGGATCTCCACGCCGTGCACCGCGCGGACGCCCTCGGCGAGGCGCTGGGCCATCTCGTTGGCGTGGCGGGCGTTGCGCAGCCACAGGTCCTTGGCGAGCAGGGCCTCCAACTGCACCGACACGAAGCGCATCTTGGAGGCGAGCTGCATGGACAGCTTGCGCAGATGCTTCATGTGGCTGACGGCATCCCGGTTCAGGACGACGACGGCCTCGCCGAACAGCGCGCCGTTCTTGGTGCCGCCGAAGGACAGCACGTCCACGCCGACCGCGTTGGTGAACGCCCGCATCGGTACGTCCAGGGAGGCGGCCGCGTTGGCTATCCGGGCGCCGTCGAGGTGCACCTTCATGCCGTGCCCGTGGGCGTGCTCGCAGATCGCGCGGACCTCGTCGGGCGTGTAGACCGTGCCCAGTTCGGTGTTCTGCGTGATCGACACCACCTGCGGCATCGCCCGGTGCTCGTCGTCCCAGCCGTACGCCTGCCGGTCGATCAGCTCGGGGGTGAGCTTGCCGTCGGGCGTGGCCACCGTGAGCAGCTTCAGCCCGCCCATGCGCTCGGGAGCGCCACCCTCGTCGACATTGATGTGCGCGCTCTCCGCGCAGATCACGGCGCCCCAGCGGTCGGTGAGCGCCTGCAGGGCCACGACGTTGGCGCCCGTGCCGTTGAAGACGGGGAACGCCTCGGCGCCCGCGCCGAAGTGGCCGCGGATCACCTGCTGGAGGTGGCCGGTGTAGTCGTCCTCGCCGTACGCGATCTGGTGCCCGCCGTTGGCGAGGGCCAGGGCGGCGAGCACCTCGGGGTGGGCGCCCGCGTAGTTGTCGCTGGCGAAGCCGCGCACCTGCGGGTCGTGGCGCCGCCGGGCATCCGTCCTCGGCGGGTTCACGGCGTCTCTGCCGGAGTTCACGGCTTCTCGGTCAGCCACAGACGCTTTCCGTTCACTTCGGGGGCGGACTGCTCCCAGACACCGGTGATGGACTCGGCCAGGTCCTTGACGTCCGTGAAGCCCGCGAACTTCGCGTTCGGGCGCTCCGCGCGCATCGCGTCGTGCACCAGCGCCTTGACCACCAGGATGGCGGCGGCGGACGTCGGCCCCTCGGCGCCCTCGGAGATCCCGGCCTTGCGGAAGTAGTCGGCCATGGCCAGCGTCCACGCCTCGGCGGCGGCCTTGGCCGCCGCGTACGCGGCGTTGCCCGCGGTGGGCTTGCCGGCGCCCGCGGCGCTGATCAGGACGTACCGGCCGCGGTCGCTGCGCTGCAGTGCCTCGTGGAAGGCGAGGGAGGTGTGCTGCACGGTACGGATGAGCAGCAGTTCCAGCAGGTCCCAGTCGTCGAGGCTGGTCTTGGTGAAGGTCTCGCTGCCGCGCCAGCCGCCGACGAGGTGGACCAGTCCGTCGACGCGCCCGAACTCCTTCTCGGTACGCGCGGCCCAGTCCTTCGCCGAGTCCCGGTCGAGGAGGTCGACCGTGTCGCCGACGACGGTGGCGCCGCCGTGGGCGTAGCGGGCCGCGTCCACGGCCTCGGCCAGTCGCTCCGGGTCGTTGTCGGACCCGACGACCACGGCCCCGGCCTCGGCGAGCCGCAGCAGGGTCGCCCGGCCCACCGGACCGCCCGCGCCGGCCACCGCGATCACCGCGCCGCTCAGTGCCCCGCCGCTACCGTTCCCCATGGTCTTCGCCTCCTGAGCAGTGTTCCGGACGCGGTCGCTCACGCGGCCACCCGCTCGGCACTCGCAGCGGTGATGCCCTTGGTCTGCGCGATCACGTTCTTCAGCTTCTTGGAGAGTGCCTCATAGAACATGCTCAGGGGAAACTCGTCCGGAAGCACGTCGTCCACCAGTTTTCGCGGCGGCAGCGTCAGATCGAGGGCGTCGGGGCCCTTGGCCCAGCGGGATCCGGGGTGCGGGGAGAGGTACTGGGAGACCAGGTCGTACGCGGCGAACCAGTGGACCAGTTTCGGACGGTCGATGCCGTCGCGGTACAGCTTCTCGATCTCGGCGCACAGCTCGTTGGTGACCTGCGGGGCCCGCTGCCAGTCGATGAACAGCTTGTTGTCGGTCCAGCGGACGACGTCGTGCTTGTGCAGGTAGGCGAAGAGCAGCTGTCCGCCGAGGCCGTCGTAGTTGCGGACGCGGTCGCCGGTCACGGGGAAGCGGAACATCCGGTCGAAGAGCACCGTGTACTGCACGTCACGGCCCTGCGGGAAGCCGTCGGCCTCCAGCTTGACGGCCTCGCGGAAGGCCGTGAGGTCGCAGCGCAGCTCCTCCAGGCCGTACATCCAGAACGGCTGGCGCTGCTTGATCATGAAGGGGTCGAAGGGCAGGTCGCCATGGCTGTGGGTGCGGTCGTGGACCATGTCCCACAGGACGAAGGCCTGCTCGCAGCGCGCCTGGTCGCCGACCATCTCGCTGATGTCGTCGGGCAGGTCGAGGCCGAGCGTGTCGACGGCGGCCTCGGTGACCTTGCGGAAGCGGGCGGCCTCGCGGTCGCAGAAGATACCGCCCCAGCTGAACCGCTCCGGGGCCTCGCGCACGGCGATGGTCTCGGGGAAGAGGACGGCAGAGTTGGTGTCGTACCCGGCGGTGAAGTCCTCGAACTTGATGCCGCAGAACAGCGGGTTGTCGTAGCGGGTGCGCTCGAGGTCGGCCAGCCAGTCGGGCCAGACCATGCGCAGGACGACCGCTTCGAAGTTGCGGTCCGGATTGCCGTTCTGCGTGTACATGGGGAAGAGGACCAGGTGTTCGAGGCCGTCCACTCGGTGCGCCGCGGGCTGGAAGGCCAGCAGCGAGTCGAGGAAGTCGGGCACCTCGAAGCCGCCGTCGGCCCAGCGGCTCAGATCCTTGACGAGCGCCGTGTGGTACTCGGCGTCGTGCGGAACGAGCGGCGACAGCTCCTGCACGGCGTCCATGACCCGGCGCACGGCCTGGCCGGCCTCCGCCGGATCGGGGGCGCTCCCGGCGTCGAAGTCGATCGATCCGTCCTTGGACTGCCATGGCCGGATCCGCTCCACGGCATCCTTGAGCACGGGCCATGCCGGGTGGCTCACTACCCCGCTCCGGGGAGGAATCTGTTCCTCCGCACCCACCTGCACAAGAATTTCCGTCATGACCCACCTTCCACGGGAGAACCTCGCGTATGGACACCGTATGCGTGCGGGACTCTCCGGGACAAGTGGAGTCTCGGGAGATTATCCTGTCGCCTCGCACCTTCACCGCTATTTTTCCTGTGGGACACCGCGAGGGCGAATACTTCCGCCGTCGGCCGGGTAGTCGCCGGAGTTCGGGCGGTCCGCCGCGGACACCCTCTCCGAGGCGCGGTCAACCGGCTGAGGACTCGCCCACCCGGGGGTGAGCCGCAAAGGCCACGGCAGGACCCGCTCCCCCGGCCGACAGGCCTCATTCCCGGCCACCGGAGCGGGTACAAGGCCCGCCGAGGCCATTAGGCTGCGGCCTTGCCGCGTGGGCACGGGAGCGCCGCGCGCGGCAGCCGAGCCGCCGTCGACGGAAGCGGAGTCAACCCTTGAACTTCCTCACCATCGGTCATCGCGGGATCATGGGTGTCGAACCGGAGAACACCCTTCGTTCCTTCACCGCCGCCCAGCAGGCGGGCCTCGACCTGATCGAGCTGGATCTGCATCTGAGCAAGGACGGCGCGCTCGTCGTCATGCACGACGCCGACGTGGACCGTACGACCGACGGTTCGGGTCCGATCGCCGAGAAGACCCTCTCCGAGCTGCGGGTGCTGGACGCGGGACGCGGGGAGCGCGTGCCGGTGTTCGAGGAGGTCCTGGACGCCGTCACGGCCCCGCTCCAGGCCGAGATCAAGGACGTGGCCGCGGCCCGCGCCCTCGCCGAGGTGATGAACCGGCGCGATCTGGTCGGCCGGGTCGAGGTGCTGTCCTTCCACGACGAGGCGATCGCCGAGATCGCGCGGCTCGTGCCGGGCGTCCGTACGGCGCTGGTCGCCAGCCGCTATGGCATCGATGTCGTCGAGCGGGCGACCGCGGTCGGCGCCACGACTCTGGTGCTGAACATCCGGCGGCTGACCCTGGAGGTCGTCGAGCGGGCGCGCAAGGCGGACCTGCGGATCATCGGCTGGGTCGTGAACACCCAGGACCATCTGCGGCTGGTGCGCGCCCTGGAGCTGGACGGCGCGACCACCGACTACCCGGAGATCAAGCGCACCGGCCGCTTCACGGCCTAGCCGCCGCCGCCGCGCCGACCGGCGGCGTAACGATTATGCGAGCGGCTTCGTCAGGAGCTCGAACTGCAGGTCGTCGCGCTGCGGCAGGCCGAAGCGCTCGTCGCCGTACGGGAAGGGAGTCATCTCTCCCGTACGGCGGTAGCCGCGTCGCTCGTACCAGGCGATGAGGTCCTCGCGTACGGAGATCACGGTCATGTGCATCTCCTTCGCGTCCCAGGTCTCGCGGGCCAGCCGCTCCGCCTCGGCGATGATCACCTTGCCGAGGCCCGCCCCCTGGAGTGCGGGGCTGACCGCGAACATGCCGAAGTAGGCGTGCGCACCCCGGTGTTCGAGCTGGCAGCAGGCGACCACCGTGCCGTCGCGCTCGACGGTCAGCAGCCGGCTGTCGGGCGACTTGATGACCGCGAGGACGCCTTCCGGGTCCGTCCGCTGCCCTTCCAGGATGTCCGCCTCGGTGGTCCAGCCGGTCCGGCTGGAGTCCCCCCGGTAGGCGGATTCGATCAGTGCGACCAGGGCGTCCACGTCGGTGTCGACGGCGTCGCGGAAGGTCGGTCCGTCGGGAGCGGTGGGCATGGGGCGGTTCTCCGATCTCGGGCGCGGCGCGGCCATGGACGAGGGTAACGCTCCCCTTCACCCCCATTACGCTCGGGACGCATGGTGCATGTACTGAGCAGCCGGACCTTGCTCCGCCCCGCCGATCCCGAGCGCTCCCGTGCCTTCTACGGCGAGCAGCTGGGGCTGCCCGTCTACCGCGAGTTCGGCACGGGCCCCGAGCGCGGCACCGTCTACTTCCTCGGCGGCGGCTTCCTCGAAGTCTCGGGCCGTTCCGCCGAACCGCCCTCCCCCGCCGTCAGGCTGTGGCTGCAGGTGGCCGACGTGACGGCGGCGTACGAGGAACTCGTGGCCGCGGGTGTCGAGGTGGACCGGCCGCCGGTGAAGGAGCCGTGGGGGCTCGTCGAGATGTGGCTCAGGGACCCGGACGGCACACGGATCGCGGTGGTGGAGGTGCCGTCGGACCATCCGCTGCGGTACCGGCCGTGAGGGACCGGGCACGGTGACCCGGCGGGCCCGGCGGTCGCGGCGGTCGCGGCCGACGGCGGTGGCGCCGGGTCACAGGCCGCCGGCCGGCCCTCCGTCACTGGCGGCAGAGGCAGAACGGGTGGCCCGCCGGGTCCGCGTACACGCGGAAGCCGCGGCGACCGCCGTCGTCGTCCAGGTCGAGCGGCGTGGCGCCGAGGGCCAGTACCTGGGCCTCGTCCAGGTCCGGCACGTCGAAGTCCAGGTGCAGCTGCTGGGAGCCTCCGTCGGCGCTCGGCCAGTCGGGCGGGCGGTGGCCGGGGGCCCGCTGGAAGGAGACGCGGTGGCCGCCGGGGGCGTGGAGGTCGTACCAGTCGTCGCTGTACCGCTTCACCTCACCGCCCAGGACGCCCGCGTAGAACTCCGCCAGCGCGGGCGGATCCGGGCAGTCGAGTGCTACGAGGCCGTACGTGGCGATGGCCATGGGGTTCCCTCCGCTTCGAAGCTCACAGGTCCTTCAGCGCGGGCAGCAGCTTCTTCTCGGCCCAGTCCAGGAAGGGGAACTGGTGGTCTCCCCCGATCTGGACGAGGGCGACCTCGGTGAAGCCCGCCTCGGCGTAGGGGCGGACGGCCTCGACGAAGGCGTCCACGTCGTCGCCGCAGGGAACGTTCTGCGCCACGTCCTCGGGCCTCACGAACCGGGTCGCCGTGTCGAAGGCCGCCGGGCCCGGAAGTTCGGAGTTGACCGGCCAGCCGCCCAGCGACCAGCGGAACTGCTCGTGCGCCCGCGCCACGGCGGCGTCCTTGTCCGTGTCGAAGCAGACGGGCAGCTGGCCCACCCTGGGCTTGCCGGCGCCGCCGTGCCGGTCGAAGGACTCGATCAGTTCGGCCTTCGGCTCGGTGGCGATCACCAGGTCGGCCAGCCGGCCCGCGAGGGCGCAGGAGCGCTCGCCCGAGACGGCGACACCGATGGGGGTCGGCTCGTCGGGCAGGTCGAAGAGCTTGGCGTTCTCCACGTCGAAGTGCGTGCCGTGGTGGTTCACGTTCTTGCCCTCGAACAGCGCGCGGATGATCTCGACGGCCTCTTCCAGCATGTCGAGGCGTACGTGCGCGGCGGGCCAGCCGCCGCCCACCACATGCTCGTTGAGGTTCTCGCCGGAGCCCAGCCCGAGCCGGAAGCGGCCCTCGGCGAGCAGCTGCGTGGTGGCGGCCTTCTGCGCGACGACCGCCGGGTGGTAGCGGGTCGTCGGGCAGGTCACGTACGTCATGAGGGGGATCGTGGACGTGGCCTGCGCGGCGGCCCCGAGAACACTCCACGCGTACGGCGCGTGTCCCTGCTCGGCCAGCCACGGGAAGTAGTGGTCGGACGTGACCGAGAAGTCGAAGCCCGCCCGTTCGGCGGCCACCACGTGCTGGACGAGCTCACGGGGTCCGGCCTGCTCGGTCATCATCGTGTATCCCATTTGCACCATACGCTCCGAGTGGCCGGTCACGGCCACCCGAAACCCCCGTCATGTCGGTGGCCGCCGAGGCCGCCGCCCTCGAAGCCGCCACTGTGGGGCCGGCCCTCGGGGCGCGGCGGACCGGGCTCCCGGCTGCGCACCCGCACGCCCCGCCACACCGCGACGACCGGCACGGCCGTGCCCAGAAGTCCCACCGCAACCCGGACAGGGCGTGATCAGTGCGCGTGTCGCGGTGTGCCGGAGGCCGCCGGGGGTACGGGGAAGGGATGCGAATGGGTGTACTCGACGTCGGCTCGAACACGGTGCGGCTTGTCATCGCGGAAACGGATGGCGCGGTTCCGCTTCCCGTGCACACCGCCAAGCGTCAGCTGCGCCTCTCCGCCCATGTGGAACGGGGCGGCCATCTGCCGGCGGAACAGGTGGACCGGCTGGTGGAAGCGGTGAAGGAGACCCGCGCGGAGGGCAGGCGGTGGGGGGTGGGCCAGCCGTTCGCGTTCGCCACCGCGATCGTGCGGGACGCCCCGAACCGCGACGAGATCCTCGGCCGGATCGCCGCGGAGGCGGGGGTGCCGCTGCATGTGCTGCCCGGCGAGGTGGAGGCCGAGCTGACCTTCCTGGCCGCCCGGCGCTGGATGGGCTGGCGCGCCGGGCCGCTGGCCCTGCTGGACATCGGGGGCGGTTCGTTCGAGGTGGCCTTCGGGCGGAGCAGGCTGCCCGACTTCGCCATCGCGCTGCCGCTGGGCGCCAACCGGCTGACCCGTGAGTTCTTCCGCGGCCAGGACCCGCCGTCGCCGCACCGGATCAAGCTGCTGCGCCGGCACGTACGCCATCAGCTGCGCGATGTCGCGGCCCGTATCCGGTGGGAGGCACCGCGGACGGCGGTCGTCACCTCGCGGACGTTCCAGCAGCTGGGCCGGCTGTGCGGCGCGGCCCCGGGCCGGTCCGGGCCCTTCACCACCCGGACCATGACCCGCTCCGACCTGGGCAGGGCCGTCGAGCAGCTGGCGGCGCTGCCGACCGCGGAGCGCGCGCTCCTGCCCGGTATCTCCCTCGCGCGGTCGGGGCAGTCCCTGGCCGGGGCGATCGTCGCGCACACCACGATGAAGCTGATGGGCATCGACGAGGTGACCATCTGCCCCTGGGCGCTGCGCGAAGGGGTGCTGCTGCGCTGTATCGAGGACGGCAACTCCGAGTGGTGGGACTCGTACGGCCTGGAGGCCCTGGAGAGCGCGGCGCCGAACGCGACGCCGCTGGTGCTCCGCCCCCTGCGCGGGACGGAGCCGACGTCCGCGTAGGCCCCCGTCCCCGGTGCAGGCCCCCGTCCTCGGTCCGACGCCGCGGCTGACAACCGGCGTTCCCGCCGCGGGGCCCCTTACGTGGTGCAGGCCGTCCCGTTGAGGGTGAAGGCCGTGGGTGCGGTGTTGCCGCCGGACCAGGAGCCGTTGAAGCCGAACGTGACGGCCGCGCCCGGCGCGATGGCCGCGTTGTAGCTCGCGTTGGCGGCGGTGACGGCCGGGCCGGACTGGGTGACGGTCGCGTTCCACGCCTGCGTCACGCTCTGCCCGGCGGGCCAGGTCCACGCCAGCTGCCAGCCGTTGACGGCGGTGGTGCTCGTGTTCCTGACCGTCACCTGCGCGGTGAAGCCGGTGTTCCACTGGCTCTGCACGGCGTAGGTGACCGCGCAGGCGCCCACCGGTTCGGGCGTGCCGTCGTCGACCCAGCCGAGCGCCTCGGCGATGCCGTAATAGGCGGGCTTGGGCTGGAAGTTCTCGTCGTACGGGGTCGCCGCGCCGTAACCGGTGAACACGTCCGGGATCCATGAGTCGGAGTCGGTGAAGCCCCAGACGGTGACGCCCTCGCAGCGCGCCACGGCGACGCAGGCGGCGGTGACCGCCTTGTACTCGGCCTTCTGCTGGGCGAGTTGGGCGGTCGTGGGCGGAACGGTCATCCGGATGTCGAGTTCGGTGATCGCGACGTCCACGCCGAGGTCGGCGAAGCGCTGGATGTTGGCCTGGAGCGTGGACGGCACCTGGCCGAGGATCAGGTGGGCCTGCAGTCCCACGCCGTCGATCGGGACGCCCTGCTCCTTGAACGACTTCACCAGGTTGTAGAGGGCGGTGCTCTTCGCGTTGACGCCCTCCACGTTGTAGTCGTTGACGTACAGCTTCGCGGCCGGGTCGGCGGCACGGGCCGCCCGCAGCGCGTCGGCGATGTACGAGTCGCCGATCGCCGTCTGGAAGACCGACTGCCTGCGCGTACCGTCCTCGTTGAACGGCTCGTTGACGACGTCCCAGTGGTCGATACGGCCCTTGTAGCGGCCGGCCTCGGTGGCGATGTGGTCGGTCATCACCGTCCGCAGGGTGTCGGCGGTCCAGGTGCCGTTGCTCACCCAGCCGGGCAGTTGGCTGTGCCAGACCAGGGTGTGGCCGCGGACCTTCTGGGCGTGCGCCTCCGCGAAGGCGACCACGGCGTCGGCGCCGGACCAGGTGAAGCTGCCCCGGGTCGCCTCGACCGAGCCCCACTTCATCTCGTTGCCCGGCGTGATGGAGTCGAACTGTTCGCCGGTGATCGTGCCGTAGGTGCCGTTGAGCTTGGAGGCCGTGACGGCCGTCCCGTAGTAGATGCCCTTTGCGGCGGCGAGGTCCCGCAGTACGGGCTCGGCGGCGGCCCGCCGTTCCGTGGCGGCCGGTTCCGGGCCGGCGGCGGCGTGACCGGAGGTGGCTCCCCCGATCACGAGCGAGGCCGCGGCCAGGAACGCGGACGCGGCTCTCCGTAAGCTCTGGGGCTTCATGGACGTCCCTCTCATGATGGCTTCACGTCGCTTCCGGAATTTCCGGAAGACCTCTGCAAAGTTTCGAGAGTGCGTCCGGAACGGTAGAGGCGTACGGGGTGACCGTCAACGGAGGTGGGGCAGTTGACCGAGGAGGACACCGGGGGCGCCGGGGACGGCGGGGCCCGGGAGGGGCGGGGCAAGGTCACGATCACGGAGATCGCCCGGGAGGCCGGGGTCTCCGTACCGACCGTGTCGCGGGTGGTCAACGGCCGGTCGGACGTGGCGCCGGGCACGCGTGCGCGGGTGGAGGACCTGCTGCATCTGCACGGCTACCGCCGACGGCCGCCCGGGGCGCGGGTGCGGGCCGCGCTGATCGACCTGGTCTTCGACGACCTCGACAGTCCCTGGGCGGTGGAGATCATCCGGGGCGTGGAGGAAGTGGCGCACGCCGCGGGCGTCGGGACGGTCGTCTCCGCGATCCACGGGCGTTCGGGGGACGCGCGCCGGTGGATGACGAACCTGCGGGCGCGTGCCTCGGACGGCGTGATCCTGGTGACGTCCGTCCTGGAACCCGTGCTGCACGACGAGTTGCGGCGGCTCGGGGTGCCGCTCGTGGTGGTCGATCCGGCGGGGTCCCCCGCGCTCGACGCGCCCACGGTGGGGGTCACGAACTGGGCTGGCGGGATGGCCGCCACCGAGCATGTGGTGCGGCTCGGCCATCGCAGGATCGGGTTCGTCGCGGGGCCGCCGCGGCTGCTCTGCTCGCGGGCCCGGCTGGACGGCTACCGTGCGGCGCTGGACCGGGCGGGGATCGCCGTCGACGAGTCGCTGATCGTGCCCGGCGACTTCTATCCCGAGTCCGGGTTCACCGGGTGTGCGGCTCTGCTGGACCTCGACCGGCCGCCGACGGCGCTCTTCGCGGCGAGCGACCAGATGGCGCTGGGGGCCGTCGAGGCGTTGCGGCGGCGGGGGTTGCGGGTGCCGGAGGACATGAGCGTGGTGGGTTTCGACGACCTTCCGGAAGTCCGCTGGTCGGCTCCGCCGCTCACGACTGTCCGTCAGCCGCTCGCGGAGATGGGGAAGCTGGCGGTCCGCACGGTCCTTCGGCTCACCCGGGGTGAGACTCTCGACTCGCCTCGGGTGGAGCTGGCCACGGAGCTGGTGGTGCGGGCCAGCACGGTGGCGCGGTGCTGACTGCGCGGTCTTCGGGGGTGGGCGTCGTATTTGGGTGCGGGCCGGTGGGGGCCGGTCGCGCAGTTCCCCGCGCCCCTCAGCGGCGCCTGCCCGGCCGCGGTGGGAACCAGCACAGGTCCGCCGGCCTTGCCGACAACCGGCACGATTCACACTGCGGGCCGGTGGGGGCTTGTCGCGCAGTTCCCCGCGCCCCTCAGCGGCGCCTGGCCCTCCGCGGTGGGAACCAGCGCAGGTCCGCGGCCCTTCCCGACAGCCGGCACGATTCACACTGCGGGCCGGTGGGGGCCGGTCGCGCAGTTCCCCGCGCCCCTGAGCGGCGCCCGGCCCTCCGCGGTGGGATCGAGGACAGGTCCGCCAGGCCCTGCGCCGACACCCGGCATCTTTCACAGTGCGGGCCGGTGAGGGCTTGTCGCGCCGTTCCCCGCGCCCCTTTGGGGCGCCTGGTCGCGGCCCTAACCCCGTGGGGTGCCCAGGTGGCCCTCCAGTTGGGACAGGAGGGTGCCCAGTGTTGTTGCCAGGGTTTGTTGGGCTGTGGGGGGTAGGCCGGACAGGATCGTTGTCTCGTATGCGAGCTGTTCGGGGAGGATGCCGTCCACCAGGGCGCGGCCGGTGTCCGTGAGGCGGACGTGGGCGACGCGGCGGTCGCGGGCGTCGCCCCGTCGCTCGACGAGGCCGCGCTCGGTCAGCTGCTTGAGCCGTTTGGTGACCGCCGCGCCGGAGGAGAAGGTCTCCCTGGCCAGCTCGCCCGGTGTCAGTTCGAGGCCCGTGCGGCGCAGCGCGCCGAGGAGGTCGAACTCGGGGCGGGTGAGTCCGGCGTGCCGCAGCGGCGCGTCCTCGGCCTGCTGGAGGAGCGCGGCGCACCGGTTGATGCGGCCGATGACCTCCATGGGCCCGGTGTCGAGGTCGGGATGGACCGTCCGCCACTGCCGGACCACCGCGGCGACCGTGTCGCCCTCGTGCGGCCCGCCACCGGCGGCGCCGGCGCCGACCGCCCTCCGACCGTTCGCTGCCGTCATGCCTCTGCGTCCTCCAGAACGTGCGGTCCCTGCCGTCGTACCGTCGCCGCGAGCGTACGGTGTCCGGCCTGCTCCGCCAGCATCACCCGCTCCTGCGGCAGGGCGCGCTGCCACCATTCGCCGGCCGCCGCGTCGACCGTGGCCCGCAGCTCGACGAGCGCGGCGGCCAGACGACGGCGGGCGGCATCCAGGGCGCCGGGGCCGGACGCGGACCGCTCGGCGGCTGTCAGCCGTGCCGCGTGCTCACGTGCCTGCTCCAGCGTGTCGAGGGCGTCCTCGATCCGGTCCCCGGCGCGCCGGTTGGTGACGGCGACCGCGGCCACGAAACCGACGACCGCGCCGACCAGCGTGTCCACGACCCGGTCCGTCATCAGCCCGCCGGGCTCCTGGAAGCCCGTGAACTCGGTGATCAGCAGGGCCATCGGGGTCACACAGATGCTGCCGAGCCAGTAGTTGCGGGTGATCAGGGCCTCCGCGCCGAAGTTGAAGGCGAGGCAGCACAGGACCAGGGCGGTGGGGCCGAGGTGGGCGAGCGGGGCGACGGCGGCGAAGAGGAGGACGCCGACGAGGTTGCCGACGACGCGCTGGACGCCCCGGCTCCAGGTGAGCGTGAGGTTCGCCTGATAGAGCGAGGCCGCGGTGACCAGGGCCCAGTAGGGGCGGCCGACGCCGAGCGCCAGCGACACGTAACCGGCGAGGGCGCACCCGAGCGCGGTGCGCAGGGCGAGCGGCAGGAGGGGGCCCAGCCTGCCGCTCCACCACCTCAGCCCGCGCCTCCCGCGCCACCTGTTCCGCACGCTGTTTCCGGACGCCGGTCCGGCCTCCCGTAGTTCCACCTCCACGCCGAGCAGTTCGTCGGCGTCCCGTCCGGACGCCACACGGGGTACGGGGTTCGTGCCGCGCAGGTCGCGCGCCCAGGAGCGCAGCCGGGCGGGGTCCGTGTCGGCGGGGGCCGCGAGCGCGACCTCGGCCCGTACGACCAGTTGTTCGAGGGCCCGGCGGGGCTCCGGGCGCGCGCCGGTGGCGAGCAGCGACTGCCAGGCCGCGTGCACGGCGGCGGCAGCGGCGGCGCGGGCCCGCTCATGGCCGGCCTCGCCGGGTACGCCGGACGTGGACACCGGCTCGTACGCGTCCACGTATCCGGCGGCCGCGTTCAGCGCGCGGGCCGTGGCCCGGCGCTCCGGGCCGTGCGGGCGCACGAGACCCGGCGCCATTCCGACGAGCCAGGCCCAGGCGCCCGCCCCGGCGGCGAGGGCGAGGTGGCCGGGGACCTGGCCGAGCGTCTGGGGCGCGAAGAGGGAGGCGGAGCTGATGAAGGTGAAGATGACCGGTCCGGGCGGGCCGATCCGTGTCAGATCGCTCACCGCCTTGTGCGTGGCGGCGAGCAGCGCGCCGACCGCGACCAGGACGACCGCGGAGGACGTGAGCGACGCCGTGACCAGGGCGATCGCGACCGAGGCGAGCATGCCGAGGACGACCCGGGCCAGGGCACGGCCGCGGGCCGCGTACGGGAGGTTGTGAGCG
This sequence comes from Streptomyces sp. NPDC102514, assembly GCF_055584525.1. NCBI lineage: Bacteria > Bacillati > Actinomycetota > Actinomycetes > Kitasatosporales > Streptomycetaceae > Streptomyces > Streptomyces sp. NPDC102514. The sequence goes on from NZ_JBVJLW010000010.1 coordinate 135,083, forward strand.
TAGAGCGCGCAGAGCGAGCCGGCCATGGAGTACAGGGCGAGGTCCAGGCGGCCGAGCGCCAGCAGTGTCAGGTTCGGCACGCCGACGGCGACGACCACGCTCAGCGCGGGCTTGAACCAGATGTCGGAGGGGCGGTTGAGGCGCAGGACGCCCGCGAGGGGCAGTCGGCGGACGGGGGTGGCGCGGTGGCGGGGTCGGACACTGCTCATACCCGTAAGATTAGCAGGTGTTTTACTCGTAAAAGATATAGGGCCGTCGAGGCTCCGGCCCGGCGCGCACCCCCCGCACGCTCCCCATGTACGCCGTTGCGCTCGCTTGCGCCCGCCTGCCGCCGCTTGCGCCCCGTCCGGCCGGGGCATCACTTCGACCGGACTGTCCGACACCGTCGAGCGGGGAGGTGCGCGGTGCACGGACCGGGGGCAGGGTCGTCCGGCTGGCTGCTCGTCGCGCTGTGCACGGCGACCGGGGCCTACTGCCTGCTGCGGATGCGCAGCAGGGTCGAGGAGCAGCGCCGCACCGCGGGCGGCGAGGCGCTGATGGGATTCGGCATGGCCGCGATGGCCGTGCCCGCGGCGGTACTGGCGCCACCGCGCTGGGCCTGGGCGGTCTACGCGGCCGTGTTCGGGGCGGCCGCGTTGCGGGCCCTGTGGGCGGCGCGGAGCAGTGCCCACCATCTGCATCACCTGGTGGGCGCCTTCGCCATGGTCTACATGGCCGCGATGATGGCGAGCGGGACACATGCGGGGATTCCCGTCCTGACCGGCGTGCTGCTCGTGTACTTCACGGCGTACGTGCTGTGGACCGGGACCCGGCTCGTGCCCGTCACCGCCGACGGCCCGGCGGGAGACCTCCGCGCGCCCGGCTGGGGCGACCGGCTGGAGCTGGCGCGGGCGTGCCGGCTCGCCATGGGCATCGGGATGCTGGCGATGCTCCTCACCCTCTGAGGGCACTCACCGAAGCGACCGGCCGAGCACCCCCTCAGGTCACCCTCTGAGGGGATTCGCGGCTGTACGGAACCGTGGTCTGCGTCACTTGCCACGACCAGTCGTATCCGGCGGCGCCGCCGCGCTCATAGGCTGCGTCCATGATGGTCCCCGCAGCACTGTTGCTGCTCGGCGCCCTGGCCGCCGTTCTCGCTCCGCGCCTGCTCGCGCGGGCGGAATGGCAGGACCGCGAACCGGTGGTCGCCCTGTGGGCGTGGCAGTGCGTGGTGGTGGCCGTCCTCCTCTGCTGCGCGCTGTCGATGGCGCTCAGCGCTGCCGCCGCCTGGCAGGCGGTCCGCGGCCGGCTCTTCGCCCCCGCCCCGCACGCCGTGGTGGAGGCCTACGCCCTCGCCGGAGGACCCTGGGCCGCTGCCACGGCGGTGACGCTGGCGCTCGGCGGGGTGTGGACCGCGGCCATGCTGGCCCGCGAGATCGGCCGGGCCGCCGCCCGCCGCCGGCGCCGCCGCGCCGAACTCCTCGTACGCGCACCGCTGTTGCCCGGTGAGGAGCCGGGCGGTGAGCGGCTGGTCGTCCTGGAGGGGGAGCGTCCCGATGCCTGGTGGCTGCCCGGCGCCGCACCCCGACTCGTCATCACCACCGCCGCGTTGCGCCGCCTCAAGGGGCAGCAGCTGGACGCCGTGCTCGCCCATGAGCAGGGCCACGCGCGCGCCCGGCACAACTGGCTGCTGCACTCCTCGGCGGCGCTGGCGGGCGGCTTTCCGCAGGTCCCGGTGTTCGCGGCGTTCCGCGACGAGATGCACCGGCTGGTGGAACTCGCCGCCGACGACATGGCGTCACGCAGGTTCGGCCGGCTGACCACCGCCCTCGCGCTGGTCGAACTCAACGAGGACCGCGGGGTGTTCGGGCCCTGCCCCACCCCTCACGCGCATGTTCCGCAGCGGGTCCACCGGCTGCTCACTCCCCCGGACCGTCTCCCGCCCACCCGCCGGCTGAGGCTCACCGCGGCGGCGGCGCTGGTGCCGGTGATCCCGGTCCTGGTGGCCTTCGGGCCGGGGCTGCGGGCGCTCGGGTAGCCGCAGGCATAACGCACGGGAAACCCCCGGGTTCGCCTCGCACCCCACCCGTCGGCGAGGATCGACGCATGCACTCTCCCGTCGACTCGCCGCCCCACGCGACCGGCCCCGGGATCGCCCTGCGCGTTGCCACGGCTCTCGCTCCGCCCATCGTGCTGCTGATCGTCCTGGTCACGGCCTCCTGGGACCCGCTCATGGCCCTCGACGGCGACATCGCCCGCACCACCCACCGCTGGGCGGTCGACGACCCCGGCCTGACCCAGGCGTTCCGCATCCTCACCGACTGGGTGTGGGACCCCTGGACGATGCGGGCCCTGATCGCCGTCACCGTGCTCTGGCTGGTGCTGCACCACGGCGCGTGGTGGCTCGCCCTGTGGCTGACGGCCACCAGCCTCCTCGCCGCGCTCCTCTCGCAGGGGATCAAGGCTGCGGTCGACCGCGACCGGCCCGTCTGGCCCGACCCGGTGGACTCCGCCCACTTCGCCGCCTTCCCCTCCGGGCACGCCATGACGGCCACGGTGGCGTGCGGGCTGCTGCTGTGGGTGCTGCGCCTGTACGGCGCCGGGCGCGTCCTGTGGCGTGTCGCGGTGGCCGTGGCGGTGGTGTCCGTCGCCGGTGTGGGGTTCACCCGGATCTGGCTGGGCGTGCACTGGTCGACGGACGTGCTCGGCGGCTGGCTCCTGGGCGCGTTGGCGGTGGCCCTGGCGGTGGTCTCGTACGCCCGGCGCTTCCCTCCCGCGCGGAGCACATGATGTACTCCACCTGCGTGATCGAATAGTTGGTCCAACCCGTTCTTGGCGCGATGGAGTTGCTTGTCATGTCGACCGGCCCACAGCGGTTCTCGCAGATCGTTACCGACAAGGCGCACCCCGCGCGGGTCTATGACTGGCTGCTGGGCGGCAAGGACAACTATCCGGTCGACGAGGCGGTGGGCGAGAAGCTGCCGCCCGAGGCGAAGGACGCGGCCCGTCAGAACCGGCAGTTCATGCACCGGGCGGCGGCCTGGCTCGCCACCCAGGGCGTCGACCAGTTCCTGGACATCGGCACGGGCATCCCCACCGAGCCCAACCTCCACCAGATCGTCCAGGACATCGTGCCGACGGCGAAGGTCGTCTACACGGACAACGACCCGATCGTGCTGCGTCACGCCGAGGCGCTGCTGGTCAGCCGTCCCGGCGGGGTCACCGACTACATCGAGGCCGATGTGCGGCAGCCGGAGGCGATCGTCGAACACGCCCGGCGCGTCCTGGACTTCAGCCGTCCCATCGCGCTGTCGCTGATCGCGCTGATGCACTTCATCCCCGACGAGCAGGACGCCCACTCCATCGTCCGCGACCTGGTCGCCACGCTGCCGCCGGGCAGCTATCTGGTGCTGTCGCACGCCGCCTCCGACCTGTATCCGGAACTGGCCGCGCAGGTCACCGCCGAGTACGCCAAGGGCGGCATCCAGCTCGGTTTCCGCACCCGCGCGGAGGTGGAGCGCTTCTTCGACGGCCTCGAACTCGTGACGCCGGGTCTGGTGACGGCGACGGAGTGGGACGCGTCGGGCAAGGTGCAGGGCGCCGACGGCAGCGGCATCTACACGGGTGTGGCCCGCGTTTCGTGACCGCGGGGCCTTCGGCACGGGCGGTCGGTACGGACCGGGCGAGTCAGTAACTCCCTCACCTGAAAAGGTAATTGGCACCGGCTGTCACGTCTGACGCAGGGATCCCACGGGCAGGCCGTACGGGAATGAGCCGCCGCGGTCCCGGCGGTTCCGCCTGCGCGCCGGGACCGTACGTCACCGAAGGGACCCCCATGCCCCCTTTCCGTACGCCCTCCCTGCGCCGCGCCGCACTGGCCCTGGCCCTGACGCTCCTGGCGTCGGGGTCGACGGTCTCCGCGACCACGGCCGCCACACCGGACACCACCGTGACCGCCGGCACCGCGGCGGCCGGACGCTCCTGGTTCACCTCCTGGGCGCAGTCGCAGCAGGAACTCGCCCCGACTCCCCTGCGTGACCAGTCCGTTCGCATGATCACGCATCTCGGCCAGGGCGGCGGGGCGCTGCGGGTCCGGATCCAGAACACCTTCGGCACGGCCCCGCTCACCGTGGACGCGGCCACCGTCGGCCACAGCGGCGGACAGGACGCGTCCGTGGAGGGCGATGTCCTCGCCGTCACCTTCGACGGGCGGCGCGAGGTCGTCGTACCGGCCGGCGGCGAGGTGTGGAGCGACGCGGCGGCGCTGAGGACCGATGCGCAGGACGACGTCGCGGTCTCCCTGTCCGTGTCCGGCACGGTCACGCCGGGACGGCACACCGGAGCGTTCCGCTCCAACTACCTGACCCCGCCCGGCTCCGGCGACCACACGGCCGAGGCGAGCGGCTCCGCGTACACGCAGACCGTCGGCTCCACGTATCTGGTGAGCGCCGTCGACGTGCACAACCCGAAGCTCAGGGGCACGATCGTCGCGTACGGCAGCTCGGTGGTCGACGGGACCGGCAGCACCGACTGCGGACCCGGCTGCACGCCCGAGGGAACCGATCACCGCTGGACGGACGACCTCGCCCGCCGCATCACCGCCGAACTCCCCCGCACCCGGCAGCTCGCGATCGCCAACGCGGGCATCGGCGGCACGACCAGTTCCGCCGACTGCCCGCGCAATCCCGCCGGCATACGGGGGCTCGACGCGGCGGCTCGGCTGGACCGGGATGTGCTCGCCCTGCACGGCGTGACCGGGGTCCTCTACTACTACGGCACGAACGACCTCGCCAACGGCTGTGACGCCGACCTGATCCTGCGCAGCTACGACGAGGTGTTCCAGCGGCTGCGGGCCGCCGGGATCAAGGTCTACGTCACGCCGATCACCTCGCGTCCCGGCTACACCGACCGGAACAACCTCGACCGCCACGCCGTCGGCACCCACGTCAAGAAGGGGAACCTCTGCGACGGGACGTGCGACGGCGTCATGGACTTCGACCAGGTCCTCAAGGACCCGCTGAAGCCCAACAGCATCAACCCCGCGTACGACACCGGCGACGGCATCCACGCCAACATCGCGGGCCAGCGGGCGCTCGCCGACTACGTCTCGCTGCCGATGCTCGTGTCGTCGACCGGACGCCGCTGACGCCACCGGCCGCGCCCCCGTCGGGTGCCGGATCATGAGTGGGGTCAGAATCAGAGGGTGACCGTGCCCTCCGAGACCTCACCGCCGCCGCTGCAGACCCTGTGCGGCACCGCCCCCCGCAGCCCCCTGCGCGCCTTCCTGCGGACGGAGACCGGCAGTGCCGCGTTCCTGCTGGCGGGCGCGCTCGCCGCCCTCGTCTGGGCCAACGTCGGCGCCGGTTCGTACGACTCCCTGTGGGAGACCGAGTTGTCGGTCCGCGTCGGCTCGGGCGGCGTCTCCCTCGAACTGCGCGAGTGGCTGAACAGCGGGCTGATGACGCTGTTCTTCTTCGTGGTCGGACTGGAGGCGCGCCGCGAGTTCGACATGGGCGAGCTGCGGGAGCGGCGGCGGATCACCCTGCCGCTGCTCGCGGGGCTCAGCGGCATGCTCGTACCCGTCGCGATCTATCTGGCGGTCAACGCGGGCGAGGACTCCGTGCACGGCTGGGGCGCGGCCATGTCCACGGACACGGCCTTCGCGCTCGGCATGCTCGTCGTCTTCGGGAACCGGCTGCCCGGCAGTCTGCGGGTCTTCATCCTCACCGTCGCCGTCGTCGACGACTTCCTGGCCCTGGCCGTCATCGCCTTCGCGTACAGCGGGGCCATCGCCCTGCCCGCGCTGCTGACCGCGCTGGGCCTGTTCGCCGTCGTGCTGGTGGTGCGCCGCACCCTCGGCATGCGCGTCCCCTCCCTGTACGCGGTCCTGGGCGTCGCCATCTGGGTGGCGCTGCTGAAGTCGGGGGTGGACCCGGTGGTGACCGGCCTCGCGATGGGACTGCTGACGTACGCCCGCCCGGCGGAACGCGGCGACCTGGAACAGGCCAGCAGGCAGTTCCGGCGCTTCCGCGAGCAGCCGACCCCGGAACTCGAACGCACCGTACGGCGCCAGATCGCCTCCACGCTCTCTCCCAACGACCGGCTCCAGCGCATGCTCCACCCCTGGACGAGCTATGTGATCGTGCCGCTGTTCGCCCTCGCCAACGCCGGGATCACCCTCAGCGCCGACCAGCTGACCGGAGCGTTCACCTCACCGGTCACCCTCGGCATCCTCCTCGGTTATGTGCTCGGCAAGCCGGTCGGCATCATCGGCGCGACCTGGCTCACCACGCGGCTCAGCAAGGGACGCCTGCATCCGCCGGTCGGCTGGGGCGCCATCTCCGCGGGCGGCACGCTGGCCGGGGTGGGCTTCACGGTGTCCCTGCTGATCGCCACCCTCGCCTTCGACGGCGACCAACTGGAGCAGGCGAAGATCGGCATCCTGGGCGCCGTGCTCTGCTCGTTCCTCCTCGCCTGGCTGGTCACCGCGGTGACCGGCGCCCTGTCCGCGCAGTCCAGGGCCCGCGCCCTGCTGGGCACCGGGCAGACCATCGTCGACCTCAGCGACCCCGTCGACATGGACCGCGACCACGTGCGAGGCCCCCGGGACGCACCCGTGACACTCCTGGAGTACGGGGACTTCGAGTGCCCCTACTGCGGGCTGGCCGAGCCCGTGGTGCGCGAACTGCTCGCCGACTTCGGCGACGTACGGTACGTGTGGCGGCATCTGCCGCTGCCGGACGTGCACCCGGGTGCGCAGCTCGCGGCGGAGGCCGCCGAGGCCGCCCACCGGCAGGGCAGCTACTGGGAGATGCACGAGCAGCTGATGCGGCATCAAGGGGATCTGCTGCCGAAGGACCTGCTGCGCTACGCCGGGGAGATCGGCCTCGACACGGACCGCTTCCGCGCCGACCTCCGGGCCGGTACGGGCGCCGCCAGGGTCGCCGCGGACGTGGAGTCCGCCGACCTCAGCGGGGTGTCGGGCACCCCCACGTTCTTCGTCAACGGCCGCCGTCACCACGGCGCCTACGACATCGCCGCGCTGTCCTCGGCGGTACGCGCCGCACGGCAGCGGGCCTCGCTCACCGGGACGGGCCGGAAGAACTGACCCGGAACCGACGCCGTGCGTTCAGACCGCGCGCAGGCCCCGGTCGGCGAAGTCGATCAGCCACTCGAAGCTCTCGTCGATGTCGGCGCTCCACTGGAAGCCGTCGGCCGCCTGCAGTGTGGCGAACCCGTGGCACAGGCTGCGGAGCATGCGCAGGGCGTGGTCCATGTCGGACTCCGCGATCTCGTAGCCGCGCAGGACCGCCTTGAACGCGCCGAGCAGCCGCCGGCCCGCGACGGCCATCGGATCGTCCCGGTCGGTCGGTTCCACGCCGATCGTCGCCGCGTACCGGCCGGGATGCTCCAGGACGAAGGCGCGGAAGGCCCGCGCGGCGGCCGCCAGGGCGTCGCGGCCCGCATACCCCTGGACCGCGCCGCCGACGGCGTCGGCGGCCTCGCTCATCGCCAGCGCCGCGATGCGCCGGTTGAGGTCCTCCTGACCGCCCACGTGCTTGTACAGGGACGGGGTGCGCACGCCCACCCGTTGGGCCAGCAGGCCCATCGTGAGGTGGGCGAAACCCACCTCGTCGGCGAGGGCGGCGCCGGCCGCGACCACGGCCGCCGGGTCCAGGCCCGCCCTAGGCACGGGCGGCGTCCGACCGGAGGAAGCCGAGCACGAGCGAGAGGACCTCGTCGGGGAACTGGTCGTGGGGGTAGTGTCCGGCGCCCTCGATCATCTCAAGGCGGCCGAGGCCGGCCGGCAGGTCACCGATGATCGCCGAACCCTCGGCGTGCGGGTCGACCCAGTCGGGGTCGAGGGTGCCCATCACGACCAGGACCGGGCAGCGGACGTTGCCGAGCTGCGCGCCGGCGTCGGTCGGGGCGCTGCGGCCCATGGCCTGCATGGCCTTCATCCGGCCCGGCTCACGCATCAGGGAGTCGATACGGCCGAGCCGCTCGGCCCAGTGGGCGGGCTTCGTGCCGGGGTAGGCCACGTCGAGGTAGGCGCGCCACTGGCCGACGCTTCCGAACACGCCGGTGCCGAGCAGCCGGAACATGCCCTGCCGGTAGCGCTTGAGGCGCATGCCGCCGAGGCTGATCGACTGCTTGCGGGTGAACGGCGCCAGCTCGACGACCGCGGTGACCAGCGAGGGCTCCTGCGCCGCGGCGATGGTGGCGGCGCCGCCGGAGATCGAGTGGCCGACGAGCACGGCCGGGCCGCCGAGGTGGCGGATCAGGGCCAGCAGGTCGCCGGCGATCGCGGTACGGCTCCAGGCGTGCCAGTCGGTACTGGATTCGCCGCAGCCGCGCAGGTCGACGGCGGCGACGCGGTGGCCCGCCGCCACCAGCGGCGGGATCAACGCGCGGTAGGCGGCGCGGCTGTCGCCCATGCCGTGCGCGAGGACGATCAGCGGGCCGGATCCGGCCACCTCGTAAGCGATGGTGCCGCCGTCGACGGCGAGGTACTCGGTCATGACATCTCCCGGATCGTATGGGCCGACTGTTGCCGCCGACCGCTTGGCTAAGGTTGTTAGCTAAAAGCTAATGTGATTAGCCGAACGTGTCAATGGGGGATTCGGCGAGGAATCGCCGGGGGGTGGCGGTGCGGCGGGGGGTCGGTCGGCCCTGCCTGATGCGTCTGCGGCGGGCTGGCGTATGCGGGCGCGGGCCGGGCGGTGGGCCGGGCAGCGCAGCGCAGCGCCGCCGAGCGTTTCGACCGGGGCGCGGCGGACGCGGGTGGCTCCGCGGCGGCGGGCGGCGACGCCTTCGGGCTCTTGGGTCTGGGCGTCCCGCGTTCCCGGCGGCCCGCGGTGACTCAGCGGCTGGTGCGCGCTACCACCGAGGCCCCCTGGGAGACGGATGCGTCTGTGTCTGTGTCACCAGCACGGCGATCTCGTCGGAGCCGGGCAACCGGCCGAAGCGGCGGTCGCCGACGGATGCGTGGCCGTCCCCTCCTGGCGATCGAGTCGGACAAAACTTTTCCTCTTTGGACCAATCCGTACACCGCAGTGGCAACGGATCACCCTCGCAGGCCGACAACACTCGGCTCACACACGAACCTCAGCACGGTGAAAGGGCAGTTGCATGACAGGCAAGGCGGGCGGGGAAGGGCACATACGCCCGGAGCAGGGTACGGACGTCGTGGACCGCGGCGCGGAAAGCCGGTCCGACTCTTTGGAGTCCGCGCCGATATTCGTCGATCCCAGCGGCCGGCGGGCCAGCCGGATGCGCCGGATGGGCTGGCTCGTGGCAGCCGGTTGCGTGTGCTCCGCCGCCACCCTGGGCGTCGCGATCGCCGACGGCAACTCCACCGCTCCATGGCTCCAGATACCCGGCGTGCTCGGCGGCAGCAGCCAGAACCAGAGCGTGGACGAGGTCGAGCAGTCGGAGTCGCCGAAGTCCGGCGCACCGACCGCCGACAGTCCCTCCTCCACCGCCGCGGGGTCACCGATCCGGCAGCCGTCGAAGGACACGGCCCCGGAGGCGATGGGCGGTTCGCCGTCGGCCGAGAAGGGCTCGACCACCTCGGCCGACGAGCCGTCCGCGGCCGGCGCGTCCTCGAAGGCGGGCAACACCGGGGCGGTGCCCGCCGACGAGGAGGAAGCGGTCGCCGTGCAGCCCAGCCGGACGGCGTCCCCCGACTCGGCCCAGGAGCCGACCACGGCTCCCAGTACGGCCGACTCCACTCCCCCGGACACCCCGGCCGAACCCTCGCCGACCGAGACGTCCTCCGGCGGTCTCCTCGACGGCATCACGGACATCGTGTCCGGCCTGTTCGGCAAGTGACGGCTCAGCCCGCGCACTCCCTGCCCGTCAGCTCCGACATCAGCTCCGACAGCAACTCCGAGATCAGCTTCGTATCAGGCGGACGGCCAGCACCCACGCGCACAGCGTGTCCGGGGACCATTCCACGTGATCCTTCGATCCTGACCTGACACCCGGGCTCGTACCGTCCGCCGTGGGTTCCAACTGCCACAGCAGCGAGCCCGGTTCGGTGGGGAGTGCTTCGGCGCCGATGCCGGTCAGCACGTGTCCGGTCGCGGGGAGCGACAGCGCGGCGGAGGGATGCGGCACCGGACCGCCGTCGCTCTCGGCGAAGTCCGTCCGGGCGTCGACGGTGTACCGGACGCCGTCGACCACGAACGAGGACTTCAGGCAGACCGCGTACGCGTCGATGGTGCACGGGCTGGAGACCCGGTGGTCCTTGGAGCGCGCGGTCCAGGCGCCTCCTGCCCGCGGGTAGGAGGCGGTGGCGAGGTTGCCCTCGGTGTGACCGCCCCTGGGATCGCGCCAGTTGACGCGGAATCCCCCGCCGATCAGCGTGTGGCCCGCCGGGACCCGGGCGGAGGCGAACGGGTGCGCCGCGCGCTCGCTCCGGGTCCTGACGACGGTCAGCAGTTCCCCGGCCAGCCGCTCACGGCTGACTCCGTCGATGCTCATGCCGATCGCGAAGGCGGTCAGCCGGTGCGGCTGCGGGATGTTGTGGTCCTTGGACGACGCCAGCCAGGCCGATCCGTCGTCCGCCGGGTACGAGGCGGTCAGCAACGCGCCCTGCGGTGATTCCACGGCGGTCGCGCCGCCGCCGATCGCCACCATGTCGCCGTCGACCTCGGCGGCGAGGTCGGTGAAGTGCTGCTGGTCGCGGCCGGCCCGGTGCCGGAAGGCCGCGGTGGTGATCAGCCCGGAGGCGTCACGGCGGCGGAACAGCTCGCTGCTCCGCCGGTACGTGGCCGCCGACGGCAGACGCTCGACCGACGACAGCGCCCGCCCCACAAATCCTGCGGCAGGCGCTGCGGTCGGCGCCGCGCTCGGCGTATCGGCCGACGCGCCGAGGCCCGGCCCGCGATCCGCACCGAGGCCCGGCGCGACATCCGTGGTGCGGTCTCGCCCGCGATCCGTCCGCAGGGCCATCAGGTGGTGGACCGCCTCGCGACCCGCGCGCGTGCCGTAGTGCTTGAACGCGAACCGGCGCGCACGCTCGGGGGAACGGCCCGTCAGACAGCGCAGCAGGGACGGAGCGGCCCCCGGGGCCGAGTCGTCGGTCGCGCGCCAGTTGTCGTCGCCCGGCTCCCGCCAGATCGCGGCGGCCATCAGCCGCGGATCGCCCAGGCAGTCGCACGAGACGTCCTCCAGGATCCGCCACAGCGACTTGGGGACGTCGTCCAGCACTCCCGGCCGCCCCTGCCCCGGCTCCTGGTGCCAGTGCAGCAGCGCCCCGCCGCCCTCGGCCCCGGCCCCGGAGAAGCCGACGCTCAGCCATCTGCCGTCCGGATGCCGCAGTCGCGCGGTCTGCGCCTCCTCCTGGGCAGCGGTGAGGGTGCAGCCCCGCCGGACGGGGTCCGGTTCGAGGATCGCGTGCAGGACCGCCAACGAGGCGCAGCGGTCGAGGACTTCGGCGGTGTCCGGCAGCCGCAGCGCGACATCGTGGAGGTTCATGGGGCCATTCAAGCGCCCGGCACTGACAACGCGGGAGCCGGGCGAGCGCGGGGTGGGAACGGAACGGGAACGGGGTTCGGGACAGTCCTGGTGACCCGGAGAGCAGCACACTCCCGCGCCGACCGAGTCGCACGCACCGCCTCCGCTCCCCGACCTCGTACGACGAATCGTTCAGGAGACCCCTCGTGCACCCATTGCTGCGTACAAGTGAGGAAGTAGGTGACGCGCTGGCCGAGAACCGGCCCGTTGTCGCCCTGGAATCAACGGTGATCGCCCATGGACTGCCCTATCCGGGCAACGTGGAGACCGCGCTCGCCATCGAGAAGGCGGTCCGGGAGTCGGGTGCCGTCCCGGCGACCGTCGGGCTGGACGGCGGCCGGTTCACCGTGGGCATGTCCCCCGACGACATGGAACGCTTCGCGGTCGGTACCGACGTGCCCAAGGTGTCCAGCAGGGATGTCGGTGTCGTACTGGCCGGCGGCGGCCTGGGTGCCACCACGGTGGCCTCGTCGATCGTCGCCGCGGATCTCGCGGGCATCCCGTTCTTCTCCACGGCGGGCATCGGCGGAGTCCACCGCGGTGCGGGCGAGAGCTTCGACGTCTCCGCCGACCTCGTGCAGTTCACGCGGAGCAAGGTGGCCGTGGTCTGTGCCGGTGCGAAGAGCATCCTGGACCTGGGCCTGACCCTGGAGTACCTGGAGACGCTCGGGGTGCCGGTGATCGGCTACCGCTTCGACCACTTCCCCGCCTTCTACTGCCGTTCCAGCGGACTGCGCGTCCCCCAGCGGATCGACGACCCGGGCGACATCGCCCGCGCGGTACGGATTCACTGGGCGGCCGGGCTGCCCGGCGGCGCCCTGATCACCGCGCCCATCGACGAGGAACACGCCCTGGACAGCGACCTCATGGAAGGGGTCATCCAGGGGGCGCTGCGCGCCGCCGAGGACGACGGGGTGCGCGGTCCCGCCGCGACCCCATATCTGATGAAGGCCGTCTCGCGGGCCACGGAGGGCCGTTCGGCCGCCGCCAACCGCGAGGTCCTGATCAGCACCGCCCGGCTCGCCGGGCACCTCGCGGTCGCGTACGCCGCCACCGCCGAGCCCGTCGGACAGGTGGCCGCGGCATGACCACCGCGTTCGTCTTCGACATCGACGGCACTCTCGCCGACACCCCGTCCGCCATCGCCGAACTGATCGGTGACGTGGTGCGCGGTCTCGGCGCCGATCCCTCGCACGCGGACGTGCTGGCCACGGTCGGAAAACCCCTGGAGGCCTCTCTCGCGGGGCTGTTGGGCACGTGCGTCCACGACACCGTGACCGCCGAGGCCGCCGCCCGCTACCGCCGCCGCTTCACCACGGACGTCCTCAGCCGGGGGCCGGAACTCCTGCTGCCGGGAGTCGTCGAGGGGCTGGACCGGCTGCGGTCGGCGCGGATTCCGCTCGGCATCGCCACCTCCAAGATCTACGCCAGTGCCCACGCGCTGCTGGACGCCACCGGCATCCTCAACCGGTTCGACACCGTCATCTGCCACAACATGGTCGAACGCGGCAAGCCCCACCCCGACATGGCGCTGCGCGCCCTGGCCGACCTCCGCGCACAGGCCTCGCGGTCCTGGTACGTCGGCGACACCGTCACCGACATGGCGATGGCCCGTGCCGCGGACCTGCGGACCGTGGCCGTCTCCTACGGCGTCGACACCGCCGAGGCGCTTCAGGCCGCCGGCGCCGACCACGTCGTCGCCGACTTCCCCTCGGTGATCGACGTTCTCCTGCACGGAACACCGCTCACCGCCCGCGTCACGACCCCGGCGACGACCCGCGTCGCCACCCGAGCCCTCACCGGGACCAGCCCGGAACCGACCGGAGCCCTGTCATGACCACCGCCCAGACCCCTGAGACCTCCGCCGAGACCTCCGCCCCTTCTCCTATCCCCGCCTCCCCCGCTCCCCCTCCCGCCTCCACCCGGTTCACCGGCCGTATGGTGGCCGCGCTGCTCGCCCTGTCCATCGCCCAGTTCCTGGTGGCACTCGACTACTCGATCATCTACGTGGCACTGCCCAGCATCGGATCGGGCCTGGGCCTCGCCCCGGAACGGCTCCAGTGGGTCGTGTCGGCGTACGCCGTCTTCTTCGCCAGTTTCCTCGTGGTCGGGGGCCGGGCCGCCGACCTGACCGGGCCGCGCCGGCTCTTCCTCGGCGCGCTGGCCCTGTTCGGTCTCGGCTCGCTCGCGGCCGGACTGGCCGGCGACCAGTGGCTGCTGGTCGCTTCCCGTGCCGCGCAGGGCATCGGCGCCGCCGCCCTGACCCCGGCCATGCTGGCCCTGATCGGTGCCGCGTTCCCGGCAGGCCCCGTCCGTTCCCGAGCGCTCGCGATCTGGGGCGCGATCGGCGCGGTGGGACTCGCCGCCGGTGTACTGATCGGCGGTGTGCTGACCGCCGCGCTCTCCTGGCGGTGGGTGTTCTTCGTGAACGTGCCGCTCATCGCGCTCACCGTCGTCCTCGCGCTGCGGGTCCTGCCGGCCGGCGCGCGGACCAAGGCGTCGGTCAGGCACCTCAACATCCCCGGCGCCGCCCTGTTCACCGGCGCCGTGCTCTTCCTGGTGGCGGCGCTCACCCAGGCCGCGGTCGACGGCTGGGCCTCCGCGTCCTGCCTGGGCTGCCTGGCCGCGGCCGTCGCCCTGGGCACGGCCTGGTCGGCGTACGACCGGCGTCCGGCCGCCACCCCGCTCATCCCGCCGGCCCTGCTGCGGGTCCGCTCGCTGGCCGGTGCGAGCACGATGTCGGCGCTCTACATGGCGAGCGTCGGCGCCGAGTTCTTCCTGATCACCCTCTTCCTCCAGGACGTGTGGGGCTACGGTCCGCTCGGTGCCGGTATCGCCTTCCTGCCGCTGGCGCTGAGCGTGGTGGCGGGCAACCTCGTCACCGGGCAGCTCGCCGGGTCCTGGGGCATCCGCCGCACCCTCGCCACCGGATTCACGGTCGGCGCGGTGGGCCTCGCCCTGCTGGGTCTCGGGACGGGCGGCTCGGACTACTGGACCGCCGTACTGCCGGGCCTGCTGGTCAGCGGGCTGGGCCAGGGCATGGCCTTCGCGGGGATGTACATCGCGGGCACCAAGGACGTGCCCGACAGCGAACAGGGCACCGCGTCCGCCGTCCTGACGACGACGCAGTACACGGGCGGCGCCATGGGACTGGCCGTACTGGTCCTCGTACTGGGCGACGCGCCCGCGGGCGAGGCGTTCGGCCGGGCGTACGCGCTGACCGCCGTCCTCGCCCTGGTGGCCGCCGCGGTGGCACTGCGGACACTGTCGCCCCGTACGGCGGCCGTCCGGGCGGATGCCGGGGGCGAGCGGTGACGCTCCCCCGAGTGATCGAGCCCGGAGCCGGTCCCACCACCGTCGTCGACGGCACCCCCGTCTCCTTCCTCGTCACCGGGGACGACACGGCCGGCCGCTTCGGGCTCACCGAACACCGGCTCCCGCCCCGCGCACCCGGAGCCCCCCTGCACTTCCACAACGAACTCACCGAGATGTTCTACGTGGCGAGCGGCGACGTCCTGCTCACCCTGGGCTCGGAGCGGCGCGTGGCCGGCCCCGGCACGTTCATGATGGTGCCGCCCGGCACCGGCCACGCGTTCGGCAACCCCGGCGCCGATCCCGCCACCCTGCTGGTGATGTTCACCCCGGACGGCGGCCGGGAGAGGTACTTCCGCGAACTGGGCGACCTGCTGAACTCGTCGCCCGAACCGACCCCCGGGATGCTGGAGGAACTGGCGCGCAGATTCGACCAGTTCCCGGTGGCCGAGGGGCTTCAGCACCCCTGAGAAATCTCCCGACACATCCTTCGACACACCCGACGAATGAGGAGAAGACCGTGCCTGTGGTGACCGTGGACTGGTGGAAGGGCAACGACCGACAGAAACGAGCCGATCTCGTGGACGAGTTGACCACGACGGTGGCCCGGATCGCGGGATGCCCGAGAGACGTCGTGACCGTGCTCGTACGGGATGTCGAGCAGGATCACTGGGGCCGTGGAGGCCTGCTCGCCGACACGCCGATCGAGGAGCCGGCGGACCGTGCGCCGGCGCCTCCGGACGCCGAACCCGCGTTGTCGAGGCGCCCTTGACAACACCGGACGCACACGGCCGGTGGCCGACGGTTTCCGCCGTCGGCCACCGGCCGTGTGCGTTTGCGCTTTCGCTTCGGAACGCCGGGCGGGGCGGGGGGACTTCGGCTGCGGGCCGGTGGGGGCGGGTCGCGCAGTTCCCCGCGCCCCCGGGAGGCGGGGCTGCGCCCCTGACCTCCGACCCGGCCGGGAAGCGTACGGGAACTACGCTCCGCGACACAGCCGGTGCAGAAACGATGCTTCGCGTCGTGCCGTTCCCGTGCTCCGGGAGGGGCTCCTTCGCGGCCGGGGCAGTCGGCCGTCGACGCCCGCCCGCGGTATGCCCGTTGCACCCGGTCCGTTCACCCGTCGGCGACCTGCGCAAAGCCTAAACCCCTACAAAAACTTGTCCGATATCCACCAGCGCGCCCCGCGTCTCAGCCACGAGACGTGTGAAGCCGCACCGGTCGGTACACATTGTGGGTCAGGATGTACACGACAGTGATGGCCGCCCAGCGCGGTTCCCTGCGGAACATCGAGGAATGGGAAGCGGTCTCCGGTCCTGCCGCGAGCTCCGCCCCGCTGCTCCCCGCAGGCGAGCAGCGCCGGGGGCGGCCGCCCCCGGACCGAGGAGAGGGCACGCGCCATGCGCCAAACACCGCCCGTACGCTTTCGCATCCTCGGGTCTCTGGAATGTTGGGACGGTGACGAGCGCGTCCACGTCGGCGGGCCCGTCAGCGAACGCGTCCTGGTGACGCTGCTCCTCGAACCCCAGCGCGTCCTGCCGGTCCACCGGCTCGTCGAAGCCGTCTGGGACGAGGACGCCCCGGCCACCGCGGCCCACCAGGTACGCAAGGCCGTCGCCGAACTGCGCCAGCGCATCCCCGACGGACGCACCCTCATCGCGACGGACGGCCCCGGCTACCGCGCCGCCGTCACGACCGAGCAACTGGACCTGCTGCAGTTCACCGACGCCCTGCGGCGGGCCCGCGACCACGCCACCGCCGGCCTCGCCGTGGAGGCGACGGCACTCCTGCGCGAAGCGGTCGCCCTGTGGCGCGGCCCGGTGCTGTCCGGCAACGGCGGAGCGGTCGTCGACGCGGCCTCCGCCTCGCTGGAGGAACGCCGCATGACCGCGGTGGAGCAGCTCTTCGACCTCAGACTGGAGGCCGGGGAGGGCGCCGAACTGGTCGCCGGTATCCGCGAGGCGATCGGCGGCAACCCACTGCGCGAGACCCTCCGCGGCCAGCTCATGCTCGCCCTGTACCGCTCGGGCCGCCAGGCCGAGGCGCTGGAGGAGTACGGGAACATCCGCGCCCTGCTCGACGAGGAACTCGGCATCCAGCCGGGCGACGCCTTACGGGAGCTGCACCAGGCCATCCTGCGCAACGAACCCTCCCTGACCGTCGCCGCCGCACCCTCGCCGACCGCGGCCCCGGCCGTGACCGGCAGCCGCTCCACCCTCCCCTACGACCTGCGGGACTTCACCGGCCGCGAGGAGGAACTGCACAAGCTCCTCGGCTTCGTGGAGGGCGCCACCGGTTCGGGCCCCCTGATCATCGCCATCGACGGCATGGGCGGCAGCGGCAAGACGTCGCTGGCCGTGCGCGCCGCACACCGTCTCACCGAGCAGTACCCCGACGCCCAGCTCCATCTCGACCTGCGCGGCTACACCCCGGGCGAGGAACCCCTCGCCCCGCCCGCCGCGGCCGAGGCCCTGCTGCGGATGCTCGGCATTCCCGGCGAACGCATCCCCGACGACCCGCAGGGCCGGATCAACCTGTGGCGCTCCACCATGACCAAACACCGCATGATCCTGTTGCTTGACAACGTAGTCGACGAGGCTCAGGTGAAGCCGCTCCTCGCCTCGCCCACCGGCACGGTCGTCCTGATCACCAGCCGTGCCCTGCTCGTCGACCTCGACGCGGCGCACTCGGTGTCCCTGGGCACGATGGCGCCGCCGGACAGCGTCGCCCTGATCGTCGGCATCATCGGAGAGCGCCGCGCGGAGGCCGAACCCACGGCCGTCGCCGACCTCGCCGACCTGGCCGGGCACCTGCCGCTCGCCCTGCGCATCGCCGCGGCACGACTGCGCAAACGACCCCGCTGGACCGTGCGCTACCTCGTGGACCGGCTCCGCGACGACACCCACCGCCTCGCCGAACTCAGCGCCGGCGAACGCAGCGTGGAGGTCACCCTGCGGCTGTCGTACGAGGGACTGGGCGCCGACTACCGCAAATCCTTCCGGCTCCTCGGCCAGTACCCGGGCGCCGATCTCGACGTCTACACGGCGGCGGCCCTGCTCGACCTGGGGGTCAGGGACGCCGAGGACGTCCTGGAGTACCTGCTCGACATGCACCTCGTGCAGCAGCACGAGCCGGGCCGCTACGCGTTCCACGACCTCGTGCGCAGCTTCGCCCTCATGCTGTCGCACACGCGGAGTTCCGGCGGCACCGGCGAGTTCTCCGAGGAGGCCGCGGGCGCGGTCCGGCGCCTGCTGGAGTTCTCGCTCACCGCCTCGGACGCCGCCTGCGACCTGCTCTTCCCCGGCCGGGTGCGGATGGCCCGTCCGACACCCTCGTTCCAGCCGGAACTGGCCCCGCTGGCCACGCCGGAAGCCGCCCGCGACTGGTTCGAGCGCGAGCAGGACAGTCTGCTCGCGGCAATCGCCCTGGCCTTCCGCCGGGGCCTGGACCGCGAGGTCGCCCTGCTCGCGGCGAACGTCGTCTTCCACCTCGATCTGCGGGGCAGGCTCGACGACTTCCTCGCCCTGTGCCGTACCGCGCTCGCCGCGGCCCGCCGTCTGAACGAGACCGATCTGCTGCGGCTGAGCCTGTCCAATCTGGCGGTCGCCTGCTGGAAGCGCGGCAGGTTCGAGGACGGCATAGCGGCGGCGGTCGAGGCGCACGAACTGGCGGTGGAACTGGGCGACCGGCGCGGCCAGGCCAAGGACACCGGCGTCCTGGGCCTGCTGCTCGCCACCACCGGCCGCTTCGACGAGGCGCTTCCCCGCCTTGAGCAGTCGATCGCCCTCAAGCGCGAACTCGGCGCCGAGCGGGCCGAGTCGGAGTCCCTGTCGAACGTCAGCGGCGTCTACATGGAGCGCGGCTGCTTCGAGGAGGCGGTGAGCGCGGCGACCCGGTCCATCGAACTCGCCCGCAAACTGGGCGCGTCGGAGAAGGAACTCGTGGGACTCAGCGATCTCGCGCAGGTACAGCTGGCCATGGGTGACGTGGCGACGGCCGCCCGCACGCTGGCGGCGGCCCGCGAGCGTGCCCCCGGTGCGCTGGCCCCGGCCGACCGGGCGCTGCAGCTCGTCCTGTCCGCGGAGGCCGAGGGCCGGCTCGGGCGGCGGCAGCAGGTGCTGCCCTGGGTGGAGGAGGCCCTTGCCGCCAAGGGGCTGGAGGACGCGCCCGTACGGGAGGTCACCGTGTGGAACACCGCGGGACGGTTCTTCCACCGGGACGGCGACGACGAACGGGCGCTGGGGCTGCACCGGCAGGCCCACGCGTCCGCGGCCCGGCTGGGCCACCGGGTGGAGGAGGCCTACGCCCTGGACGGCATCGCCCGGGCCCTGGCGGCGCTGGGTGACGCCGAGGGGGCGGCCGAGCGGGGGGCTGCCGCCGAGGAGGCGTTCCGTGCGATGGGGATCCCGGGCCGCTACCGCCGGGCGGACTGACCCGCCGGTCGGGTGAAACGCCACATGCCGATGCCCGCCGTTCGTCACGGCGGGCATCGGCATGTGGGGCGAGGTTCAGCGGGCGGGGCGGACGCGACGTCCGGGGGCGGGCCTCAAGCGGTTCAGGCGGCGTAGAAGTTGGGGCCCTCGTCACCGTTCGCACCATCGGTGACGACGTTGGGGCCTTCGTCACCCTCGGCGCCGACCGCGACGACGTTCGGACCCTCGTCACCCTCCGCGCCGACAGTCACGACGTTCGGGCCCTCGTCACCCTCCACACCGGCCGTGACGACGTTCGGACCCTCATCGCCCTCGGCGCCGACCGCGACGACGTTCGGGCCTTCGTCGCCCTCCGCGCCGGCCGTCACGATGTTCGGACCCTCGTCGCCCTCGATGCCGGTGGTGATGACGTTCGGGCCCTCGTCGGAGGCGAGTGTGCGGGCCGGGCCGCGGTCCGTGGCGGCGTCGAGGGCGAGCGAGAAGCCGGGGACGAAGTTCGGACCCTCGTCCGAGGTGGGGCTCGCGGCGGCCGTCCCGGCGGCGACACCGGCTGCGAGAGCGAGGGTGACCGCCGCGGAGGCGAAGAGACCGGCCGAGGTTCCGAAGCCCTTGAGAATCATGTTGTCCGCCTTCTGTCGTCGCGATCTGCGGTGCTGACAGAAAGAAAGGTCGCGCCGGGCGCTCCCGGCCCGTTCCGGGTCCGTTACCGGCCCGTCGGGTGCGGCGGGGAAGCACCCGGGAACCCCTTCGGCGGGGCCCGCGCACGCTCACGACGACCGCCCGCACGGCCTCCTTCGGGCCGTGCGGGCGGCGTACGGCAGAGGCGTACGGCAGGGGTGTACGACAGCGGCGTACCGGAACTCAGAGGTGGTCGGGGCGCCGGCTCACCTCCGCGCGCAGCAGCCGTCCCGCCTGGGTGACCGTCTCCGCGGCCTCCTGCGTGGACTCCGCGCTCAGCAGCACATAGCCGTCCGCGCCGCCGCCGTGGCCGGGGATGTCGTCCCCGGACGCGTACGGGAAGTGGACCCGGTGCACTCCGGGCAGCTCGGAGATCGATTCGAGGCCCGACACCGACAACAGCCGCCCCACGGGCAGCCGGTAGGACGCGACGGCGGCGTACCGGTCGGCAGTCGGCACGTTCACGGGTTTCCCGGCCAGCGCCTGGACGAGTTCCGCTTCGGCGCGGAAGCCCGTCGCGAGCTCGATCAGGGAGGCGAGCGGATCGTCCGGGTAGTCGGCCCGGGAACGCACCACGCGTGGGCCGTCGGCGGTCAGGACGACCACGGTGTAGGCGTAGCCGAACTCGTAACCGGCGAGGTCGAGCAGCTCGGTCGCGATCGCGCGCGCCTCCGCCTCGTCCCGTTCCCCCAGGGGGGCCGGGAACAGATGGCTGCTCGGATGCCAGGCGCCGTGCAGTGCCACGACACCGACGACCCGGTGCATACCGTCGACGGTGAGCGTCACGACGCCGTACTCCGGGCCCTCCAGATACTGCTCCACGAGATAGGAACGCTCACCCGCCGACCCGCTGGGACAGGACGCGGTCCGCGTGGAGGACGGCAGGGTGCGTACGGTGACGGGCGCGCCGATCTCCTCGACCGCGGCGGGCAGTTCCTGGGCCGTACGGGCCTGTGCGGCGGGTACGTACGAGTGCCTGCTGCCGTTGAGCAGGGCCCTCATGGCCGCGGGTTCGCCCAGCAGCCGGGCCGCGTCGACCGGGTTGGGGGTCACGCCGAGACGGGCCGCGGTCTTCGCGACCGCGGGAAGGGCGGCCGTTCCGGCGAAGGCCAGCAGCCGTTGCGTCCCGTGGACCCGGACCGCGACGTCGATCGCCTCGACCAGCGCGGTCTCGTCCGTGAGGTCGACGAGCTCCACCGGTATCCCGGGGGGAAGGCCCTCGTCCGGGCAGTCCGGAGCATGGGGGGACGTCGCGGGCTTCAGGGACTCCTGGGACCCTTGGGACTCCTGTGCCTCCGGAGTGAGGGAGGCGTCCGCGAGCACCCGTACGGCGAAACCCGCCGCGACGGCCTCGCGGACGAGGCTGGCCGAAGGACAGAGCAGCAGCAGGCGCTGCGGAGCACTGTCCGGGGGGTGCGGCTCTCGGTAGCGGTCGGCCGTCGCGCTCATGGCTGGCTCCTCGTCTCCTCGACGGCGGGCGGGATCCGGCGGCTGTCGCGCTCGCCCATGTCCGGGGTGCCCCGGACAACTGACGGCCGGGCAACTGATGGCCGGTCAACTGAATGTTCGTACATGTGTGGATGCTTCCTTGATGCGTGAGGGCGCCGGACCGACTGTTCCGGCCGTGCCCACGCGTTTCCGCGCGGAGTGGCGCTCGACGGGAGTGTCCCTCCGCCCGTTCCCGGATCCCTCCCCGTACGTTCCCGGCCGGGCCGCCGAACCGCTCCCGCGCACCGGTGGGCGGCGGGAACCGGGCGGGAAGAGAGCGGGAACGGCGTGGGGCACTGTCTTCTCGGGACCTCGACCACAGCCGCGGCCGTCGGGCTCCCCCTCCTCACCGGGAGCGGAACGTGCCCCCGCACACCGTCCCGGACCCGTCCACGGCCGCCCCTTCCTCACCGACTGGAGCCCCCATGAGCGCCACCGACAAGGAGCCCGCCTCTGTCCTGCCCTTCCGGCGGACCGACCCGGCCGGCACCCGGGCCGCCGCACCGACGGCCACCCCTCCGTCCCTCCCCGGCACCGGCCCGCTGCGGCTGATGCGGGTGATGCGGGAGGACCTGCGCGTCGTCGTCGAGCGCGACCCCTCCGTCCGCGGCCGTCTCGAAGCCGCGCTGCACCCCGCGCTGACCGCGCTGTGGACGCACCGGATCGCCCACCGGCTGCACACCGGAGGACACCGGATGACGGCACGGCTGCTGGCCCGCTGGGCCCGCCGGCTGACCGCGGTCGAGATCCACCCCGGGGCGGTACTGGGCCGCCGGGTCTTCATCGACCACGGAGCCGCGGTGGTCATCGGCGAGACGTGCACGATCGGCGACGACGTGACGATCTACCACCAGGTGACGCTCGGCGCGGTCGGCTGGTGGAGCGACAACAACAGGCCGCAGGGCGACCGCCGGCATCCGGTCGTGGGCCGCAACGTCATCCTCGGCACCAACGCCACCGTGCTCGGCCCGGTGACCGTCGGCGACGACGCGATCATCGGCGCCCAGGCCCTGGTCAACAAGGACGTGCCGGAGGGGATGCGGATGCTGGCCGCCACCGCTTCCGGGCGCACCCCGGGCCGCCCGGCCGAGGACACCATCGCGAGCATCGCCTCGGCCGGTTCCTGGTAGCCGCTCCCCCGCCCCCGGACCTTCCGCCGCCCGACCTCCCGCCGCCGGATCCCCCGGCTCCCGCTCGACCGCCTTCCGCGCCACCGGTCCGCCTCCCTCCGGTCTCCCCGCCCGCAGCCCGGTGTTCCCGCCCCTTCCGCCCGCAGGCCCAGATCTGACAAGGAATCACACCATGCGCACCCTCGCACCGCACACCTCCCAACCGTCCCTGGTCCGGCCGGCCGTCGCCGACGGCATCGACGACCTGGTGGGCGCCACCCCGCTGATCCGGCTGAGGCTCGAAGGCCTGGCACCGGGCGCCGAGATACTGGCCAAGCTGGAGGCCGCCAACCCGATGTCCAGCAGCAAGGACCGGGCGGCCCTGTACATGCTCAGGGCGGCCGAGGCGCGCGGCGATCTGGCGCCGGGCGGCACGATCGTCGAGGCCACCTCGGGCAACACCGGCATCTCGCTCGCCGCCCTGGCCGCGGCCCGCGGCTACCGCTGCGTCATCGTGCTGCCCGACAACGCGACGACCGAGCGGGTGCGGCTGCTGGCGGCGCTGGGCGCCGAGGTCGTCCAGACCCCCGCGGACCGCGGCTACCCGGGAGCGATCGAGAAGGCCGAGGAGATCCACGCGTTCACCCCGGGCTCCTGGTTCCCCTGCCAGCACGAGAACGCGGACAACGTCGAGGCCCACTACGCCACCACCGGCCCCGAGATCACCGCCGCGCTCGCGTCGACCGGCCGCCGCGTCGACACCCTGGTCTGCGCGGTGGGCACCGGCGGCACCCTCACCGGGATCGCCCGTCATCTGCGGGAGTACGACTCCGGGGTACGGATCGTCGCGGTCGAGCCGCAGGGGTCCCCGCTGCTGTCGGGCGGACAGGCGGGCCGGCACCGCATCCCCGGTCTCAACGGCGGCTTCATCGCCCCGACGACCGACGTCTCCCTGATCGACGAGGTGATCGCCGTCAGCGACGCGGACGCGCTGCACACCGCCCGCCGACTCGCCGCAGGGCAGGGCCTGTTCGTCGGGGTCTCCTCCGGTGCGGCCGTGCACGCCGCACAGTCGGTCGCGGCCCGTCCCGAGTACCGGGACAAGACCGTCGTCACCGTCCTGCCCGACACCGGCGAGCGGTACCTGAGCATGTGGGAGGACCCGTCATGACGCTGCTGGTCTCGACCCTGAAGAGGTTCGGCGACGCCGTCAAGGTCCGTATCGGGGAGACCACCACCACCCGGTACATCGCGCTCGCCGAGACCACCGACGGCCGCCTCGGCCTCTTCCACCACCACATGCTGCCGGGCGCCGCCGGAGCGGCCCCGCACTACCACACCCGGATCTCCGAGTCGTTCTACGTCATCTCCGGAGAGGTCACCGTCCACGACGGCACGGGCTGGCACAAGGCCCACGCCGGCGACTTCCTGCACGTGCCCGAGCACGCCGTGCACGGCTTCCGCAACGACAGCGACGCACCGGCGGAGATGCTGATCATCTTCACGCCCGCGGAGAACCGCGAGGCCTACTTCACCGGTCTGGCGGAGCTGTTGGCCGACGGGAACACCCCGTCGCGGGCCGAGATGGTCGCGCTCATGGAGAAGTACGACCAGTTCGAGATCGACGAGCCCTGACCTGCCCCTCCCGGTACACGTCCGGCCCGACACACGTCCGTCCCGGTGCACGTCCGTCCGCTGTTCCCCGTCCGCTATTCCTCGTCCCTGTTCTCCGTTCCCGTTCCCCGTTCCGTTCCCCGTCCCGTTCGACAACTCTCAGGAGTCATCACATGCATCCCGTCAACTGGGCCCGCTTCGGCCTGCTCGCCGCCCTGTGGGGGTGCAGCTTCGCCTTCATCAAGGTGTCGCTGGACGCCTTCGCCCCGCTCCAACTCGCCTTCGGGCGGCTCCTCGTGGGCGCCCTCGTCGTCGGCCTGATCCTCGCCGTGACCAAGGGCTCCTTCCCCGACCGCGCGGTCTGGGGACACATCGCCGTCGCCTCGGTGTTCGGCAACGTCGTGCCGTTCACCCTCTTCGCCGTCGGCGAGCAGCACACCACCGCGACCATCGCCGGTGTCATCCAGGGCGCCACACCGCTGGTCACCCTGGGGCTCGCCGCCCTGGCCATCCGCACGGAGAAGCCCACGGCCCGCAAGGTGACCGGACTCGTGATCGGCTTCGTCGGCCTGATCGTCGTGGTCGGGCCGTGGCGGACCGACGGATTCGGTTCCATCGGCGGCCAACTCGCCTGTGTCGGGGCGGCGATCAGCTACGCGATCAGCTTCGTCTACCTCCGCCGGTTCATCTCCCCGTACAAGATCCCGGCGCTCGCCGTGACCGCCGCGCAGCTCACCTCCGCCATGGTCATCACCGGTCTGATCACCACCTTCAGCATCGGCTGGGACCTGCCGGGCGAGCTGACGGCCGGCCCGCTGCTGTCCCTCCTGGTCCTCGGCGGCGCCTCCACCGGTATCGCCTTCGTCCTGATGAACCGGCTCATCGCGGACGCGGGACCGACCACGGCCTCCGGCGTCAACTACCTGGTCCCGGTGTTCTCCGTGATCGTCGGCGCCGCGGCCCTCGGCGAGTCCGTCACCTGGAACGTGCCGGTGGGCGGCGCGGTGGTCATCGCGGCGCTGGCTCTCGCGGAGGGGCGGCTGCCGCTGCCCGCACGGCGCGCGGCCGAGCCGCCGGCCGCCGCCGCTCCGGTCCCGCCCGTTCCCGACCCGGCCGCGCCGGTCGAGCCGACCGACCAGGTCGACCGGGCCGACCGCACCGACCGGGCCCAGCCCGTGGTCGCCCAAGAGGCCTGCTGAACCGGCCTGTTCGGGCCCACCCGGACCGGTCGGCGGCCTCTCCAGGCAACTCCGCACAGCAGCACGCCGCACGGCGCGCCCCCTGCTCAGGGGGCGCGCCGTGCGGCGTTCGCGTGTGGCCAGCTGCTTGATGCCCGCGTGTCCCGGCCCCGAGGGCCGGCGGCCGGTACGTGGGGCGAGCCGCGCCGTTCCCCGCGCCCCTCAAGGCAAACGAGTGCGCCGTTCCCCGCGCCCCTTACGGGACACAGCCCCGTCCGGCCCCCGCCAGGCGCACCCACCCGGTTCCCGCGCCCGCTCCGGGCGCCGGGAGCGACGCGGGACACGACCGGGAACCCGCCGCGCGAACCTTCAGGAGCAAGAGAAAAGGAGCCACAGAAGCCCCTCCGGCCCCTGTGACCCCACCCACTCACCTCTCCCGTATCTCCTGTCTCCCCCATCTCCCCCGTCTCGCCCCCGATTCCCCCACCGCACCAGCGGGCCGACGCCACCGCACCGGCCTTCGTACACAGGAAGCAGCCACCGGAATGCCCCCATCCACCGCACCCGCACCCCATCCGGCCACCGCCCTCGGTGACGCCCGCATCATCACCGCGGCCGAGTTCGACTTCCGGCCCGTCGCCGGCGCCGACCCCACCGCCCGCACCACGGTCGCCACCCCCGTCAGCCCGGCGGCGGGCGCCACCCATGTCACCCTCCACGTCGTCCGGATAGCCGCCGGCGAGTCGTACTCCCCCGAGCACAGCACGGCCGAGGAGAACACGGTCGTGGTCTTCTCGGGGACGGGCACCGCGGCCGTCGGTGAGCTCGAATCCCCCGTCGAGCGCGGATCCGCCGCCTACGCCCCCACCGGCCGCGCCCTCACCCTGACCGCGGACGGCAGGGGTCTGACCGCCTACGTGTGGCGCACCCCGCTCGCGAACGCCCCCGTCGGGAGCGAGCCGGTCCTGCACTCCTCCCTGTGGGACGAGACCACCCAGCTCCGCGGCTTCGGCGGTACCGGGCAGGTGGACGCGGCCGAGCGCCGGGCCACCATGAACTTCGTCTTCTGGCCCGGCAACGGCAGCAGCCGGCTGTGTCTGCACTGCGGCATCCAGCAGCCCGGCGAGACCTTCAACGTCCATCTCCACCCCGACAGCGACGAGGCGTTCATCGCCTTCGAGGGCGTCGGCCAGATGTATCTGCGCGACCGCTGGATCGACGTGAGCGCCGGTGACGTCCTGTACGCCTCGCCCGGCGTGCTGCACGGCGCCCGCAACCCGCACACAGGTCCCACCGCCCGCCGCTTCGTGACCTGCGGCGGGCCCAGCCCCTACGACCCGGCGCTCTACTCCGCCGCCGGCTACTCCTCACAGGTCAGGTGAACGCAGCGTGTGCCGCATATACGGAACCTTCAACGTCCATTCCGACGAGGCCGAACTGCGCCGCGTCGCCGACCTGATGCACCACGGCGGTCCCGACGCCCAGGGGGTCGCGCACCGGCCCGACTGGGCCCTGGGCAACAACCGCCTGTCGATCATGGACCCCGAGGGGGGCGCCCAGCCGTACCACCTCGGCCGGGTCACCGTGGTCTTCAACGGTGAGATCTACAACCACGGCGAGCTGCGTTCGCGCCTGGCCGGCCTCGGCTTCCACTTCGACGACCTGTGCGACGGCTCGATCCTGCCCGCGCTGTACATCACCTACGGGGACCGGTTCGCCGAGCACCTGGACGGCATGTACTCGGTGGCGGTCATGGACCTGCGGGAGACCCCCCGCATGGTGCTGGCCACCGACGACTCGGGCATGAAGCCGCTCTACTACCACTGGGACCGCGCCGCGGGCCGCTTCCACTTCGCCTCCGAACTCCCCGCGCTGCTGGGCTTCGCCGGGGTGAAGGCCGAGGAGGACGAGGCAGGTCTCGACGCCTACCTCACCTCCAAGACGCCGTTCGGCAACCGCACGATGTTCCGCGGGATCCAGGTGTTCCCGCCGGCCGCCACCGTCCTCCTCAGCCACCGGGACGGACTGCGGATCAAGCAGCGTCCGATGGCCCACGAGCAGGGCCTGCGCCCCGACAAGGACCGCACCCTCACCGAGGCGGGCGACCAGCTGCGCGACCTGCTGTCCGAGGAGGTGTCCCGGCTCCTGATCGCGGACGCCCCCGTCGCCGCGGTCACCTCCGGCGGGCTCGACTCCAGCCTCGTCACCGCACTCGCCGCGCAGGCACTGCGCGACAGCGGCGGCTCCGGCAGCCTGCACACCTTCAACATCGCCTACACCGGCACCTGGCCCAGCGACGAACGCGCCTACGCCGCCGAGGTCGCCCGCGCCGCGGGCACCACCCACCACCAGGTCGAGGTCGATCCGGCCACCTTCCCGGACCTCATGACCGACGTCGTACGCCACCTGGGGCAGCCCAACGCCGACCCCATCACCCTGTCCACCTTCTCCCTCTTCCGCGCGGTCCGTGACGCCGGCTTCAAGGTCGCCCTCACCGGCGACGCGGCCGACGAACTGTTCAGCGGCTACTCCCGGATGACCCAGGCGGTCGCCGCACACCACGGCGCGAGCTGGATCGACGGCTACCTCGACCATCTCGCCGCCGTCCCGCGGGCCCTGCGCCAAAGCCTGTACACCGACGAGTACGCCATCGCCGTGAACGCGGTCGGCCCCGCCCTGCCGCCCGGCATCCGGCGGATCCTGCACAGCAGCCCCGGCACCCGGCTGCAGCGCATCGGCGCGGTGGAGCAGCGCTACCGGCTCCCCGCCTACCACCTGCGGCGCGTCGACCATCTGTCGATGGCCAGCTCGGTCGAGGTGCGGCTGCCGTTCACCCAGCCGTCCGTCGTGCGCTTCGCGTCCACCCTCACCGACGAGCAGCGGCTCGTACCGGGTCTGGGGGTGAAGCGGGCCCTGTACCAGGCCGCGCAGGGGCTGATCCCGCGCAGTGTGCTGGAGCGGCCCAAGCAGCCCTTCACCCTCCCGGTCACCGCGATGCTCACACCCGGCCAGCGGCTGTGGACCCTCGCCCGGGACGTCCTGTCGCCCCGCACCCTGCGCGCCGACGGCCGGATCCGCCCCGAGCGGGTCGACGCCCTCTTCGACGAGCAGGCCACCCGCCCCAGCGACGCCGTCTCCCTGGCCCTGTGGTCCCTGATGTCGCACCAGCTGTGGCGCCAGGAGTTCTTCGCCACGGCCCAGGCCCCGGTCACGCTCCACACTCCGGTCCGAGTCCTCCAGGAGGCGGCGTGACTGTCAGCCTCGCCCGTGCGCACGGCACCCCCTGCCCCACCGCCGTGATGGACGCGCGCACCCTGCCCGACTCGGAACCCGAACTCCTCGCCCGGCTCTCCGAGTTACGGTCGGCCCTGGCCGACCAGGGAGCCTCGGACGTCCTGAAGAACGCCCTCGTGCAGCCCTCCCGGCACCCCCTGTTCGACCTGGACTACCGCTTCGTCCAGTCGATGCCGGACAGTTTCGACAGCTTCGACCTGCGCGGCTCCTGCGGCCACTCCATCCTGGCGGCGGTCGAGGCGGCGGCCCGTACCGGCATGATCCAGCCCCTCGTGGCCGGCTGCCGGGTCCGGGTCAACGTCCTCAACAACGGGGACAACGTGGTGTGCGAGGCGGAGGAGACCGACGACGGGGGCACCCGTTTCACGGCCCACTTCCTCTGCTCGCCGCCGCGGCCGGTGAACGACCTCCTGATCACCGGTGAGCCCGTCACCGGCATCCCCTTCGAGGGGCGTACGGTTCCGGTCTCGCTGGTCTCCATGGGCAATCCGTATCTCTTCGTGCACGCCGCCGAACTCGGCGTCCACACGGTCGAGGGCCTGTTCGCCGACGACCTCGTGCTCTTCGACCGGATGACCAGGCTGCGCCTCGCGGTCTGCCGGACGCTGGGCTGGGACACCACCGGCGCCTTCCCCAAGGTGGCCGCGCTGCTCCCGGACGGTCCGGGCGCCCTCGCGGTCCGCGCCATCTCCGTACCGTCCTGGCATCCGACGGTGGCGCTCACCGGGGCCACCTGCCTCGCGGCGGGCGCCGCCGTGGAGGGCACGATCCCCTACCTGCTGTCCGGTGTCTCGGAGCAGCCGGACAGCGACCTGCTCTCCCTGCGCACACCGGGCGCCACGGTCCGCGCCTCGGCCCGTATCGCGGGCGGCCCCGGCGACCGCCGGCTCGCCTGGATCTCCGTCGCGGAGAAGCAGGTCGACTACGCCGGCCTCTTCCTGCCCGCCCCCACCTCCGAGGAGTTGTCATGGCTTCCGCTGACAGCCTGACCGTGCCCGAAGCCCGGGCACTGACCGAGACCGACGTACCGCTCCCCGAGCCGGCCGGCGATCTGTCCGCCGGACCGTCCACCGAACCTTCCGCCGGACCGTCCACCGGCCTGACCGCGTCGATGCGTGAACGCCTCGCCGCCGCCGCCCGCGACGCCGACGCGAGCGGCGAACCCGACCGGCCCGCGCTGGCCCTGCTCCGCGAGACCGGACTGCTGGGACTTGCACTGCCGTACGAGTACGGCGGCACCGGCGCCGACGCGCACGGCCTCAACTCGGCGGTCGCACAGGTGGCGCAGGTCAACGCCTCCGCCTCGATCATGCTGTTCCAGCACTACGCGGTCAGCAGGCGCATCCTCGAACACGGCAGCCCGGCCCTGCGGCGCCGGCTGCTGCCCCAGCTCGCCCGCGGTGACTGGCTCGCCGCCTCCGCCTGGAGCGAGACGGGAGCGGGCGCGAACAAGAAGCAGCTGTCCACCGTCGCCCGCCGCGCACCCGACGGGGGCTGGGTCCTGGACGGCGCCAAGTCCTTCACCACCAGTGCCGGACTGGCCGACATCTACCTGGTGCTGGCGCAGACCGAGGAGCCCGCGCCGGACGCCGCGCCGGACACCGGCTACGGCTCCGCCGGCCAGACCTTCTTCCTCATACCGGCGGACGCGCCCGGCCTGGAACCCGACACCTCGATGCGGCTGACCGGCATGCGCGGTTCGGCGACCGGTTTCGTCTCCGTGCACGACTGCCACGTACCCGACACCGCCCGGCTCGGCCCGGTCGGCGCCGCCGCCTCGATCATCGCCGGGGTCCGCGACAGCGGTGCCACGCTCGGTGCCGTGTCCGTCGGCCTGGCCGAGGCGGCCCTCGAACTCGCCCACCGGCACGCCGAGCGGCGCGGGCTGCTGGCCCAACAGGCCGTCCGGCACCGGCTGGTGGACATCGCGGGCGAGGTCGAGACCGCCCGCGCGGTCGTCGAGCGGGCCGGCCGGCGGACGGCCGACGACCCGGGGATCGCCACGCTCCACTCCAAGCTCGTCGCCTCCTCGGCGGCCGAGCGTGTCATCAACGCCGTCGAGCGGCTGCTGGGCTCGGCCGGCTATGTCGCCTCGAACGAGATCAACCGCTACGGCCGCGACGCCCGTGCCGTCGCCCTGATGGGACCGACCAACGACCTCTGCAAGGAACTGGTGAGTCTGACGTGGAACCGCTGAAGCCCCGACCGGCCGATCCCTCCGCCGGTCTGCCCGCCGCCTTCTCCGCCGGTCCTCCCGGCACCGCTCCCGCGGGCCCGCCCGTCGGCCCGCCCACCGGTCCGCCCGCCGATCTGATCGTCGAAGGGGGCCGCCTCGTCACCCCGGACGGTGTCCGCGACGGAACGGTGGTCGTCCGGGACGGCCGGGTAGCGGCCC
The DNA here is from genome assembly GCF_055584525.1 of Streptomyces sp. NPDC102514. Taxonomy (NCBI): domain Bacteria; kingdom Bacillati; phylum Actinomycetota; class Actinomycetes; order Kitasatosporales; family Streptomycetaceae; genus Streptomyces; species Streptomyces sp. NPDC102514. The sequence goes on from NZ_JBVJLW010000010.1 coordinate 166,083, forward strand.
TCCTCGCGCCGGGCGAGCCCCTGCCGCCGGGCCCGCGCCTCGACGCCGCCGGCCGTTACGTACTGCCGGGTCTGATCGACTCCCACGTCCACTTCCGCACACCCGGTCTGGAGTACAAGGAGGACTGGGAGCACGGCAGCCGGGCCGCCCTCGTCGGCGGTGTGACGACCGTGATGGACATGCCCAACACCCGTCCGCCGTCCCTGGACGAGAGCAGCATGCTCGCCAAGGCAGCGGTGATCCAGGGCACTTCGTGGATCGACTACCGCTTCCACATGGGCGCCGACCCCGACCATCCCGAGCTGCTGGCCGAGCTGGACCCGCGCATAGCCTGCTCGGCGAAGGTGTTCATGGCGGGACATCACACGGCCCCGGTCGTGTTCCGCGACGGCGAGCAGCTGCGGCGGGCCTTCGCCGCCGCCGCCCGCGGTGGTGTCCGGCTCGTCCTGCACGCCGAGGACCAGCACGTCTTCGACCTGCTCGACGCGAGTTCGGGCGCCCCGGACACGTACGGCGGATACGAGCCGCACCGGCCGCGGTCCGGTGGGATCGTCGCCGTCGCCCATGTGGTGCGCCTGGTGCGCGAGTACGGCACGAAGACGCACATCCTGCATGTGTCGTCGGCGGAGGAGGCCGATCTGCTGTCGGCCGCAGCCGCCGAAGGGCTGCCGCTCACCTACGAAGTGACCGGCCATCACCTCTCGTTCACCCACGACGACACCACCCGGCGCGGCCCGCGGACCCGGCTCTCCCCCGCCATCCGCGAGTGCCGTGACCAGAAGCGGCTGTGGCAGGCCGTGCTGCGCGGCGAGGTCGCCACCCTGGGCAGCGACCACGCCCCGCACACCGTGGAGGAGAAGAACCGTCCGCCGGCCGACGCGCCACCCGGTCTGCCCGGCGTCCAGGAGCTGGCCACGGCCGTCTGGACCGGCCTGCGGACCCGGGACATCGCCCCGGACGAGGCCGCCGCGCACCTGGCCCGGCTCATGGGCGAGGGACCCGCCCGGCTCTTCGACCTGGTCGGCAAGGGCAGGCTCGAAGCCGGTGCGGACGCGGACCTGACCCTGCTGAACCCGTCCGACCGCTGGCAGTTCTCCGCCCACGACGTCCAGGCGCTGTGCGGCTGGTCCGCGTACGAGGGCTGGACCTTCACCGGACGGTTCACCACCACGGTGAAGGGCGGCCATGTCGTCTGGGACATCCGGGACGGGTTCTCCGGCCGCCCCGAGGGCCACTGGCTTCAAGGATCGGCCCGGCCTCTGGAGGTGGCCCGATGAGTTCGACACTGCTCGAATCCCAGACCCCGCCCGGTACGTCCTCGTCCAGCACGTCCTCGTCCGCGACGGCTGCTCAGCCGGTCCAGGACCTCGCCGATGCCTTCCGCGCCGCGATGTCCGCCCTGGCCGCCCCCGTCACCCTCGTGACCTGCTACGACGACCTGGGCCGGCCGCGCGGCCTGACGGCCAGCGCCGTCAGCTCACTGTCCCTCACCCCGCCGCTGTTCCTCGTCTGCCTCGACCGCAACTCCCGTTCGCACGACACGCTCACCGGCGCCGAGGACTTCGCCGTGCATCTCCTCGGCCCGGGCGAGGAACACCTCGTCAAACGCTTCATGCGGCCGGCCGAACACCGCTTCGACGGCGTACCCCTGGCCGCGGATTCCCACCGGGCCCCCGTCATCAGGGACGCCTCACTGACGCTCCACTGTGTCCGCCACGACGTCCTGGAAGGAGGCGACCACACGATCCTCGTGGGACGGGTGACCGCTGTGCGCGGCGAGCCCACGCACTCGGGCGGCCTGCTCTGGCACCGACGGGGCTTCGCCCACGCGCGACGCCCATGACCCGGACGGGGGCTGCCACCGCGACGCGGCCGGCAGCCCCCGTCCGGGATCCGGCACAGAAAAAGATCCGGCACAAAAAAGAAGGAAGACAGATCGTCATCGGCGTGGTTACCATGCGGGCGATGAACACCTTCTCCTTTTCCGGATTGGGGGAATCATTCGCGCAAGGTGAGTGCTGATGGCACCTCACTTCGCGAATGAGATTCCTTCCCACCTGCTGATGTGGCGGCGCGTACGTGAGTACGCCGTGCCACCGTCCATGATCGAGAACTCGACCGCACGGCGTGCGGTCGGCGACTGGGCGGGGGCTTGCGCCGCCGCCCGTGTCCACGTCGATCTCGATCTGCGCGCCGTGCGCCGTCGCCACGGCACCCCTGTGGTCACCCTCCTCCGGGAGGACCTGCGCCGACTGGCGCCCGATCTGCTCCGCTGGCACATGCCCCGCATCGCCCCGAACGGCCGGCTCCGGCCCGGACTCACCCTCTCGCTCGCCCGTTACGGGAGTGCCGGCGGCACGCCGTTGCACCTGGTGGTGCGGACCCCGCCCGCCTGGGCGGACGGCGGCCAGTGGATGTCCCTGGCGCTGTGGGAGGGCTCGGGGAACGGCACCCCCGGAGACCATCCCCATGGACACCACCCCCATCCACATCCCGAGCGGCGTTTCCGGCTCGATCTGCACCGGCATCTCTGGGACGCCGGGCGGAGCAATGAGCTGACGGCCCGGTGTGGAGCGGGAAGGCTCCGCCCCATGATTCGCCCTGGGCCGAAGGGAGTTGGGCCGTCGAGGCCGAGCTGCTGTTGCGGGCCGAGAGGCTTCCTCGCGGGGCCTTCACCGTCCGGCTCGGCGCCCGCAGACGGGCCGTACTCGAACTCGTCGCCCCCGACGACAGCCATGTACCGACACTCCGCGCCCTGTCCGAAGGCGTGCTGCCGCCGCAGGAGGTCGCGGCGCTCCCGGTGCTGCCGGAGGCGGCGGCCCGGGTCCTGCCGGATCTGGAGCTGCTGCGGACGGGGCTCATCCCGCCCGAGCGACTGCATCCGCTCGTCGCCGCGGCGCTGGCGGGGTACGGGTCGGCGCCGGTGGGCGGTCCCGTACCCGAACCCGGCGATCCGCATCGCGTGGAGTGCCGCGGCGAGACCCACCGGATCGCACTGCGGGACGGAGTGCTGACCGCGGTCGACCACGACCCCGCCCAACTGCGGCGCGAGGAACTGCTCGTGGCGCTCGGCGGGCCCCCGCTGCCCTGTCTGCGGGCGATCGACTCGGTGCACCGGGATCCGGAGGCACTGCCCGCGGTCCGGGAGCGGCTCCGCCACGGTGACGCCACCGGGGCACTGGCCGTCGTCGAAGGCCTGCTCGGTCCTGGCGCGGTCCTGCGCGACGGGCCGCTCCGCGAGGAACTGGAGCAGGCCGCCGCCCGCCACGTCGACCACGGGCTCTTCCGCTCGGGACTGGTCGCCGTGCATCCCGCCGCCGGTACGGCAGGGGGCGCGGACATCCCGGGTGGCGCGGGCGTCCCGGGTGGCTCGGGTGGCGTGGACGGCTCGGGTGCGGGACGGGTGAAGGCCGGTCACCGGCCCCGGCTCGACCGTTCCACGCCGCTTCCGCTGCGCAGCAAGCTGATCGGCCGGTCCCGGCCCCGCACCAGTCAGGCCTCGTGACCGGCGACCCGCCGCAGTCCCCTTGCCCATCACTCCTTGTCCATCACTCCTTGTCCCAGCTCCCACCTCTTGTCGCGCACCGCGCACTGCGCGCCGCACAGTCTCCTGCCGTCCAGGACGGGCCTTCCCGTCCCTCAGCCCCCTCCGGTGATGCCCATGATCAACAGCACCCTCCTGCCCGCTCCGGCCCCGGCACCGGCTTCGGCCGACGCCACACCCGTACCCTCGCCCTCCCGCGTACCGGATACGGACACGCACCTCGCCGTCGCCGACGGCCTCCTGGCCCTCCTGCGGGCGACCACCACCGAGCCGCGCCCCGACGAGCAGCTCGAAGCGCTCACCCTGGCCGTGGCGGCGGATCTGCCCGTGCTGCTCTGGGGTGAGCCGGGTATCGGCAAGACCGCCGCCCTGACCCAGCTCGCCGCCTCGCTCGACCTGCCGCTGACGACCGTGATCGCCAGCGTCCACGAGCCGTCCGACTTCTCGGGGCTGCCGATCGTGGGCGAGGACCCCGCGGTGCAGGGCGTGCCGATGGCGCCGCCGCAGTGGGCCGTGGAGCTCGTACGAGCCGGTCGCGGGCTCCTCTTCCTGGACGAACTCTCCACCGCCACCCCGGCCGTGCAGGCCGCTCTGCTGCGGGTCGTCCTGGAGCGGCGGGTCGGCGCGCTCCAACTGCCGCCCGGCGTACGGATCGTGGCCGCCGCCAATCCCCGCGCTTCCGCGGCGGACGGATGGGAGCTGAGCCCGCCGCTGGCCAACCGGTTCGTCCATCTGTACTGGGTGCACGATCAGGAGGTGGTGGTGCGTGGTCTCGGCGGTGTCTGGCCGAGGGCCGAACTGCCCCGGCTGGAACCGGAGTTGCTGGCGGAGGCGGTGGCCTTCTCCCGGCGCGTGGTCTGCGGCTTCCTGACCGCGCGGCCGACGCTGATCCACCGGCTGCCGAGCACCGAGACACGGCGTGGCGGTGCGTGGCCCTCACCCCGGAGCTGGGACGCCGCGCTGACCCTGCTGTCGTTCGGCACGGCGGCCTCGGTCTCGCGCGAGGTGCTGGCCCTGCTCGTACGGGGTGCGGTGGGCGACGGCCCCGGACTCGAACTCCTCGCGTACATGGACCGGATGGACCTGCCGGACCCGGAGACGCTGCTCGCCGACCCGGCCGCCGCCGAGCTGCCGGAGCGGGGCGACCTGCGGCAGGCCACGCTGGAGGCGGTGGTCGCGGCCGTCGGAGCACGGCCGGAACGGGAGCGCTGGGAGGCGGGCTGGGCGGTGCTGGTGCGGGCCCTGGAGACCGGTACCGCGGATCTGCTGGTCGCCCCGGCGACGGCCCTGGCCGCGGTGCGCCGCGACGACTGGGAGGTACCGGCGACGATGGACCGGCTGGCCGGGGTGGTGGGGCTCGCCCGGCGGGCGGACCGGTCGGTGGAGCGGGTCGCCGCGGCAGCCGCCGCGGCCGAGCGCGCGGCGGCGGGGACACGCCGGTGACGGGGACCCCGAGGACTCCGAAGCAGGCCGCTCCGCATGCCCCACCGCATCCGATGCCCCGGCCCGCGCCGCCACGTCCGATGCCCAGGCCCGCGCCGCCGCGCCCGGTGCGGGCCGCTCCGCCGGAGCAGCCGGCCGGCTCCCGTGCGGCGGCTCGAACGGCCGGGCTCCCGCTGGACATGGAGAAGTTGCTGGCCGCCCGGCTGCACGCGGTGAAGGTGCGCCCGTATCTCGCCGGTGCGCTCTTCGCCCTGCATGTGGTGGAGGACCGGTCGGTGCCGACGATGGCGGTGGACGCGCACTGGCGCTGCTACGTCTCCCCCGGGTTCGTGGCGCGCATGCCGACGGAGGAGCTGGCGGGTGTGTGGGTGCACGAGGTCTCCCATCTGCTCCGGGACCACCACGGCAGGGGCGAGCGGTACGCGCGGCAGCACGAGGAGTCCGGACCGGGCGAGGGAAGCGGGACGGGGGTCCCCCCGGCCGAAGGCTGGGGCAGGTTGCGCCGGAACATCGCCGCGGACTTCGAGATCAACGACGACATCTACGGGGACGGTCTGCCACGGCCCGCCGGAGCGGTGCTTCCGTCCCTGCTGCGGCTGCCGGGCGGGCTGTTGATGGAGGAGTACCTGCGGACGGCGTCGATGTCCGGTCTCACCGCGGACCTGGCCTGGCTGGACTGCGGCAGCGGCGCCGACGGGCAGGGCCGGCCGTGGGAGCTGGGTCCTGACGGGGCGCACGGGCTGAGCAGGCACCAGCAGGACGCGGTCCGCTTCCGGGTCGCGGAGGGGATCAAGGGCAGGCCGGGCGAGGCACCGGAGGGCTGGCGCCGATGGGCGGACGAGGCGTTCCAACCGCCGCAGCCGTGGCGGCAGTTGCTGGGTGCGGCGGTGCGGTCGGCGGCGGGCGCGCCGGGCGCGGGCGAGAACCACAGCTACCGGCGCCCGTCCCGGCGCTCGGCCGGTGTGCCCGGAGTGGTGCTGCCGAGCCTGCGCCGTACACCGCCCGCTGTCTGCGTCGTGATCGACACCTCCGGGTCGGTGAGCGACGCCGAACTGGGCAGCGCGTTGCTGGAGGTGGCGGCGATCTCGCGGGCGGTGGGCGGGCGGCGCGACCTGGTCTCGGTGATCTCCTGCGACGCGGCGGCCGGGGTCGCCGTGCCGCTCTGCCGCGCGGAGAACATCGAGCTGATCGGCGGCGGGGGCACGGACCTGCGCTCCGGTTTCGCCCGGGCGCTGCGCTCCCGGCCGCGCCCCGACGTGATCGTCGCCCTCACGGACGGCCAGACCCCCTGGCCCTCCACGCCGCCGCCCTGCCGTACGGTCGTCGGTCTCTTCCCGCGCCCCGCCCGCGCGGCGGACGAGGAGGACCCCGACTACGTACCGGACACTCCGCCGTCCTGGGCGCGTGTCGTCACGATCGGCTGAGAGCCCGCCGGGCGGGAGCTGCCGCGGCCACCGCGTCTGCGGCAGCTGCCTCTGCCTCCGGCGGGGAGCCGGCCGCCGCGGTGAGGCGGCGGTCGGCCAGCTGCCGGGCGGCCCTCATCGGGGTGATGCCGGTCGTGCGCGCGAGGCCGAGGATGTGGCCGACGGTGTCGCCGATGCCCTCGACCCGCTCCAGGGCGGCCTCGTGGCTGTAGCCCTCCGACTCCCGGCTGAGCGTGTAGGCGACCCCTCCGGCGCCGGCCACGTAGTCCGGCACCCAGACGATGCCGCGCTCCGCGAGGGTGTCGGCGACCGACTCGTCGGCGAGCTGGTTGTTGGCCGGTCCGACGACCAGCGGCGCGGTGAGCCGGGGAACACTCGCCTCGTCGAACACCCCGCCCACGGCGGCCGGGACGAGGATGTCGGCCGGTGCCGACAGCGCCCGGCCGGGCTCGACCCACCCGTACCCGCTCGCCAGCGCGGCCTCCTTGCGGGAGTGGTCCACGTCCGACACCACGACGTGCGCCCCTTCCGCGGCCAGGCCGGCCGCGACCCGGCCGCCGACGGACCCGAACCCGCTGACGACGACCCTCTTGCCGGTGCAGGAGGCGTCGCCGAAGACATGCCGGGCGCCGGCCCGCAGCGCGGCCAGGACACCGACGGCGGTGGGCCCGCCGGAGTCCCCGGTGCCGCCGTGCTCCTCGGGCGCGCAGTACGCGTACGGCGAGAAGCGCCGCAGGACCACCATGTCCTCGGGACCGGTGCCGATGTCGGGCCCTGTGCGGTAGGAGCCGTCGAAGGAGGCGATCAGCTCGCCCAGGTCCTCCAGTGCGGCCTGCCGCAGGTCCGGGGTGACGTCGGTGTCCCGGTCCAGGGCGATCACGCTCTTGCCGCCCCCGAAGTCCAGTCCGGCCACCGCCGACTTGTACGTCATCGCCTCCGACAGGCGCAGCGCGTCGGTCAGTCCGTCCTGCCAGGTGTCGTAGCGGCGCATCCGGCAGCCGCCGGCCGCAGGTCCCAGTACGCGGGAGTGGACGGCGACGATCAGCGGCAGGCCGGAGCGGCGTCCGCGGCGGACGACGACCTCTTCGTGTGCGAATGCTCGACTCATGGCGCCGAAGCTAGGCTGATGCGCGGACCACCGGGAGCTGCGCCGAATTACATTCGGTGTGCGGGCAGGGGAGGAAGCCGTGGACGAACTTGATTCGGCGATCGTGCGCGAACTGCAGGCCGACGGTCGGCAGTCGAACCGTGCCCTCGCCGGAAAACTGGGCATCGCCCCCTCGACCTGTCTGGAGCGCACGAGGCTCCTGCATCGGCGCGGCGTCATCCAGGGCTACCGGGCCGAGGTCTCCTTCAAGGCGCTCAACCGCTCGGTCCAGGCGATGGTGTTCACCCAGGTACGCCCTCTGCGCCGGGATGTCGTCACCTCGTTCGAGCAGTCGGTGACGCGGCTGCCGGAGGTGGTCTCCGTGTACACGATGACCGGGAGCGACGACTTCCTCGTCCATGTCACGGCCCAGGACATCGACCACCTGCACGCCTTTCTCCTGGACCAGTTCACCAACCGCCGGGAGATCATCGCCTTCCGCACCTCGATCATCTACCAGCACCTGACCAACCCGGTCCTCGGCCCGCTGCCGCCCGCGGAGTAGAGGCGCACCGGCAGCGTGCGGGCCGCCCGACCCGACCGACCCATAGGACCCATGCCATGACCACTGCACGCACCTTCCCCCTGGAGCCCACCCCGATCCACGTGTCCGACGAGGTGCTCGACGACCTGCGCGCCCGTCTCGCGTCGACCCGTCCGCCGCTGGACGAGGGGAACGAGGACTGGTCCTACGGCGTCCCGGCCGGCTACCTCGGTGAGCTGCTCGCCCACTGGCGGGACGGCTACGACTGGCGCAGGGCCGAGGCCGCCATCAACGTCCACGAGCACTACCGCGTGGATGTCGCCGGTGTCCCGGTGCACTTCATGCGCAAGCCGGGCCGCGGCCCCCGCCCGGTCCCGCTGATCCTCACCCACGGCTGGCCGTGGACGTTCTGGCACTGGTCGAAGGTGATCGGCCCGCTCGCCGACCCGGCCGCGTCCGGCGGTGACCCCGCCGACGCGTTCGACGTCATCGTGCCGTCGTTGCCCGGCTTCGGTTTCCCGGGCCCGCTCACGGGCTTTCCGGACGTCAACTTCTGGAAGGTCTCCGACCTCTGGCACACCCTGATGACCGAGACCCTGGGCTACGAGAGGTACGCCGCCGGGGGCTGTGACATCGGCGGGATCGTCACCAGCCAGCTCGGCCACAAGTACGCCGACGAGCTGTACGGCATCCATATCGGCTCCGGGCTGCCGCTGGACTTCTTCAGCGGCCCCCGCGCCTGGGACTTCGCCCGGAACCGGCCCCTCACCGACGACCAGCCCGCCGAGGTCCGCGCCCGTCTCGTCGAGCTGGACCACCGCTCGGCGTCCCACCTCACCGTGCACATGCTCGACGGCGCCACCCTGGCCCACGGGCTGAGCGACTCTCCCGCGGGGCTGCTCGCCTGGCTGCTGGAGCGCTGGAACTCCTGGAGCGACAACGGCGGTGACGTCGGGTCCGTCTTCACCAGGGACGACCTGCTCACCCACGCCACGATCTACTGGGTGAACAACTCCATCGCCACGTCGATGCGTTACTACGCCAACGCCAACCGGCACCCGTGGACCCCCGCCCACGACCGCACCCCGGTGGTGGAGGCCCCGGTCGGCCTGACCTTCGTCACCTACGAGAACCCGCCCGGCGTCCACACCGCCGAGGAACGCGTCCGGGCGTTCGAGACCGGTCCGCAGGCCGCCTGGTTCAACCACGTCAACGTCAACGCCCATGACCACGGCGGTCACTTCATCCCGTGGGAGAACCCCGACGCCTGGGTGAACGACCTGCGCCGTACCTTCCGGGGCCGCAGACCCTGACGACGGCACCGCTCTGACCTGGGGCGGAGGAGTACGGGAGGACATATCCGGACCGCCGTGTGGGTAACTTCCCCCGCATGGCTGCCGTGTTGTTCGACTTCTCCGGGACCCTCTTCCGTATCGAATCCACCGAGAACTGGCTGCGCACCGTACTGGCCGAGGCCGGGACGGCCCTGCCGGAGCAGGAGTTGCTCCGGACCGCGAAGGAACTGGAGGCGGCGGGCGCGCTGCCCGGCGGGGCGCCGCACAGGGGGCCGGTGCCACCCGAGCTGACCGCGCTGTGGGGCATCCGCGACGAGAGCGCCGAGGCGCACCGGGCCGCGTACACGGGAGCCTGCCGCCAGGTGGCGCTGCCCGCCGCGGAGCTGTACGACGCGCTGTACGACCGGCACATGAGCCCGGCGGCCTGGCGTCCGTACGCCGACGCGATCGACGTACTGCACACGCTGCGCGACCGCGGGGTCGCGATCGGGGTGGTCAGCAACATCGGCTGGGATCTGCGGCCCGTGTTCCGCGAGCACGGCCTCGACGCGTACGTGGGCGCCTACGTCCTGTCGTACGAGCACGGCGTCCAGAAGCCGGACGCCCGGCTGTTCGCGACCGCCTGCGACGCGCTCGGGGCCGATCCGCGCGACACCCTCATGGTCGGGGACGACCGGCAGGCGGACGGCGGCGCGGCGGCCCTGGGATGCGGGGTGCACTTCGTCGACCATCTGCCGGTGACCGACCGGCCGAACGGTCTGCGGCCGGTGCTGGACCTGATCCGCACCTGACTGCCGTCGGAGCCGCACCGGACCCCGGGCCGTTCCTCAGCTCTGATAGCCCTCGACCTGCGAGGACGGCCGTACGCGCGCGTCGTCCGGGTTCTCGCCGAACTCGGACTTCGCGCGCCGCTGCCGCAGCAGGTCCCAGCACTGGTCGAGGTCGCGCTCCAGCCGGCCGAGCCGCTCTTGTTCGGTCGCGCTGTCGATCTTCCCGGACGCGAGGGCGTCCCGGAGTACGCGTTCGTCGTCGACCATCGCCGTGATCCTGGCAAGGATCTGCTCTTGATCCATGGGTGTACGCCTCCTCGGCACTCCTGCCCACTCTAAGCAGCGGACGAAGGCTCGGCGACAGCGCCGAACGGCAGGCCGTCCCCCTGGCAGCCGCCGCACGAGGGGCACGCCGGTTCCTTACCGACCGCCCGGGACGATCCCCCGCGTCGCCCCGGACGGACGGCAGCCCGGAAGGGATCCCCGAGGGGACCGGCCCGGACGCGCTGAGTATAGTTGGCTGGCAGCCAGTCAACGCAGGAGTACATAGGATGTCCCCTCGCAGCGCATCGGTCAATGAAGAGTTGCGGCGACGTTCCCGCGAGAGGCTTCTGCAGGCGGCTCTGGAGCTCGTCGGCGAGCGCGGATACGACGCCACGACGCTGGGCGACATCGCGGACCGCGCGGGCTCCGCCCGGGGTCTCGTCTCGTACTACTTCCCCGGAAAGCGCCTGCTCGTCCAGTCCGCCGTGCACCGGCTGATGCACCGCACGCTGGACGAGGCGCTGGAGCGCGAGCCGCGCACCGAGGACGGGCAGGAGCGGATGGCACGGGCCATCGACGCGATTCTGGGCCTCGCCCGGGACCATCCGGTCGTGATGCGCCAGCACATGGCGGGCATCCTGCAGGGCGAGGGGTTCAAGCAGTGTCCTGAGCAGCGTCGGCTGGCCGAGCTGCTGAGCGACACGATGTCCCGCTACGGCTCTCCGGACACCGCCGCCGACTACCCGATGCTGCGGGCGCTGCTGATGGGCGCGGTGTACGCGGCCCTGGTGCCCGGGGTCCCGATGCCGGTGCCGGTGCTGCGGGCCGAGCTGTTCAGGCGGTACGGGCTGGAGTGGGAGCGGGGTGCCCCGCCGGGCGCCGAAGCACCCGGCGGGACGTATCCCGAGGATCTCTCACGGTTCTTCGCTCCCGGGAGCCGCGAGCCGGAAGAAGGCAGCGGTCACGGTGGCGTGGCGAACCAGGAGACGGACGCGGCCGGTCAGTCGAAGTAGTCCGGCTGCGTCTGGACGTTCAGCTCGTCCAGTCGGTTCTTCTTCGCCGGGTCCGTACGACGGTCATTGATCTTCAGAACGTCGAAGCCCTTGGCGATGTCGTTCGAGTAGATGTAGCCGTTGTAGTAGTACGCCGACCAGGAGCCGCCGGTCACCATGGTGGTGGTGCTCAGCGGACCGCGCTCGAAGAAGGCGATCTCCTTGGGCTTCGAGGAGTTCGTGAAGTCCCAGACGGAGATACCGCCCTGGTACCAGGCCTGGACCATGATGTCCTTGCCCTTGACCGGGATCAGCGAGCCGTTGTGGGCGACGCAGTTCTCGGTGTCGGCCTGGTGGCGCGGGATCTTGAAGTAGCTCTTGAAGACGAGCTTGCGCTTGTCGCCCTTGCCGACGATGTCGTAGATGCCGTCCGCGCCGCGGTTCGGGCCCACGGTCTCGTTGCAGGTGGCCGCACCGCCGCCGCCCAGCTCGTCCGTGAAGACGACCTTGTTGGCCTTCTGGTTGAAGCTCGCCGAGTGCCAGAACGCGAAGTTCACGTTGTCCTGGACCTGGTCGATGATCTTCGGGTTCTCCGGGTCCTTGATGGAGAACAGGATGCCGTCACCCATGCAGGCGCCCGCGGCGAGGTCCTTGGAGGGCAGCACGGTGATGTCGTGGCAGCCGGTGGTCTTGGAGACACCCGGGTTGGTCGGGCCACCGGGGTTGCCGCCGCCGTCCGGACCCTCACCGGGGAACAGGACGGGGAAGTTGACGACCGCGGCCTTCTCGGGCGCCTTGCGCGGCACCTTGATGATCGAGATGCCGTCGTGCGGCGGCTGGCAGTCGGGGAACGTGGCGCTCGGCGAGTACGAGGACACGTAGATGTAGACGTTCTTGCGCTCCGGCACCAGCGTGTGGGTGTGGGAGCCGCAGGCGGTCTCGACGGCGGCGACGTACTTCGGGTTCTTCTTGTCGCTGATGTCGAAGACCTTCATGCCCTCCCAGGAGGACTTCTCGGTCGCGGGCTGCGTGGTGCTGCTGCAGGAGTTGTCGCTGCGCGAGGAGTCCGTCGACAGGAAGAGCAGGTCGCCGGAGACGGTGATGTCGTTCTGCGAACCCGGGCAGAGCACCTGGGAGACCGTCTTCGGGGCCTTCGGGTTGCTGATGTCGAAGATGCGGAAGCCGTCGTAGTTGCCGGCGAACGCGTACTTGCCCTGGAAGGCGAGGTCCGAGTTGGTGCCGGGCAACGCGTCCTTGGGGATGTTCACGAGGTGCTGGATGTTGTCCGAGTGGACGATCTCGTCCTGCCCGGGTATCTCGCCGCTCGCGATCGCCGCTCGCGCCTCGGCCGCCTCGCTCTTGGAGACCTTCTCCGAAGTCACCGGAGCGTCCCCGGGGTCGGGGGTCGCGACCGCGGGTCCTGCCGTGAGCAGGGCGGCCAGCAGGCCGGCCGCGGTGGCGGCAACTCCCAGACGTCTGCGCCGCGTTCGGTGATTGTTCAACAGGGTCACTGCGTCCTCCCTTGTAGCCGTTCGCAGTCGAACGGTTCAGGTACCACCGCAGTATCGTCTTCATCATGCACAGATCAACAGGTGGCAACGCATTCGTAATGAATGTTTTTGATCATTGGCGCGCGGAAGCGTGCTAGGACGGTCATCGACACTCACAAGGTGTCCGTACTCGTCAGATGTCTGCCGATTCATGTGCCACAGGAGGTCACTGTGCTCGCTCGCCGTACGTCCCGCCGTCTGATCACGGCGTCCGTGACGGCCGCCGTTCTCGCACTCGGCGGCTGCACGGGCTCCGACGACGAGGCCAAGTCAGCGCCGGACACGGGCCCTTCGGTGATCGCGCCGGGCAAGCCGGGCGAGGCCGCCGAGACGCTCTCCGCCGCGGACGCCGCGAAGCAGCGCTCCGACGACGACACCCCCAACTCCGCGGACTTCGACTACGCCCGGATGATGATCGAGCATCACACCCAGGCCATCGTGATGACCGAACTCGCCCCGAAGCAGGCCTCGTCGACGCCGGTGAAACGCCTCGCCGAACGGATCGCCGCCTCACAGGGCCCGGAGGTCGAGACGATGAAGGCCTGGCTCAAGAACCACGGCGGCGACAAGAAGGACGCCAAGGGGTCCGGGGAGCACCACCACGACGTGATGCCCGGCATGGCGACCGAGACGCAGCTCAAGACGCTGCGCGCGGCGAAGGGCAAGGCGTTCGACGAGCTCTTCCTGACACTGATGATCACCCATCACAACGGCGCGATCACCATGGCCACGGACGTCCTCTCCCAGGGCAACAACATCCAGATAGGCGAAATGGCCGACGACGTGATCGCCCAACAGACGAGCGAGATCAGCAGGATGCGCGAGATGTGACACGCCCGCCACGCAGAGGGGCAGCCCCGCAGGGGCGCCCCTCAAGGGGCGCGGGGAACTGCGCGCCCAGCCACGACGCACCCGCACCCGACACACAACCACCCGCCCCGCCCAGCCGCAGGCACGGGCACCGGCCCCCTCAAAGACACCGGCGGAGCCGGACGGCGTCAGCGTCGAACATGCCGCGGCGCCAAAAGCCCCGCATCCCGCGCCCCCGCGATCAACCTGAGCGACCGCCGCCGGCTGTACCCCGTCGCGGACATCACCGCGAGCACCGGATCCCGCCCCGCCCGCTGGGCCGCCAGATACTCCCCGGCGACCAGGCGGCGGCTCTCGACACCGCGCGGCAGCGCAGGGCGCGCGTGCCGCTTTTCGGGGCTCCCGTCACCACCCACGGCGCTCGCCACCACGGGCGCGCCCCCGCACGCCTCAAGAAGCGGCCCCTCGATCCAGTCGGCGAGCACCGCCAGGTCGTCGAGGGAGAGCGCGGGCCGGGCCCGTACGTCCTCGACGGCGACGCCGCCCTCGCACACCGCCGCGAGCAGGTCGACACCGGCGCCGTCGGCGAAACTCAGCCGGACGTTGCACCACGTCGTGGCGGTGTCGTTCTCCCGCACTTCCCAGGCGCGCCGCACGGACACCGCCCCGTCCGGCTCATCACGATCAGAAAGATTAAGAAAGGATGTTTCCAGCACATACTCAACGTAACCGCATGATCACATTCATTGCGGCCAGGCACGCGCGAGGGGTCCGCGCGGCACACGGTCGGCGCAGCGCCGCGCCCCGGCCGTCTCCCGGCCGCATCCCGGCCCGTTCCCGCCCCTCCCCCGACGCGCGGTGCGATGCGATGCTGGAAGCGCCAGCGAGCTTCTCGTTCTCCTCGGGGAAGGGGTTGTGCCGTGCTGCAGGTCGCCGTCGTCGGTTCGGGGCCGAGTGGGGTGTACGCCGCGCAGGGTCTCGTCCAGCAGGAGCTGGTGCCCGGGATCCGGGTCGATGTGCTGGACCGGCTGCCGTGCCCGTACGGCCTGGTGCGCTACGGCGTGGCGCCCGACCACGAGAAGATCAAGTCGTTGCAGGGCACGCTGCGTACGGTCCTGGAGCACGAGCGGGTGCGGTTCCTCGGCGGAGTCCGGATCGGCCCGGAGGGACTGCCCGCCACCCGGCTCCGGGACTTCTACCACGCGGTCGTGTACTGCGTGGGCGCCGCCACCGACCGGCATCTCGGGGTGCCGGGCGAGGAGCTGCCGGGCAGCTGGTCGGCGACCGACTTCGTGTCCTGGTACAGCGCGCACCCGGACGTCGTGACCGACAGGTTCGGGACCGGCGGTTTCGTGGCCGGCGCACGGGCGGCCGTCGTCATCGGCGTGGGGAACGTGGCGGTGGACGTGACCCGCATCCTGGCCCGCGGTGCCGCGGAACTGAGCCCGACCGACATGCCCCAGGCGGCGCTCGACGCGCTGTCCGCCAGCCAGGTGCGGGAGATCCAGATGGTGGGCCGGCGCGGCCCCTCGCAGGCCCGCTTCACCACCAAGGAACTGCGGGAGCTGGGCGGTCTGCCGGACACCGGGGTCACCGTGGATCCGGCGGAGCTGGCGCTCGATCCGGCGTACCTGGATCCGTCCGCCCTGCCCGCCGCGCAGCGACGCAACGTCGAGGTGCTGCGCGGGTGGGCCGAGCGTCCGCGGGCCGTCGGCTCCCGGCGGATCCGGCTCCGCTTCTTCCTGCGGCCGGTCGCACTGCTCCCGGACGGCGGCGGGCGCGTGGGCACGGTCCGCTTCGAACGGACCGTCCCGGACGGCCTCGGCGGCGTGACGGGCACGGGGCGGTACGAGGACATCGAGGCCCAGTTGGTCCTGCGCTCGGTCGGCTACCGCGGGGTTCCGCTGGAGGGCCTGCCGTTCGACGCGGACCGCGGCACCGTCCCGCATCTCGCGGGCCGCGTCCTGCGGGCGGGCTCGGTCGCGCCCGGGGAGTACGTGGCCGGCTGGATCAAGCGCGGCCCGACGGGCGTCATCGGCACGAACCGCCCCTGCGCGAAGGAGACGGTGACCTCGCTCCTGGAGGACGCCCCCGCCCTCGTACAGCGCGAGATCCCGTCCGACCCGCTCGCCGCCCTGCGGGCCGAGGGCCTGCATCCGGTGGACTGGTCGGGCTGGCAGTCCATCGAACGGGCGGAGGCGGCCCTGGGTGCGTCCCTGGGCAGGCACGTGGTCAAACTCCCCGACTGGCAGGCACTGATGGATGCGGCCCAGCCCCTTTAGGGGCGCGGAGAACGGCGCGGCCGACCCCCACCGGCCCGCAGGCGACGAACAACCCCTCCGGGCAGGACACCAACCGGCAACACCACTGAAATCAACATTCTGTTCAACCCCCGTACGGTCACGGACAGCCCCCCTCCCCGCCACTCCAGGAGTCATGCCCATGACATCCCCCGTTCCGGAGCCCGCACGGCAGCTGCACCCCGTGCACCCGGTGGACGAGATCCCGCCCGTCCACAAACTCGCCGCGTTCGGCCTCCAGCACGTCCTCGCGATGTACGCGGGCGCCGTGGCCGTCCCCCTGATCGTCGGCAGCGCGATGAAGCTGTCGCCCGCGGACCTGGCGTACCTGATCACCGCGGACCTGCTGGTGTGCGGCATCGCGACGCTCATCCAGTGCGTCGGCTTCTGGCGGTTCGGGGTGCGGCTGCCGATCATGCAGGGGTGCACCTTCGCGGCCGTGTCGCCGATGGTGCTGATCGGGACGGGCGGCGGCGGACTGCCCGCGATCTACGGCTCGGTGATCGTCGCAGGTCTCGCGATCATGCTGCTGGCGCCGGTCTTCGGGAAGCTGCTGCGGTTCTTCCCGCCGCTCGTCACGGGCACGGTGATCCTGATCATCGGGCTCTCGCTGCTGCCGGTGGCCGGCAACTGGGCGGCGGGCGGGGCGGGTTCGGCGGACTTCGGCGAGCCGGAGAACCTGGCGCTGGCCGCCTTCGTGCTCGCGGTGGTGCTCGGCGTACAGCGGTTCGCGCCGACGTTCCTGAGCCGGATCGCGGTACTGATCGGCATCGTCGTGGGTCTCGCGGTCGCGGTCCCGTTCGGTT
This sequence comes from Streptomyces sp. NPDC102514, assembly GCF_055584525.1. Lineage (NCBI taxonomy): Bacteria > Bacillati > Actinomycetota > Actinomycetes > Kitasatosporales > Streptomycetaceae > Streptomyces > Streptomyces sp. NPDC102514. The sequence continues at coordinate 182,912 of NZ_JBVJLW010000010.1, forward strand.
TCACGGACTTCGGCGGGGTCGGGGACGCGCACTGGCTCGGCATCAGCACGCCGTTCCACTTCGGCGCCCCCGCCTTCGAGGCGTCGGCGATCGCGTCGATGCTGGTCGTGGCGCTGGTGACGATGACCGAGACGACCGGTGACTTCATCGCGGTGGGCGAGATGACGGACCGCAGGATCGAGCCCCGGACACTGGCCGACGGGCTGCGCGCGGACGGCCTGTCCACGGTCCTGGGCGGTGTGTTCAACACCTTCCCGTACACGGCGTACGCGCAGAACGTCGGCCTCGTCGGCATGACACGGGTCCGCAGCCGCTGGGTCGTGGCCGCCGCGGGCGGCATCCTCGTCCTGCTCGGACTGCTGCCCAAGCTGGGCGCGGTGGTCGCGGCGATACCGGCTCCGGTGCTCGGCGGCGCCGGTCTGGTCATGTTCGGCACGGTCGCCGCGAGCGGCCTGCGAACCCTGGCCCAGGTGGACTTCAAGGGCAACGACAACCTGACGGTCGTGGCCGTCTCGGTGGCCGTGGGCATGCTGCCGGTCGGCGTACCGACGGTGTACGAGAAGTTCCCCGACTGGTTCCAGACGGTGATGAACAGCGGGATCAGCGCGGGCTGCCTCACGGCGATCGCACTGAACTTCCTCTTCAACCACCTCGGCCCGAAGGGCGGTTCAGCGGTGGACGGTTCAGCGGTGGACGGTTCGGAGGCGCGTGGTACAGGGGCGGGTGGTTCGGAGGCACCCGGGATTCCCGCGCAGGGCGGTTCAGCGGCCCCCGAGCCGGACGGCCTGACGGGCCGCCGCGGCGAGGACGCTGTCGAGAAGTCCCGGGAAGAGACCGTCTAGGTCGTCCCGGCGCAGCCCGTTCATCTTGGCGGTGCCCCGGTAGATCTGCCGGATCACCCCGGCCTCGCGCAGCACCCGGAAGTGGTGCGTGGTCGTGGACTTGGTGACGGGCAGGTCGAAGTGCGAACAGGAGAGCTCGTCGCCGTCGGCGGCGAGCTCCCGCACGACCTGCAGCCGCAGCGGGTCGGACAGCGCGTGCAGCACGGCCTCCAGCCGGATCTCCGCCCGCTGCGGGTGCGGCAGATCGCGGCTGCTGCCGGTCGGGGCGGCGATCGTCACGGCGGCTCCAGTACGTCGGGTCCGGAGGTCTCCCCGGAGTTCCCCATTGTACGAGAACTCTCATAGTTTGACATCCACCGTAGTACGATGCTTATCGTACGAGTTGACCACCCCGCCCCGCCATGATTGGAGTCCGCCGTGAGCGCGCTCTTCGAGCCCTACACCCTGCGCGAGCTGACCGTCCCGAACCGGGTCTGGATGCCGCCGATGTGCCAGTACTCGGCCGCGCCGGAGGGCCCCGAGGTGGGCGCGCCGAACGACTGGCACCTCCAGCACTACGGGGCGCGTGCCGCCGGCGGGACGGGCCTGATCATCGTCGAGGCCACCGCGGTCAGCGCCGAGGGCCGGATCTCGCCGTACGACCTGGGCATCTGGAACGACACCCAGGTCGAGGCGTTCCGGCGGATCACGCGCTTCCTGGTGTCGCAGGGCACGGTCCCGGCGATCCAGCTCGCGCACGCCGGCCGCAAGGCCTCCACGGACCGCCCCTGGACGGGCGGCGCGCCGGTCGGACCCGATGCGCACGGCTGGCAGGCGGTCGCACCGAGCCCGCTCGCCTTCGACGAGAACCACCCCGTGCCGACCGAGCTGACGGTGGACGGGATCCGCGAGGTCGTCGGCCAGTTCGCCGACGCCGCACGGCGGGCGCTGGACGCCGGTTTCGAGATCGCCGAGGTCCACGGCGCGCACGGCTACCTGATCGGCGAGTTCCTCTCCCCGCACTCCAACCGGCGCACGGACGCGTACGGCGGCTCGTACGAGAACCGGGTGCGCTTCGCCCTGGAGGTCGTCGACGCCGTGCGCGAGGTGTGGCCCGACGACAAGCCGCTGTTCTTCCGCATCTCGGCCACCGACTGGCTGGAGGAGAACGGCTGGACGGCCGACGACACGGTCCGTCTCGCCGCCGACCTGACCGCCCACGGTGTCGACCTGGTCGACGTGTCCACGGGCGGCAACGCGGCCGGTGTCCGCATCCCCGTCGGGCCCGGCTACCAGGTCCCCTTCGCCGCCCGCATCAAGGACGAGACCTCCATGGCCGTCGCCGCCGTCGGTCTCATCACCGAGGTGGAGCAGGCCGAGAAGATCCTCGCGAACGGCGAGGCGGACGCCGTGCTGCTCGGCCGGGAACTGCTGCGCAACCCCTCCTGGGCCCGGCTCGCGGCCCGCGAACTCGGGGACTCCGTGCACGTTCCGGACCAGTACCACCGTTCGGTCTGACGGGCCCGCCACCCGGGGTCCTTCGGAATCCGCGACCCCGGGTCCGCGGCCGGTCGGGGACTACCGCCGGCTGTCGAGCCAGTCCGCGAAGCGGGTCTCGGCGAGATGGGCCCCGGGGCCGGGCAGCAGCTCGCGTCCCTGGGGGTTCGCGCCGAAGTAGCCGACGGACTCGTCGGTGACGACCTCGCGCGGGTCCTTCTCGGCCGCCAGACCCGTACGGACGAACGCGTCGAGGTGCAGCTCCTCCGGGCCCGCCACCTCGGTGGTGCCGTTCAGCGGAGCCGCCACGGCGACCCGGGCGACCGCCGCGACCACGTCGTCGGACGCGAGGGGCTGGAGCAGCGAGGAGGGCAGCCGGACCGTGTCGCCCTCGGTGGACCCGGCCGCGATGCCCTTCACGAACTCGAAGAACTGCGTGGCCCGCACGATGGAGTACGGGATCCCGGACTCCTTGATCAGCTCCTCCTGGGCGACCTTGGCGCGCAGGTAGCCCGAGGCGGGCAGCGCGTCGCTGCCCACGACCGACAGAGCGACATGGTGTCCCACGCCCGCCGCGGCCTCGGCCGTCACGAGGTTGCCCGTGGACGTGCGGAAGAACTCCAGCACCGCGCTGTCCTCGAAGGAGGGCGAGTTCGACACGTCGACGACGACCTCCGCGCCCTTCAGCGCCTCGTCGAGGCCCTCTCCGCTGATGCTGTTGACGCCGGTGTTCGGGGAGGCCGGGAGGACGTCGTGGCCGTCCGTACGGAGCCTGTCCACGAGCTTCGACCCGATGAGCCCGGTACCGCCGATCACTACGAACTTCATGGTGAGACCCTTCCGGTTTCGTCCGTCGGAATCGGACGTGCTTCACCATGCTGACCGGGCAGGGTCCGGATCTGTGACAGCCGGCGCGGACTCAGCCGGTTTTCCACCTCCACTGGGGGCCGACCCGCTCCCACTCCGTGTCCCACTGGTCGAGCCGCTGCCGCTGCAGGCGCTCCGCGACCAGCCGTCCGCCCGCGAGGGGCACGAGCGCCGCGGTGGTGCCCACCAGGACGCCGATCAGACCCGCCCGCAGGCTCGCCTGGGCCTCCGTGGCGGGCCGGGTGACCATGCGCCCCTGGAGATCGGTCCACACGGTGACCGGGGTCCCCGCCGCGCTGCCCGGCTCGACCCGGGTCTGCCCCCGGTGGGCGGGGCCGTCCGCGGCGGGCCAGCGGACCTCGGCCCACACCTGTTCGGAACCGGAGGCCCTACCCGGCGCGCGCTCGGTGAGCACCGCGGTCACGGGACGCCACTCGGCACGCTCCCGCGCGAGATTCAGCTCGACCGACCGCGTCGCCCACAGGCCCCCGAGCGTTCCGACGAGCACCGCCAGCAGCCCGACGGCGAGCATGGTCCAGGCCTCGATCCTGTCGCTGCGCCGCCGCAGCGGATTGGGCCACCATCGCCACAGCAACGCCCTCGGACCACGCAAAGCCGCCATGGGGGCCCCTCTCCACACGCGCACACAGGACCCCCTCCCATACGCGAGCGGCGGCCCGGTTGCTCACGAGACCTGCCCCACATCCCCGGCCCGTCGCGAAGTCACCGGTGATCTCTCCTGGGAATCGCCCTGACCTGCACCGATATGCCGTCCGGGGGTGACTGTCAGTGGTGGGGTGCAGACTGGCCGACATCTGAGACAACGACGTCCGGAGGTGGATCGGCATGACCGAGGTTCTGCTCACGGTTGGCACGCGCAAAGGACTGTTCGTCGGGCGGCGGCGGGGCGGCGCGTGGGAGTTCGACGACAGCCCGTACTTCAACGCCCAGGCGGTCTACTCGGTAGCGATCGACACCCGTCGTGACGTGCCGAGACTTCTCGTGGGAGGCGACAGCGCGCACTGGGGCCCGTCGGTGTTCCACTCCGACGACCTGGGGCGCACCTGGACCGAACCGGCCGAGGCAGCCGTCAAGTTCCCGCAGGACACGGGTGCCTCGCTGGAGCGGGTCTGGCAGCTGCACCCGGCGGCGGCCGAGCCGGACGTGGTGTACGCGGGCACGGAGCCCGCCGCGCTGTATCGCTCGACGGACCGCGGCGAGTCCTTCGAGCTCGTCCGCCCGCTCTGGGAGCACCCCACCCGTTCACGGTGGGTGCCGGGCGGCGGCGGTGAGGGCCTGCACACGATCCTGACCGACGCCCGTGATCCGCGGGCGGTGACGGTCGCCGTGTCCACGGCCGGTGTCTTCCGTACGAAGGACGGCGGGGAGAGCTGGACGCCGTCCAACTCCGGGGTCTCCGCGGTGTTCCTGCCCGATCCGGACCCGGAGTTCGGCCAGTGCGTCCACAAGGTCACACAGGACGCGGCCACGGCCGATCGGCTCTATCTGCAGAACCACTGGGGTGTGTACCGCAGCGACGACGCAGGGGCGCACTGGACGGACATCGGCGAGGGGCTGCCGTCCACGTTCGGCTTCGCCGCGGCGGCGCATCCCCACCGCGGCGAGACCGCGTACGTGTTCCCCATCAACGCCGACTCCGACCGGGTCCCGGCGGACCGCCGATGCCGTGTCTTCCGCACGGCGGACGCGGGCAGGACCTGGGAGCCGCTGACGGCGGGGCTGCCGCAGGAGGACCACTACGGCACGGTGCTGCGGGACGCCCTGTGCACGGACGGCGCGGACCCGGCGGGCGTGTACTTCGGCAACCGCAACGGAGAGGTGTTCGCCTCGGCCGACGACGGCGACACCTGGCAGCAACTGGCGTCCCACCTGCCGGACGTGCTCTGCGTACGGGCCGCGGTGATCGGTTGAGCCCCCGCACACGGCCGGTGCCGGCCGCGGGGCCGGTGTCGGCGGCACGGCCGGCCGGTGGCGGTCGCCCGGGCCGTGACCCCCGGCCCGGCGTCAACACCCTTCGGTGGCACCGCACATGTCACCGCGGGGCATGCGGCGGCCTCGGGTTGATCGACGGCCCGTGTACGGCAGTAGGGTGACGCCGTGGCACCACGACCGTTGCATGAGATTGTCGAACCCGGCTGGGCCAAAGCCCTCGAACCGGTGGCCGGACGGATCACGGAGATGGGGGACTTCCTGCGCGCGGAGATCGCCGCGGGACGCACCTACCTACCCGCTGGTTCGAACGTGCTCCGCGCCTTCCAACAGCCCTTCGACGACGTCCGGGTCCTGATCGTCGGCCAGGACCCCTATCCGACTCCGGGACACGCCGTGGGGCTGTCGTTCTCGGTCGCACCCGAGGTGCGGCCGCTGCCCGGCAGCCTCATCAACATCTACCGGGAGCTGAGCACCGACCTGGGCCTGCCCCCGCCGTCGAACGGCGATCTGACCCCCTGGACCCAGCAGGGTGTGCTGTTGCTCAACAGGGCGCTCACCACGGCCCCGCGCAAACCGGCCGCACACCGCGGCAAGGGCTGGGAAGAGGTCACCGAACAGGCGATCCGGGCACTGGCCGCACGGGGAAGACCGCTGGTGTCGATCCTGTGGGGCCGCGACGCCCGCAATGCCCGCCCCCTGCTCGGCGACCTCCCTTCGGTGGAGTCCGCGCATCCGTCGCCGATGTCGGCGGACCGCGGCTTCTTCGGCTCGCGGCCCTTCAGCCGGGCCAACGACCTGCTGACCCGCCAGGGCGGCGCACCGGTGGACTGGCGGCTGCCGTGACCGGTCCCGGCGGCGGGGCGGGTGACGGGGCGGGCGGTGGGTCCGGTGTGCTGGGGGTGGACTCCGGTGGGTCGGGGATGCGGGTCGTCCTGGCCGTCGACGGGGGGCGGATCACGGCCCCCCTGACGTCCGGGGAGCCGGTGCGCACCGGGCCGCGCGGCATCGACGCCGGACATCTGCTCGGGCAACTGCTGCCGATGGCACGGCAGTTGATGGCCGATGCCGGGGTCGGCACGCTCCGGGCCGTCACCGTCGGCGCGGCCGGTCTCACCACTTTGGGTGACTCGCTGCGCGCCGAGCTGCCGTCGGCGCTGGCCCGCGAACTCGGCGTACGGCGGCTGGCGCTGGTCGCCGACGCCGTCGCGGCCTACACGGGCGCGCTGGGCCAGCGGGTGGGCGCCGTCGTCGCGGCCGGTACGGGGATGATCGCGATCGGCACGGACCTGCGTGAGTGGCGCAGGGCGGACGGCTGGGGCCATCTGCTCGGTGACAGCGGCAGCGGGGCCTGGATCGGCCAGGCAGGCCTCGACGCGGCCCTGCGCGCCTACGACGGGCGCCCCGGCGGTTCGGCGCCGCTCCTGGCCCGCGTGGAGGCGGTGTTCGGTTCCGCCCCGGCGGTGCCGGGGCGGCTCTATCCGCGCCCGGACCGGCCGGCCGTGCTGGCGGCCTTCGCGCCCGAGGTGGCCGCCTGTGCCGACGGCGGCGACCCGGCCGCGCTCGGCATCCTGGCCGCGGCGGCCCGGCACATCGCCGACTCGGCCGCCGCGGTGTGCCCCACGGAGGCGGACGTGCCGCCCGGCGGGGCCGCGGGGGCTGGCGAGGTGCGCCTCGCGCTCACCGGCGGGCTGTTCCGGATGGGCGACCCCCTGCTCGTACCCCTGCGGGCCGCGCTGGCGGAGCGGCTGCCGCACGTGCGGGAGGTGCCGGCCGCGGGTGACCCCCTCGACGGGGCCGTCGGCATCGCCGTCGAGCTCGCCGACGACCGGCTCACGCTGCCGCGCGACGACAGCATGCTGCTCGTCGTACGGGACCTCTCGGATGCCGCGGGAGCCCCGGGCAACCGTTCACAAGATCGCTCTCCGTGATCCACAGATAACCAGGGAGATCGCTCCGCGCGTAACTCATCAGACAAAACCGGACGGATACCGCTCACCTGCACCCTCCCCGAACAGGGGAGCCCAGGAAACCAGTAACATTCGGCGCCATGAGCTCCCCCACTGGGCCCGCGTCCGGCCTGCCAGTACGAATGCCGCGACCCCGCCAGCCCGGTCGGCACCGCCGGCCGGAACCGTTGGCGGCTCCCGAGGGCGCGCCCGCGCTCGTCCTCGCGGTGCCGGGCACGCCCAGCACCGCCACCCGCAGCCTCGTCGAGGAGGTCGTGAGCATCGCGCGCTCCGAGCTGCCCGGCCTCGACGCCAGGATCGGGTACCTCGACGGGGACGACACCGAGTTCCCCACTCTCCAGACGGTGCTCGCGCACGCCTCCGAGGAGCGTGCTCAGCGCTTCGAGCAGGCCCGCGCGGCCGGTGTGGACGTGGTGGAGCCCGACGGGCCCGTCGCCGTGGTCGTGCCGCTGCTCGCCGGCCCGGACAACGCGCTGCTGCGCCGCGTCCGCCAGGCCGTCATGGACAGCCGCGTCGCGGCCGACCTGACGGATGTGCTCGGCCCGCACCCGCTGCTCGCCGAGGCACTGCACGTGCGCCTGTCCGAGGCGGGCCTGGCGCGCGCCGACCGGGCCAGGCTGTTCACCGTGGCGACCGCCGCGGACGGCATCATCCTCGCGTCCGTCGGCGGTGACGAGGCCGTGCAGGCGGCCGGGATCACCGGCATGCTGCTCGCCGCGAGACTCGCCGTGCCCGTGATGGCGGCGGCGCTGGACGAGGAGGGCTCGATCGCGGCCACCGCCGAGCAGCTGCGCAACTCCGGTTCCCAACAGCTGGCGCTCGCCCCGTATCTGATCGGCCCCGAGCTGGAGCCGGGTCTGCTCGACGAGGCGGCCAAGGAGGCGGGCTGTTCCGCCGCCGAGGCGCTGGGCCCGTACCCGGCGATCGGCAAGCTGGCGCTGGCCAGGTACACGTCGGCGCTCGGTATCGCGCCGCCACAGCCGCAGGGCGCGCCGGTCCGCTGACGCGCCGACCGGACGGTACCGCACAGGGCACCAACCCCGAAGGGCCCGCTCCGTCTCCGGAGCCGGGCCCTTCGGGGTTCCCGAGCCTCCTGGGGAGCCCTTCAGGGACCCTTCAGCGGCCCCTCGGCAGTCCTTCGGCAGCCCTTTCGGCGGAGCGCTCAGTCGAGCACCACGCAGGACGCCGCGGGCGCCTTGACCGACCCGCCGCGCTGCGGGATGCCCGTGTCGGGGTCCACCGAGAACCACGCGACATGCCCCGAGCGCTCGTTGGCCACGTACAGGAAGCGGCCCGTCGGGTCCAGGGTCAGGGCGCGCGGCCAGATGCCGCCGCAGGAGACCGTGGCGACCAGTTTCAGGCCCTCGTCGGGCGTGCCGGGCACGAGCACGGAGACGACGTCCTGGCCGCGCGTGGCGGTCCACACGAAGCGGCCGTCGGGTGACACGACGATGCCGGACGGGTAGGCGTCGCCGTCCGGGAGGTCGGCCAGCACGGAGGTCTCCCCCACCGGCCTGAGCGCGCCCCTGACGGCGTCCCAGCGGCAGGCGGTGACGGTCGGCGACAGTTCGTTGAGGACGTACGCGCGCTCGCCGTCCGGGTGGAACGCCAGGTGGCGGGGCCCGGAACCGGGCCGCAGGGCGATCTCCCGGTGCAGCGCGAGCGTGCCGTCGCGCAGCGCGCACACCCGGACCGAGTCGGTACCGAGGTCGACGCTCACCGCCCACCGGCGGCTCGGATCGGGCTGGACGTGGTGGGCGTGCGGGCCCTGCTGGCGCTGGGTGTGCGGCCCCGCGCCCTCGTGCTGCAGCACCCCGGAGACCGCTCCGAGGCTCCCGTCGTGGCGCACGGGCAGGGCGCTGACGCTGCCGGAGCCGTAGTTGGCGGTCAGCACATGACCGTCGAAGAGGCTCAGATGCGTGGGCCCGCTGCCGCCGACCCGCACCAGGGGCCCGGCCAGGGACGGCTCGTCGCCCTTCACCCGGTAGGCGGCGACCGCGCCCTGGGTCGTCTCGCTCACCGCGTAGAGCATGTCCCCGCCGGGCGACAGGGCCAGGTACGAGGGGTCGGCGACGCTGTTCACGGCACTCAGCAGCGTCAGCGCGCCGGTGTCCCCGTCCACGGCGGCGGTGAGCACGCCCAGGCCTCCCGCCGCCGTGAAGGAGCCGATGTACGCCCGTCGCTGCCGTCCGCCGCCGCCGTCCGTCACTGCGTCCCCTCTCGGTGCCACGTCATGACCACGCCCTTCTCAGGTTCCTGTCGGGTTCCTGGGGGCGACGGTAGCAGCGAATGGCCTAGACCAAGCGGTGTGGCCGTTCAGGCGTGTACGGCGGTTCCGTGGACGCCGTGTCGGTCCAGCAGCGCGAGTTCCTCCTCGCTGAGCGGCGGGAAGTCCAGCGCCCGTACGTTGTGGTCGAGTTGCCAGGTCGAACTCGCCCCGATCAGTGCGCTGGTGACCTGTGGGAGCCGCAGGACCCACTGCAGGGCGAGCTGGGCCAGGGACTGGCCGCGTTCGCGGGCCAGTTCGTTGAGCGCCGTCGCCCGTTTCCGGTAGGTGTCGTCGATGACGTCCGGTGACAGGAAGGAGCTGTTGTGGGCCCGGGCGCTCGCGGGGACCGCGCCGGTGAGGTACTTGTCGGTGAGCAGCCCCTGGGCCAGGGGACTGTAGACGACGAGACCGAAGCCTTGCTGGGCGGCGAGTTCGATCAGCCCGTCATGTTCGGGGCGCCGGTCGAAGAGGGAGTAGCGCGGCTGATGGACGAGCAGCGGCACTCCGGCCCGGCGCAGCAGTACGGCGGTCTCGTGGGCCCGTTCGGCGGGGTAGTTGGAGATGCCCGCGTACAGCGCCTTCCCCGAGGTGACCGCGCTCACCAGCGCTCCGACCGTCTCCTCCAGCGGGGTGGAGGGGTCGGGGCTGTGGCTGTAGAAGATGTCGACGTGGTCGGTGCCGAGGTCGCGCAGGCTCTGGTCGAGCGAGGTCAGCAGCGACTTGCGGGAGCCGCCCCGCTGGTAGGGGCCGGGGCCGATCGGGTTGCCGGCCTTGGTCGACAGGATCAGTTCGTCCCGGTGGGAGGCGAGATCCCGGCGCAGCACCCGACCGAAGAACTTCTCGGCGGCGCGGTGCGGCGGGCCGTAGCGGTTGGCGTTGTCGAAGTGGGTGATCCCCAGGTCGAAGGCGTGCAGCACGATGTCGCGCTGCGTCCCGTAGGGGTGGTCGGTGCCGAACTTCTGCCACAGCCCGAACGAGAAGGCGGGCAGGTCCAGGCCCGAGGTCCCGGCGCGGCGGTAGGCGAGGTGGTCGTATCGGTCGGCCGCCGGCCGGTGCGGGCTGCCGGAGGTGGAAGCGGTGGAGGCTGACATTCGGGCTTTTCCTTCATGGTCGCGGTGCACTGGTGGGCAATTTCGTCAGGGTGTAATAAAAAATATATAGAGCAAAGCCTCTCGCGATGTATCTTCATGGAAAAAGCGAGCGAAGAGGAGAAGTAATGTGCCCGGCCTCCGTCAGGAACGTCACCATTTCGGCGAGTGAGCTCAGTTTCGTGCTGTCCGGCAATGCGTCGAGCGGCACGTCGGCCGTCGTCCTTGAAGTGGGAAGAAAGGGCGGGGAAGGTGTCGATCCTCGGCGTTCCTATGCTGCGGGGCACATCCCCGGTGCGCACTATGTGGAGTTCGAAGCGGATCTGGTCGGATCGCCCACCGGGAGTTCCGGTCACGGGCCGCTCCCCGCGGTGGGCGACCTGCAGGAGCGGCTGCGCGACTGGGGTGTGGACGACGGCGGCACGGTCGTCGTCCACACCCGGCAGAATCCCGCCGTGGCCGCCCGGGCCTGGTGGATCCTCCGCTGGGCCGGTGTGGCGGACACGCTCTGCCTGGACGGTGGCCTCGCCGCCTGGCAGGCGTTCGGCGGACCGCTCGACACCGACGTTCCGCCGCGGGCCGCCGGCACGGCCGTCGTGCGGCCCGGTTCGCTCGCCGTCCTGAGCGCGGAGGACGCCGGACGGCTCGCCGCCGCGGGGCACCTCGTCGACGCGCGCGCCCCGGAGGCGTACGCCGGAGATCCGGGGCGGACGGGGACCGGCCACATTCCGGGCGCGTACAGCATCCCCGGCTCGGAGAACTTCTCCGGGGGCCGGCTGCGCGACACCGCGGAGTTGCGGGCCCTGTACGCCGGCCACCTGGACGGACGCGCGGTCGGCGCGTACTGCGGCGGTGGGGTGTCGGCGACGACGACGGTGCTGGCGCTCGCTTCCCTGGGGGTCGAGGCGGCTCTGTACCCGGGCTCGTGGTCCGCCTGGATCACGGATCCCGCCCGGCCGACCGCGACCGGGCCCGCCCCCGGAGCCCGGCCGCCCGCAGCGCGGTGACGGCGGCAGGGCCGGGGGCCACCGAGCCCCCGGCCCCGCCCCCCGAGCCCGACCCCACAGACATTCCGGCATTCCGGTAGCCAGGCACTCCGGCAACCGGGCGTCGCGGCCCTCAGTGCCCCGGAGCCCCCGGAGCGCCCCGCGGCTCACCCCCGGTCGACCACACCGGGGCCGCCCGAGAGGTCGCCGGTGAACAGACCGCGCAGCTCGGCCTCCTCGTCGGCCGTGGGGACCCATCGGGAGGCCCGCACGTTCTCGTCGAGCTGCCCGGGCACGGTCACCCCCGCGATCACGCTGGTGACCGTCGGCTGGACCAGCAGCCAGCCCAGCGCCGCCGCGCTCGGAGTGATGTCCCGGTCGCGCGCGAACTGCTCGAACTTCGCCAGGGCGGCCCACGGCGCCGAACGCAGCAAATAGCGTTTCAGATTGGTTATCTTCGCATTCTCCGGTGCCCGCTCCGCCGAATACTTTCCGGTGAGCAGTCCGTTCTGCAGAGGGAAATACGGAATGAATCCGAGACCATGGTGGTCCAGCGCCGGAATCAGTTCCTCCTCCGGTTTCCGCCAGAGAAGACTGTATTCGTCGGTCGTGGAGACGAACCGGGTGAGGCCGTGCGCGCGGGCGGTGTGTTCCGCGTCGACGATCTGCCAGGCCTTGAAATTCGACGCGCCGACGTACCGTACCTTTCCCGATCTCACCAGGGTGTCGAGCGCCGACAGGGTCTCGTCGATCGGTGTGAGGGGGTCCGGGAAGTGGATCTGGTACAGGTCGATGTAGTCGGTACGCAGTCGGCGCAGCGACTCCTCGACCGCGGCGACGATGTATTTGCGGGAGCCGGGACGGCTGTAGGCGGCACCGCGCTCGTGCTTGAGGTTCAGGCCGAACTTGGTGCCGATGACGACCTGTTCGCGGCGGTCGCCGAGTGCGGCGGCGAACAGTTCCTCGCTCTGGCCGGGCCGGTCGCCGTAGCCCTCGGCGAGGTCGAAGTAGGTGATGCCGAGGTCTATCGCGCGGTCGACGATCGCGGTGACCGCCTCCTGGCCGGTCGCGCGCATGCCCGACCGGCCGAAGGTGCTGGCGCCGATGCCGATCTCGGACAGGATGAGACCCGACGAGCCGAGCCGGCGGTGTCCGTCGGGAAGGTGCAGAGCGGGGGGCACGGTTGGCCTCTCTCCTGAATGGGTGCCGTCAGTGGGTGCCGTCGGCAGGCGTCGTCAGTAGGTGTCGTCGGTGTCCAGCAGGCCCTGGAGCGTCGAGGCCTCGTACTCGGTCCGGAAGATGCCGCGGCGCTGGAGCTCCGGGACGACGAGGTCGACGAAGAGGTCGGCCGGTCCGCGGTGGTACGGAGGGAACAGCTGGACGCCGTCGAGGACCTCCTCCTCCAGGTTCTCCTCCAGCCAGTCGGCGATGGCCTTCGCGTCGCCGACGACGGCCGGCTGCTGGGCGTGCCGGGCGCGCTGGACGTAGTGGTACAGCTCGCGCAGGGTGGCGTCCTCGCCGATCTGCGTGGAGAGGATCTGCCGCAGCAGTTCCCGGTCGTCCTTGGTGTCGCCCGCGCGGTCGCCGAGCAGCGGCTTGAGCGCGTCGTCGGCGAGTGTGTCGATGTCGACGACGTCGAGGACACGCTCGCTGTCACGGACCCTCGACAGGTCGATGCCGAGGGCCTGGGAGAAGGCGGCCGGCAGGGCCTCCGTCAGCTGCAGGGCTTTGATCTCGTTGAACTTCGCGCGCGCTTCCCTGGCGGTGCCGCCGAGGTAGAAGGTGATCCCCGGAATGATCTTGAATTTCTCGGGGTCGCGTCCGTTGGCCGCGACGCGTTCCTTGAGCCTGCGGTACTCCTCCTTGCCGCGGCTGATGCCGAAGTACAGCGAGAAACGCACCTGCCCGAAGTCGGCGCCGTACCGCAGGGACTCCTCGGAGAGGCCCACCTGGACGATGGGGATGTGGGACTGCACCGGCGGCGGTACGTTCAGCGGTCCGCGGACGTCGAAGTGCTCTCCGTGATGGTCGAGTTGATGCCAGGAGCCCGGCTTCACCAGCGTGCCGGCGCGCTTGTCGTCGAGCAGGAGGTCGTCGTCCCAGCTGTCGTACAGCAGCCGGTTGACGACCTCGGTGAACTCCCGGGCGCGGGCGTACTTCGTCGCCTCGGTCGGCACGGGGTTCTTGCCGTAGTTGCCGACCGGGTCGCCGTCGCGGTCGATGCCGAAGACGACGTTCAGCGCGGTGCGGCCCTGGTTGAAGTTGTCCAGCGTCGCCAACTGCCGGGCGACGCCGTAGGGATGCTCGAAGGAGGAGTTGACCGACATGACGAACCCGAGGTTCTTCGTGATCGCCGCGGCGTGTCCGGCGTACACGAAGTTGTCCCAGCGGAAGACGCGGTTGAGGCGGTCGGGCTCGCTGCCCAGCGCGCTGCCGGCGAAGACGTAGTCCAGCTTGCCGCGCTCGGCGGTCCGGGCGATGTCGAGGATGACGCTGGGGTCACGCAGTCCTGCGTTGGTGGCCTCCGGCAGCCGCCAGGCGTCCAGGTCCCAGCCGGTGCCGTAGGCGGCCAGGCCCAGCCGGAGCTTGCGTCGGGTGCTCATGCGGATCGTTCCTCCGGGTCGGTGGCGGCGAAACTGTTGGGGGGTGTGTCCAGGCCGAAGTGGCCGCGGAAGGTGTCCGTCGTGTACTCGGTGCGGTAGACGCCGCGTTCCTGGAGGATGGGGACCACCTCGTTCGCGAAGCGCTCCAGCGGCTCCCACAGGTGGGGCACGCTGACGTTGAACCCTTCGGCGGCGCCGCGGTCGAACCAGTCGATCAGGGTGTCGGCGACGTGCTCGGCCGTGCCGATGACCAGGGGGAAGTTCCCGGCGATCGAGGCACCCAGGACGTCCCTGACGCGTACACCGCCGTTGTCCACGGTGCGGCCGGTGCGCTGGGCCAGCGCCGTCAGCAGGGTGCGGCCGTAGTCGTTGAACCGGTCGGCGGTGTCCGGCTTCACGGTGCCGTCGACGCCCAGCGGGCGCAGGTCGGCACCGACACGTTCCGACAGCGAGCGGACACTGCGGACGCCCTTGGGCAGCGGGAACCGGGAGGCCTTGATGCGGGCCCAGTCCGGCCCCGACCAGTACGACTCGTCCTGGTCGCCCTCCACGAGGTCGTCGTCGAACGGCAGCAGGCCGTTCAGCTCCTCGTACAGCTCGACCGCCTGGGCCCGGGTGTCGGCGACGAGCGGGGTGATGCCCGGCAGGAAGAAGATCGGGTCCACCCGTCCGCGCAGGCGTTCGGCGCGGCGGCGTACGTCGGTGTTGAACGCGATCGAGTCCTCCGGTGTCGCGGGACCGGTGAAGTTGACGTCGGCCCACTTCGCGGTCAGCTCACGGGAGAGCTCGGAGGCACCGGCGTACAGCAGCGGTACGTGGCCCTGCGGCGGGCGCTCCAGCGGCAGGGTGCCGGCGACCTGGAAGTGCCTGCCCTGCCAGTCGAGCCGGTGGACCTTGGTCTCGTCGAGATAGCGCCCGGTCTTCTTGTCCTGGAGGTAGGCGCCGTTCTCGATGCTGTCCCACAGCCGCTGGACGACGTGGATGAACTCGTCGGCGCGCTCGTAGCGGTGGGCGCCGCCCAGGTCGGGGAGGCTGAAGTTGCGGGCGGCCAGGTCGGAGGCGCCCAGGACGACGTTCCAGGCCAGCCGTCCGCCGCTGAGGTGGTCGAGGGACGCCGTCAGTCTCGCCAGGATGTACGGCTCGTAGAACGTCGGGTGCGCCGTCACGACGAGCCCGATCTTCGAGGAGTGCAGGGCGAGTTGGGAGGCCAGGGTGAAGGGTTCCAGGCGTCCGGTGTTGTGGGTGGTGACCCACTGCTCGCCCACGATGTCGCCCGGGAGGGTGTCCCCGAGGAAGAAGAAGTCGAACTTCGCGTCCTCGACGATCCGCAGCGCCCTGGTCGCGTACTCCAGCTCGAAGGCCTGTGCCGTGGGCGCGTCCTGGTGGCGCCAGCCGCCCCAGTGCGTGCCGTTGAGCCAGTGCATGTAGCCCAGGTGAAGGTGCCGCTCGGGCATCAGGTGTTCCTTTCCGTTGCGGATCCGCCGGGTCCCACGAGGACGGCCGGGCCGGATCCCGCGAGGGCGGCCGGGCCGGGCGCGGCGGCACCGGGGATCGACGCCAGCAGTTCCTTGACGTAGTCGGTCCGCGGCTCGGTGAGGACGCCCAGGGCCGGGCCGCGTTCGACGATGTGACCGTGCTGCAGGACGACGATCTCGTCGGAGACCTCGGCGATGACGCCCAGGTCGTGCGAGATGAAGACGTAGGTCAGGCCCAGTTCGCGCTGGAGCGAGTCGAGCAGGCCGAGGATCTGGCGCTGCACGGTCACGTCGAGGGCGGAGACCGGTTCGTCCAGGACGACGACGTCGGGCCGTGGTGCCAGTGCGCGGGCGATGGCCACCCGCTGCCGCTGGCCGCCGGAGAGTTCGGCGGTGTACCGGTCGGCCAGCTCGGCGGGCAGGCCGGTGACCTCCAGCAGTTCGGTGATCCTGCGCGCACGCTCCTGCGCCGTCCCGTACGTGTGGCCCCGCAGCGGTTCGTCGAGGATCGCGCGGACCGTGGAGCGCGGGTTGAGGGAGGCGAAGGGGTCCTGGTAGACCATCTGCACCTTGCGGTAGAGGCCTGCCTGTCCGGCGCCCCTGCGGTGGTGGACGACCGGTTCGCCGTCGATGGCGACCGACCCGGTGTCCGGCGGGGTCAGCCCGGCGAGGACGCGTACGAGGCTCGTCTTGCCCGATCCCGATTCGCCGACGATGCCCAGTGTGGTTCCCTTGCGCACCCGGAACGAGGCGTCGGCCACCGCGGTGACCGGCTCCGCGCCGCGGCGGGAGGTGAAGGTCTTGCCGACGCCCTCGGCCTCGACGACCACCGGGGAGTCCGCGGGCACGGTACGGGCGTACTCCAGCCGGGCGGTCGCGGCCTGCCGGCCCGAGAACCCGAGCGAGGAGGAGCGCAGCAGGTCCTCCGTGTACGCGTCCGCAGGATCGGCGACGACCTCGCCGGTCCGCCCGCTGCGCACGATCCGTCCGTCCTTGACGACGGCGATGTCGTCGGCCCGCTCCGCGGCGACCCCCAGGTCGTGGGTGATGAGCAGGATTCCCAGACCGTCGGTCTCCACCAGGGCCGACAGGAGGTCGAGGATGGTCCGCTGCACCGTGACGTCGAGGGCGGTCGTGGGCTCGTCGGCTATGAGGAGCCGGGGCCGGGTGCTCATCGCGGCGGCGATCAGCACCCGCTGGCACATTCCGCCGGACAGCTCGTGCGGATAGCGGCCGTACAGACGGGCGGGGTCGCGCAGTCCGACCTTCGCGAACAGGTCGAGGACCCGTGCGCGGCGCTCCGTGCGGGAGCCCAGGCCGTGGGCGCGCAGCGGTTCCCCGGCCTGGACGCCGACGGGCAGCAGGGGGTTGAGGCCCAGGAGCGCGTCCTGGGGTATGTAGCCGATCTCCTTGCCGCGCACGGCCCGGTACTGCCGTTCGGACAGTCCGGTGAGGGTACGGCCGCCGAGGACGACCTCGCCCGAGGTGACCCGGCCGTTCTCGGCGAGGGTGCCGGTGACGATCCGGCCCAGGGTGGACTTGCCCGAACCGGACTCGCCGACGACGGCCCGGATCGAGCCGGCCGCGACGTCCAGGCTCACACCGTCGAGCACGGGCACGGCGGCGCGGCCTGGGACGGTGAACTCGGCGCTCACGTCCCGCAGTCGCAGCAACGGCGTGTCCTCGTCCACGGTCGACGGCACCTGCTCAGGCGACGACACGGGTCCTCCCTCGGTTGAACGACCTGCCGATGCGGTAGACCGCGAGAACGGTGAGTACGACGACCAGGCCGGGCAGCAGGCTCAGCCACCACTGGACGCCGATGAACGTGCGTCCCTCGGCCACCAGGAGGCCCCACTCGGGTGTCGGCGGAGGTGCGCCGAGTCCCAGGAAGCTCAGTGCGGCGACGGTCAGGATCGCCGTGCCGATGTCCATGGTCGCCGCGGCCAGGACCGACCTGGACGCGTTGGGCACGACGTGCTTGAACAGGCGGCGGACATAGCCGTGCCCGGCGAAGACCGAGGCCTCCACGTACTTGGCGTTGCCGACCTTCAGTACCTCGGACCGCATCAGCCGGGCGAAGCCGGCCGTGCTGTTGATGCCGATGGCCACCGCGATGTTGAGCGTCCCGCGGCCCAGCGCGGAGATGATCGCGAGGGAGACGATCAGGCTCGGCACCGCGAGCATGATGTCGACGATCCGCATCAGGACGCTGTCGGTCCTGCCGCGCAGCGCGCCCGCGACGAGACCGATCAGCGAGCCGCTCACCAGACCGATGGCGACCGCGACGACCGCCGCCTGGAGGGACAGCCGGGTGCCCCACACCGTGCGGGTGAACTGGTCGCGGCCGAAGTCGTCGGTGCCGAAGAGATGGTCGGCGCCCGGCGCGAGCAGCATCTGCGAGCCGTCCTGGCGCAGCGGGTCGCCGGAGGCGAACAGGCCGGGGTGGATCGCGGCGACCAGGACCACGACGATCCACAGGTACGCGGCGAGGAGTCCGGGTGAGCGCAGGAGTTCGGAGAGCCGACGGCCGCTGTTCCCGGGCAGCCGCTTGCGCCGCCCGGGCGGCGGCGCGGGCACCGTCGCTTCCTTGGCTTCGAGTGTCGTCATGTCATCCGTCCCAGGAGATCCGCTTGTCGAGCAGCGGGTAGACCGCGTCGACGACGAGGTTCACCACGACGAAGATCACCGCGCTCATCGTCACCGCGACCAGGACGACGGGCATGTCGCGGCCGTCCACGGCGTCGACCACCAGCCGTCCCACCCCGAGCCGGGAGAACACCGTCTCCGTCAGGACCGTCCCGCCGACCATCACGCCGACGGTGGTGCCCAGCGAGGTGACGACCGGCAGTGCGGCGTTACGCAGGGCGTGCCGGACGACGATGTCGAAGCGGCTGAGCCCCCAGTTGCGGGCCGTCTCGATGTAGGGCGAGGTCAGCGCGCCGCGAAGGTTGGCGGTGAGCAACTGGGAGATGCTGCCGCCGCCGGCGACCGCGAGGGCCGCCGAGGCGATGAGAAGTCCCAGGAAGCTCTGGTCGCTGACCGCTTTGATCCAGTGCAGTTGGAAGGCGAACACCTGCAGCAGCACGAGGCCCACCAGGAAGGGGGGCAGCGACACCGCGACCGGCGGCAGCGAGATGAGCAGTTCGCGCGCCCACTTCCAGTCGGTCAGCTCGATGAGCACCGACAGCGTCACGCCGAGCACGACCGCGAGGAGCAGTCCGAGGAACGCCAGCTTGAGCGTCTCGGGGAAGGACTCGAAGTACACCTCCACCGCCGGGCGGCGCTGGTAGACGCTCTGGCCGAAGTCCCCCTGGAGGGCTCCGGTCAGCGCGTCCCAGTACTGGACGAGCACGGGGCGGTCCAGGCCGAGCAGCTCGCGCTGCTCGGCCAGGAGCTGTTTCACGTCGGCGCCGTCGGCGCCCGCCGTGAGTCCGCCCGCCGCGTCACCGGGGACGATGTACAGCAGGAAGAACGCCCCGGTGAAAGCACCCCAGACCACGATGACGCCGTAGAGGAGCCGAAGACCGTATCGTGCCATCGTCTACTTCTTCGCCAGCCACGCGTTGATCAGGTACTGGTCGAGCCCGACCGGCGTGATGTCGTGCAGCCGGGGCGAGTGGGCCCAGATGTCGACGTCGTTGGAGACCGGCACCTCGTACGCCTGGTCGACGAGGATGCGCGACGCCCGGTCGACCAGTGCCTGGCGCTCGTCCTTGTCGATGGTCTGGTTCTGCTCCTGGAGGAGCGTGTCGAGTTCGTTGCCCGTCTTGTCGTCGTCCGCGACGAAACTCCGGTCGGAGCCGTCCGTCGTGCCGTAGTTGGCGCGCAGGACGTCGGGGTCGGGCGAGGAGGCGTACCAGTAGGCGACGTCGTACTTGCCGCTGAGCAGTGCCTCGTTGGCCTCGGCGGCCAGTGGCGGGTCGAGGACGAGTTCGATGCCGAGCTTCTTCCACTGGTCCTGGAGGACCTGGAGGCTCGCGTCGTCCCGCGGGGCTTTCAGCGACAGCCGTTCGCCGTCGGCGTTGCGGCGGATGCCGTCGGAGCCGACCTTGGTCCAGCCGGCCTGCTCCAGCAGCGACGTGGCTTTCTTCGCGTCGTACTTCAGCAGCTTGCTCTGGTCGGAGTAGTAGGGGTTGTCCTTGCTGAGCGGGCCGGTCGCGGGCTGGTCCACGCCGCCCGAGGCGATCTTGACGAACTGCTCTCGGTCCACGCCGATCTGGAGCGCCTGGCGGACGCGTACGTCCTTGAGGAACTTGGAGGAGGTGTTCAGCGGCAGTTCGAGTCCGGTCGCGGGGTTGAGCGTCTTGGAGATCGTCAGCCCGGCGCTCTTCAGCTGGGTGACGTACTTGGCGTTCACCCAGTAGATGAACTGGAGTTCGTCGTCACCGATGACCGCGCCGTTGCGGACCGAGTCCTCGGGGATGATCTTGTAGACGACCTCGTCGAGATAGGCAGCCCCCTGGTGGTCGAAGTACTTCGGCGCCCAGTCGTAGTCCTTGCGCTTCTTCAGCACGATGCGCTGGTTCGGGGTGTACTCCTCCAGGTAGAAGGGGCCCGATCCGTCGAGCCACTTCTGCCGCTTCTCGACGGGGAGTTCGGCCGTCTTCTGCGAGACGATGCCGACGTACGCACGCGAGAGGGACGTCAGGAAGGCGGCGTTCGGCTCCGCGAACCGGACCGTGACCTTGTGCTCGGAGGGCGTGGTTATCTTGCTGACGCCCTGCACGATGGTCTTGGCGCTGGAGTGGATGCCGGGCCGGTTCAGACTCTCCAGGTTGGCCTTGACCACCTTCGCGGTGAGTTTGGTGCCGTCGTGGAAGGTGACGTCGTCACGCAGCTCGAACGTATAGGTCCGCGCGTCCTTGCTGACCGTCCAGCTCGTGGCGAGCCACGGTTCGACCTTCTTGGTCTCGGGGTTGTAGAAGACGAGCGAGTCGGCGAGGGCGCGGGCCACCGTGCGCCAGACCTGGTTGACGACGGCTGCGTCGACCCCGCCGGGGTCGGCGCTGAGGCCGATGTTGAGCGTGCCTCCGTAGCGGTCCTTCTTGGCCACGTTGGCGGCTGCCCCGCTCTGCCCCTCGCCGCCGCTGCCCGAGCAGGCGGCGGTGGCGAGAAGCGCCAGCGTGGCGCCCACTGCGGTAAGCCAGTGCCGCGGACGTGAACTGAACACGACTTGTGGTTTCCTCTCGATCGGCTCAGGGGCGAGCGGTAGCGGCTGCGGCTGTCGTCAATGACCGGTCGGCGCTACGTAGTTGCACTTGCCTCAGGCGAAGGTGCGGCAGTGATACATAAAACTTCTCGCATCAAGGCCGAGTGAAGATACGACGCGATAACAGCTGGATACTGCTGCCTCGTAGCCGATATGTTTACACGGGTGCGCGCTAAGTATCGTGACGACAGTGTTGCAGTCTCCTGAACGGGGAAACCGGCATGGTGTTCGACAAGAAGTACAGTGACGAGGTCCGCCGTCTGGCGGTCGAACGGGTACGGCAGAGGCGCCTCGAAGAGCCCGAGAACCGCTCGATCGTCCGGGAGGTCGCCGAGGAGTTCGAGGTCGGCCCGCAGTCCCTGCGCAAGTGGCTCACCCGCTACGACGACGGCAGTTACGACTACGACCCGGTCCCCGGCTCCGTCGCCCTCGCCGTCTCCGCCGACGGTCACGGAGACGGCTGGGAACCCCGCGCCGCGACCGCCGGCCGCCAGGAGCGCAGGACGGGCCAACGCGAACTGCTCAGCAGGATCGACGAACTGGAACATCAGATCGCCGTCCTGCAGGAGGACAACCGTTCCCTGACCCGGGTCGTCTCGCTGCTGGCCGACCAGCTCCGGGTGGCCACCACGCACGGTGTCCAGATCCCGGACTCCACGGTCCGCCACACACCTCGTGCCTAGACTTCCTGCGGTGAGCGACAGAATGACCGTGGTCAGCAACCTGCACGGGCGGACCACCGACGTCCGCGGCCGTTACGCCATCGCCGGACCCGGATTCGAGTTCGCGTCGGACGGATCGGTGCGCAGCGGCGGTCCTGGCGAGGAGGCGAGCTCGCTCGACCTGCTCGTCGCCTCCCTCGTCTCCTGTGCGCTCAACGCGTTCCGGCACGACTTCGTCGAAGGCGGGCAGCCGGAGCGCCGGGTCGAGATCTTCGCCCGTATCGAGCGCAGGATCGAGGGGGACTACCTCGGCACGCTCATCATGGAGTGCTTCATCGACGGCGTCGACCATGTGACGGCCGACGAGCTGGTCGCCGAGTACAAGAAGCGGTGCCGTATCTACAACGCCCTCAAGGAGAGCCTTCCGGTGGTGTTCGTCCCGCACGCCTCGGGGTCCCCGGGATGACGGCGGCCGGGCCGGCCCCTCTCGTGGACGCGCGGACGGCGTCCGCCCTCGGCGCGCGCTCGGTGTTCGTCGAGGTCGCGCCCTGGCGGGTGATGGCACCGGGCCCGGATCCGATCCGGGGAAGCATTCCCGGCGCGATCCCGACCTCGGTCATGTCCGACTTCGCCGGCCGTCCGACGGCCGAGAGCGGCCACCTCCCACTGCCAGATCCGGGCGACGTGCGGGCCGCCCTGCTGGCTCACGGCGTCGGGCCCGCCGACGACCTCGTCCTCTACACGCGCCGCGTCGAGGAGCTGTCGTCCGCCGCACGCGCGTGGTTCGTCCTCACCTGGGCCGGCTTCCGTTCGGTGCGCGTCCTGGACGGCGGGCTGCCGGCCTGGACCCGTGCGGGCGGCCTGACGGGCCCCGCGCGGGAGCGGCGACCGGCCGCCCCCGCGCACGCCCCCCACGCACCCGCACCTTCGCCGTTCCTCCCATCGGAGAGCGGCGGCCGGCGTGTGCTCGGCGTCGCGGACGTCCTGGAGGTCGCGGACTACGGCACGCTGCTCGACTCGCGCCCCATGAGCGCGTACAACGGAGCGCTGGACGACCCCAGGACCGGCCATGTCCCGCACGCGGTCCACGCCCACTCGGCCGAACTGGTCACCCCCGAGGGGCTGCTCGTACCGCCCACCGACCTGCGGAGATGGTTCCTGTCCCGGCGGGCGATCGGCAGCCATGAGGTCGGTGCCTACTGCGGCGGCGGGGTGTCCAGCGCGCTGCTGGTGTTCGCCGGGGCCCTGCTCGGCCAGCAGGTGGGCCTGTACGTGGATTCCTGGTCGGCCTGGGCACGCGATGTGTCCCTGCCGGTCGAGCGGGGCCCCGTGTCGACCCGTTCCACGGTCGTCGACACCGACTGCGCCTGAAGAAGCGCCGGGCGCGCGACGAGGTGTGCCCTGATGCCGGGGCGGCCCCACGCCCCGGCACCTCCGCGTCACCGCTCGTCGCGCAACCGCGTCACTCCTCGTCGCGCAGCCGGGCCGCCAGGGAGATCAGCGGCTCGGCCACCTCGGTGCGGCCCGAAGCGGTCAGACGGGCGACCGCCGCGTCGATACGGGTGAGGGCGGGCGCGGGGCGTTCCAGGTAGATGCCCTCCACCGCTCCCGCCAGGCGGATGCTCTCGGCCCACTCCTCGGCGTGGGCCTCGGCGTGCTCCCGCTCCGGGCCGGGCTCGCCCAGCAGGGCGAGGGCCTTGTTCAGAGCGGTCAGGGCGTCCTCGTACGTACCGGCGTAGGCGTTGACGCGCCCGTGCTCGTACGCCAGGGCGGTGTCCAGGGAGCGGCCGTGCGCCTCGTACCCGGCGGTGCGGGCCTCGTCGGCGATCCGGCCGGCGGCGGAGAGCAGGCCGAGGGCGTCGGCCAGACCGTCGGCGCCCTGCTGCTGCGCCTGGAGCCGGGCCAGTTCGCGCAGGCAGTTGCTGATCTGCTCGTAGCGCGGGGCCCGCGCGTGGGCGGCGAGCGCCTGGTCCGCCACCTCGCGGGCCCGGCCGAACTCGCCCGACTCGCCGAGGAGTACGGCCGTCTCCGCGGCGATCATGGCGTGGCTCCCCGGGTCGTCGTCCCAGCCGGCCGACTCGGCCGCGAGGACGACGAACTCCGCCGTGGCCCCACGTGATCTTCGGGTGCAGCATAGACGGCCCCACCGACACCGATTCCACAAGGAATTCACCTGGTCCGCACGGGCGGGACACCTGGGCGGAGCGGGCGGGCGGGGCCAGGCCCGTACGAGGTCGGGGCGTCGTCAGGCGACGGTGACGGGGCGGCTGCGCAAGGGCTCGGCGAGTGCCTTCAGCGCCTGCTCCAGACCGTGCAGATGCGTCAGCGCCTGCTCACCGACGGCGGGGTGCGCCGCGGGAGCGGGCACGTCGATCCCGGCGCGGGCCGCGGCGGGGCCGGTCAGGGCCTCCACCGCGCCTTCCACCCGCCGGCAGGCGGCGGCGAGCCGCTCGTCGTGGGAGGCGTCGGGATCCGCGGCGATCGACGCCAGGCCGCGCACCTCCTGGGCGCACCGGTCCAGCAGCTCGACGACCTGGCGGGCCCTCGTCCTGCGGGCCCGCAGCGGGGCGAGCGGATGGACCAGCGGGGCCAGCGACAGCCGCACCCGGCCCAACAGCAGTTCCAGCTCGGCGACATACCGGGCCGGGTCGGCGGTCGGGGACCCGGCGAGACGGGCGGCGGCCTCGGAG
Organism: Streptomyces sp. NPDC102514; assembly: GCF_055584525.1. NCBI lineage: Bacteria > Bacillati > Actinomycetota > Actinomycetes > Kitasatosporales > Streptomycetaceae > Streptomyces > Streptomyces sp. NPDC102514. The sequence continues at coordinate 207,002 of NZ_JBVJLW010000010.1, forward strand.
GTGCAGGCGTGGACGCAGTGCAGCGCCCGCTCGATCCACGCGTCGGTGGTGGCGTGCGTGGTCACCGGCAGCACCAGCAGGACGGCGAGCGCCGCGCCGAGCGCCCCCGCCCCCGTCTCCAGCACACGCAGCAGGAGCAACCCCGGATCGAGCACCCCCAGCAGCCCGTAGAGCAGACCCGCCATCACCGTCACGGCCAGCATCATCCACGTGTAGGACACCGCGGCCGCGTAGAAGATGCCGAACACGCACACCGCGACGAGCCCCGCGGTCGGAGCGCCGGCTCCGTCCAGCGGAACGGCGATCACCAGGCCGACGGCGATACCGATGACCGTGCCCAGGACCCTTCGGAAGCCCCGCACCAGGGTCTCGCCCCGCGAGGACGTGTTGACGAAGATCCACCAGGCGGTGCCGACGGCCCAGTACCAGCGCTCGTGCGACAGGATCTGGCCCGCGGCGATCGCGAACGCGCAGGCGGCCGTCGCCTGGAAGGCCTGGCGGGTGGTCGGCCGGGCGAGGCCGCGGCCGGTGGGCGGCGCGGGCGCGGCCGGGACCGGGCTGCGCCGCTCGATGCACCACGCGCCGAACCGCACCGCCGAGGACGCGGCCAGCGACAGGGTCATCGCGGCGTACAGCTGGGGAAGCTGGGCCGGGACGGCGTGCAGGAACTGGGTGATGAAGAAGGTCATGAACGCGAAGATGCCGAGCGCGTGACCGCGGGGGCCCCAGCGGCGGGCGTACACCCCGCCGAGGACGACGGCCAGCCAGACGGCGTCGCGGACGGTCGGTACCGCGTGCAGGACGGCCGCGACGGCGAGTACGGGGAAGCCGACGGCGGGCAGCAGGGCGGTGGTGACCGCCTGGCCCCGCACGGTCGCGTCGCCCACCGTGAACAGCGCGAGGAGCGCGGTGAGGCCCCCGGTGATCGAGGCGGACAGCGAGAGTCCGGCGAGCTCCGACAGGGCCACCGCGAGACCGATGCCGAGCACCGCGCGCAGCGAGAGCCGCAGCCGTACCAGGCCCGGGTCCGGCGCCATGAACATCTTCTTCACCGTCGGCTGCCCGCCCCCGTTTCGCGTCGACACCTTGAGCATGTGGCCCTGCGGACACGGCCCACAGGCATGGGCATGGCGCCGTGTGTCCGGTCCGGCTTCCTTGCCGTCCGGCGCTTCACGACGCCATCGATACGCCCACGTTAAGCAGGAGAAGGGCGATGGCTCAACAGGCTTCTGATCCACTGGGCCATTGGTACAGTCGGGAACGATCACTCCGGACCACAGAGAGACCAACGGACCATGGCCGTGGACGAGCTCGACACCCGTATCCTCCGGCTGCTCCTGGAGCAGCCGCGCACCAGCGTGCGGGAGTACGCCCGGGTCCTCGGGGTGGCCCGCGGCACGCTGCAGGCGCGGCTCGACCGGCTGGAGCGGGACGGTGTGATCACCGGGACGGCCCCCTCGCTCTCCCCCGCCGCGCTGGGCCACCCGGTGCTCGCGTTCGTGCACATCGAGGTCACCCAGGGGCATCTCGACGACGTGGGGGACGCGCTGGCCGCCGTGCCGGAGATCATCGAGGCGTTCTCGATCACCGGTGGCGGGGATCTGCTGACGCGGGTCGTGGCACGGGACAACGGCCACCTCGAAGACGTGATCCAGGCGCTGATCAGTCTGCCGGGGGTCGTCCGTACGCGGACGGAGGTGGCGCTGCGGGAACGGGTGCCGCAGCGGGTGCTGCCGCTCGTGGAGTCGATCGGCCGTTCGGCCCGGAGCTGATCATTGGCATCCTGGTCGCATGAGCGATCTCGACGGCATCCCGGTCATCTTCGATCTCGACGGCACCCTCGTGGACAGCGAGCCGAACTACTACGAGGCGGGCCGGCGGACGCTGGCCGGGCAGGGCGTCACGGACTTCACGTGGGCCGACCACGAGCGGTACGTCGGGATCAGCACGCAGGAGACGATCGCGCTCTGGAAGGAGCGGTACGGGCTCGACGCCCCGGCCGACGCGCTGCTCGCCGACAAGAACCGGCGCTATCTGGAACTGGCCCGTGCGTCGACCCCGGTGTACCCGGAGATGCGCGCGTTCGTGGAGCTGCTGGCCGGTGACGGGGTCCCGATGGCGGTGGCCTCGGGGTCGTCGCGGCCGGCCATCGAGGCGATCCTGTCGGGCACGGGGCTGGACGAACGTCTACGGGTCGTCGTGTCGGCGGAGGAGGTCGCTCTCGGCAAGCCCGCGCCGGACGTCTTCCTGGAGGCCGCACGGCGGCTGGGGGTCGCGCCGGGGCGCTGTGTGGTGGTGGAGGACGCGGTGCCGGGGGTTGTGGCGGCGGGGGCCGCGGGGATGCGGTGCATCGCCGTGCCGTATGTCGTGACCCAGGCTGGGGATCCCGCGTTCGCCACGGCGGGGTTGCTTTTCCGCGGCGGCCAGGGGGAGTTCACGGCTCGGGAGGCGTACGAGTGGCTCGGGGGCGGGGCTCCGCCGGCCTGAGGGGGTGGGGGCGGCTGGGTGCGTTCGGCTGCGGCCCCGGTGGGGGCTGAGCGCGCAGTTCCCCGCGCCCCTGAAAGATGAAAAGCAGGGGCCCCGTTTTTCAGGGGCGCGGGGAACTGCGCGGCCCGCCCCCACCGGGGCCGCACACGAGCCGCTAGCTCACACCCCCCGCGTCCAGCAGCGCCGCCGCCGTCGTGGTCGTCAGGCCTGAGAGCGTTTCCGCTTTCGCCCCCGCCCGCGCACTCGCCCCGTCGAAGATCAGCGTGAGCTGGCGAGCCAGCAGCTCAGGATCACGCGCCCCACCCCGCTCCGCGTCCACGCGAAACGCCTCGACCAGGGCGCCCTTGACCCGCAGGGCCACGACACTGGCCGGATGCTCGGGGTCCTTGAGTTCGACCAGCGCCGACAGGTACGGGCACCCCCGGTAGTCGTCCTGCGCAGCCACCCGCTCCAGCTGCTCGAAGACGTACAGGATCCGCTCCCGCGGCGACCGCGGATCCTCGGGCCCGAGATGCAGCATCCGCCCGTACTCCGGTGCGCGCCGCTCCAGGCTCGCCGCCAGCACCTCGTCCTTGCCGGCGAAGAGCTGGTACATGGACCGCTTGGACACCCCGGCGGCCCGGCACAGCGCCTCGACGCCGAGGGAGACGCCGTCGCGGTAGAAGAGCTCCGTGGCCGCGTCGAGCAGCCGGTCCCTCGTGGATGTCTTGTCCGTGGTGGTGGCCATGGGGCGAGGCTACCTCCGTCGCTCGGCCGGAAGAAACCGATCGGTCTACCGGGTCCGCCGCGTGCCGGTCAGGCGACCAGCTGCGGGTACAGGACCGAAAGGTCGGCCGACAGACCGGACTTGACCTGGCGGGTCAGATCGTCGGCGAGGACCTCGAAGGCGCCGCTCTCGATGCCGTCGAGCGCCTGCGCCGCCACGTCCACGGGCGAGGACTTGGGCGCGTCGATCGCCGCGGTCATGTCGGTGTCGACGTAACCGACGTGCAGCCCGGTGACGCTGATCCCGCGCGGGGCGAGGTCGAGCCGCAGGGAGTTGGTCTGGGACCAGAGCGCCGCCTTGGACGCGCTGTACGAGCCTGCCAGGCCGATCCACGACAGTACGGAGTGGACGTTCAGGATGTGGCCGCCGCCGTTGCGCTCGATCACGGGGACGAACGCGCGGGCGGTGAGCAGCGGTCCGTAGAAGTTCGTCTCGAAGTCCTTGCGCACGTCGTCGACCGGCGAGTCCAGGAACGACGTGTGCATGGAGACACCCGCGTTGTTGATCAGGACGGTGATGTCGCCGGCCTGTTCCGCGGCAGCCGCGACGGAGGCGGGGTCGGTGACCTCCAGGGCCAGCGGTACGGCCCGGGTGTCCTTGACGGTCCGCGGGTCGCGGGCGGTGGCGTACACCTTCTTCGCGCCCCGCTCGAAGAGCCCTTCCACCAGCGCCTTGCCGATTCCCCTGCCGCCACCGGTGACCAGGACGACGGAACCCTCGATTGCGGTCATGACTCTCTCCGAACCTCAGCGGATACGATGTGGAAACCGATCGGTTTCCCTTCTCCATGAAGGTAAACCGATCGGTTTCACAATGCAAGCCGTGCGGACGGAAGACGGACGGGGAGCGGACGCGAAAACGGGAGTGGCCCCAGCTGTCACAGCTGGGGCCACTCCCGTCGACGGGTTGTCCGTACGCCTCCCGCGGGGGCTACGCTCCGCTGGCGCCGAGCATGTCCTCGCGTTCCACGAGCTTCACGCGCTCACGGCCCTGCGGCTCGCCGAGCGCCTTCTCCGCGGCGTCCAGGCGGTACCAGCCCTCCCACGTGGTGAAGCGGACGTTCCGCTCGGCGAGGAACGCGTCCACCGACTCGGGTTCCGGCGAGGTGGGCGTCTGGAGACGACCGTTCCCGTGGTCGTCGAGCAGGCTGGCGACCGTCTCGTTGGCGTCGCCCTTGGTGTGGCCGATGAGGCCCACCGGACCGCGCCGGATCCAGCCGGTGACGTACGTCGACGTCAGGTGCTCGCCGGTCTCCTCGATCACCCGGCCGGCCTTGTCCGGGACGGTGCCCGACTCGACGTCCCAGGGCAGCTTGGGCAGCTTGTCGGAGAGGTAGCCGACGGCACGGTAGACCGCGCCGAGGTCCCAGTCCTTGAACTCGCCGGTGCCCTTGACGTTGCCGGTGCCGTCGAGGGCGGTGCGCTCGGTGCGCAGACCCACGACCTTGCCGTCCTCGCCGAGGATCTCGGTCGGCGACTCGAAGAAGTGCAGGAACAGCTTGTGCCGCCGCTCGCCGACGTCGCGGATCGCCCAGTTCTCCAGGGTCTTGGAGACCATGTCGGCCTGCTTGTTGCCGCGCCGGGTCGCGATCGAGCCGTCGTCGTAGTCGATGTCCTCGGGGTCGACGATGACCTCGATGTTCGGGGAGTGGTCCAGCTCCCGCAGCTCCAGCGGGCTGAACTTCGCCTGCGCCGGACCGCGGCGGCCGAAGACGTGGACCTCCAGGGCCTTGTTGGCTTTGAGCCCCTCGTGGACGTTCGCCGGGATCTCGGTGGGCAGCAGTTCCTCCGCGGTCTTGGCGAGGATGCGGGCCACGTCGAGCGCCACGTTGCCGACGCCGAGGACGGCGACCTTCTCGGCCTCCAGCGGCCAGGTGCGCGGCACGTCGGGGTGCCCGTCGTACCAGGACACGAAGTCCGCCGCGCCGTACGACCCGTCGAGCCCGATGCCGGGTATGTCGAGGTGCCGGTCGGCCGTCGCCCCGGTGGAGAAGATCACCGCGTCGTAGAAGGCGCGCAGGTCGTCGAGGTTGATGTCACCCGGGTAGTCGACGTTGCCGAAGAGGCGGATCTGCGGCTTGTCGAGCACCTGGTGCAGGGCGGTGATGATGCCCTTGATGCGCGGGTGGTCGGGGGCCACGCCGTAACGGATCAGGCCGAAGGGGGCCGGCATCCGCTCGAAGAGGTCGATGGAGACACCGGGCTCGACGGCCACTGCGGACTTCAACAGCGCGTCGGCGGCGTAGATCCCGGCGGGGCCGGCTCCGACTATGGCTACCCGCAGGGGGCGAGGCATGATCAGGTTCCCTTCGAGCGGTGATCAGGAGTACTCACCGGGAGCCTAAACTAAGGCTATCCTAAGTCTGTAGCCGGGCTGGATCTATGACCTCATAACTCCGATTTATGAGTGGATCGAGTGCATGTCCGCCGATGCCCTCAGCCGGTGCCGCCTCAGACGTACGGCCCCTCAGGCGTACGCCCCCGCCTCAGCTGTCGTAGTCCACGGTCAGGGTCTCCGAGACCGGGTACGACTGGCAGGTCAGTACGTAGCCCGCGTCGACCTCGGCGTCCTCCAGGGCGAAGTTGCGGCGCATGTCGGCCTTGCCGTCGGTGATCAGAGCACGGCAGGTGCCGCAGACGCCACCCTTGCAGGCGAAGGGCAGGTCGGGGCGGTTCCGCTGGGCACCTTCCAGGATGCTCCGGTCCCGGACCAGTGCTGCGGTGGTGGAGCGGCCGTCCAGAGTGACGGTGACCTGGCTGACGGGCCCCTCGACGGCCGCCTCCTCGTGACGCACCTCTCGTACGGGCTCGTCGTCGGCGTAGAACAGCTCCCGGTGGACGCGGTCTCCGGGCACGCCGAGGCCGGTCAGGACCCGCTGGGCGTCGACGACCATGCCGTGCGGCCCGCACAGCCACCAGTGGTCCGCCGACCCCACGTCGACCAGCGAGCCGACCAGTGCCGAGAGGCGCTCCGCGTCGAGGCGGCCGGACAGCACCTCGGCCTCGCGGGGCTCACGGGACAGCACATGGGCGAGCTGGAACCGCGCCGGATAGAGGTCCTTCAGATCGGCCAGTTCGTCGGCGAACATCACCGTGTCCGTGCGGCGGTTGCCGTAGAAGAGGGTGACCGTCGAGCGCGGATGGGCCGCCAGGACGGACTCGGCGATGGACAGCATCGGCGTGACACCGGAACCGGCCGCGACCAGCACATGGTGGCCGGGCACGGCGAGGTCGGGCGTGAACGTGCCGGTGGGGGCCATCACCTCGACCGTGTCACCGGGGCGCACCTCGCGCACGAGCCAGGCCGAGAACAGACCGCCCGGCACCACCCGCACCCCGATGCGCGGCACCGAACCGGCCGGCGAACAGATCGAGTACGAACGCCGCTCGTCCCGTCCGTCGACCACGCGCCGCAGCGTCAGCGACTGACCGGGCGCGAAGGCGAACTCCGCCGCCAGCTCCGCCGGGATCTCGAAGCTCACGGCCGCCGCGTCCTCGCACAGCGGCTGTACGGCGGCGACGCGCAGGGGGTGGAAGGCCGGGCGGCGGCGGACCCGCACGGGCACCGCCGGGGCGGGGGCCGTCGCGACCGCGGCCGGGGTCGGGGCCGCCGGGTCCGTGGTGTCTCCCGCCGGCTCTTGCCTCAGGCCTGCCATCAGATCTCCTTGACGTACTCGAACGGTTCGCGGCAGGCGCGGCAGCGGTGGAGCGCCTTGCAGGACGTGGCGGAGAAGCGGGACGTCTCCTCGGTGTCCGTCGCGCCGCAGCGCGGACAGGCCACCGTGCGGCGGGTGGGGGCCAGTACGAGGGGCACCGGGCCTGCGGCGTGCCGGGGTGCGGCTCCCGGGGGTGCGATGCCGTGCTCGGTGAGCTTGCGGCGGCCCTCGGGGGTGATCCAGTCGCTGGTCCACGGCGGGTCCAGGACCGTACGGATCTCCACGCGCGCGTACCCCGCGTCGCGCAGTCGTGCCGCCACGTCCGCGCGCATCTCGGCCATCGCGGGGCAGCCCGAGTAGGTGGGCGTCAGCCGCGCGACCACGGTGCCGTCCCCGCCGACCTCGACCCCGCGCAGGACGCCGAGGTCGGCCAGGGTGAGCATGGGCAGTTCGGGGTCCGGCACCTGTTCGGCGATGTGCCAGGCACGCTGCACGTCCCGCACGGCGGTCACCATGTCGCCCCCGGGTGGGCGCGGGCCACGCTCTGCAACTCGGCCAGCAGCGGCGCGAGATGCTCGGTGTGCTCCCCGTCCCTGCCTGCGCCGGGCAGTGGCCGGAACACCGGCATGGGCAGCCCGGCGGCCTCGGTGACCTGCCGCAGGACGGTGACCACCTCGTCCCGGACGTCGTACGCCGTGAACAGCTCGCCGAAGTACGGGGCGACCTGCTCCATCGCCCTGCGCGTACGGCGGTGCGACTCGTCCGTGCCGTCACCGAGGCGCACGACCCACTCGGCCGCGTACTGCCGGTGGTAGGTCAGTTCCTTGACGCCCTTCGCCGCGACGGCCGCGAGGACGGGGTCGGGGTGCGACGACAGCTCCCCGAAGTGGGCGAGCCGCCAGCTGGACAGGACCAGCAGCCGCACGGCCGAGAACGCGAAGTCACCGCCGGGCAGTTCGGCCAGCCGGACGTTCCTGAAGTCGTCCGCGTCCCGGAAGTAGGCGTACGCGTCCTCGCCGCGCCCGGTGCCGTCGACCTGGCCGGCGCGGGCGTAGAGCAGCCGGGCCTGGCCGAGGAGGTCGAGGCCGATGTTGGCGAGGGCGACCTCCTCCTCCAGCTCGGGGGCGCGGGTGGTCCACTCGGCGAGCCGCTGGGCGCTCACCAGGGCGTCGTCGGCGAGGGCCACGCAGTCGGCGGCCAGCAGGTCGGCGGCGACGCCTTCGAGCACGGTGGTGTCCACGCCGTGCAGCGGGTCCTCGAAGCCGGTGCCGTACGCCCAGCGGGTGTCGTCCTCGTGTCCCTCGGCGAGGGACAGATAGACATGGTCGTCGCTCATGCCCTGCTCCTCAGATGTGTGGGACGTCGTCGGGGATGTCGTAGAAGGTCGGGTGGCGGTAGACCTTGTCGGCGCTCGGCGCGAAGAACGGGTCCTTCTCGTCGCGGGTGGAGGCGGCGATGTGCTCGGAGCGCACCACCCAGATCGAGACGCCCTCGTTGCGGCGGGTGTAGAGGTCGCGCGCGTGGGTGAGGGCCATCGTGTCGTCGGCCGCGTGCAGGGAGCCCACGTGGACGTGGTTCAGTCCGCGCTTGCCGCGCACGAAGACCTCGTACAGCGGCCAGTCGCCCTGGGTGGTCTCCGCCGTCGCGTCCGGGGTGGAGTCGCTCATGCCGTCGCCCCTTCCTGCGTACGCGCACGCGCGCGCCGTGCCTGCTTGGCCGCGTGGGCCGTGGCCGCCTCCCGTACCCAGGCGCCGTCCTCGTGGGCGGTCCTGCGGCGCTCCACCCGCTCGGCGTTGCAGGGTCCGTCGCCGCCGATGACCCGCTTCAGCTCGGACCAGTCGGGGGTGCCGAAGTCGTGGCGGCCGCGCTCCGCGTTCCAGCGCAGCTCCGGGTCGGGGAGGGTCACGCCGAGTTTGGCGGCCTGCGGGACGGTCATGTCGACGAACCGCTGACGCAGTTCGTCGTTGGTGTGCCGCTTGATCTTCCAGGCCATCGAGGCCGCGGAGTTGGGCGAGTCGCCGTCGGGCGGGCCGAACATCATGAGCGAGGGCCACCACCAGCGGTTCACGGAGTCCTGGACCATGTCCCGCTGGGCCTCGGTGCCGCGCAACATGGTCAGCAGCAGTTCGTAGCCCTGTCGCTGGTGGAAGGACTCCTCCTTGCAGATCCGCACCATCGCGCGCGCGTAGGGCCCGTACGAACTCCTGCACAGCGGGACCTGGTTGCAGATCGCCGCGCCGTCGACGAACCAGCCGATCACGCCGACGTCGGCGAAGGTCGGGGTCGGGTAGTTGAAGATCGACGAGTACTTCTGGCGGCCCTCGATCAGCCGCTCGGTGAGGTCGGCGCGGTCGGCGCCGAGGGTCTCGGCGGCCGAGTACAGGTACAGCCCGTGGCCCGCCTCGTCCTGGACCTTGGCGAACAGGATGGCCTTGCGGCGCAGCGACGGGGCGCGGGTGATCCACTCGCCCTCCGGCTGCATCCCGATGATCTCCGAGTGCGCGTGCTGCGCGATCTGCCGGACGAGGGTCCTGCGATAGCCGTCGGGCATCCAGTCGCGGGGCTCGATGCGCTGGTCCCGCGCGATCGTCGCGTCGAAGTGCTCCTGCAACAACTGCTCCGGGAGGGGCGTCCCGGCGGAGTGTGTCGTGGTCATCGATACCAGCTTCCCTACCGACCATTCGTTCGGTACCAGTGTGCCGCCTTTCCCCCGCCCGGGCAAGACCCGCACTCGATCACCTGACCGAAGGGCCGGTCGGCGCGGGCTTCCGCTCCCGTCCCGGGCCGGCGCAAACCACCCGTGCGCCCCCGCGCCGGTCGCACGGAGGCAGGGACCGGCGTGGGAGCACTTCGTCGGCGGTGGCGCACCTCGCGCTACGGAGCGCCACGTCAGGGGCGCGAACACGCCCCTTTCACGCGGTTCCCTGCCGCCACCCGTGGCTGTTTGGCTTTACACGCAGCACCGCACTGCCCAGCCGTCCGCACAGCCCCACGGCCACCGCCCCGGCCTCCACCGCCCCGTGCACCCGCGCCCGACAGCAGCCCCGCGTCAGCCCGGCACCGCCCGCCTGCTCGCATCACGTACCCGGAGGACATGTGACCGCCCCGGAAAGTCCCCCCGACAGCGCCGTCGCCCCGCCCGACGCCGACACACCCTTCACCAGTCTCGGCACACAGGCCGCGCGCCAGCTCGCCACCACCACCAAGTCCGCACCGCAGATGCAGGCCATCACCTCGCGGTGGCTGCTCAAGATGCTGCCGTGGGTGGACGTCAAGGGCGGCACCTACCGGGTCAACCGGCGACTGCAGCTCCGCGTCGGCCGGGGCCGGGTGCAGTTCGACCACAACGGCGCCGACGACATCAAGGTCATCCCCGAGACGCTCACCGAACTGCCGGCCCTGCGCGGCTACACCGACACGGCGGCCCTCCAGGAGATCGCCGCACGGTTCCGCGTACGGGAGGTGCGCGCCGGCCAGGTCCTCTTCGACGCCGGACAGCCCGTGACCGAGGCGTATCTCGTCGTCCACGGCCGGTTCACCCGCTACACCCCCGGCAAGTACGGCGAGGAGGAGGTCACCGGGGTCGTCACGGACGGCGCCCAGCTCGGTGACGAGGCCATCGGCCAGGAGGACCCGCGCTGGCACCACTCGGTGCGGGCCGACACCGCGGGCACGGTGCTGACCCTGAACTGGGACAGCCTCGAACAGTTCGTGGAACGCACCCCCTCCCTCGCCGCACAGCTCGCCGCGTTCGCCGAGCAGCAGAGCAAGCCCATGAACCGCAAGGGCGAGGCCGACGTCCCCATGCAGGCGGGGCACGTGGGCGAGCCGACCCTCTCCGGCGGCTTCGTCGACTACGACCTCTCCCCGCGCGAGTACGAGCTGTCGCTCACCCAGACGGTGCTGCGCGTCCACACCCGTGTCGCGGACCTCTACAACAGCCCGATGGACCAGACCGAGCAGCAACTGCGCCTGGCCATCGAGGAGATCCGCGAACGCCAGGAGTGGGAGCTGGTCAACAACCGCGAGTTCGGTCTGCTGCACAACGTCGACCACGCCCAGCGCGTCAGCACCTTCTCCGGCCCGCCGACCCCCGACGACCTCGACGAACTGCTGTCGATGCGCCGCAAGACCCGGGTGTTCCTGGCCCACCCGAAGGCGATCGCGGCCTTCTTCCGGCAGTGCAACCGGCGCGGTCTGATGCCTGGCACCACCACCATCGAAGGGCATGAGGTGCCCGCGTGGCGGGGTGTCCCGTTCCTGCCCTGCGGCAAGATCCCGATCAGCCCGCAGCACACGAGCAGCGTCATCGCCCTGCGCACCGGAGAGGCCGACCAGGGCGTGGTCGGGCTGTACCAGACCGGCATTCCCGAGGAGTACCAGCCGGGGCTCAACGTCAGGTTCATGAACATCGACTCCACCGCGATCATGAACTATCTGGTCACCGCCTACTACTCCATGGCGATCCTCGTTCCCGACGCGGCGGGAATCCTGGAGAACGTCCAGGTCGGGCGGACCGCGGAGTGAGCACCCCGCCCGTGTCCCCCACGACTCCCCGACTGCCAGGGCCGCCGAACCTCGCCCGCGCCACCACCCGCCGTCGCAGCGGCGCGGTGCCCGGACTGCGGTACCGGCCGGCCGTGCCCGCCGACCCGGAGAAGGCCGCGGAGATCGACCGCAGGCTGGAGGCCTGGGCCCGTGAGCTGGACCTGTTCCCCCAGAGCTGGACGGGGGACTTCGCGGGGTTCCAGTGCGGCCGGGCCGTCGTGCTCCAGCACCCCGGCGCGATCAGCCTCGACCACCTCATGGCGGCCGGGAAACTGCTGCTCGCCGAGAACGTCGTCGACGACTGCTACTGCGAGGAGGTCGAGGGCCGGGGCGGAGCGGCCCGCGGGCTGGGCGGGCGGCTGGTCATCGCCCAGTCGGCACTCGATCCGTACCACGGCACACCCGAGCTGGAGGAGGAGTGGCGCCACGGCATGGCGGCCGACGGGCCGCTGCGCTCGTACCACCACGCCCTGCGGGACTACCGCGAGCTCGCCACTCCCAGCCAGAGCGACCGGATCGTGCACGACCTGGCCCGGCTGCACATGGGCTATCTCGCGGAGGCCGCCTGGTCCGAGATCCGGTACGTGCCGCAGATCTGGGAGTACCTGGTGATGAGGCAGTTCAACAACTTCCGGCCGTGTCTGTCGATCGTCGACGCCGTGGACGGCTACGAACTGCCCGCGGCGCTGTACGCCCGGTCCGAGATCCAGCGGATCACCGCGCTCGCCTGCAACGCCACCACGATCGTCAACGACCTGTACTCCTTCACCAAGGAACTGGCCTCCGACCCCACCCATCTGAACCTGCCCCAGGTCATCGCCGCCAACGAGCGGTGCGGACTGAAGGCCGCCTACCTGCGGGCCGTCGAGATCCACAACAGGATCATGGAAGCGTTCGAGGAGGAGTCGGCGGTCCTGTCCGCCACCTCGCCCCTCGTCGCGCGCTACGCCGAGGGCCTGGCCTCGTGGGTGTCAGGGAACCACGAATGGCACGCCACCAACTCCCACCGATACCACCTGCCCAACTACTGGTAGCACCACCGTCCCTGCCCATCGTCACAGCGCCACGAGGAGTCCCCACTTGACCATCACCAACACCGAGACCACCGCAGCATCGGTGCCGAGCCAGTCCACGTACCAGACCCGCGTCGCGGACTACTGGAACGCCGAGGAGAACCCGGTCAACCTCGAACTGGGGAAGATCGACGACCTGTACCACCACCACTACGGCATCGGAGCCGTCGACCGGTCCGCTCTCGACGAGGGTCCCGGCTCGGGCCCCGACCGGATCACCGCCGAACTGCACCGGCTGGAGCAGGCCCAGGCCGACCTGCTCGCCTCCCGGCTCGGCGACCTCTCCCCCACCGACCGTGTCTTCGACGCCGGCTGCGGGCGCGGCGGCGGCAGCGTGGTGGCCCATCTGCGGTACGGCTGCCACACCGACGGGGTGACGCTCTCCCGGAAACAGGCCGACTTCGCCAACGAGCAGGCCCGTAAGCGGGGCATCGACGACAAGGTGCGCTACCACCACCGGAACATGCTCGACACGGGCCTGGAGAGCGGCGCGTACGCGGCGTCCTGGAACAACGAGTCCACCATGTACGTGGAGTTGGACCTGCTCTTCGCAGAGCACGCCCGGTTGCTGCGCCGCGGGGGCCGCTATGTGACGATCACCGGCTGCTACAACGACGCCTACGGGCGGGCCTCCCGCGAGGTGTCGCTCATCAACGCGCACTACATCTGCGACATCCATCCGCGCTCGGAGTACTTCCGCGCGATGGCCCGCAACCGGCTCGTGCCCGTCCATGTGGAGGACCTCACCGCCGACACGATCCCCTACTGGGAGCTGCGCCAGGAGGCCGGGCATCTGGTCACGGGCATCGAGGAAACGTTCCTGAACGCGTACAGGAACGGCAGTTTCCAGTACCTGCTCATCGTGGCCGACCGCGTCTGACGTGCCCTGAACCGGCAACCGGGCCCGGCCGTCGCGATCGACGGCCGGGCCCGGACCCATGGCCTTCAGGCGGCCTCCGCAGCCTCCGTCACGTCCCGCTGCACGCCGTCGCGGTGGATCGGGGTGCGCGTCCCCGTGAGGGGCGCGCCCGTTCCGCCGCGCCGGGCCGCGACGATCTCCGCCGCGATGGACAGGGCGGTCTCCTCAGGCGTACGGGCGCCGAGGTCGAGGCCGATCGGCGACCGCAGCCGTGCCAGCTCCGCCTCGGTGAGGCCGACTTCGCGCAGCCGCCGGTCACGGTCCGCGTGGGTGCGGCGCGAGCCCATCGCCCCGACGAACGCGACCGGCATCCGCAGCGCCTGCTCCAGCAGCGGGATGTCGAACTTGGCGTCGTGGGTGAGCACGCACAGCACCGTGCGCCCGTCGGTGTCGGTGCCCCGCAGATAGCGGTGCGGCCAGTCGACGACCAGGTCGTCGGCCTCGGGGAAGCGGGCCCGGGTGGCGAACACGGGACGGGCGTCGCACACCGTCACGTGGTAGCCGAGGAACTTGCCGGCCCGTACGAGCGCCGCGGCGAAGTCGATCGCACCGAACACGATCATGCGCGGCGGCGGCACATTGGACTCGACGAGCAGGGTGAGCCCGCCGGGGCAGTTGCTGCCGTCCTCCGAGAGGTCGAGGGTGCCGGTGCGTCCGCCGTCCAGCATCGCCCGCGCCTCGGCCGCCGCCGTCCGGTCCAGCTCCGCGAAGCCATGGCCGTACGACCCCTCGTACGAGCCGTCGGGGTGCACCAGCAGCGCCCTGCCGAGGAGTTCGGCCGGGCCCCGGACGACCCGGGCGAGCGCCCTGGGTTCGCCCGCGGTGACGGACAGCAGCGCCGAACGGAACAGCTCACGGACCGGTGCCTCTACGGCGACCGGCGTGATCATGATGTCGAGCACCCCGCCGCAGGTCAGACCGACCGCGAAGGCGTCCTCGTCGCTGTAGCCGAACCGTTCGAGGACGCTCTCGCCGTCCTGGAGCGCCTGCACGCACAGGTCGTACACCGCTCCTTCCACGCAGCCGCCGGAGACCGAGCCGATGACCGTGCCCTCGCTGTCGACGGCGAGGGCCGCACCAGGGCCGCGCGGTGCGCTGCCGCCGACGGCCACCACGGTGGCCACGGCGAACTCACGGCCCTGTTCGACCCAGCGGGTCAGCTCGTCGGCGATGTCAAACATGCGGGCCAGCCGTGATGACGCGGTCCGGCCGGATGGGCAGGTTCCGGTGGCGTACACCGGTCGCGTGCCAGACCGCGTTGGCGATCGCCGCCGCGGCGCCCACGATGCCGATCTCGCCGATGCCCTTGATGCCGACCGGGTCGTCCGGGTCCGGGTCGTCGACCCAGTCCGCCTCGACGAGGGGTACGTCGGCGTTCGAGGCGACGTGGTAGCCCGCGAGGTCGGCGCCGTACAGGGCGCCGGTGTTCCGGTCCCTGACCGCCTCCTCGTGCAGGGCCATGGAGATGCCCCAGATCATCCCGCCGGTGAACTGGCCGCGGGCCGTGAGCGGGTTGATGATCCGCCCGGCGGCGAACATGCCGAGCATGCGGCGCACGCGCACCTCTCCGGTGCCCACGTCCACGGCGACCTCGGCGAACTGCGCCCCGAAGGAGTGCCGTTCCTTCTGTGCGAGGGCCCCGACGGCGGCGGTGGTGTCCGAGCGGACGGTGATGCCCTCCGGCGGGATGCCGTCGCTCAGGGCGAGCCGCTCCCGCAGTTCGGCGGCAGCGGCCGTGACCGCCCAGGCCCAGGACCGGGTGCCCATCGACCCGCCGGCGATCATCGCCGGACCGAAGTCGCTGTCGCCGATCCGCACGTGCACCCGGTCGGTCGGCACCTCGAGGGCGTCGGCGGCGATCAGGGTGAGCGCCGTCCGGGCGCCCGTTCCGATGTCCGCGGCGTTGACGCGCACGGTGAAGGTGCCGTCGGCCTCCGCGGTCGCGGCTGCCGTGGACGGCATCGCTCCCACGAAGAAGGAGGCCGCCGCCGTGCCGGTGCCGATCAGCCAGCGGCCTTCCCGGCGCACGCCCGGACGCGGGTCCCGGTCGGCCCAGCCGAACCGGCGGGCGCCCTCCTCGAAGCAGGCGGGCAGGTTGCGCGTGCTGAACGGCAGCCCGGAGACCGGACCCACCTCGGGTTCGTTGCGCGTACGCAGCTCGATCGGGTCGATGCCGAGCTTCTCGGCGAGTTCGTCGAGGGCGGACTCCAGCGCGAACGAGCCGGGGGCCTCGCCGGGAGCGCGCATGAAGGTCGGGCTCGGCACGTCGAGCCGTACGACCCGGTTGGCGGTGTGGTGGGCGGGGGCGTCGTACATCACGCGGGCCACACCGGCACCCGACTCGATGAACTCGTGCACGGTCGAGGTCAGGCTGAGGCAGCTGTGCTCCAGCGCGCGCAGCCGTCCCTCGGCGTCCGCGCCGAGCCGGACCCGCTGGGTCGTGGGGCTGCGGTAGCCGGCGAGCGAGAACATCTGACGGCGGGTCATGATGACCCGGACGGGGCGCGACAGGGCGGTCGCGGCCATCACCGCGGCGACCTGGTGGGCGCGGACGCCCTTGCTGCCGAAGCCGCCGCCGACGTGTTCGGAGCGCACGTGCACCGAGGCCGGGTCGAGCGAGAAGAGACTGGCGAGTTCGGCCGCGACCCAGATCGTGCCCTGGTTGGAGTCCACGACCTCAAGACGGCCGCCGTCCCACAGGGCGGTCGCCGCGTGGGGCTCCATCGAGTTGTGGTGCTCTTCGGGCGTGGTGTATTCGGCGTCCAGGACGACGGCGGACGCGGCCAGTTCGGCTTCGAGGTCGCCCTTCTCCGTCACCGCGGGGCCGCCGGGGCCGGGGATGGAGTACGCGTCGGGGTGCTCCGCGGCGAAGGCGACGTCGTGCGCCTCCTCCTCGTAGTGCACCACCAGTGCCTCGGCGGCCTCCCTGGCCTGCTCGGAGGTCTCGGCGACGACCAGCGCCACCGGCCAGCCCGCGTGCGGCACCCGGTCGTGCTGGAAGACGGCGATGGTCGGGTCCGGCGGCATGCCGAGCATGCCGTCGTAGTCGGTGTCGACGCGCGGGGCGTTCCCGTGGTGCAGGACGGCGAGGACGCCGGGCATGTCGAGGACCGGGCCGTCCTCCACCGAGCTGACGCGGCCCCGGGTGACGGTGGACAGCACCAGCCAGCCGTGGGCCAGTTCGGTGAAGGGGATCTCGGCCGCGTAGCGGGCCGCTCCGGTGACCTTGTCGCGGCCCTCCACACGGGTGTGCGCGGTGCCGACGGCCGGTACCGCCCTGATTCCGGTCGTGGTGGTGGTCATCGGGTGGCCTCCTCGGCGAGTTCGCTCAGTACGGCGACGACGAGGTTGCGCATGAGTGTCACCTTGTATCCGTTGTGCGGCAGCGGCCGGGCGGCCGCCAGTTCGGCGTCTGCGGCGGCGGCGAAGGCGGCGGCGTCGACCGGTCCGCCGGTCAGGGCGGCTTCGGCCGCGCGGGCGCGCCACGGCCGGGACGCGACGGCCCCGAAGGCGAGGCGCACCTCGTGCACGACGCCGTCCCGGACGTCGAGCGCGGCGGCGATCGAGCCGATCGCGAAGGCGTACGAGGCCCGCTCGCGCACCTTGCGGTAGCGGGAGTTGGCCGCCACCGGCGCGGGCGGCAGGACGACGCCGGTGATCAGCGCTCCCGGCGGCAGGGCGGTCTCCAGGTGCGGGGTGTCGCCCACCGGCAGGTAGAAGTCGGTGAGGGGCAGGACGCCCGGTCCGTCGGCCGTCTCGTAGGTGACGACGGCGTCGAGGGCCGTCAGTGCCACACCGAGGTCGGAGGGGTGGGTGGCCACGCAGTGGTCGGAGGCGCCGAGGATGGCGTGGTTGTGGTGCTCGCCCTCGATGGCGGGGCAGCCGCTGCCGGGGTCGCGCTTGTTGCACGGCTTGGTCACGTCGGCGAAGTAGCCGCAGCGGGTGCGCTGCAGCAGGTTCCCGCCGACGGTCGCCATGTTGCGCAGCTGCCCGGAGGCGCCGGCGAGGACCGCCTGGGTCAGGGCCGGGTAGCGGCGGCGCACGTCGGGGTGCGCGGCGAGATCGCTGTTGGTGACGGTCGCGCCGATGCGCAGCCCGCCGTCCTCGGTCGACTCGATGCGGTCCAGCGGCAGTTCGCGTACGTCGACGAGCCGGCCGGGGCGTTCGACACCGGTCTTCATCAGGTCGACGAGGTTGGTGCCGCCGCCGAGGAAACGGGCGTCCGGGTCGGCGTCGAGCAGTGCGAGGGCGCCGGAGACGTCGAGGGCCCTCTGGTATCCGAACTCCTTCATGCCGCTGCCCCTTCGTGCTCGGTGCCCTGCTCGGCCTGGGCGGCCCGTGCGGCGGCGTCGGCCTCGGCCGCGCGGGCGACGGCCTGGACGATGGACACGTACGCGCCGCAGCGGCACAGGTTGCCGCTCATGCGTTCGCGGATCTCGTCGGGGGTCAGGGGCGGCGGTCCCGCTTCGGGGCGTACGTCGTCGGTGACGGCGCTCGGCCAGCCGGCGGCGTGCTCCTCGATGACGGCGACGGCGGAACAGATCTGGCCAGGTGTGCAGTAGCCACACTGGTAGCCGTCGAGGTCGAGGAAGGCCTGCTGTACGGCGTGCAGCTGGTCGCCCTCGGCGACGCCCTCGATGGTGGTGATCTCCCGGCCCTCGGCCGCCACCGCCAGGCTCAGGCAGGCGACGGCCCGGCGTTTGTCGATCAGGACCGTACACGCCCCGCACTGCCCCTGGTCACAGCCCTTTTTGGTGCCGGTCATATCGAGGCGTTCACGCAGGGCGTCGAGCAGGGTGGTGCGGTGGTCGACGGTCAGGGAGTGCTTCTCGCCGTTGATGTTCAAAGTGACGGCGCTGTACGTCGACGGGGGCGCTGTGGCCATGATCAGCCTTCTTTCACATTCCCGGGCCGTCCCACGGGGACTGTCCGGCAGGCAGAGAGAACGGAAAAACGCTATAGACGTAAGAGACGCGAAGAAGCGTCGGAACGAGGGCCGGGGGTGGTGTCGGGTGGGGGGACGGCGCCCCGCGCGGCGGCGGCGGGCCGGAAGCGTGCATGATGCAAGCAGGCAGGACCGCGGCCGGCCACCGCCATCTGTCCAGGCAGGACGGCCCGCCGGTAAGGTGTACCTAACCGGACAACTGTCCGCTCACGAGAAAACGTAGTGGACACCTGTCCGCTTAGCAAGGACGGGATTCGGCCACGAACCCGCGAGGAGGACGCGTGGGGCACAAGAAGGACGCACCTCTGCGCTCGGACGCGCAGCGCAACCGCGAACGCATCCTGGAAGTGGCCGTGGCCGAGCTGACGCTCTGCGCGGACGCCCCGCTCAGCGTCATCGCCAAGAAGGCGGGCGTCGGGCAGGGCACGTTCTACCGCAATTTCCCCAACCGTGAGGCGCTCGTCCTGGAGATCTACCGCCACGAGATGCAGCAGGTCGCCGACGCGGCGTGCGAGCTGCTGCACACCCACGAGCCGGAGCGGGCGCTACGCGAGTGGATGGACCATCTGGCCCGGTTCGCCATGACCAAGGCGGGTCTGGCGGACGCGATCCGGCAGGCCACCAGCGCGCCCGGCGGCCCGGCGAAGCCGGAACCCACTCCGGTGGCGTCCGCCGCGCTGCTGCTGCTGCGCACGAACGAGGAGGCCGGCACCATCCGCCCCGGGGTGACCGAGGACGACTTCCTCCTCGCCATCGCCGGGCTCTGGCAGCTCGACCCCCACGGCGACTGGCAGCCGCGCGCGGCCCGTCTCCTGGACTTCGTCATGGACGGGCTGCGCGCGGGGGCACCGGGCCGCAGGTGAGGCCGCCCGGTGCCCGCCGTGCTCAGGGCGAGGGACTCAGGACAGGGGTTCCTCGCGCAGGGCGCCCCAGTCCTCTGAGCCCACCTGGTGGAACAGGGTCGCGGTGACCGCGGCCAGACCGGTCCAGCCGGTCTGGTGGGACGCGCCGAGGCCCGCCCCGTCGTCGCCGTGGAAGTACTCGTAGAACAGCAGCAGATCCTTCCAGTGCGGGTCCTTGGCGAACTTGGCCTGGGCGCCGTGCACCGGGCGATGGCCGTCGGGGCCGCGCAGGAACGTCGCGGTGAGCCGGCCGGAGATCTCACGGGCGACCTCGTAGAGGTTCATCCGCCGTCCCGAGCCGGTCGGGCACTCCACGGTGAACTCCTCACCGTGATACGCGTGCAGGTTCAACAGGGCCCGGATCAGCAGGATGTTGACCGGGAACCACACCGGGCCGCGCCAGTTGGAGTTGCCGCCGAACATGCCCGAGTCGGACTCGGCGGGCAGATAGCCGACCCCGTACGTCTGCCCCTTGACCTGGAAGCTGTACGGGTGCTCGGCGTGGTGGCGGGAGAGCGAGCGGATGCCGTACGGGCCGAGGAACTCCTTCTCGTCGAGCATGCGGGCCAGGACGCGCCGGAGCCGGTCAGGGCCGAACAGGGCGAACAGGTGCCGTCCGCGCACACCGGGTCCCGCGGTCTGCTGTGCGGACACCACGGCCTGCACGGCGGGGTGCCGGTCGATGAACTCCTTGGCCCCCGCGACCAGTTCGGGGAAACGCTGGTCGGCCCAGCCGCCGACCACGCTGGTGGCGGCGAGCGGGATCAGCCCGACCAGGGAGCGCACCCTGAGCCGGACCGCCTCGCCGTCGGGCAGCCGCAGGACGTCGTAGAAGAAGCCGTCCTCCTCGTCCCACAGGCTCTCGTTGTCCCGACCCAGGCGGTTCGTGGCGACCGCGATCCACGCGAAGTGCTCGAACAGGGTCTGCGCCTGCTCCACGTACACCGGGTTGTCGACGGCCAGTTCGATGGCGATCTCCAGGAGGTTCTGGCAGTACAGCGCCATCCAGGCGGTGCCGTCTGCCTGGTCGAGCTGGCCGCCCGTCGGCAGGGGTGCGCTGCGGTCGAAGACACCGATGTTGTCGAGGCCGAGGAAGCCGCCCTGGAAGACGTTGTTGCCGTCGACGTCCTTGCGGTTGAGCCACCAGGTGAAGTTCTTCATCAGCTTGAGGAAGGCGTTCTCCAGGAAGGCGCGGTCGCCGTGTCCGGTGCGCTGCTTCTCCAGCTCGTAGACGAAGAGGGTCGCCCAGGCGTGCACCGGCGGGTTGACGTCGCCGAAGTTCCATTCGTACGCGGGGATCTGGCCGTTGGGGTGCAGATAGAGGCGGCGCAGGAGCAGGTCCAGCTGCCCCTTGGCGAACCCGATGTCGACCATCGCGAGGGCGAGGGTGTGGAAGGCGAGGTCCCAGGCCGCGAACCACGGGTACTCCCAGGTGTCCGGCATCGACATGATCTCGTCGTTGACCATGTGGTACCAGGCGCTGTTGCGCAGGCGGGGGTCGGCGCCGAGCGGGTCGACGCCGTGCTCGGCCAGCCAGCGCTCGACGTCGAGGTGGTAGTACTGCTTGCTCCACAGCATCCCGGCCAGTGCCTGCCGGACCAGCCGCCGCTCGTCCTCGCTCGTCCCGTCCGGGACGACCCCGTCGTAGAAGATGTCGGCCTCGGCCCGGCGGTCCGCCATCACCTGGTCGAACTCGCTCCAGGGATCGGTGAGTTCGGTGGCGTCCGTCAGCCGCAGGCGGATGCGGGCGCTCCCGCCGCCGGGCACGGTGTGCACGCTGTGCAGGGCCGCCTTGGTGCCGGTCCCGGCGGGGTCGACGGCCGCCGTGTCGCCGTGGACGACGTGACGGCCGATGCCGTCCTTGACGTACGGGGTGGGGTTCGGACTGCCGAAGACGCGCTCGTCGTTGGTCTCGTTCCCGGTGAACAGCGCCGGGGCGTCGCTCTCGCAGTACAGCCGGCGTGCGCCCAACTCCTCGTGGTCCGCGCGGATTCCGCCGGGCACCCGCCGCAGAGCCGGCACGGCGGTGCCACCGGCCCAGGACCAGGTGTGCCGGAACCAGAGCGTCGGCAGCAGATGGAGCGTGGCCTCGTCCGGGCCGCGGTTGTGCGCGGTGATCTCGACCAGCAGATCCTCCGGGCCCGCCTTCGCGTACTCGACGAACACGTCGAAGTAGCGGTCCGCGTCGAAGACACCGGTGTCCAGCAGCTCGTACTCGAAGTCCTTGCGGCCCCGGGCCCGGTTGGTGGCGACGAGATCACCGTAGGGGAACTCCCCCTGCGGGTACTTGTAGAGGAACTTCATGTACGAGTGGGTGGGGGTGCTGTCGAGGTAGAAGTAGTACTCCTTGACGTCCTCGCCGTGATTGCCCTCGCTGTTGGTCAGGCCGAACATCCGCTCCTTGAGGATCGGGTCGCGGCCGTTCCACAGGGCCAGGGCGAAGCACAGCCGCTGCTTGTCGTCGCTGACACCGGCGATCCCGTCCTCGCCCCAGCGGTAGGCGCGCGAGCGCGCCTGGTCGTGGGTGAAGTACGCCCAGGCCTCCCCGTCGGAGCTGTAGTCCTCGCGGACCGTCCCCCACTGCCGCTCGCTCAGATACGGCCCCCAGCGCCGCCAGGGCGCCACCCCCTCGTCGGCCTCGGCCAGCCGCCGCCGCTCGACGTCCGGTGCGCCCCTGTCAGTTGTCATCGCCCGTCCTCCTCACAGCCCGGCACGTGCGTCCACCATCGGACCGTTCCGGGCGGGCCGCAATGCACCGCGGGAAGGTCGGCCGCACGACTTCGGCGGACGATCGCACTCCGCTGACCAGCGGGGACGGCGGCCGGCCACAGTGACGGCCGGTCAGGCTGGGCTGCCCCAGAGCACTTGGAGGCCGAGCGGCTTGCGGAAGACCAGACCGTACGGGGCGGTGGGGTGGGCGGGGTCGAGGCGCAGGGCGGGGAGACGTTCGAGCAGCTGCCTCAGGGCGATACGGGTCTCCAGGCGCGCGAGATGGGCGGCGAGGCAGTAGTGCGGGCCGTGGGCGAAGGCCAGCTGGAGCCGCGCGTTCTCGCGGCGGACGTCGAACCTGTCGGGGTCGGCGAAGACGTCGGGGTCGCGGTTGGCTCCGGCCAGGGAGACGGTGACCAGGTCGCCGCGGCGGACGGTGACCGGGCCGAGGACGGTGTCGCGGGTGGCGTAGCGGTCCACGACGGCCGCGCCCGGTTCGAGGCGCAGGGACTCCTCGATCGCGCCGTCCAGCAGGTCGGGGTCGGCGCGGACGAGGGCGAGCTGGTCGGGGTGGTTCAGCAGATGCAGCAGCGCGTTGGTGATCATGCCCTCGGTGGTCTCGATGCCGCCGAACATCAGGACCGCCGCGTTGGACGCCACCTCCGCCGGGGTCAGCCGTCCGGCGGCGGAGACGAGGAGCGAGGCCGCGTCCCGGTCGGCGACGGTGGCCTCCACGGCTGCCCGCAGCTGTGCGTAGGCCGCGGTGCCGGCGGGACCGGCCGCCTGTCCTGCGGTGATGTCCGAGACCGCCGCCACGATGGAGTCGTACCAGGACAGGACCGTGGCGGTGCTCGTGCCGACCAGCCCGAGCGCCTCGGTGACGACGGCCACCGCGAGCGGACCGGCGAAGGCGCGTCGCAGGTCGGCGGTACCGGCAGGTGTCAGTGCGGTGATGAGCCGGTCGCTCTCCCCCTCGATGAACGAGGCGAAGCCGTCATGGACCGCCCGGGGGCGGAAGGGGGCGGTGAAGGGCTCACGGTGGCGGGCGTGCGGGTCACCGTCCAGGGACAGCATGCTCGGCCCGACGACCTGCGCGGTGGAGAACCGGGGGTCGTCGACCGTGAAGGTCTCGGCGTCCCGCATCACGCTCATCGCGAGGTCCCGGCGGGTCACCAGCCAGCCGTCCAGCTCGGGCAGCCAGGACACGGGCTCGTGAGCACGCAGCAGCGCCAGGCGGGCGTGGGGGTCCCGGGTGAGTTCGGCGAGGGTGGTCGCGGCGCCGAGGGGCGAGGAGGCGACGGCGTTCATCGCGGGGTCCGGCGGCGCGCGGTCCGGGCGGGTATGGGGTATCCGATCACACGCAAGGCTAACAATCGCCGTTCGGTCCCGGTTCGGTGCGTACGCGGGCCCTGCTCGGATCGTGGTCAGCCCTGCTCGGGCCGTACTCAGTTCTGTTAGGGCCGTACTCAGTTCTGTTCGGCCGCTCCCCGGTGGACGCGGTAGTTGGTGAGCACGGCGGTGACCACCTCGGTGCGGGACCGCAGCCCGGTGCGGGCGAAGAGCCGGGTGAGGCGGTTGGCGACCGCGTCCTCGCTGAGCCGCAGCACCGTGGCGATCTGCCGGTTGGTGAGTCCTTCGGCGATCAGGGTCGCGAGCAGCTGTTCGTTCTCGGCGGTGGCCTGTCGGCGCCCGGGGACGGTGGTTCCGGCCTCGCGCATGGCGGTCCTGGTGTGGAAGCGCGGCAGGGCGGCGCCGGCCTCGCCGAACAGTTCGTACGCCTCGTGCAGCAGGGCGGGCGGGCCGGTGCCCGCGTCCGCGGCGGCGACGAGGGTCACCGCGGTCTCGTACGGCTGACGGCGGGAACGGGCCAGTTCAAGAGCCTCGCGCAGGTTGTCGTGGACCGTGCCGAACGGGTCGGGGCCGTGCTGTCGCTGGACGTGGGCCGACGCGAGCAGATACCTCAGTCGTGTCCTCGCGTCACCCGTGCGGTCGGAGATCAGTCGCAGGTGTCGCAGACAGGCCGCCGCCTCACCCCCGCGTCCTTCCTCCGCGTGCGTCTCGGCGAGTGCGGCCCACAACTCGTCGGTGCCGGCGATCTGGCCGCGGACCGCTGCCGCGTCCAGGCCGCGGCGCAGTACCTTCTCGGCACCGGCCGGATCGCCGAGGGCCCGCAGCAACTCCGCTTCGACGGCGTCCAGGGAGTACTCCAGCGGACCCTCCCCGTGACCGTGCGCGGCGTCCCCGCGCACACTGTCGAGGAGACGGCGGGCGCTCGTGGGGCGGCCCCGGGCCAGCAGGACGGCGGCGGTCCGCGCCGGGACCAGATGGCTGTCCGCCGCGGGGGTGCTCGTCTGGTTGTTCGCCAGCATCCAGCGGGCCGACTGCAGTGCCTCGTCCCAGCGGCCCTGGAGATGGCGCCACAGGAACAGGCTGCGCGGGGCCAGCAGGTCGGCCGTCAGTCCCTGTGCGTCCAGCAGGGCTTCGGCCGCGCGCAGGTCACGGCCGCTGAGCAGTTCGTCGAACATGGTGGTGGCGAGGGCGTGGACATGGCCGGTGTCGAGGTACGGGGCCTCCGGGAAGGCCAGTGATGCGCGGAAGCGTTCCGGGCGGCCCAGTGCCAGTTCCGCCACGGCCCGGAAGTAGGCGGGCTTCGCCCGGGCATGGGCGTCGGTGGCCCACACGCGCTCGGTCCGCGACAGCAGTTCCAGTACCTCCTGCCACCGCTCCAACTGGCTCAGGGCGAGGGCCCGGCCGGTCACGGCGGCCAGTTCGGGCAGCCGCAGCTCGTCCCACCATCGCGCCGTGGCCAGCCGGGACAGGGCCCGCCAGTCCAGGTCGTTGGCCGTCGCCGCCGTGAAGAGGCTGGCGGTGTCCTGCAGCGCCCGGGGGTCGAGGACGTCCGCGAGGTTGCGCAGGACGGACTCCGCGATGGTCCGGGCGGTGTGGTGGTCGCCGGCGTTGTAGGCGGCCTTGGCGTACCGGTGCAGGGCCGCGACCCGGTCGGCGGGCCGCTCGACGAGGTGGCCGGCCGCCCGGCACCAGCGGAGCACTCCCCTGCCTTCGGAGTCGGGGTGCAGTCTCCGCGCGGCGGCCGTCAGTTCGGCGACCGCGCGGTCGCGGTCGACGAGCGATCCGGCCTCCGCAACGCGGTCCGCGAGGTAGGCCACCGCGTCCGCCTCGTCCGGCAGGGCCACGAGCACGGGTCTTCGCGGGTACGGTGTGGCGCCTTCCGTGCCCTCCCTGTCCTCCGTGTCCTCCGCGCTCACCGCGTCCTGCTCCGCCCACAGCGCCTCCACCGCGGTGGCGGACAGCCGGCTGCGCTCCAACGGCCCGAGCCGCTCCCGAACGGCATGCGCCACGACCGGCAACCGAAACCGCCGGCCGGACCGGCCGGGCGGGGTGGTGTCGTCGGGCCCTGGGTCGTCGTCGGTGACGGCGACGACGGCGCGGGCCGGGGATTCCGGGCCGGCCGGTGCCGGGAAGGGTTCCGTGATGTCCGCGTCGGTCAGGGCGTGGAGTGCGTCGCTCACCGTGTCCGCGGGCAGGCCGGTCGACGTCGCGATCAGCCGCGGGGCCCGGCCTCCCAGCGGCCACAGGATGCTCAGGGCCCCGGCCACCGTGCGGCACGGCTCGCCCAGGGCGTCCAGCGCCGTCATGAACCGGTCGTCGTCCGACAGCACCGGCGTCGGTCTGCGCGCACCGACGAAGGCGTGGCCGTCGGCCACCCTGATCGCGCCCTGCCGCGTCCACCCGGTGAGCAGCGCGTCGACCGCACCGGGGACCCCGAGGGTGAGCTCCCGCACCCGCCGGGCCAGCGTCGTGTCGGGCGTGGCGCGCAGCCTGCGTGCCACCACGGTGGTGGTCTCCTCCGGTCCGAGCCGGGACAGGACGACCGTGTGGGTCCCGGCGGCCCTCTCCCACCCGGTCGCCCTCGGCTCACCGCGTCCCACTTCGGAGGCCAACAGCCGTACGGTGTGCGGCACGCGCGCGAAATCGGTCTCCCGGAGCACGGCCAGCGAACCGGCGTCGGCGTACTGGAGGTCGTCCACCACCACGACCACGGGCGCGGGTGCGGGCGCGGAGGCGGGCCCGGATACGGCCGCGGGCCCGGATACGGCCGCGGGCCCGGGTTGTGTGAGGGCGGCGCGCAGCAGTCCCGCCATGGCCGTCCCGTCACGCTGCTCGGCCGCCCGCAGGGCCTCGGCGGCCGGCCGCGTGGACCGTTGGTGTGCCGCGGCCGGGCGGTGCTCTTCCAACGCCATGACCAACCGCAGCGCCAGCAGGAACGGCCGTACGTCGTCGCCGGGTACGCAGCCCACGGTGAGCACGGCCGTCCCCTGCGCGCGGAGCAGTTCACCGACCGCGTGCACGAACTCGGTCCGCCCGATGCCCCGTTCACCGCGGACGAGCACCAGGCGCGGCCCGTCCGGATCGCCCAGCCGGCCATGGACCTCGTCCACCTGCCCTTCGCGGCCGACCGGTCGACCGGCGGTACGGTCCAGGCTCACGGCCGTACCCCCGTGCAGCAGCCAGGGGGTTCCGGACGGGGCAGTCATGGTCCACCGCGCTCTCCTCGACGACAGGTGCCGGGCGGGCGGTGACCCACGTTCGGAGAGCGCCGTCGGCCGGCCCTTCGTCCGGGCCTCCGGCCGGCGAAAGCCATTATGGTCATGTGCCGGAGGCCCTTTACATGTGGTCGTTTCCGCTGGTCGTTTCCGTCCGGCGAGGACCGGATCAGGAGGCGTGGGCGTGCACGACGACGGACCTGTCGGCGGACCTGTCATAGGCAGGGACGGCGAGATCCGGGAGGTGACCCGGACCCTGCTGTCCACCGGTGACCCGGCACGCGTCCTGCTGGTCGTCGGCGCCGCCGGAACGGGCAAGACCGCCGTCCTGGAACACGCCCGGCGAGCGGCGGCCGAGGAGGGCGCCAAGGTCCTGCGGCTGCGCTGTCACGACAGCGGGAGCACACCCGGCGCCCCCGCCCTGTCCGACGCCGTCCACGCCGCACTCGCCAAGGTCCCCCACCGCCGGAACACGGTCCGCGTCAGCGGCGCCCGCCGCACCTCGCGCCAACCCACGCTCCCGTACGGCGAGTTGAGTCAGCTCGCCGCGCTGAGCGAGACTCTCACGGACACCGCCCGCGACACCCCTTTCGCGCTGGTGATCGACGACGTCGAGCGCCTGCCGTCGGCCACGGCCGCCGCCCTGAGCCTGCTCGTACGTGTCTTCCGCCCGGCCGGAGTGCCGATGGTCATGGCCGGCCGACCGGTACCCCCGAGGGACGGCGGAGCCTCCCAACTGGCCTCGGCGGCAGACCGGTTGCTCGAACTGCCGCCGCTGCGTCCCGCCGACGTCGAAGCCCTGATGGTGCGCGGGCTCGGCCGCCCGGTCGAGCCCGCACTGGTGACGGCGGTACTGCGCGCGCTGGGCCCGATGGCAGGCACCCCCGAAGCCGTACTGTCGGTGCTGGACTCGATGGACGGGCACGGCGGCCTCCTCGAACTCGGCGGCCATGTCTGTCTGACCGAACCGGAACAGGCACTGCGGCTCACCACGGACACGGCACGCCTGACGCGGCTCTGCTGGCCCGGCGGACCCCCGGACAACGCCGACCTGGACGCGGCCGCCGCGGTCGCCCGCGCCCTGGAACACGCCGAGATACGGTTCGACGATCTGCACCGGCTGAAGCCGGGAGGCCCCCGGCGGGCCGGCCTCGTCGACCGGGCCCTGACACCGCTGGTCGGGGACGGAATCGTGACCGTGGACGAGGACGGCCGGGCGTCCTTCGCCGTCCCTGCGCTCGCCGCGGCACTGCGCGCCCTGCCCACCCACCACGACGTGTCGTCGTTGCACGCCCTCATCACCAGATCACTGAGCGACCGGCTCGGCGCGGAGACGGCGGGGGGCGGATATCCCCGTCTCGCCGACCACGTGACCGCCGCCGGGGCCGAGTTGGACGACGTGCTCGCGGTGGACGTGCTGCTGGCGGCGGCCCGTACGGACGCCAGATCCGACTGGCCGCGGTCAGTCCGCGCCTACGCCTCGGCCCTGGGCCGCCTGACCCCGTACGACCGCAGGACGCCCGAAGTGCTGTACGAGTCCGCCGAACTGAGCCTGCGCCACGCCGACCACCCCGGTGCGCTGGCGCTGGGCGCACCACTGCTCGCCTGTCTCGACGCGGATCGAGACCGGGATCGTCTGGTGTTCGTCACCGAGGTGTGGGCGCTGGCGGCACTGCACGAACACCGGCTGCCGAACGCCGACGACTCCGGCACCCAGGACACCGGTGTTCCGGAACACCTGGCTGCCGTGGAGGGATTCACGGCGCTGACCGGTCCGTACGGGATGGGACGGGTCGCCGACCGGGTCGCGCGCCCGCCGGAGGACGGGGCCCGGCCGACTGTGCGCCGCCCAGTCACCACCGGCCACCGGTCCGGAACCGGGCCGCTCCCCTCGCCCGCCGAACTACGGCTGCTGGCCGCCGCCTCGGGTGGACATGCCGAACTGCTGGAGACGTCGAGCGCCCTGCCGCCGGAAGCGAACGGCGCGCACACCATGGACCGGCTGCGGCACGCGGCCACCCACGCGGACCTCGCCGACGCCCTGGCGGCCGTGCTCGGCGATCGGTACACGGGGTCGGGGGACAGCACCGCCGCGCGGTACCACGCCATGGTCCGCTCCTATCTGGACGGCGACTGGGACCGGGCCCTCTCGGCCGCCCGCCGGATCGAGGCACGCAGCAGGACCCGTGGCACGCAGGCCGGGACCGCGCAGTGCGCCCGCGCGCTGGCAGCCGAAATCCACGGCGCGCGCGGGGAGTTGGGGCACGCACGGGCCTGGCTGGAGCTGATTCCCGACGGCGTGACCCACCCTCTCGTGGCCTGGGCCAGGATGAGCCTGCGGTACTGGTCGGGCCAGGCGGCGGAGGCGTTGGAGGGAGCCCGCGAGGACGTACGGCGGGCCCGCCGGGACGGTCTGCTGTCGGGCATCGAGAAGGTGCTGCTGCGGTATCTGTCGTACGCCCTGCTGGAGGGCATGCCGCGGGCCATGCACCGGACGCTGGACGAAATGGAGGCGCTGCACGAGGAAGTGGGCTCCGCCATGACCCGCGAGACCGTGCTGCTGGGCCGGGGGCTGGTGCACGGAGAGGTGGACGGCGCGCTGGCCGCCCTGCGGTCGGTGGACCAGCGGGGTGATGTGTACCTGGGCCTGCTCTGCCGGCTGTGCCTGGTGGAGATCGGCGACGACTCCGACCGGCGGCTGGCCGAGGCCTCGTACCTCGCGCAGTCGCTGGGGATCGGGCGCGCCACCCGTACGACGCTGGGGCACATGGCGCGGCGGCGGAGTCTCGTACTGCCGAGACTGCGGCCGGCCAGGGACCGGTTGAGCGAGGCGGACGTCCGGCTGACCGTGCTGGTCAGCGACGGGGCGACCAACCGGCAGATCGCGGCGCGGCTGGCGTCGAGCGAGAAGACCGTGGAGCGGCGGCTGACGCAGCTGTTCCAGCGCACCGGGTGCCGTTCCCGGGCGGAACTGGCCGCGGCCTGGCTGGACGGCAGCCTCGCCGACCGCGGCCTGGTGCCGGACGGTGGGCCCGGCACCGCCCGGTGACCGACGGGTCGGGAGGATCGAAAAGGTCGGACGGGTCGAACCGTTCGGACGGGTCTGACGGGTCTGACGGGTCAGGAGAAGCGGGCCGTGTGGGTGTCGACCAGGACACCCAGGCGGCCGGTGTCCAGGGAGCCGTCCGTGTTCACCGCGATGTGCCATTCCGCGTCGGTGATCCAGCCGAGGACCAGCAGCGCGTCGGTCTCGCGCAGCGGCGCGTCGACCCATCTCTCGTCGCGGAACTGGGCGGCGGTGACGACGAAGAGCCGGCGGGTGTGCGTTCCGCCGGCCGACGCTCCCCCGGACCGCCCGGCGTTCTCGTGGCCCGGGGCCTCCTTGTGGGCCAGGGCCTCCTTGCGGGTGGCCGCGGGGTACAGCCGGGCCGACCGCGCGCCCAGTCCGTCGGTCACCGGAGGGGTGGTCGCCGAACCCACCAGGACGACCGTGGCGAGATGCCCGACCGGTCCCGAGACGACTTCGGTGATGACGGCCTGCGCCAGCCGCAGCACCTCGTGGTCGTCACCCGTCAGGGCGATCGGCCCCGACAGCTTCGCGAGGTCCACCAGCACCCGCTCTCCCCTGTACAGGCCGAGGGTGACGGTCAGGGAGTACGGATGCGTGGGTCTGCCACCGGAGGTGCCGGTCGCCCGCAGGCTCGCCGGGTCCACCGACCACTCCTTGCCCGAGACGTCCGACGTCCACGGTGAGGGCGCCGCCCCGTCGGCGTGTGCGAGCTGCACGGTGAGCCGCTGTCCCGAGTGGACGACCGTCTGCACCTCGGGCAGTCGGCGTGCGTCGTGTGCGCGCCCCTCGGCCAGGGCCTGCAGACCCAGGGCGACGGCCTCCAGCACCTTCCGGTCGGCGCCCGGCCCCGCGGTACGGGCCTGTCCGGAGGAGGAACCGAGTTTCCGCCGGGTCAGTACGGCGGCGGCCCCGAGCAGCGCCAGGCCGAGCACCACGAACAGGACAAGGGACACGATCATGGGGCTACCTTTGTTGCTAGAAGTGCCGGAACTTGCGGGGCGCTGCCGGGAGTTGCCCGGAGCGGCCAGGAGTGGTCACGGGCCGCACGGCATCCCGCACGCACGCTCCGGCAACCGGAGTGCGTCGGAACGCGCTCTCACCCCATCGTCGTGCGGCCGGCTCCCGCGGTGAAGCGGTCCTCGCGAACCTTGCCGTTCCGTACAGGAAGTTCTTGCGCGCCTCCGGCTGAGCCGCCTTGCGCGGAGCCGTCCCTCACCGGCTGCTCGCGCCAGGTTTCCCTCGGTTGTGGGTGAGGGGGCCTTCGGTACGGCTGTCCGATCTCCGCAGGTGGCAGCATCAGCCCCGGAACCATCTGGACGACCGCATTCCTCATGGGCGACCACAGGCGCGAGGCGGGAGGGCCCATGCCCCAGCAGGTACTCACCGAGTCCGTGCGCGTGGCGATCCACGCGCCCGCGCCCTTGGTACGTGCCGGGCTGGCCGGCTTCGTCGCCCTCGACCCCCGCCTGCACGAGCTGCCGCGGGACAGGACCCGTGAGGCAGACGCGATCGTGGTCGCCATGGAGGTGGCGGACTCCTCCGCGCTGGACCTGCTCCCCCGCCTGAGCGACGAACCCGACGCACGCTTCCTGGTGGTCGTGGGCAAGCAGTGGCGGGCCGACCTGGCAGCGGCACGGGAGCGGGGCGTACGCGCCGTCGTGTGGTGGGACTTCTGCAGCCCGGACGTCTTCGCCCGGACCGTACGGGCGGTGGCGGGCAGCGACGGGAGCGCTCCCACGCCCGCGCACGCACCCAAGCTGACCTCCCGTGAGGTGGACGTGCTGCGTCTCATCGCGGAGGGAAAGCAGTGCGACGAGATCGCGGTCGAACTGTCCTACTCCGAACGCACGGTGCGATACATCCTGTACGGGGCCATGAAGCGCACCCGGACCCGCAACCGCGCGCACGCCGTGTCCTATGCGATACGGGCCGGACTGATCTGAACGGTCACGGCCGGGGCGATGCGTCGCCCCGGTAGGCGTGTCGGGAGTATTGACGCGACTCGTGAAACAAGTCGATAGTTTTTGTATCTTCGACTCACCGTCGCCAGGCGCCCTGCGAAAGGGACTCCCCATGGGCCGCTACAGCCGGCTCCACCGCATCGAGCAGATGGACCCGCAACAGGACTACGAAGAGATCTTCCGCCTCATCACCGCGTACGAGTTCCCCTGGGACTACCTCCAGGGTGTCTCGGTCGCCTTCCTGCGCGACTACGGCGTGCCCCGCATCTCCCAACTCCTGGACCACACGCAGGAGTTCGAGCGCTCCGGGCAGAAGCGGTACGACGACACCGTGCTGATCGCCCACGAGATCGTGCGCGACGGCATGGACTCCGAGCACGGCAGGGCGGCGGCCCGCCGTCTCAACCGTATCCACGGCCGCTACCGCATCGCCAACGAGGACTATCTCTACGTCCTGGCCACCACCGTCGTCGGCCCCAAACGCTGGATCGACCGGTTCGGCTGGCGGCCGTTGTCGCCGCAGGAGACCGAGAGCCTCGCACTCGTCGGGCGGCGCCTGGGCGAGATGATGGGCATAGCCGAACTCCCCCGCGACTACGCGGAATTCGCCCACCTCCACGACTCCTACGAGCAGCGGATGTTCGCGTACGACCCGGCCAACCGGCGGGTCGCGGCAGCCACGTTGAGGGTCGTCACCCACTGGTACCCCACCTGGCTGCGCCCGTTGGTGGCGCGCGCCTCCCTCGCCGTGCTCGACGAACCGCTGCTCACCGCACTGGGCTTCCGGCCGCAGCCGCGCCGGGTGCGGACCGCCACCCACCGCGCGTTACGGGCCCGGGCCGCCCTGGTGCGCCGGCTGCCACCCCGGCCCGCCTGGCACCCGTACCGGCCCAAACCCCGTACGTACCCCTTCGGCTGGACGCTGGACGACCTGGGTCCGCACTGGTCCCACTCCAGGCCGCTGCGGCCGCTGTCGGACGAGGACGGCAGCCGCCCCTCCTCGGACGCGAACGGACACCACACCCCACCGGCCGGTGGCGGTCCCACACACCAGGAGCTTCGATGACCGGCACGGACCAGGACGCGGCGCCACGCCCCGCCACCTTCACCGTCCGCTCCCCCGCCACCGGCGATCCCGTCGGCGAGCACCCGGTCCACGGTCCAAAGGAGGTGGCCGGCGCCGTGGAACGGGCCCGGACCGCCGCGACCGGCTGGGCCGCGCTCCCCGCGGCGCACCGCCGCGCACACCTGCTGCGGTGGAAGCACCGGCTCGCGTCCTCGCTCGACACCGTCGCGGGGACGATCGCGGCGGAGACGGGCAAGCCGCACGGCGACGCGGTCCTGGAGGTCGTCCTCACCCTGGAGCACCTGAACTGGGCGGCCCGCAACGCCGACCGCGTGCTCCGGCGGCGGCGCGTACGAAGTGGTCTCCTGGCGGCCAACCAGCGGGCCTCCGTGGTCCATCGGCCGCTCGGCGTGATCGGGGTGATCGGCCCCTGGAACTACCCCCTCTACACACCGATGGGTTCCATCGGCTACGCGCTGGCCGCCGGCAACGCCGTGGTGTTCAAGCCGTCCGAGCACACCCCCGGTACGGGCGCGCTGCTGGCCGAACTCCTGGACACGGCGGTGCCCGAGCACGCCGGTCTGCTCACCACCGTGACCGGCGCGGCGGCGACGGGCGAGGCGCTGGCCCGCTCGGGCGTCGACAAGGTGGCGTTCACCGGGTCCCCCGGGACCGCACGCAAGGTCATGGCCGTGTGCGCGGGGTCGCTGACGCCGTTCCTCGCCGAGTGCGGCGGCAAGGACGCGACGATCGTCACGGCCGACGCGGACCTCGACGCGGCGGCCGAGGCCGTCGTGTGGGGCGCGATGAGCAACGCCGGACAGACCTGCGCGGGCGTCGAACGCGTCTACGTCCTACGGGAGGTGTACGACCCGCTGTGCCGCAAGGTCGTCGAGCGGGCCGGTGCGCTCCGGACCGGTCCCGTACCGGATGCCGTCTACGGTCCGATGACGATGCCCGCCCAGACGGCCGTGGTCCGGCGGCATGTGGAGCAGGCGCTGGCGGGCGGTGCGCGTGCCCTGCTGGGCGACGCGGCCTCGATATCGGTCTCGGACTCCGGGGCGTTCGTCACGCCGGTCGTCCTGGCCGATGTGCCGGAGGACTCGCCGGCGATGACCGAGGAGACCTTCGGGCCGGTCGTGGCGATCAACGCGGTGACGAGCGTGGACGAGGCGGTGCGGCGCGCCAATGCCTCGCCCTACGCGCTGGCCGCCTCGGTGTTCAGCCGTGACCGGCGGGCCGGTGCGGCGATCGCCGCACGGCTGCGGGCCGGAGCGGTGTCCGTCAACTCCGTGCTCGGCTTCGCCGGTGTCCCGGCCCTGCCGTTCGGCGGCTCCGGGGAGTCCGGCTTCGGACGGATCCACGGCGCGGACGGGCTGCGGGCGTTCACCGCGCCCCAGTCGGTCACCGTGCAGCGCTTCGCCCCACCGGTGAACCTGACCTCCTTCAGCACGCCCGCGGCTGCCCGGGAACGCGCGGTCGCGGCGGCGAAGTGGCTGCACCGGCACCGCTGACGGCCCGGAAGGCCTTGGCCGTGCGGGGCGATACGGGCCGTCAGGCGTCCAGGAGCGGGGCGAGATAGCGGCGGGCGAAGGCGCGGGCCTGGTCCTCGTCCTCCATCTCGATGCAACTCGACGGGTTCAGCAGGAAGGAGACGGCGACACGGACCATGAGTTCGGCGACCGGCCGGGGGTCGGAGTCGCCGCGTCCCTCGACCTGCTGGGCGCGGAGCAGATGTGCCGTCAGATAGTCGCAGGTGGCCTCCAGGGAAGGACCTCCCTGGACGGTCAGATAAGGCAGTACCACTTCGGGTTCGAGGCGCAGCAGGCCGCCGAAGAGCGGGTGTGCCCTGGTGTGCCGCAGCGCCACCACGAAGCCCTCGACGACCCGCTCCTGCATGGTCGGCAGGCCCGCAACCGCCGTGTCGAGTGTTTGGAAGAACCTGCTGCCCTCGCGCAGCAGGCAGGCCTCGACCAGTCCGTCCTTGGTCTGGAAGCGGCGGTAGACCGTGACCCTGGAGACCCCGGCCCGCTTGGCGACGTCGTCCATGGAGGAGCGGCGCAGGCCGAACGTCGTGAACTGTTCCAGCGCGGCGTCCAGGATGCGCCGCGCCACCTTTTCCTCCGTCTCCGGGCGGGCGATGGCCCGGGCGAGCAGGGAGTCGTTCGCAGAAGTCGTCATGGTGCTCCTCACGATACCGCCCGAGATCCACCCAAGAGACGGTGAAACATCTACCATCTCTTTGTAACCGTCCGAAACCCGGAGGACCTCATGGGCAGTCGACTCACCCCGGAACAGTCCGACTTCGTCGCGGCGGTCCGCGACTTCGCCAAACGCGAGTGCGGCACACGTGAACAGCGGGACGAGCTGACCGGGGGCGGCCGCGACCGGCACCACCCCGGCCTCTACGGCAGGCTCGCGGAAATCGGCTGGCTCGGAGTGTGTCTGCCCGAGGAGTACGGCGGTTCCGGCGGCGGAGT
The DNA here is from genome assembly GCF_055584525.1 of Streptomyces sp. NPDC102514. Lineage (NCBI taxonomy): Bacteria > Bacillati > Actinomycetota > Actinomycetes > Kitasatosporales > Streptomycetaceae > Streptomyces > Streptomyces sp. NPDC102514. Next base: position 242,148 of record NZ_JBVJLW010000010.1, read on the forward strand.
GGCCGACGCCTGTCTCTTCCTTGAGGAGACGTCGTACGGAATGGTCCCGGCTGGCGGTTTCGTCACCAGCGTCATCACCGCCAAGGCGTACGAACGGTTCGGCACCGAACGGCAGAAGCGGCAGGTGCTCACGGGTGTCGGGCGGGGCCGGGTCCTCGCGATCGCGATGTCCGAACCGGGCGCCGGCTCCGATGTGGGGGCGCTCACGTGCCGCGCGCGGCGCGGCCCCGACGGGGACTGGGTGATCGACGGTCAGAAGACCTGGATCTCGAACGCCCATATCGCCGACAGCATCCTGCTGGTGGCCCGGACCTCCGGGGACAAGCACGCGGGGCTCACCATGTTCCACCTCCCGGCCGACACACCCGGCGTGGAGATCCGGGGCATCGAGACCATGGGCGGGCGCGAGGTGAACGACGTCCACCTCGCCGGGGTCCGGCTGCCCGCCGACGCGGTCGTCGGGGAGGTCGACAACGGCTGGCGGCAGCTGATGGCAGGCCTCGACCACGAGCGGCTCTTCCTTGCCGCCTCCATGCTCGGCCTGGCCCGCCGCGCGTTCGACGACGCCGTCGGATACGTACGCGAACGTGAGCAGTTCGGCCGTCCCGTCGGCTCGTTCCAGGCCCTGCGCCACCGGATCTCCGACCTCGCCACGGAGATCGAGTGCACCCGGCTGCTGGTGCGCGAGGTGGCCCTGGACTGCGACGCCGAACCGGAGCGGCGGTTCTCGCGCGAGGCGTCCATGGCCAAGCTCAAGGCCACCGAGACCGCCAAGCGGGCGGCCCTGGAAGGCATGCAGATGATGGGCGGCTACGGCTACGCCACCGAGTACGACATGGAACGCCATCTGCGCGCCGCGGTCGTCTCCACCGTCTACGGCGGGACGAGCGAGATCCAGCGGGACGTGATCGGCAGGACCTACGGGCTCTAGGGCGTGTCCGCAAAGTCCCGCCTGCCGGGCACCGGCGGACGGCGGGCGCCCCACCCCTTCCGCGGAGTGGGGCGCCCGCCGTCACGCATGCCTGGCCCGGCGGTCAGTCCTCGTACAACTCCCCCAGCGCGACGGCGTACTTGTCCCGGATGACCCGGCGCTTCATCTTCAGGGACGGGGTCAGCTCCCCCGTGGCCGGGCCCCACTCCTCCGCGAGCAGCCGATACCGCTTGACCTGCTCGGTGCGGTTCAGCCGCGCGTTGGCCGCCGCCACCGCCCGGTCCACTTCCTCCCGTACGACCGGATGCGCCGCCAGGGACGCCAGCGCCCCGGGGCCGGTGTCCTTGTCGATGCCGTGGGCCTCGGCCCAGGCGGGGGCCGCCTCCGCGTCGAGCACCAGCAGCGCCACGAGGTAGGAGCGGTTGTCGCCGTGCACCAGGGCCTGGCCGATCAGCGGGTGCTCCTTGAGGGCGTTCTCCACGAGCGCCGGGGAGACGTTCTTGCCCGTCGACGTGACGATCATTTCCTTCTTGCGGTCGGTGAGCCACAGATAGCCGTCGTCGTCGAGACGGCCGATGTCACCGGTCCGCAGCCAGCCCTCCTCGTCCACCACCGGCCCCACCGTGCCGTCCTCGCGCAGATAGCCGGAGAACACGGTCGAGCCGCGCACCTCGATCTCACCGTCCCCGGCGACACGGACCTCCACGGACGAGACGGGACGCCCCACCGAACCCAGCCGGAAGCCGGTGCGCGGGCTGTTGGTGGTCGCCACTCCCGTGGTCTCCGTGAGCCCCCACGCGTCCATGATCACGATGCCGAATCCGGCCCAGAACCGCACCACGTCGATCGACATGGGAGCCGAGGCGCTGGCCGCCCAGCTGATCCGGTCCAGGCCGCCCGCGGCCAGCAACGGCAGCAGTACCTCGGTCCGTTGCCGGGCATAGGCCTCTTCGAGTGCGGCGGGCGGCCGCTCGCCCCGCTCCCGGTACCCGACGTGCTCCCGGGCCACCCGGGTGGCCTCCTCGATCGCCGCCTGCTGTTCCGCGGGCAGCCGCGGCAGTACGGCCCGGACGGCCGCCGCCAGCTTCTCCCAGACCCGCGGTACGCCGAAGAACTGGGCCGGGCGCACCTTGCGCACGATCCCGGCCACGCCCGTCGGGTCGGCGCACAGGTGGACGTGCGAGGCGCGGTGGACGGGCAGGTAGATGCCGAGCATCCGTTCGGCGATGTGGGCGAAGGGCAGGTAGCAGATGTGCTCGACGTGCGGCGGCAGTTCGACCACCTCGTCCAGCGCCGACGCGTTGGCCAGCACATGGCGGTGGTTGAGGACGACGCCCTTGGGCTCACCGGTGGTCCCCGAGGTGTAGACGACCGTCAGCGGGTCTTCGGGGCGTGCGGCGTCCAGGGTCTTCTCGAACCGCTCCGGCACCGGCTCCCGCCCCAGGGCGGCATAGGGGAAGTGGCTGCCCTCCTCGCCGGCTTCCACCACGACGATCCGGTCCAGCGGAACACCGACGTCCGCCAACAGCGGCTCCCAGAGGGCCACTTGAGCGGCCCCCTCGACGACGGCGACCCGGGCCCGGCAGTTGCGGGCGATGTGGGCGACCTGTTCGGGGGCGGAGGTGCCGTAGACGGTGACCGGTACGGCACCGAGGCGCACCAACGCCAGGTCGGAGAGCCAGTGTTCGGGCCGGTTGGCCATCATGAGCAGCACGTGGTCGCCGCGGCCCACGCCGAGTGCCGCGTAGCCCGCCGCGAGGCGGGTGGTGTGGTCCCTGGCCTGCGCCCAGGTCAGGGTGACCCAGCCGTCCTCGTCCGGGCCGGCGCCGCCCGGTCCACTGCTTTCCGGGCCACTGTCGTCCGGGCCGGTGTCGTCCAGCCCAGTGCCGCCCGGCGCCTGCCAGGAGAGGGCGGGCAGTCGGGCGTACAGACGCGCGTTGCGTTCCAGCAGCAGCGGCAGGGTCTGTTCGGCGGGGGGTCGTGCCGGGAGTTCGGTTGTCACAGCCACTCCTTGACGCGCTCCAGCAGACGGGCGGGTTCGGTTCGCACGGGCGTCACACTTACCTACTGAGCGTTCGCTAAGACAGTAGAAGTAGTGGAGGGAACGGTCAACGCCTCGGGAGTGACCACCCTTGATGCACGCTCGGCCTCTTCCGCTGATCGATCGATAAGCGGCCATTTCCCGCGCACGGGATCCCGCCGACATACGATGTCACTCGCCACCGAGCCATCCGAGGAGCGCAGTTGAGCAGCGAACCGAGCCGGGCCGCCGTCGCCCCCGCGCAGCACTGGCGCTCGTACGGTCCGCTCGATCTGCACCCCATCCTCCTGCACGCCATGGAGGCCTTCAACGAGCATGGCTACCACGGCACTTCGGTGCGGGACATCGCCTCCCGGGTCGGCGTCACCGTGCCCGCGCTGTACTACCACTACGAGAACAAACAGGCCCTGCTCGCCACACTGCTGGAGACGTCCATGAGGGACGTCCTGGACCGCTGCCGGGCCGCGGCGGCCGAGGCGGGTGACGATCCACTGCCACGCTTCTGCGGCATGGTGGAGTCGATCGTGCTCTACATGGCCAACCGCAAGGGCATGGCCTTCCTGGACACGGAGATCCGCAGCCTGGAGCCCGAGAACCGCGCGCGCTATGTGGCGCTGCGCGACTATCTGCAGCACATGCTGCTGGACACCGTCCGGGCCGGCATCCGCGAGGGCGCGTTCACCACACCGATCCCGGCGGACGCGGTGCGCGCGATCCTCATCATGTGCCAGGGCGTGGCCAACTGGTACCGCGTCGACGGCCCCTTGACCGCCGACGAGGTCGCCGAGCGGCACGTCCTGCTCAGCCTCGGCACGGTGGGGTACGCGGGGCCGCGCACCGAGGGCTGACGTCCAAGGGCTGAGAGCTGAGAACTGAGGGCTGAGCTTTACGGGTCGAGCGTCGAGTGTCGCGCGACGATGAACGGCTCGGCGGTCACGCCGGCGGGTGGGTGGCGGCGCGGGTCAGCGAGACCGCGGTCCGCACGGCACTGGCGACGGCCTCGTCCGCTTCGAGCCCGCACAGGTCCGTGAGTACGAAGAGGGCTTCGGCGCTCACCACGACCGCCAGACCGCGCTTGAGCTGAGCGAACGCCTCCGGGTCGGCGGCGCCGAGCATGTCCTCCAGCGGGAGGAGCGCCTGGTCGATGAGCCCGAAGCGGATGCCGGGGCGGGCGGCCACCGCCTCCGGGCGGGTGACGGTGGCCGCGATCATCGCGCGCACCGACCCCTGCCTGGCGAGGATGCCGCGGAGCAGATAGTCGCAGGCGAACGCGATGCGCTCGACGGGATCGGCGGAGCCCGCCACCGGGGCGAGCGCCTCCTCGGGAGGCGGCCAGGCACCGGCCAACGCCTCACTGATCAGCGAGGGAAGGTCGGGGAAGTACCGGTAGGCGGTGGCCTCGGAGACGAGGGCGGCGCGGGCGATCGCGGGCATGGTCACCTCGGAGCCCGCGTCGATCAACTCACGTGCGGCCGACAGGATCGCCGTCCGCGTGCGCTGCTTCTGGTTGGTGCGGCCCGCACCGGCCTGGGTCGCCATCCCCGCGCTCCCTCTTCTCTCGTCGGCACTCGCACACCGTGACGGTCGCGGTCACGGTCACGGTCACGGTCACGGTCACCCACACGATAACAGCGGGTTCTCGGTATGAGAGTTCACTTGCATGACGATACTCGACCTCCGTAAGCTCCTGAGAGTCAGCTCTCATGAAGAGAGCGCACACTTGAGGAGCACCGCATGGCCGCCACCACCCACACGCTCAAGCTCGACCAGGGCACCGTCGACGTCACCGTCGACCTGCAGGGGCAGGAGGGGCGCCCGTTCCTGCTGCTGCACGGGGGCGGCGGTCCGCAGACCGTCACCCCGTTCGCCGGCTTCCTGGCCGGACAGCGGCCCGCGAGGGTCTTCACCCCTTTCCACCCTGGCTTCGGCGGCACGGTCCGCCCCGAGTGGCTGACCGATGTCCCGACCCTGGCCCAGGTCTACGCCCAGCTGCTTGAGGAGCTGGACCTGCGGGACGTGGCCGTGGTGGGCAACTCCATCGGCGGCTGGATCGCCGCCGAACTGGCGGCCCTGGGCAGCGGGCGGATCAGCAGCGTCACCCTCGTCAACGCGGTCGGCGTACGCGTCGAGGGTCATCCGATAGCCGACACGTTCTCGCTCACGCCGCCCGAGTTGGCCCGCCTCTCGTTCCACGACCTCTCGAAGTTCCGCTTCGACCCGAACGCCCTCTCCGACGAGCAGCGCGCGGTCATGGGGGCCAACCGTGCCGCGCTCCAGGTCTACTCGGGCCCGCACGACATGGCCGACCCCACACTGACCGACCGCCTGGCCAGGATCGGCCACCCGACCCTGGTCGCCTGGGGTGCGAGCGACCAGGTCGTGGACTCCGCCTACGGACGCGCGTACGCGCAGGCCATCCCCGGCGCGGAGTTCCGCCTGCTGGAGGGCACGGGCCACATGCCCCAGTCCGAGACGCCGGAACAACTCCTGCCGGTGGTCTGGGACTTCGCGACCTCCCACACCGCGGACCGCACCCACAACTGACCGGACGCCCCGCGGCGGCGAGGGACACGCTCAGGTCGTGCCGGCCTGCTGGATGCTGTCGCCGCTGTTGCCGATCGCGATGTACTGGCCGATGCGCCGGAAGTCGTTCATCACGCCGAACATGCTCTTGTCGGACGGCAGGAGCGCCCGGACGGCAGCGTCGTCGGCCAACCGGGCCAGCAGCATCTCCTTGTAGGCGTTGTAGACCCGCGCCGTGTAGTTGGGCTCCTTCGCCGCGTTCATCCGGTAGTCGTTGGTGAGCGCGATGGAGGCCAGGTCCATCAGATAGCAGTCGATCAGGTCCGTGACGTCCTGGGCCCGGGCCCCGTCCTCTCCGAGGCGGGCGTCCTCCGCCAGGACACCGGCCATCTTCAGGACGATGTCACGGTAGATCCGGTGCCGGGTGCTGCTGGGATAGGCGGCCATGATGTGGTCGGCCTGGCCCGCGCCCACGGTGCTCATGGTGCGCGGTGTCGCCAGATTGCCCAGGCCCGGTACCGCCAGCGGGACGTCCTGGAACATCTCCTCCTCGTCGGGGATGTCCCGGTTCCGGGAGGCGAGGGGGTGCAGGCCGATCTCGTGGGCGAGCATCCCCATGATGTGGCCGATGCCGTACTTCTCGAAGTAGTAGCTGGCCAGGTTGATGTCGACACCGGCGTCACCGCGGTCCGTCACGTCGGCCGGGGTCTCCGTCGTCCGCACATGCAGGGTGACCCGCACGCGACGGTCGCCGACGTACTCCTTGATCGTGTCGTGCTTCCGGAGCAGATCGATGATGCGGACGGCCTTGTCGCGGTACGCCTCGTTCGTGTGCTTCAGGTTGGTGAACTCGAAGTTCCCCGAGGAGAAGGGGGCGTAGAGCACCGCTGGTTGGACGGCGGCTTGGCCGGGCGCCGTGTTCGGGTCCTGCTGCATACGGGCCGGGACTTCGGTGCCGTCCGCGTGGTCGGTGCCGTCGGCCGGGCGGGGCAGGGAGACCGGGTCCACCCAGACCGCCTCGCGAAGGACCCCATCGATCCCCTTGCGGGCCTCGTCCCAGGTCTGCGCGATGTCCGGCTCGCCCGGCTGAGTGCGCTCGGGTTCGGACGGCACGTCTCCGACCAGCGCGCCCAGCAGGGCCAGGTGGCGTCCGCGGAGCCCGCCCGCGGCGAGCGAGGAGTCCTCGGGAGCGGCGTTCAGGTCACCCAGCAGACTGCCCGCGATGTGCGGGCGGTGCGGGGAATCGGCATCCCGGTACTCGTCCCGCAGACCGAGCTGATGGGTCAGCTCATGCACCATCTGTACGGGGTCGGCATCCGCCCACCACGTGACCTGATCCATCGCCTGGTCCCGGCCCGTCAAGTCCACACTCAGGTGCGGGGACTCGGAAGCATCGACCAGCTCGACGGTCACGTGCAGCAGGTCGCCGTTCGGGAGCCGATGACCGGGCTCGTTGAGGAACTCGTGCACTCCGGCGGAGAGTTGCTCGAAGGCGTGCGCCGCCTCCGACTCCGTACCGCGCATCCGGATGCGAACCGTGAGGTCCGTGACCTGTTCGCCCTGATACGAGAGCCGCCGGGCGTCGAAGCCCGACCGCACCACGAAGCGGGGGCGGCTGTCACGCGGGCCCACCATCTTCGGTGTACCGGCCAGGGCTTGTTCGATGCTCTCGCTGATCCCCTGCGGGGTGTCAGTGACTTGCGGCAGCCGGGGGCGGGCCTCACCCGCAGGGAGGGGCTGCTGGATGCTGTCACCGCGGTTGTTGGTCGCGAGGTTGGCGGCCAGTGTGGCGAAGTCCCGTACGACACCGAACATCCCCTTGTCTGCGGGGAGCAGGCCACGGGCGGGACTGTCGGCGGCCATGCGTGCGGCGAAGAGCGCCTTGTAGGCGTTGTAGACCTTGGCCGTGTTGCCTGGTTCCTTGGCCGCGTTCATCCGGTAGTCGCTGGTGATCGCGATGGACGCGAGGTCCATGAGGTAGGTGTCGATCAGGTCGGTGACGTCCTTGGCCTTGGCACCCTCCACGCCGGCCTGCGCGGCCTCGGCCAGCATGTCGGCCATCTTCAGCACGATGTCGCGGTAGATCCCGTGCCGGGTGCTGCTGGGGAACGCGGCCATGATGTGGTCGGCCTGGCCCGCGCTGTCGGTGTTCATCGTGCGCGGGGTCCGCAGGTCGCCCAGGCCCGGGACGGGCAGGGGGATGCCTCGGAACATCGACTCCTCGTCGGGGATGTCCCCGTTCCGCGAGGCGAGCGGGTGCAGGCCGATCTCGTGGGCCAGCATCCCCATGATGTACCCGATGTCGTACTTCTCGAAGTAGTAGCTCGCGAGGTTGACCTGGACACCGGCGTCACCCAGGTCGCGTACGTCCGCCGGGGTCTCGGTCGTCCGCACGTGCAAGGTGATCCGGACGGGACGGTCGCCGACGTACGCGCTGATCGCCGGGTGCTCCCGCAGCAGTTCGATGATGCGGACGGCCTTGTCCCGGTACTTCTCCTCCGTGTGCTTCAGGTTGGTGAACTCGAACTTCCCCGACCTGAAGGGGGTGAGGGTCGGTTCGGCGGGGGTGGCGGCGGTGGCGGGCGTCGGGGCCGGGGTCGAGGTCGGGGTCAAGGTCGGGATCTCGCCGGTGCCCGTGTTGGTGTCGGTGCCGGTGTCGGACTGGGGCAGCCTGGGGCGCGCCTCTCCCGGATTGGCGCCTGGGGTTGGTTCCGCGGTCGGTTCCGCGGTCGGCTCCGGAGCAACGGGCCGCTGGATGCTGTCACCGCGGTTGTTGGTTCCCACGCTGGTGGCAAGCGCGGCGAAGTCACCCAGCACACCGAACCGGCCCTTGTCCCCGGGCAGCAAGGCCCGTACGGGACTGTCGTCAGCGAGTTGCTCGGCGAACTGGCCCTTGTACGCGTTGTAGACCCTCGCCGTATACGCCGGATCCCGCACTGCCCGCGCCCGATGATCGTTCGTGACCGCGATGGAGGCGAGGTCCATCAAGTAGGTGTCGATGAGGTCCGTGACGTCCTTCGGCTTGGCGCCCGCCACACCGACCCGGGCGTGCTGGGCAAGTACCTCCGCCATCTCCAGCACGATGTCGCGATAGATGCCATGCCGAATGGTGTGCGGGAACGCGGCCATGACGTGGTCCGCCTGGCCCGCACCCTCGGTGTTCATGAATCGCGGGGTGCTCAGGGTCTCCAGCCCCGGCACCAACAGGGGCATGCCCTGATACAGCTCCTCCTCCTCAGGAATCTTCGAATTACTGGAGGCGAGAGGATGCAGGCCGATCTCATGAGACAGCATTCCCATGATGTAGCCGATGTCGTACTTCTCGAAGTAGTAGCTCGCGAGGTTGATCTCGACACCGGCGTCGCCCAGGTCGCGTACATCGGCGGGCGTTTCGGTCGTCCGCACATGCAGGGTGATCCGGACGGGACGGCCGTTGACGAAACTCTTGATCGTGCTGTGCTCGTCCAGCAACTCGACGATCCGCACCGCCTTATCGACGTACCGGTCCGTCTGATTCAAGTTCGTGAACTCGAAATTCCCCAGCTTGAAGGGGCGGAGGACCGGCTCCGGCGCGGTCGGCGCCGCGTTCGGGTCCTGCAGCGTACGAGCCGGGACGTCGGTGACCGCGGTGTCACCAGTGGTGCTGGTGGCGCTGGTGGCGCTGGTGGCGCTGGTGGCGCTGGTGGACGGTTGGGGCAGGGAGACCGGGTCGACCCAGATCGCTTCGCGACGGACCTTCGTGGCGTCCTCGCGCACCTTGCGCCAGGTCTGCTCGGTGTCATCCTGTGCGCCTTGCTCCGACGTCTGCGGGGTTACGTCACCGATCAGCGCGCTGATCAGGGCCAGGTGTCGCCCGCGGAGCTCGCCGGCGGCCAGCGAGGAGTCCTCGGGGGCGGCATTCAGGTCACCCAGCAGACTGCCCAGGATGTGGGGACGATGCGGGGTGTCGGCATCCCTGTACTCGTCCCGCAGGCCGAGCTGGTGAGTCAGTTCGTGCACCAGCTGGATGGGGGCCGCATCCGCCCACCACGTGACCTGATCCATCGCCTGGTCCCGGCCCACCAGGTCCACGGTCAGGTGCGGGGACTGCGAGGGATCGACCAGCTCGATGGTTACGTGCAGGAGGTCGCCGTTCGGGAGCCGATGACCGGGGTTGTTCAGGAACTCATGGACGCCTTCGCTGAGTTGTGCGAAGACGTTGGCGTGGGCGTTGGCGTGGACGTTCTGCCCGTCCGGGCCACCGCGCATCGCGATACGGACCGTGAGGTCGGTGACCGGATCGCCGTCATAGGTGAACCGCCGCGCATCGAAGTCGGAACGCACCACGAAACGTGGCCGCTTGTCCCGCGGCCGACTGGGACGCAGTCCCTTCGACGACGTGGTGTCGAACGGCCCGCTCCGCGACCCGGACTCCGACTTGGTGTCGCCCTGCGAAAGCCGCGGGCGCGTTTCGCCGGTCTCGGTGCTGCTCGGTGCGGGAGTGGCGGTCTGGATGCTGTCGCCCTGGTTGTTGAAAGCGACGCTGCTGCCCAGACCCAGGAAGTTGCTCGTGACGTTGTACCAGCTCTTGTCTGCAGGAAGCAGACTCCGTACGGGACTGTCCTGCGCGAGCTGCGCGGCGAACTGCTCCTTGTAGGCGTTGTAGACCTTCGCCGTGTAACGGGGCTCCCAGGCCGCGTCCTTGCGCTTGTCATTGGTGAGCGCGATCGTGGCCAGGTCCATCAGGTAGGTGTCGATCAGGTCAGTGACGTCCTTCGCCTTGGCGCCTTCCTCACCTGTTCGCGCCTCCTCCGCCAGGTCACTGGCCATACCGAGCACGATGTTCCGGTAGATCTTGTGCCGGGTGCTGCTGGGGAAGGCGGCCATGATGTGGTCGGCCTGACCCGAGCCGACCGTGTTCATGGTGCGCGGCGGAGTCAGGTGCGCCAGCCCCGGAACGGTCAAGGGCACCCCGGCGAACATCGACTCCTCATCAGGGATGTTCGTGTCCTTCGAGGCGAGCGGGTGGAGACCGATCTCATGGGCCAACATCCCCATGACATAACCGATGTCGTACTTCTCGAAGTAGTAGCTCGCGAGATTGATGTCGACGCCGGCAACACCGCGGTCCGTCACATCGGCCGGGGTCTCCCTCGTCCGCAGGTGGAGGGTGATCCGGACCGGGCGGCCGTTGACGTAGCTGCGGATCGTGTCGTGCTTCCGGAGCAGCTCGATGATCCGGACGGCCTTGTCGCGGTACGCCTCGTTCGTGTGCTTCAGGTTGGTGAACTCGAAGTTCCCCGACTTGAACGGGGTGAGCGTCGGCTCGACGGCGGTGGCGGGCGTCGGGGCCGGGGCAGGGGTCGCGCCGGGGCCCGTGTCCGTGTCGGTGTCGGACTGCGGCAGCCTGGGGCGCGCCTCGCCGGGATTGGCTCCCGGGGTGGGTTCCGGGGTGGGTTCCGTGGTCGGTTCCACGGTCGGCTCCGGAGCAACAGGTCGCTGGATGCTGTCGCCACTGTTGTTCGTTCCCACACGGGTTGCGAGCGCCGCGAAGTCACCCAGAACACCGAACCGGCCCTTTTCCCCCGGCAGCAGGGCACGTACGGGACTGTCTTCAGCGAGGTGCTGAGCAAACTGGCTCTTGTACGCGTTGTAGACCCGCGCCGTATACGCCGGATCCCGCACCGCCCGCGCCCGATGATCGTTCGTGACCGCGATCGAAGCCAGATCCATCAGATAGGTGTCGATCAGGTCCGTGACGTCCTTCGACTTCGCACCCGCCACACCCACCCGGGCATGCTGGGCGAGTACTTCGGCCATCTCCAGCACGATGTCGCGATAGATGCCATGCCGAATCGTGTGCGGGAACGCGGCCATGACATGGTCCGCCTGACCCGCACCCTCCGTGTTCATGAAACGCGGGGTACTCAGGGTCTCCAGCCCCGGCACGAGCAAGGGCATGCCCTGATACAGCTCCTCCTCCTCAGGAATCTTCGAATTACTCGAAGCCAGAGGATGCAGGCCAATCTCATGGGACAACATCCCCATGATGTAACCGATGTCGTACTTCTCGAAGTAATAACTCGCCAGATTGATCTCAACCCCGGCATCACCCAGATCACGCACATCCGCCGGAGTCTCCGTCGTCCGCACATGCAAGGTGATCCGCACAGGACGACCATTGACGAAACCCTTGATCGTGCCGTGCTCATCCAGCAACTCGACGATCCGCACCGCCTTATCGACGTACCGGTCCGTCTGATTCAAATTCGTGAACTCGAAGTTCCCCAACTTGAACGCAGTGAGCGTCGGCTCGACAGCCGTAGCCGTAGCCGGCGTCGGGGCCGGAGTCGTGTCGGTGTCGGACTGGGGCAGCCTTGGACGTGCCTCGCCGGGATTGGCCCCCGGGGTGGATTCCGCGGTCGGTTCCGGAGCAACGGGCCGCTGAATGCTGTCACCGCGATTGTTGGTTCCCACACTGGTCGCAAGGGCAGCGAAGTCACCCAGCACGCCGAACCGGCCCTTGTCCCCGGGCAGCAGAGCACGTACGGGACTGTCTTCAGCAAGTTGCTCGGCGAACTGGCCCTTGTACGCGTTGTAAACCCTCGCCGTATACGCCGGATCCCGCACCGCCCGCGCCCGATGATCGTTCGTGACCGCGATCGAGGCGAGGTCCATCAAGTAGGTGTCAATGAGGTCAGTGACGTCCTTCGGCTTGGCGCCCGCGACACCAACCCGAGCATGCTGGGCAAGTACCTCCGCCATCTCCACCACGATGTCGCGATAGATGCCATGCCGAATCGTGTGCGGGAACGCGGCCATGACATGGTCCGCCTGACCCGCACCCTCCGTGTTCATGAATCGCGGCGTGCTCAGGGTCTCCAGCCCCGGCACCAACAGGGGCATGCCCTGATACAGCTCCTCCTCCTCAGGAATCTTCGAATTACTGGAGGCGAGAGGATGCAGGCCGATCTCATGGGACAGCATCCCCATGATGTAACCGATGTCGTACTTCTCGAAGTAATAGCTCGCAAGGTTGATCTCGACACCGGCGTCACCCAGGTCGCGTACATCAGCGGGCGTTTCGGTCGTCCGCACATGCAAGGTGATCCGCACAGGACGACCATTGACGAAACTCTTGATCGTGCTGTGCTCATCCAGCAACTCGACGATCCGCACCGCCTTGTCGACGTACCGGTCCGTCTGATTCAAGTTCGTGAACTCGAAGTTGCCCAGCTTGAAGGGGCGGAGGACCGACTCCGGCGCGGTCGGCGCCGCGTTCGAGTCCTGCAAGGTACGAACCGGCACCTCGGTGGCCGTCGTGCCGTCGGCAGACCGGGGCAGGGAGACCGGGTCCACCCAGACCGCTTCACGACGGACCTTCGTGGCGCCCTCCCGGACCTTGTCCCACGTCTGCTCGGTGTCCTCCTGCGCGCCTAGCTCCGTGGGCCGCGGAGTCACGTCCCCGATCAGCGCACCCAGCAGCGCCAGGTGTCGCCCGCGGAGCCCGCCGACGGCCAGCGAGGAGTCCTCGGGAGCCGCGTTCAGGTCACCCAGCAGACTGCCCAAGATATGTGGGCGGTGCGGGGAATCGGCATCCCGGTACTCGTCCCGCAGACCGAGCTGGTGAGTCAGCTCGTGCACCAGCTGAATGGGGTCGGCATCCGCCCACCAGGTGACCTGATCCATCGCCTGGTCCCGGCCCGTCAAGTCCACGGTCAGGTGCGGGGACTCGGAGGGGTCGACCAGCTCGACGGTTACGTGCAGCAGGTCGCCGTTGGGCAGCCGGTGGCCGGGGTGGTTCAGGAACTCGCTCACGCCCGCACTGAGTTGGCCGAACACCCGTGGCGTCTGATCCGCCGCTCCGCGCATGGCGACACGCACGGTGAGGTCGGTGACCGGATCGCCGTCGTAGGTGAACCGCCGCGCATCGAAGCCCGACCGCACCACGAACCGAGGTCGACTGTCGCGCGAGCCTCGCAACTGCGGCGTGGTGACGGGAGCTTGATCGACGCTCTCCTCAGCCTGTTGCGCGTTGTCGGCGGCTTGCGGGAGCCGGGGGCGGGCCTCATCCGTGGGCGGAGGCGCGAGCGTCGACGTAGGCGCGGGCGGCTGGATGCTGTCACCGCGATTGTTGGTGACCACACTGGCGGTCAGTGTCGCGAAGTTCCGCACGACACCGAACATCCCCTTGTCGGCGGGCAACAGGGCTCGGGCCGGACTGTTCGCGGCCATGTGCGCGGCGAGCAGCCTCTTGTACTCGTTGTAGACCTTGGCCGTGTTGCCCGGTTCCGTCGCGGCTCTCAGTCGGTGGTCGCTGGTGATGGCGATGGAGGCCAGGTCCATGAGGTAGGAGTCCATCAGGTCCGTGGCGTCCTGGAGCTTGGCTCCCGGCACCTGCGCCTGTGCGAACTCCGCCATCATCTCCGCCATCTTCACCACGATGTCGCGGTAGATCCCATGCCTGGTGCTGCTGGGATAGGCGGCCATGATGTGGTCGGCCTGACCCGAGCCGACCGTGTTCATGGTGCGCGGCGGAGTCAGATCCGACAGCCCCGGAACGGCCAAGGGCACCCCGGCGAACATCTCCTCCTCGTCAGGGATGTTCGAGTCATGGGAGGCCAGAGGGTGCAGGCCGATCTCATGGGCCAGCATCCCCATGACATAACCGATGTCGTACTTCTCGAAGTAGTAACTGGCCAGGTTGATCTGAACGCCGTCGTCGCCCAGGTCACGTACATCCGCCGGAGGCTCGGTCGTCCGTACGTGCAAGGTGATACGGACGGGACGGCCGCCGACGTACGCACTGATCCTCGGATGGTCCCGCAGCAGTTCGATGACCCGGGTCGCCTTGGTCCGGTACCGCTCGTCCGAACTCTTCAGGTTGGTGAACTCGAAGTTCTCCATCACGAAGGGGCCGGGGGCGGGCGCGGCAGCGGTGTCAGGTGTCGCGTTCGCGTTCTGCAGCATGTGTGCCGGGACGCCGGTGGACGCGGTGTTCTCGGTACCGTCCGTCGGGTTCGGCAGAGACACCGGGTCGACCCAGATCGCTTCGCGAAGGACCTTCTTGGCGTCCTCGCGCACCTTGTGCCAGGTCTGCTCGGTGTCCTCCTGGGCGCCTTGCTCCGAGGGCCGCGGAGTCACGTCCCCGATCAGCGCACCCAGCAGCGCCAGGTGCCGTCCGCGGAGCCCGCCGGCGGCCAGCGAGGAGTCCTCGGGAGCGGCGTTCAGGTCACCCAGCAGACTGCCCAGGATGTGCGGGCGGTGCGGGGCGTCCGCGTCCCGGTACTCATCGCGCAGACCGAGCTGATGGGTCAGCTCGTGCACCAGCTGGATGGGGGCCGCATCCGCCCACCAGGTCTTCTGATCCATCACCTGGTCCCGGCCGGTCAAGTCCACGGTCAGGTGCGGGGACTGCGACGGATCGACCAGCTCGACGGTTACGTGCAGCAGGTCGCCGTTGGGAAGGCGGTGACCGGGGTTGTTAAGGAACTCATGCACGCCTTCGCTGAGTTGTGCGAAGACGTTGGCGTGGACGTTCTGCCCGTCCGGGCCACCGCGCATCGCGATACGGACCGTGAGGTCGGTGACCGGATCGCCGTCATAGGTGAACCGCCGCGCGTCGAAGCCCGACCGCACCACGAAACGGGGGCGCTTGTCCCGCGCCCTTCCTGGACGCGGTGAGCCGGCCGGTCCGGTGTGCGGTGCCGCTTCCGTAGCGGTTCCGGTCAGCCGCGGAGGCGTCTCGCCCGTCTCGGTGTTGCTCAGTGCCGGAGTGGCGGTCTGGATGCTGTCGCCCTGGTTGTTGAAGGCAACGCTGCTGCCCAGACCCAGGAAGTTGCTCGTGACGTTGTACCAGCTCTTGTCGGCCGGAAGCAGACTCCGTACGGGACTGTCCTGCGCGAGCTGCGCGGCGAACTGCTCCTTGTAAGCGTTGTACACCTTCGCCGTGTAGCGCGGTTCCCAGGCCGCGTCCTTGCGCTTGTCATTGGTGAGCGCGATCGTGGCCAGGTCCATCAGGTAGGTGTCGATCAGGTCGGTGACGTCCTTCGCCTTCGCACCTTCCTCCCCTGTCCGCGCCTCCTCCGCCAGGTCACTGGCCATACCGAGCACGATGTCCCGATAGATCTTGTGCCGGGTGCTGCTCGGGAAGGCGGCCATGATGTGGTCGGCCTGACCCGCACCTTCCGTACTCATCGTGCGCGGCGTCTTCAGATCGGTCAGGCCCGGAACGGCCAGCGGCACTCCCGCGAACATCGACTCCTCATCAGGGATGTTCGTGTCCCGGGACGCGAGGGGGTGCAGGCCGATCTCGTGGGCCAGCATGCCCATGATGTAGCCGATGTCGTACTTCTCGAAGTAGTAGCTCGCGAGATTGATGTCGACGCCTGCGTCACCGCGGTCCGTCACATCGGCCGGGGTCTCCCTCGTCCGCAGGTGCAGAGTGATCCGGACCGGACGGCCCCCGACATAGGTGCGGATCGTGTCGTGCTTGCGAAGCAGCTCGATGATCCGGACCGCCTTGTCGCGGTAACCCTCGTTCGTGTGCTTGAGATTGGTGAACTCGAAGTTCCCCGACTTGAACGGGGTGAGCGTCGGCTCGACGGCGGTGGCCGTAGCCGGCGTCGGGGCCGGAGTCGCGTCGGTGTCGGACTGGGGCAGCCTCGGACGTGCCTGGCCGGGATTGGCCCCCGGGGTGGATTCCGCGGTCGGCGCCGGAGCAACGGGCCGCTGAATGCTGTCACCACGGTTGTTGGTTCCCACACTGGTCGCAAGGGCAGCGAAGTCACCCAGCACACCGAACCGGCCCTTTTCCCCCGGCAACAGGGCACGCACAGGACTGTCATCAGCAAGTTGCTCGGCGAACTGGCCCTTGTACGCGTTATAGACCCTCGCCGTGTACGCCGGATCCCGCACCGCCCGCGCCCGATGATCGTTCGTGACCGCGATCGAGGCGAGGTCCATCAAGTAGGTGTCGATCAGGTCCGTGACGTCCTTGGACTTCGCACCCGCCACACCCACCCGAGCATGCTGGGCCAGCACCTCCGCCATCTCCACCACGATGTCGCGATAGATGCCATGCCGAATCGTGTGCGGGAACGCGGCCATGACGTGATCCGCCTGACCCGCACCCTCGGTATTCATGAAACGCGGTGTCGACAAGGTCTCCAGCCCGGGGACCAACAGGGGCATGCCCTGATACAGCTCCTCCTCCTCAGGAATCTTCGAATTACTCGAAGCCAGAGGATGCAGGCCAATCTCATGGGACAACATCCCCATGATGTAACCGATGTCGTACTTCTCGAAGTAATAACTCGCGAGGTTGATCTCGACACCGGCATCACCCAGGTCACGCACATCCGCCGGAGTCTCCGTCGTCCGCACATGCAAGGTGATCCGCACAGGACGACCATTGACGAAACCCTTGATCGTGCCGTGCTCATCCAGCAACTCGACGATCCGAACCGCCTTATCGACGTACCGGTCCGTCTGATTCAAATTCGTGAACTCGAAGTTGCCCAGCTTGAAGGGGCGGAGGACCGGCTCCGGCGCGGTCGGCGCCGCGGTCGAGTCCTGCAGCGTACGAACCGGCACCTCGGTGGCCGTCGTGTCGTCGGCAGACCGGGGCAGGGAGACCGGGTCCACCCAGATGGCCTCGCGCAGTTCCGCGGTGGCGCTCTCCCGGGCCGCCGCCCAGCTCTGGTCGGCCGGGGCGGGCTGGTCGCCGTTCTGTGAAGGCGCCGGGGTCACGTCCCCGATCAGGGCACCCAGCAGCGCCAGGTGCCGGTCGCGCAGGCCGGCGGGGGCGAGCGAGGAGTCCTCCGGCGCCGCGTCGAGGTCGCCCAGCAGGCTGCCGAGGACGTGGGGGCGGTGCGGGGAATCGGCATCCCGGTACTCGTCGCGCAGGCCGAGCTGGTGGGTGAGTTCGTGGACGAACTGGACCGGGGCCGCGTCGGCCCACCAGGTGGTCTGGTCCATCGCCTGGTCCCGGCCCGCCAGGTTCACGGTCAGGTGCGGGGCGCCCGGGGCACCCGGGACCTGCGGGAGGTCGACGTGCTCAACCGTCACGTGCAGCCGGTCGCCGTTGAGGAGGCGGTGGGCCGGGTCGTTCAGGAACTCGTCCACCCCTGCCCTGAGCTGGTCGAACACCTGGTTGGCCTGCTCGTTCGTGCCGCGCAGCGCGACGCGGACCGTCAGCTCGGTGACCGGCTCGCCCTGGTACGAGAACCGCCGGGCGTCGAAGCCGGAGCGCACCACGAACCGGGGGCGGGTGTCGCGGGGACCCCTGGGCCGCGATGTGCCGGCGTCCCGGGTCTGCGACACGGAGTCGGCGTCGGGGGTGGTGACGGTGTTGGTGCCCGTGCCGGTGTCGGCCTGGGGAAGCCTCGGGCGTACCTCACCGGTGTCGTTGTTCGCGCCCTGCGCCGGAGCGTCGGCAACGGGCTGTTTGATGCTGTCGCCGCGATTGTTGGTCGCGATGGCGCCGGCGAGTTGGGTGAAGGACCGTGCGACGCCGAACAGGGTCTTGTTCGAGGGCAGCAGGCCCTGCAGCGCGGGGTTCCCCGCCAACTCGGCGTGCAGCAGATCCTTGTACGCGTTGTAGACCCGCGCCGTGTAGTTGGGCTCCTTGACCGCGTTGATCCTGTAGTCGTTCGTGACCGCGATGGAGGCGAGGTCCATCAGGTAGGTCTCGAACAGGTCGGTGACGTCCTGCGACTTGGCTCCCGGCACGCCGATCCGCGCGCGCTGCGCGAGCACCCTGGCCATCTCTGTGACGATGTCGCGGTAGGTGCTGTGCCGGATGGTCCTCGGGTAGGCGGCCATGATGTGGTCGGCCTGGCCCGCGCCCTCGGTGTTCATGGTGCGCGGAGTCTTCAGGTCGCTGAGCCCCGGCACCGTCAGGGGCATCCCCCGGTACGCCTCCTCCTGCTCGGGAATCTCCGTGTCGCGGGAGGCGAGGGGGTGCAGGCCGATCTCGTGGGCCAGCATGCCCATGATGTAGCCGGTGTCGTACTTCTCGAAGTAGTAGCTGGCGAGGTTGATCTGGACACCGGCGTCACCCAGGTCGCGTACGTCGGCGGGGGTTTCCGTGGTGCGCAGGTGCAGGGTGATCCGTACGGGACGGTCACCGACGTAGGTCTTGATGGTGCGGTGCTCGTCGAGCAGTTCGATGATCCGGACCGCCTTGTCGACGTACCGGTCCGTCTGGTTCAAGTTGGTGAACTCGAAGTTCCCCAGCTTGAAGGGGCGGAGGGTGGGTTCCGGCGCGGGCGTCGGCTCCGGGGCGGGGTCCGAAGCAGGCTCCGGGTCGGGCGCAGGGTCCGTGGGGGCGTCGGTGCCGTTGCCGTCGTCGGTGCCGGACAGCGTGTGCAGCTCGTACGCCTCCTCCTCCACGACGCCCGGGAGGTCGCTGCCGGTCGGTGACGGGGGCAGCGGAGCGGTGATCGCGTCCTGCGGGACCGGTTGCTGCAGCGCCGGATCCGGCACCGGCGGCACCAGCGCAACCGGAGGAATCGGCGGAGCCAGCGGAGTCGGCGGAAGCGTGTCGACCGGCGTCGAGCCCTCCACATCGGCCCCCTTGAGGACCTCCGTCTCCGTACCCTTCGCGTCCTTGGACTCGGACGTCTTCAGATCCTTCGGCTCCGGAGCCTTCGGCGCGGGCGGGGGCGCCGGCGTGTGGAGGGTCACCGGGACGAAGTCCCCGCCCCGGCGGCGGAGCCGGATGTGCGAACCGCTGTCGCCGGACGGGCCCACGTAGGTGTGGGCGGTGCCGTTCTCCTCGATCAGGGTGACGGTCGTGCCGGTCGCCGCGGCGGCCCACTCGGCCACCGCGAGGTCGGCCCCGGGACCCCACGGGGCCTCGGCGAGGTGACGGCGCAGATTGCCGTCGAGCGTGAACTGGCTCGGCGGCGGATCGCCGGGACGCCCGGCAGGGAGCGGCGGGGGCGTGAAGAGCGTGGCGCGCGTCGTCCCGTCGCCGGGGAGGCCGTACCGGCGCATCAGTTCGGTGGGCGTCGCCGCCGCGCGCCTGCGCAGCCGTGTCGCCTCCGGGCCGGCGAGTCCGGGCTGTTGCGAGGCCTGGCGTACGACCGTGGAGAGCGCGGCGAAGAAGCCGTTGCCGCGGCCGGTGGGCGTGCCCTGGGTGTAGGTGGCGCCGTCGGGCGCGGTGAGGACGCCGTCGCGGTCCATGCGGTAGCGCGGGCCGGTGCTGTCGGCGGGCGCCAGCCAGGGTGCGGTGCTGTGGCTGCGGTGCGCAGGCGGCTGTTCGGAGGCGGGGCGCGTGGTGTCGACGGGGGAGGTCCCGGTCGTCGTACCCGAAGGGGCCGTGCTCGGCGGCAGGGCGGTGGCGACCGGGGCCGGGCTGCCGGTCGGGAGCGTGGCGTGGAAGAAGCCGTCGGTGGCGAAGAGGACGGGGTCGGTGGCCGGGTCGACGGAGGCCGGGTCGCCGCCGTGCGGGAGGAAGAGCTGGTCGCGGCCCTCGCCGGTCACCACCGTGAGCGGGCTGCCCAGGACCCGGGCGGCGAGGGCGGGGAGCAGGTCGGCTCCGCCGTGGTCTCCCGCGCGGCGCTCGGGCGGTTCCGGTGTGCCGTCGGCGGACTGCGTGCCGGCGTCCGGCAGCGGCTCGCTCGCGAACGGGCGGGACAGGGCCAGCGAAGCGAGCGCCACCCGCTGGTCGGGGGTGGGCCAGTAGGTCTGCGGGAGGCGGCCGAAGGCGTCGAACTCGGCCTGTTGCGCGGGGGTGAGCACCACGCCGGCCGTGTCGAGTTCGGCCTGGGTGAAGGTGTCCGCGGCGTCCAGGGCGAGGGCGTCGAGCAGGTCCTGGTTGCCGTGCTCGCCCAGTGCCCAGGCGAGACGGTGGCGGGCGGCCTCGACGGCCTCCGCGGTGACCGCCGGATCGCCCGGGTCGGCGCTGAACCGGGCGGCGAGGTCGCCGCCCAGCAGGTACGGCAGGCGGCCCGAGGTGTCGGCGGTGGCGAGCAGCGCGTGGAAGAACGAGGCGCCGTCGTGCGGCATGTCGTGCACTTCGCGCACCGTGACGCCGTCCGGCGAGGTGAGGGTGCGCGGCGCGGAGTCGGTGGCGTCGGTGACGGTGTACGGCGCGGGTGCCTCGGAACGCCAGTCCGGCGCGGTGTACGCCTGCGGCGCGTCCGGCACCGTGACCGTGGCCGAGCCCTGGTGGTGGGCGGTGAGGCGGGAGGCGGCGAGGTGCAGCCGGTGGTGGTCCTCGGCGGCGGCGTCGGTGCGCAGCTGCCAGCGGTGGACCTCCTCGCGGGCGGCCTGCCAGGCGGCGACGGGCGGCGAGTAGAAGACGTCCGGCGGCAGGTCGGTCGGCTCTCCCGAGTTGTCGTCGCCGAGTGCGGCCCGGTCCTCGTCGCTCAGGTCGAGCCAGGTCTCCCGGGACCGTGCGCGGGCGTCGTAGTAGTTCTTCTCGGCCGTGGTGAGGTCGGCGGCGGCCTTGGCCTGGGCGTCCCAGGCCGCGGCGACGTCGTCGGTGTACGAGGTCTCGTCGAGGAGCCCGTAGTCGCGGGCGATGTCCTCGCGCAGCCAGACCAGGGCGGTGGTCTCGGACTCGGCGGCGCGCGGCCCGCGCTTGGCCTTGCCGAGCGCGCGCAGCGGGCGGCTGTCGGTGTAGCGGTGGTCGACCTCGGCCACGGAGAGCCAGCTCACCGGGATCGCGAAGAGCATGCTCCGGTCGGTGACGACCTTGAGGTGGGTGCCGAGGGTGGTGTCCGCGGTGCCCTTGAGGGTGGTGCCGTCGTTCGTGCCGCCGATCGGGACCGTGGCGCCCGGGTTGGTGACACCGGCGTTGCTGGTTCCGGCCAGCGGCGCGGTGCCCATGGCGCCCTCGACGTTGTCGGTGATGCCGGCGTCGAGCGCGTCGGAGGTCTTCGCCCGCTGCATGGCCTCCATGCGGGGCTTGTTCTCCACGGCGAGCAGCCGTGCGCCGCGGCGGTGCATCTTCGCGTAGAGGCGGGAGTCGGCGGTGTGCGACTGGCCCAGGAGATGGGAGGACGACTGGGTGGGCAGCGCCACGCCGTCCGCGCCGAGCGCCTCGCGGAAGCCGCCGGTCAGGCCGACCTGGGTGGTGGCCTCCTGCTGGGCCTGGCCGGGGGCGGTGCCGACGCCGGTGAGCGAGGTGAGGTGGGCCATGCGTACACGGCTCGCGAGGTGGACGCCGGTGTGCCGCTTGCCGAGGTCGCCGTCGCCGAGGCCGTCGGCGCGGGCGGTGGCGATGGTCAGGGCGTCGTGGACGTTGGCGGCGCCGCGGATGTCCACGGCGAGGATGCCGGAGCCGATGGTGTCGTCGAAAGTCAGGACGTCCGGGTCGGGGCTGCCGCCGGGGTCCCCCGCGGCGGAGGTGCGCCAGGTGGCGATGCCCTCGGGGCGGGCCTGGGCGGCGGTCAGTACGCGTACCGCGCGTTCGGGGTCCGGTACGTCCTGTTCGGTGAGGGCGCCGTCGGACCCGTCGCCGTCCGGGGTGAGCAGGCTGGCGGGGAGCACCTCGTTGAGCGTGCCGACGCCGACGGCGGAGACGCCGGGGGCGAGCGCGTCCCCGGTCGAGTCCGTCATGGTGACGGTGAGGGCGTAGCTGGTGATGACCTCGGCGTGGGCCTGGGTGGTGGCGATGTTCGGCATCGCGGTGGTGCCGGCGGTCTGGGTCCGTACGCTGTTCCGCTGCTTGGCCGCGGTGCCCTGGAGCGAGGGGTTGGCGATGAGGACGCCGTCCTCGGCGGCGCGCTGGCCGCCGCTGAGTGTCACGTCGGCGCCGCGGTCCTGCGAGGTGCCGGCGGCGATGTCGCGGGCCGTGGTGCGGTAGTCCTCCAGCTCGTAGCCGGTGCGCAGCCGGTCCACGGTGGTGGTGATCGGTGTCAGTTTGAACTGGAGCTGTCCGGGGCTGCCGTTGACGGGCAGGTGGAACATGTTCGACCAGGTGCGGTAGCGGACCGGGAGGGTCATGCCGTCGGTCGTCAGCTCGTGCAGGTGCGCGGCGAGGAAGTCCGGGGAGAGCCGCTGGAGGACCTGTTCGCGGTCGTGCGAGGGCACCCCGATCTGTGCCAGCTGCTGGATCAGCTGCTGTGCCGCGGGACTTGCGTCGAGCTGGCCGCTGGGGTGGGTGGGGAAGCGGCGGAACCGCAGGTAGGGGGGCACCCGGTAGCCGCGGCCGAGGTTGTGCGGGGTCTTGTCGCCGAGGCCGTCGGGGGCGAGGCCCGCCTCGATGACGTCCTGCATCGGCAGGTGGAACATGACCGCGTCGCGGATGCGCTGGAGCGCGGCGGCGGCCCTGCGCGGGGCGAGGCTGTTGCCGAGGCGGTCGGAGACGAGTCCGGCCGCGGAGCTGATGCCGGCCCCGGCGCGGGTGCCGATCGCGCCCATCGCGGCGGTCCACCGGTCCCGTACGGCGATGGTCTCGGCGGTGTCGGCGACGACCAGGTACATCCGGCCGGCGTAGGTCAGGGTGGTGTTGCGCCCCCGGGTGAGGGTCTGCGAGACGCTGCGGCCCTTGCCCCAGGCGTACTGCAGGGCGGCCGAGTAGGAGCCGACCACCGCCGGCCCGCCCGGGGCCTGCTGGAGGGGGGTGTCGGCGCCCTGGAGGCCGAGGGTGGTGCGTGAGACGGTGCTCGCGCTGCCGTTGACGCGGTGTTCGTTGCCGACGGTCGTCTCGGAGCTGGCCGGCTTCGGGTCGCTCTTGACCCGGAAGTTGCTCAGCTCGCCGCGGACCACTCCCTTGAGGTAGTGGGTCCTGAACGGTCCCGCGCCGTTCAGTCCGGCGACGCGGGAGCCGAACGGGCCCAGGTACTGGCCGAGTTGGCCCGCCACGCTGAGGTTCGCCATCGCGCGGCGCAGTGCGGTGCGCACCGGGGCGCCGGGCGCGCTGACGTGCCAGGAGGTGCCCGAGGCGCGGTCGGCGGTGTCCTGCATGAGCTGCTGGCGCTGCGGGCCGCCCTCGGCGCTGAGCACGACGTGCGGGGCGCGGAGCAGTTTCTTGGTGAGCTGCTGGTCGGCCGACTCGGAGTCGGGCAACGGGCGGGTGCCGTCGAGGAGTTGGTCCGCCGCGTCGGCGGAGAGCTGCGTCGGGGCGGGCGTGGGCGTGGTCGTGGTGGCGGGTGCCGTGCCGGTCGGGGGCGGGTCGGCCGGGGCGTACCGGTCGGAGCCGTGTGCGGCGGGTACGGCCAGTTCCACCCGGCCGACGGTCTCGTTGCCCCGGGTGAACAGGGGCCGTTCCTCGACCTTGCTGACGAAGACGCCCGCGCCGAGCAGGCCGACCGAGGCGAGCCTCGCCCAGCCGCGCGGGCGGCGGTGGCCCTCGAAGGTGGCGCCCAGCTCCACCTGGTAGCTGTAGAGGTCCGCGCCGGATTGGAACATGAGGTGGTCGTGGACGACGGCAACCGTGTTCCTGGTGGCCTTCTGGTCGGTCCGCCCGTGCCGGAGGCCGACGGCCACACTGCCGGCCTGGCGCGGCAGCCCCACCTCGGGCACCTTGTCGTGGTCGCGCGGCCCGACGCCCAGCTCGACACCGCCGGACAGGGTGACGGCGGCCTGCTCCCCCTGGCCGGAGACCTCGGTGCCGATCACCGCGTTGCGCAGCGAGCGCTCGCTCATGGTGGTCTCGAACCGCCGGTCGGTCAGCCGTGCCCGGAGGACGAGCGTGTGGTGGCCGCGGCGCACCTTGCCGTCCTCGGTGAGGGTGACGGGCACACCCGTGGTGGACAGGTCGTCCAGGCTCTGCGCCAGGCTGGGCCGGTTCAGCGCCTCGCGCACCTGGCGTTCGTTGTGCAGCGCGGTCCGCATCCGCCCGTCGCCGTACCAGAACTTGGCCAGCCGCGGATGACGCAGCATGAACGGCGGCACGAACAGCGACGGGTACGACTGGTGCAGCGTGTCCAGGACCGCGTCCGTGAACGCGTGCATGGGGTCCTGGGGTGCGGGCGGTGGCGATGTCTGGTTCTGGGTCGACGGCTGGGTCTGTACCGGGGGCGGGGTCTGGGACTGGTCCTGGCCGGTCGGCTGCACCTGCGTCTGTACCGTCTGTACCGGAGGCGGGGGCGGAGGCGTGGTCTGGGTCTGCGGGGGCGCGACGGGGCGGAACCCCTCGGCGCGGACCTGCCCGCTGAGGTGGACCGGGTCCTCCCGGGTGAGGTACCACGGCACCGGCGGCTCGGCGTCCGGGTCGGGACCCGCCTGGCCGGGCGTACGGCTGTCCCAGCCCGCGAGGCGGCGCGCGTCCTGGGTGGAGATCCAGTCCAGGCTGACCACCCGCACCGGCCGGGCGGCGGACGACGGTTCGCCGGGCTTGCGCACCATCAGGGTGCGCTCCACCCGGTAGAGCGCGACGGGGTGGTTACGGATCCGGCCGGTGGTCTTCCGGGCCGCGTCGACACCGAGGTAGTGGCCGCGCCCGGAGGAGAGGTCCGCGCGGACGAGGGGGCCGCCCTGGAGGCGTACGTCGGTCTCCAGACCGGCGAGGGTGTAGTTGGGCCCCGCGGTGATCTGGACGCCCAGGCGGGTGTCACGGACGTGCCCGCGCTCGTTCTGGTACGTGGTCTGGGTGAGGTCGCGCAGCTCCGCCTTGACCGACTCGGTGACCAGGGTGGCCCGGTGCGGCACCGACCGCTCCACGATCAGGTGCCCCAGCGGGTGCTGTCCGCTGCCCCGGGTCAGCTCGGGCCCCGTGACCGGCCCGGACAACCGGCCGAACAGCGAGAGCAGCCGTCCCGGCCGGACGTACGAGACCAGGGTGCGGTGTGCCGAACTCCCGGGCCGGGCACCGGAGATGGCGATCGCCATGTCCTCGGGCGAGTCCGTCAGATGCAGCGCGGTGGTGTCGGTCATCCGCGGCTCGATGCCGTCCGGGAAGGTGAGCGTCTTCGGTGCCCGCTGCGGCCCCTTGTAGGGCACGGTGAGGTCGTCCGGCAGCCGCCAGCTCAGACCGTCGCGCATCGCGAAATCGGCGCTGTGCACCTGGGTGCGCCGCCAACCCGACGTCGGCAGCGGCGTACCGGGGGGAGTGGCCGGGGTGGCGGTCGTCGTGGTGGTGCCCGGGGTGGCGGTCGTCGTGGTGGTGGTGCTGGGGGCGGAGGTGGTCGGGGGCGTCTTCGGCCCCTCGGTGACGCGGTCCACCCGTACCCGGTAGTGGACGTCGTCCAGGTGCAGGTGCGAGCCCTCCCAGTTGCGCCACTCGGACTGGTTGTACGCCTGGGTGCCCTGCGCGTAGTCGGTCCGGCGCGTCCAGCCCAGCGAGAAGCCGATCTTCAGCAGCCAGTTGAGCGGGGGCCCCATGCTCAGACCGCCGGCGATCCGCCGCCCGAAGCCGACGCTGCGCCCGCCGCCCGTACCGGCCTGGCCGCGCCGCATGGTGTCCACCCTGACGGTGGCGTCGCCCACGTTGGAGAAGCGCTCCCAGCGGTGGTACGGGATGGCCTCGACCGTCATCTCGTGGCCGACCCCGGACTTCTCGCGGCCGACGAAGCGCGCACCACGCGGGGCGGTGAAGGCGTCGGGCTGCTGGGTCAGCAGCCGCAGCAGCTCCGTCTCGTCGAACTGGGAGCGCAGCTTCGCCGGAAGTTTGCCCAGGATCTCCTCGGCCACCTGCTCGGGCGAGCGGAGGGTGGTCTTGCCCAGGCCGGTGATGAGTCCGGTCCGGGGGCGGGGCGGGGTCTTCCCTGCCTTCCCGGTCTTGGCGCCGGGCGGCGTGCCGTCGCCCGGGTCGGCACCCGGGTCGATCAGGACCGTGGGCAGCCTGCTGCCGTCCTCGAAGGTGACGGTCCGCGGCGCCGGGCCCGGCAGCCTGGCGTCCGGGCCGGTCAGCAGCCGGGCCGGACGGTAGCGTTCGAGCTGGGTCTCCAGCGGTACCGGGTCGCCCCGCTCGGGGGTCTCGGGAGCGGGGCTGTCGAGGTCGGTGACCCCGCCCATGCTGCGCAGCCACTCCCCGAAGACCCCGTCGGCACCCAAGTCCTCGGTGGCGGGGTCCTGCGTGGCCGGGTCCTTGGTCGCGTTCGGGTCCGGCTTGGGGGTGGCCGGGTCCGGTACGGGGGTGAGCGGCGCCGAGGCCGGGACCAGCGCGTCGAAGTGGTCGGTGCCGTTGTAGGACAGGTGGAGGGTGCCGCCCTGGCCGCCCGGGTTGAGGGTGTTGACGAAGGTGGTGGTCCCCGAGGTGCGCGGGTCGGGCTGGACGAGCCGCAGGTCGAGGTCGAGGGTGTGCGCCAGCGCTTCCGGGAGCAGGTCGGCGAAGGGAGAGGCCCACAGGTCGGAGTGTTCGGCCGCCGCGGCGACCAGCCCTCTGGCTCCGAGGAGCCGCGCGGCGGCGGGGGTCGGGGCCACGACGGCGAGCTGCGCGTAGTCGCTCCCCCCGATGATCCGCCGCCACCCGGCGGCGTCGCCGTTGGTGACGACGGCCTGCGCGATCCGGTTCCACCGCTGGGTGATCCGGTCGCGCTCCGCCGTGTTCCGCACCCCGGCGAGGGCGCGCATCCGCAGGTCGTCCACGACGGCGAGCACCGGGTCCGGGATCGCATGGTGCATGTTGTCGCCGAGTTCGGAACCGGTGATCCGGTCACGCAACTGGGTGCGCAGTCCGGCTACGTTCCGCGAGGCCCACGCGGGCGGGATGGTCTGGCTGCGCGCGCTGTCGATCGCCGACCGGAAGAGGCAGTTCCCGCCGCCCGGGGTGTCCAGCCGCCGGAAGGCGAGGCCGCTCGCGCGCACGATGCCCACCGAACCGGGCTTGGTCTTGCTGAGGAGGGCCAGGTCCTCGGCGAGACTCTCGGGGCGGCTCGGCGTGGGCGCCAGATCGGGTCTGCGGCGGGCGAGTTCGGCGGTGTCCTCCGGACTCAGGTTGAGCTCGGACAGCGGCAGCGGGGTGCCGGCGAGCGACCAGGTGATCTGCGCGGCGGGCGCGTAGGACAGCCCCCGTACGTCCTCCGGCGAGACCATGGTGGTGGGCGGGAGCGCGGGCGGCGGCGGGGGCAGCAGGGCGTCGAGCGTGGTGTCGGGCCCGGCGTTGGCGTGCAACTCGGCCGCGGCACGCAGGAATTCGGTGTACTGCTCGACCGTGGGCTCGGCGTCAGGATCGGTGCCGGTGTCCCCCGTGGCGCGCTGCCGGTCGACGGTCATCCGGCGCAGCAGGTCCGGAGTCATACGGCCGTCGCCGTAGCGGGCCGCGGTGTCCTGGCTGAGCCAGCGCAGGTTGTCCGCGAAGGCGAGTCCGGCGAGCAACTCCCGGTTGTCCGGGTTCTGTTCGGCGTCCGGGCCGAGAGCGCCGCGCAGGGTGCGGATCTGCTGGAGGGTACGGGCCCTGGCGAAGGCGTCGGCCGGTCCCGGGCCCGCGTGCAGGCCTGCGTCGCGGGCCAGCCCGTCCAGGTCGGTACCGCTGGGCTCCGGGGTGAAGAGCCGCCATCCGCCCGGTCCGTCCGCGCCCTCGGTGAGCACCGCGCGGACGTTGCCGTCCCCGTCCCGGGCCGTGCCCACCTCGGTGGTCGGCGCGTACACCTGCCGCCCGGTGCGGTTCGCCACGTGCTGCGCCACCGGCAGTCCCGCGATCTCGGGCTGCCGCCCGGTCTCGCAGGAGAACAGCACCAGCGGCCGGTCCTGATCGCCTTCCTGCGCCCAGGAGTTGAGCACTTCACCGAGCTGCACACCGCTGACCTTCACGGTGGGGTGGGCCGCGTCATCGGTACCGAGGGTGACGGTACGAGGGGTGCCGTGGGTCACGAAGTAGTCGGCGCCTCGCTCGGTCTCCGAGCCGGGCAGCGCGGTCGGCGGGCCGGTGAACACGGTACGGCGGACCGGCGGGTCCCCGGCGGTCTCCGGAGTCGGGGAGACGGAGGTGGTGCGCACACCCCTGAAGGTGTCCTGGCCGAGCAGCGCGCGACGTCCCGCGCTGCGCGCCGTACCGTCCTCGGCCGGGCCCTGCGAGATGGTCAACGTCTGTACGGCACGGCCCGGTTGAGGTTTCACCGTCGAGTTGGGCACCAGGCGGCGCAGCTGTGCGACGGGCACGGTGTGGCCGTCCAGGGTGGTGACGACCGGAGCGCCCGTGGGCCGGACGACGATCCGCCCGGGCTGCGGGGGCGTCACCGGGGGCGGCGCGGGGGTGCTGTCCGACGTGACGGGTGACGTGTCGGATGAGGTGTCCGGGGACGTGGTGGGGGAAAGCGGCGGCGGGGTGCCGCCGTCGCCGGGCCCGCGTCCGCCGCCGAGGTCGGAGGTCCGGCCGCCGGTCGCAACACTGTCGCCCGACTCCAGGTGCAGTTCGGTGGCCGTCTCGGTCCAGGGACGGGACAGGTCGGCGAGCTTGGCCGTGACGGGGGCACCGATGTCGGTGGAGGTCGGAGCGACTCCGGTGCCGTTCAGGCCCGTCGTCACGTCCGACACCAGCTTCGGGCGCGGGGCCGGGGCGGCGGCCGGGTCACTGTCGGTCTTCACGTCGGCCGTCATGTCGGCCTGCGGGGCGGGGTCCGAGGTCGTGGAGGGGGTGTAACCGAAGGCGTCGGCGAGCGGCAGCAGCACGTTCGCGCCGGGGAAGTCGGTGTCCGAGGTGTCCGATGCAAGCTCGGTGCCCGAAGCGGGCGTGGTGTCCGAGGTGCCGTCCGTCGTCATGGCGGGCGGCGGCCCGGCGAGCGGGCGGACCCGGACCGGGGCGCCCGGCCCCTCACGAGTCAGCTCGACGGCGGCGCGTACCGGACGGCTCGATCCGTCCGGCGTGACCGCGGGACCGAGCACCACGGCCCGGTCGACCCCGGCACCGTCCAGCAGTTCGGCCGCCTCCGGCGCCCCCTCCCCCGGCGGCGGCACCTCCGAGACCACGATCGTCAGCGGCGGCGCCTTGGTGGCCTCGGGGTTCGTGACGGCGGTGGGCCCTGCCTTCACGTCACTCGAACCGCCGGTGTCACGCACATCGCCGGAGTCGCGTACATCACCGATGTCACGCACATCGCCCGTATCGGCGTACGAGCCGGTGGTGTTCACCTTCGGCGGCGCCGCGCTGATGTCGGTGTCCGGCGCGGGGGTGTTCTCTGCGGGGTCCGAAGTGACCTGATTCTCGCCGGAGTTGACGGTCTCCGGGGAGACGGTGGTGTCCGGGGAGGTGGTGGCATCCGGGGAGACAGTGCTCTCCGGCCCTGTCGTCGTCTCCTGCTGTTGCGAGGTCTCCGACGTCTCCGAGTTGTGCGTGGCGCCGTCGGTCGTGGTCTGCGAACCGTCCGCCGGATTCGTGAGGTCCGAGTCCAGGGAGTCCTGGGAGTCCTGGGACTGCGTCTCCGATGAGGTCGAGGTGGTCGAGGACGACTGGTTGGTTCCGGCGGCGGGGGCGCCACCCGGCCGAGCACCTGTATTCGTACCGGTATTCGTGCCCGTCCCCATACCGGTGTTCGTGCCGGTGCCGGTGCCCGTATTCGTACCCGTACCGGTGTTCGTGCCCGTACCGGTGTTCGTCGCAGCCGAGTTGGACAGGCCGTTGGACGGGACGGGGCCGCCGCTCACCTGCCCAGGATCCACCTCCGGGTTGCCCTGCGCGGCCTCGGAACTGCCCACATCCACAACGGAGTTGACCGACGAGTCGTTGCCGAACCCGTCCGTCGTGAGCGAGCTGTCGACCGTGACCGGCGTGCCGAAGCTGTCGAGCGCGCGGCGGACCTCGTCGGCGTCGATCTGGGCGGCGGGGCTGTTCCCGGCCGGGACCACCCGGACCTCGGGCAGCTGCGACAGGTTGCTGTGCAGGTTGTCGCGGACGCCGATCTCGGTGCTGCCGGGCTGCTGGGAGCCGCGCAGCGCGGCGAGGTCCTGAAGAGCCTGCGCGCGGACCTCGGCGGGCCCGTTGTGGACCTGCTGCCACAGCTCGTTCTCCGCGGCGGTCACAGGCATGGGCCCCGGCGTGTACGCCGGCGGGTTCACGCCCATGTACGGGGGCGGCTCGCCGACCGAGTAGGGCGGCGGCAGGTCGGTCCCGGTGTAGTCGCCGGTGAAGTCCCCTGTGCCGGTGTTCTGTTGGGAGAAGGACGGCGGCGAGTTGCGCGTGGACCCGCCACCCGAAGAGCCGGAGGAACCGGACGTGTCCGTGTTCGAGGGGCCGTCGGCGCTGTCGGAGTCGCCGCGGGAGCGCGTGGAGCCGTCGGAGTCCCGCGTGTCGGTGTCGGCGTTGCCGCTGGAGATGGTGGGCGGCGGCTGGTTGCGCAACTTCTCGATGGTGTTGCGCAGTTCGGCGCCGCTGTTGATGGCGGTGGACGACAGGCCGCCCTCGACCGCGCTGCTGACGCCCGCGCCGACGAACGTCGACCAGCTCGTGGACCAGTCGCCGTCGAAGGCACCCTTGATCAGGATCTCTCCGAGTCCCT
This sequence comes from Streptomyces sp. NPDC102514, assembly GCF_055584525.1. NCBI lineage: Bacteria > Bacillati > Actinomycetota > Actinomycetes > Kitasatosporales > Streptomycetaceae > Streptomyces > Streptomyces sp. NPDC102514. The sequence continues at coordinate 272,953 of NZ_JBVJLW010000010.1, forward strand.
CACCGGCTCCGGCGGCGATGAAGTCGGCGGTGCCCTTGAGGCCGTAGTGCCCGGCGAGCGCGCCCGGACGGTCGGCGTTGTGCTTCAGGATCTGGTTGTTCCGCCACAGGCTGGTGTTGTTCTTGAAGGAGTTCGGGTTGAACCGGAACGAGAACGAGTTCTTGTTCGTGAGGTTGGGACTGTTCAGGTTCGGGTTGGGGCCGGGGCTGTTGGTCGGCGGAGGGTCGTTCTTGGAGCCGGGGCCGGGACCGGGGTCGGGCTTCGGCTTGGGGCTCGGCGTGTTGTCGAAGTCGAGCTTCGGGGGGTTCTTGAAGTTGGGACCGTTCTTGAAGTCGAGATCCGGGCCCTTCTTCAAGAAGTTGCTGTCGAAGGCCTTGACGATGTCCTTCGCGAACTTGTCGAAGATGCTGGTGAAGAAGCCTGCCGCGGCACCGAACGCGGCGGACTTGAGGATGTCGTTCCAGTCGAAGCCGTCGGGCCGGCGACCGTTCGGCGCGAAGTTCATCATCGCGAGCCGCACCGCGAAGGTGGTGAACGCCTCGGCGAACGCCTCGGTCAGCGAGGGTGCCAGGTGCAGCCGCTGGAGCAGATGCGTGAGCGTGGTGAGGATCATGAACCGGCTGCGCAGCTTGGCCATCATGATCTGGCTGGCGGAGGCGCCGCCGGTGAAGAAGGACATCGCCAGATAGATGGCGATCTCGATGAGCAGCCGGATGACCTCGGCGATGACCTGCCACTTGGACTCCATGATGTCCATGGAGGTCTTGCGCCGGCCCTCGGCGATCTTGTCGAGCTGCTCGGAGAACTCGCGCAGGTAGTTCTTGCCGCCGTCGTCGATGAGCATGCCCATCGCCTTGCCGTACGACTTCGAGAGGTCGTCGGGCATGACCTGGGCGATGTCGTGGATGGACTTCTCGATCAGCGACGACATCCTGTTGAGCTTGCGGCCCAGGCCGGCGTACGGCTGGCGGCTCTCGAAGGCGAGGTCCTCGTCGGCGTCGATGAGTTTCTCACCGGTGAGGATGAAGAGCATCGCGTTGACCTCGGGCGAGGCCATCATGCTCATCGGGCGCCACCCCGGACGTCATGCGGGCATGACGGGACGGCCGCTCCCGGCACGAGGCGGGAGCGGCCGACGGCGCGTGGATCAGCGGCGACCATGCCCGCCCGGGCCGCCGTTGCCGTCCAGCCCGTTGGTGTCGAGCTCACGGTTGTTCTGCTCGATGGCCTCGATGTTGCCGTCACGGGTGGTCTTCATCAGCCGGACCTGGCTCACCGTGGCGTCCGTGATGCCCACCAGGGCGTCACGGATGGACATCATGGTCTCCTTGGTGGTCTGCCGCTCCTTCTGCTCCTGCGGCTTGGCCTTCTCGGCGAAATCGCCCTCCGAGCCGGGCCACTTGACGGTGGGGGCCAGCTCGTCGAGGAACTCCTCGGTCATGCTCCTGGCCAGGGTGCCGATCTCCTCCAGCTGCCCCGCCAGGGCCTCGATGCGCTGCGGGTCTACGTAGTACCGCTGTCCCATCGTCAGTCCTCCCCGTCGTCGCCGAGCGCGTCCCGCCAGGCGGGGGTGGCCTGGCCGTCGCGCGCCGTGTCCTCGTCGTCCTCCTGCAGCACCTCGGGACCGAAGATCTTCTCCCAGTCCAGCTCGAAGCCCTTCAGCTCCGGTACGTCGCTGCTGGGCTCGGCGAAGGGTGCCATCGCCTTCATCACGTGCTTGTTCATCTTCAGGCGTGCCGCGTTCGCCGCTTCCAGGACGCTCGCGGACAGCTCCTGGTGGGACATGTCCCGGTACTTGTTCTCCAGGAACTCGATCCCGGTCAGTTCGCCCTGCGGTCCCACCGTGGCGCGGACGGCGCGGTCGGAGGAGAGCACCGCGAACGAGGCCTGGCGCAGCTCGCGCTCGGTGCGCGCAACCGCCGCCTGGGCAGCCTGGAGCTCGGCCATGGCCTTCTCCAGTCGCTTCTCCAGCGGTTCCGTCACGGCCGCCCCACCCTTCTCGTCGGCAACTGCCCTGCTGATCTTGCCTGGTGAGGGCCCCTTCGCGGAAGTCCGGGAGGGGTGGTATTCGTCTCTCCCGCGTTCCTGCGGTGGCCGGACCAGTTCCCACGGTGGCCCGACCGGTCCCCGCGGGGGTCGCGCAGGCCCCCCACCGTGCTCACCGCCCGATCACGGCCGGTGTGCCGCCCTCCTCGGTGCCCCACACGTCCGCGTCCTCCTCCAGGTAGTCGGAGCTGGTGGCCCTGCGGCCCGGCTCCGACTCCTCCTCGGTGGACTCGCCACCGCCACCGCCGCCGGTGGTGTTGACCCGGGAGGCCGGCGCCAGGAAGGTGTCGCTGTCCTCCTGCCGGTTCCACGGGCTGCGCCTGCGGCGGTTGCGGCGCTCGCTCTCCTCGGCCGCGTCGACCAGGACGGAACGCACCCGCTCGCCGTTGCCCTTCTCGGCGCCGCCGCCCATGCCGCCCGCGCCGCCGCCCATCGGCATACCGGGGCTGCCCGGTGTCCCGGGGGCGCCGGGGGTCCCCGCCGAGGCCGCCGCGGTGCCGGCGCCGAGCGGGGAGGCCGTGCTGTCCGAGAGGGGGTCGACACCACCGGACGAGTTGAAGTCCGAGGACAGGCCGTCCGACCCGGAGAGGCCGCCGCCGGAGGACCCGAGGCTCCCTCCGCCGCCGCCGAGGTTCAGCTCGGAGAGCGGTACGTCGCGGGAGGTGGTGCCGTCGCCGCCGTCCCCGCCGCCGACGCCGTTGAGGTCTCCGAGGCTGTCGAGGATGCTCGACCTGTCGTTGTTCGCGTTCGTGTTGAGGTCGTGCAGGTCGACCCGTTCGGTGTTGCCCTGCGCGTCGGTGACGGTGGCGATACCGGTGTCCGGGTCGATGACCTGCTTGCTGCCGTCCGGGAAGGTGGTGGTCAGCTGGCCGTTGTCCAGGCTGGTGACCGACCCGTCCGAGTTGGTGAAACTCGCGCCGTGGGTCAGGTCGGTGGTCGTGGTGGTGCCGTCCGCGTTCGTGGTGGTCAGCAGTCCGTTGTCCGGGTCGAAGGAGCTCTCGCCGCCGTCCGCGAACGTGGTGACGAAGTCGCCCGTGTCGTCGAGTTCGACGTTGCCGCCGGTCGGGGTGTCCAGCCCGTTCTGATCGCCGTTGAGGTCCCCGAGGTTGCCCAGGTCGTCGATCGACTCGGTGGTGATGTCGTTCAGGTCGTTGAGATCGTTCAGGTCGTTGAGGCTGTTCTGGCTGTTCAGGTCGCCCAGGTTCCCGAGGTTCTCGGTGGTCGTCTTGCCGTCCGGGTCCACGGTGGTCGCCTGGCCGGTCGTGGGGTCGACGGTCTGGGTCGTGCCGTCCGGGAACGTGGTCGTCAGCTTCCCGTCGTCACCCAGCGACGTCACCGAACCGTCCGGGTTCGTCACCTTCAGACCGTCACCCAGATCCTGCGTGGTGACATTGCCGTCCGGCGACGTCGTGGTCAGCGTCCCCGTGTCGGGGTCGAACGACGTGGTGCTGCCGTCCGGGAAGTCGGTCGTCAGGTCGCCGGCGTTGTTCAGCTGCGTACTGGCGCCGGTCGGGCCGTCGAGCACCCCGTCGCCGTTGGCGCTGCCGTTGAGGTCGGTGAGGCTGCCCAGGTCGGTCGTCGTGGTCGTGCCGTCCGGGTTGGTGGTGATCGCCTGGCCGGTCGTGGGGTCGACGGTCTGGGTCGTGCCGTCCGGGAACGTGGTCGTCAGCTTCCCGTCGTCACCCAGCGACGTCACCGAACCGTCCGGGTTCGTCACCTTCAGACCGTCACCCAGATCCTGCGTGGTGACATTGCCGTCCGGCGACGTCGTGGTCAGCGTCCCCGTGTCGGGGTCGAACGACGTGGTGCTGCCGTCCGGGAAGTCGGTGGTGAGCTTGCCTCCGTCGGCCTGCGTATTGCCACCGGTCGGGGTCTTGAGGGAGTTCAGCGAGCCGAGGTTGCCGAGGTTCGAGGTGACCGGCCCCAGGTCGGTCTCGCCGTTGCCGTTGCCCTGGCCGTTGATGTCGCCGAGGTCGCCCAGGCTCTCGGTGGTGATGTCGTTCTTCTGGTTCAGCAGGTCGTCGAGGCCGTCGAGGTTCTGCTCGTTGACCGCGTTGGGGTCGTTGATGCCTCCGAGGCTCTCCTGCACGGCCTTGGCCTGCTCCTCGGCCTCGCGCTTGGCCTCTTCCTGCTCGCGCTTCTGCTCCTCGCGGAGTTCGTCCGCGTACTTCTTGTCCTCGTCGCGCTGCTGGTTCTGCTCGTTGCGGAGTTCCTCGGCCTCGCGCTTGGCCTCCTCCTGCTCCGCCTTCTGCTCGTTGCGGAGTTCGTCCTGGTACTTCTTGTCCTCCTCGCGCTGCTTGTTCTGTTCCTCCCGCAGCTCGTCCTGGTACTTCTTGTCCTCCTCGCGCTGCTCCTCCTGCTCCTTGCGGAGCTCCTCCTGGTACTTCTTGTCCTCCTCGCGCTGCCGGTTCTGCTCCTCCCGCAGCTCGTCCTGGTACTTCTTGTTCTCCTCGTTCTGCCTCTTGATCTCCTCCTCTTCCTCCTTCGCCTTCTTCTCCTCGTACTCCTCCGAGGCGGTGCTGGTCGACTTCGGCTTGGGCACGTTGTCCGCGAAGTCCTCGCCGAGTTCGAGGAAGTGGTTGTTCAGGTTCGACTGCACCGTGGCGGCGGGCTTGCTCAGGTAGTCCTCGACGCCCTGGCTCCAGACCTTGACCGCCTTGTCACCGACCTTGGCCCAGTTGGCGATGTCGGTCAGGTCGCCGTACTCGGGGTGCGTCTGGGTGAAGCCGCCCTGCGGGCTGTGCCGGACGGTGGTGGTGTAGCGGTTGCTGGTGGACGTGATGTTCGTCTTGGCGACGTTGTTCGCGTCCACCCACTGGGCGAGGTCGTCCAGGACGTAGCGCAGCACCTGGTGCGGGTCGTAGTACGGGGACTTCGCCCAGGCCAGCCAGGCCTCCAGCAGCTTGCTGGCGGAGTCCTCCAGGTACTTGCGGCCGAGCGACAGGGCGCGCGAGTACACCGTGTTGCCGGTGCCGGTCTCGTCGCCGGTGCCGGCCGAGGAGTCGAAGGTCTCGATGTAGGCGTCGTAGTTCTCGCGGATCTTCTTCAGCAGGCTGCGGAAGACTTCCGCGGCCTCGCCCTTCCAGCTGGCGTCGTCCTTGCTGAAACGGTCCTCCCAGTCCTTCAGGACCACCTGGTGGTCCCGGAAGAACTTGGCGGCGTAGTCGAAGGACTCGCCCGTCCGGTTGAAGGAGCTCAGGTCCACCGCGTCGCTGCCGCCCACGCTCAGGTTGCTGAACCGGGCGTTCTGGGTGCCGCCCCTCAGCAGCTCCAGGAGCGCCGTCCGCGGCCCGTTCATGTACCGGGCGAGCGGGATGGTGGACATCTTGTCCTTGTTGTAGTCCGTGAACTCGTTGCCCTCACGGACCTGCGCGTCGTTGACGTTGTCGGAGCCGGGACCGGCGAAGATGATCTCCTCGCCGGCCTTCACGCGGCCCTCGAACACGATCCGGGCCTGCATGATCTTCGTCTTCTTGCCGCCGTCGAAGAAGAAGATGTCGTAGTCCTCGCCGGTGTTGGTCAGGAACCCGGAGTCCTTGACCATCAGGCTGAGGCTGCGCTCCTTGATGTCCATCCGGAAGAGCTTGCCGCCGTGGTCGGAGCGGAGCGTGTCGAAGACGGTGCTGCGGTCCGGCACGGGATAACCGGTGATGTGCTTGACCAGGGTGGCCCAGACGTCACTCGACGGGTCACCGGCATTGTCGAACTTGTCGAGGTTGGTGCCGGAGTTGGGGTCGTAGCGATCGGCCACCGGGCGCCCTTTCTGGTCGGTTGTCGTCCGCACCGGCACACCGTGTCTTCGTACGGGTGCGCGAGCGTGGGTGTCTTACGGAGCGCGCCGGCCGGTCGCGGCCACCGCCGGCACAGGCGGGGTCAGTCCTCGTCTTCTTCTTCCGTGCCGCCGGCCGTGAGGGTGTCGACCTCTTCGAACGTCTGCAGCAGGGTCTGGGCGTCGATCGCGTCCAGGTTCTTGTTCTTGGTCTTGTTGGCCTCCTCGATGGTGTCCGAGAGGGCTTCCTTCAGCTCTTTGAAGAGATCCATCTGGTCGCCCAGCAGCTTGTCGATGGCCTCCGCGGTGGTGCGGACGCCCTCGATCAGCTTCGGTCCCGAGACCAGGGGCTCGGTGGCCATCTTGCCGATGCGCAGGAGCTGCTGGTTCTGGTCGAGGTTGTCCGGGGTGGTGTGCCCGTCGACGAGGTGGCCGAGCGGGCGGATGGTGGACCCGTCGCCCTCTTCGCGGTGCTTCTTGGCCGCCGTGTAGACCGGCTGTACCTCGTTGTCCCGGAAGTTCTCCATCTGCTTGAGGTCGAAATGCTTGACGTCGGCCTTTTCACCGGCCATGGGACGATCTCCTGCTGCTGGGTGCCGGACGGGGGTACGGACGGCCCGGTGGGCCGAGTGGTGCGGTGCGTGCGGCCGGCGGCCGGCCCGGCGGGCCCGGAGCCCGGGTCCACCGGACCGGCCGCCGATCACACGCGCACGACGTCCGGCCCTCGCACACGCCCTCGAAACCGCCGAGGGGATGCTCCGGCCGGACACGGCTCGGACCCTAGCGGGCCCGGACGTTGCCCCAGTTGTCGGCGCTCTTGCGCTCGTCACGGGAGTGGTTGTCGTGGATGGTGCGGATCAGCTCGCCGTTGTCGCCGAGGAGCCTGGCCATGTTCTTGGTGGCGTTGTCCCACTCCGCCTGGACCACGCGGTACTGCTCCTGGTCCGCGCCCTCCCAGGTGCTGACGAGCGGCTTCAGCTCGTCCTCAAGGTTGTTGAGGGTGTTGATGATCACCTGGGTCTGCTCCAGCAGTTCTTCAATGGCCTGCTGGACCTTGGGGTATTGCACATCGATGATGCCGTCGGCCATGACATCTCCTCTCGAAGGCCGGGCGCCTGGCCCGGGAAGCTCACGAAGTCCGGCTCCACCGAAGGAAGCCGGTACCGCGGGTGGGTCAGCTCAGTGCTTCGAAGACGCCCTGGCTGGTCTTGCTGTTGAGAACCTCGGTCAGGTCCTGGTTCTCCTTCGCCAGACGGTTGGCGGAGGTCACGTTCTCCTGGAGCGCGTCGATCATCGTGCTGATCTGGACGACGACCTTCTGCGCCTCGGCGTTCCAGCTGCGGAAGAGCTTCAGCAGTGCCTGGCCCTCGTCACCGCCGACTCCCGAACGCGCCGCGATCTCGGCGACGTTGTTCTGGGTCTTCTCGACCGCGTTGCGGGCCGACTCCAGAGAGGAGACGCCCCCCAAGCCCTTGGCATAGTCCGCTTTCCTTGCGGCGCTGTCCGCCATGTCACGCTCCCTTCGTTCAGGCGCGTCTCACGCACCGTTGCCCGCTGAGGCTAAAGAGAAAACAGGGTTCCGCGCAACGCGTGCAGGCAAGATGTGAGTAACAGCCGGTTCGGTAGAATTCGCCTGTATGGCAACGGAGTTGTGCGAACGTTGCAGCCCGGTGAACACGCGCAGCCCTACTTCCCGGGATACGGCGCGCCAACCGCCCCCGAACAGCACGGGAAGCGGGCGGAAAGCGGGCACGCGATGAGTCCGAACGGTCACGGAGAAGCATCGCTCCCGGCAATGTGTACGTTCCCATCCGTATTCCGCAGGTGGGATCCGCCGAAATATTTGAGCTTTTCCTGAGGTTTCGCCTTCGTGTACCGCCGAGTAGGACTCTCTGCGCCGCGCCATCCGGGCCGAGTTCGGCTCGACGTTATCCCGCGCCCGTCCCTTTCGTATTCCTTTTCCCGGCGCACCACGGCTTCGTCGCGGGAATCGGGATGCGGTGTCAGCCCTTCGAAGCGGCGCTCGCCTCCTCGACCTTGCCGGTGCCCGCCGGCTTGCCGGGGCCCCCGGCCTTGCCCGGCTGCTCGGCGGTGCCGCACCGGGGGGCCGTGACCTTGGGCTCCGTGACACCGACGGCGGCGGCCGGATCGAGGTCCGCACCGGTCGGGAAGGCCGCGAGCAGCGGGGCCGGGACCGAGCCGATGTCGGAGGCCTGGTACCCGAGTGCCGCCAGCGATTCCTTGGCGGAGAGGCGGTACTTCACGCCGTTCTCCGCCACCAGGTAGGTGGTCCCGGCGTGCGCGGCGCCACTCGCGTGCAGGGCCCGCACCAGGGCGCCGTGCCCTGGACGTACCACCGTGGCCTCCGTGGGCACACAGGCCGCCTCCAGGGGCTCCGCGGTGCCCGCGGACACGGCGACCGGGGTCAGCTCGGTCAGCGGGACCAGGACCGACCTGATCCGTACGCCGCCGTCGTCGCCGTCGACCTGGGCGCAGAGCGCGCTGCCGCGCTCCGCGGACTGCGGGAGGGGCGGCGCGTCCGGCAGTTCGGCGGAGGCGGCGTCGGCCGCGTCCTTCGCCGCGTGCTCGCGCAGCGCGTCCGCGCCGACCGTGCGCACGTCGGGCGACTGTCCCTCGTAGGCGTCCTTCTGGGTGGCCGGGTCGCCCAGTACGAGGGCGGCGCCGAGCCGGGTCAGCGGCACCAGGCCGTCCTTGCGCAGCAGGTGGTAGGTGCTGCCGCCGCCGACGACGCTGACCTTGAACAGCTGGCCGACGCGGGTTGCCTCGCCGCCCAGTTCGGGGCCCTTCTCGCCCCGCCCCGGCACCGCGGGCGGCTTGAGGGCGGGGCCGGGAGCCAGTGCGTCGAGGAAGGCCGCCGAGACGGGCATCGGGTCCTGGGAGCCGTAACCGAGGGCGGTGCGGGCGTCGGAGGCGCGGTCGAGCGGCAGCCTGCTGCCCCGCCACACCAGGTACTCGGTGTCGTCCGGGCCGCTCACCAGCACCCCGCGGTCGCGGCCGATGCCGCGCGAGTCCAGCGGCATCCCGGCCGCCACGGTGGTGGCTCCGGGCTTGTCGACGCCGGTGGTGGCCACGACGCCCGAGGTGTTGGGCAGCGCCCCGTCCGGCCCGGTGACGCACATGTGCCAGGCGCCGTCGTCGAGCTGCCCGGAGGCCGGTACGGCGTCGGGGGCGCCGGGGATGCCGACCGGGGAACCCACCGGAACGCCCTGCAGGGAGGGGGTGTGCACGTCGGCGGTCGCCAGGTCGGAGCCGCCGATCAGCTTCGCCGAGGCGTAGTTGCGTACCGGGTGCAGTACGCCGTCGGTGCCGGTCCACAGATACCGGGCGCCGGTGTCGCGGTTGACCACCAGGTGTTCACCGTCGCGCCAGCCGTCGTTCCCGCCGGGGCGCAGCAGGCCGTACACGGTGGCGCCCGCGCCGATCAGGACGGTCACCAGGACGCCGAAGACCACACCGCGGGTGGTGCGCCCGAGCGGGCTCTCCGGGGCGTCCGGGTCGGCCATCAGCAGGCCCGAGCTGAGCCTGCCCATCATGAAACTGTGGGCGTGTACCTGGTCTCTTTTGGACTGCACGGCCTCTCCTCAACTCCTTCTGCGTGCCGGGCGTGCGGGTGTGCTCAGCGGGGTGCTCAGCCGAACAGGCCGCGCAGCCAGCCGAACAGGCCCGCGGCCCAGAGGGCGAGCGGCAGCAGCGCCACGGCGAAGCCGGTGTGCGCCAGTTCGGCCGCGCGGCCCCAGTACGGCAGCACCCGGCGGCCGGGCACCGTCCAGGCGGCGATCACGAAGGCGGCGGCGGCGCCGAGGAGCACCGCGAAGACGACCGCGCGTCCGGTGCCCTCGTGGCCCGCCGCCCAGGCGCGGGCGAGCAGCAGCAGGCCCAGGACGCCGGGCACGGCCAGGGTGAGCCGCTGCGAGATGTGCACCAGACCGCGGCAGTGCAGGAGCATCAGCAGGGTCAGTCCGAGGGCCGTCAGCGTCTCGGGCAGGTTCGGTTCCTCGGTGAGGACGATCAGGGCCGCCGAGGCGATGACGCCGGTGGCGGCGAAGAGCGCGGTGACCCAGCGTCCGGCGAGCATGGTGCGCTCGGCGACCTCGTCGCCCGCGTAGGGCTCGATGCCCTCCTGGAGCTGGGCGGCGGAGGACGGCAGCGAGGGCAGCCGCATGCCGGCCAGCTTGAAGGCGAACGGCGCGACCGCTCCGGCGGCGAGCGCGACCACGGTGGCCACGAGCGCCACCGAGGCCTGCACGGCCAGGCCGGTGTAGCCGATGAGGCCCCCGGCGATCGCGGTGGCCACCGAGACCAGCGCGGTCGCGAACAGGGCCGGGGCGCCGACCGCGGTGGCGGCGAGCGCGAGGACCGCGCCGCCCGCGCCCGCCGCGCCCGCGGCGAGCAGCCGCGCGCCGATGACCTGGCGTGCGTCCGCGCCGGTCAGGTCGCCGCCGGGCAGCAGCCAGCCGGCCAGGGCCAGGCAGGGCGCGACCAGCATGCCGAGCGCGGTCGCGGAGAGGCGGTCGCCGACCGCGCGGCTGGCCGAGCCGGCGCCCGCGAGGAGCAGCAGGCCGGTCACGGCCGCGTAGGCGACGCGGGAGAACCCGGTGTTGGGCGTGCCGGGCCACAGGACCAGCGCGAGGGCGGCCAGCACGGTGGCCGCGGTGGTGCCCACCAGGAGCGCGCGGGCCGCTTCGGGGTGCCAGGTGTTCAGGCGCCGCCCGGCGGTGTCGGCTATCCCGTCCACGAGGTCGTCGAGGCGGGCCTCGGGCAGTGCCTCGGTGTGCGGGCGCAGATAGAGCACGGCGCCGTCGGAGAGCCCCGCGTGGGCGAGGGTGGTCTCCTCGTCGAGTGGTGCGTCTCCGAGCTGCTGGAGGACCCAGCCGGCGTGGTCGAGGCCGGCTTCTTCCGCCTCTTCGCCGACATATCGCAGCAGCGTGGGCAGCAGATCGGCGACCGGTACGTCGGCCGGGACGGCCAGATCGACGGAGACGCTCGGCGCACGTACGGTCAGGCGGCACAGTTCGGCCACAGCGCTGTCGGTCATCAGCGTAACTCTCGTCTTCCGTGGGGGCTTTGACAGGAGGACTTCCCCGGGGCAGTGGGAGGGCCTCCCCGGGAGAGGGATGTGCGAAGAGTACGGAAGGCCCGCGCGCGGTCGGGAACGGGGGTGCCGGGCCGGTGAATTTCGTCCGCGCGGCCGGCGACCGCCCCTCCCGCGTGGACAGGTCGCGTTCCGTGAATGCAGACTACTGCCTACGCCCGCCGGATCGTGCTGCGGACCGGACGCATTGTCCGGTATGGAGTTGTCCAACACGGGAGTTGACCGTCCCCGCTATCCGCTCGAAACATTCACCCGGCGTTCCCCGGATCGCGGGGGACCCGGACAATGTGCTCGGTGCGGTCTTTCCCGCTGCCGGGTGCGCCGGTATTCGGTGCGGGCCGGAAAGCCAGTAAAACCGGAGGTTCTGTTCCTTGAGTGTCGTGCTGTTTCGCCGGCCGGCCCGCAGACGCGGACCGCAGATGCCCGAGGGGCAATTGACCCTTCAGGAGCCACCGGTCCTTGCCGAGACCGTGCCCGACACCTCGGCGATATGGACCTATTTGCCGATGGCCCTGATGTCGGTGTCGATGATGCTGATGTTCCTGCGCCCCGGGGGCGGCAACGGCGTCTTCATGTATCTGGCGATGGGCGTCATGGCGCTCTCCGCCGGTGCGATGCTGCTGGGGCAGCTGATGCGCCGCTCCAGTGAGCGCAAGCAGCGCCTGAAGGGCGAGCGCCGCGACTACCTCCGGTATCTGGCGCAGACCCGCAAGCGGGTCCGGTCCACGATCACGGAGCAGCAGCGGGCGCTCGCCTGGCGTCACCCCGATCCCGCCTCGCTGCGCTCGCTGGCCCGCACGTCCCGGCTGTGGGAACGCCGCCCGGCAGACGAGGACTTCGGTGAGGCGCGGCTCGCGGTCGGTGAGCAGCAGCTCGCGCTGACCCTGCAGCCGGTCTCCACCCGCCCGGTGGAGGACCTCGAACCGCTGTGCGCGCACGCCCTGCGCCGTTTCATCCGCGCGTACTCCACCATCCCCGAGCAGCCCCTCGGTCTCTATCTGCGCTCCTCGGCCCGAGTTCTGGTGCGCCCGGCGGAGGCTCCCGGCCAGCCGGCGCCCTCCGAACCGGGCGTGCCCCCGCAGGGGGAGAGCGGCACGGCCGAGGGCGGCACCCTGACCGAGGGCCCCGGTGCCGAGGCCGTACGCGCTCTCGTGCGTGCCGCGCTCGCCCAGCTCGCGGTGTTCCACGCACCGGAGGAGCTGTGGATCGCGGTCTGTGTCAGTGACGAGCGGCGGCCCGACTGGGAGTGGGTCAAGTGGCTGCCGCACGCGCTGCACCCGCACGAGGAGGACGGCGCGGGCCAGGTCCGCCGGATCACCGCCGAACTCACCGAGCTGGACGACCTGCTCGGCGCCGAGTTCGCCGAGCGGCCCGGCTTCGACGCGGATGCCCGCCCCGGCCGTGACGAGCCGTACACCGTCGTCGTCCTGGACGGTGTCAGTGTCCCCGAGGGCCATCGCTGGGAGGGGCAGGGCTATCGCAACGCCGTGGTCCTCGACGTCTCCGGGGCGCTGCGCTGGCGGCCCGGCCGCAACACGCTGCGGCTGACCGTCGGAGCGGACCGGGTGAGCCTGGTGCGCACCGACCGCAGCCGCAAGGAGCGTTCGGTGGCGCTCGGCCGCCCCGACCGGCTCGGCCCGCTCGGCGCGGAGTCCCTGGCCCGGCTGCTCACGGCCCGCCGGATCAGCCTGGGCACCGACATCTCGCAGCCGCTGGAGACGGACGTCGAGCTGACCACCCTGCTCGGCATCCCCGACCTGCACCGGCACGACCCGCAGACCCTCTTCAGCAAGCACATCGGCTCCGGCCGGCTGCGGGTACCGGTCGCGGTCGGTGTGGACGGCCGCCCGGTGGAGCTGGACATCAAGGAGTCCGCGCAGGGCGGCATGGGCCCGCACGGCATGCTCATCGGCGCCACCGGCTCCGGCAAGAGCGAGCTGCTGCGCACCCTGGTCCTCGGCCTCGCCCTGACCAACTCCTCCGAGACCCTCAACTTCGTCCTGGTCGACTTCAAGGGCGGCGCGACCTTCCTGGGCCTGGAGGAACTCCCGCACACGTCCGCCGTCATCACCAACCTCGCCGACGAGGTCGCCCTGGTGGAACGTATGCAGGACGCCCTGCACGGCGAACTCATGCGCCGCCAGGAGCTGCTGCGCTCCGCGGGCAACTACACCTCCGCCCTGGAGTACGAGCGGGCCCGCGCCGCCGGGACCGACCTCGCGCCGCTGCCCAGCCTGTTCGTGGTGGTCGACGAGTTCAGTGAACTGCTCTCCACGCACCGCGAGTTCATGGACCTGTTCGTGATGATCGGCCGCCTCGGACGTTCACTCGGAGTTCATCTGCTGCTCGCCTCGCAGCGCCTGGACGAGGGCCGTATGCACCAGTTGGAGAGCCATCTCTCGTACCGCATCGGTCTGCGTACGTTCTCCGCGATGGAGAGCCGCGGCGTGCTGGGTGTACCGGACGCCTACCAGCTCCCGGCCTCGCCCGGCAACGGCTACCTGAAGTCCGGTGTGGAGGCCCTGACCCGGTTCCGGGCCGGCTACTCCTCGGGCACCTACCGGCGTCGTACCGGCGCCGTGGTCCAGGCCCGGGTGGCCAGCCAGGTGGTGCCGTGGACCAGCGGCTGGGTGGTGCCCCGCACCTTGGAGGCCGCGCCCGAACCGGAGCCGGAGAACGAGGAGAGCGAGGAGGACGAGGAGACCCTGCTCGCCGTGGCCCTCGACCGGCTGCGCGACTCCGGCCCCGCCGCCCACCAGGTGTGGCTGCCGCCGCTGGACGAGCCCACTCCGCTGGACGCGCTGCTGTCCGGCCTCGCCCCCGATCCGGTACGCGGCCTCACCGCCGTCAACTGGTCGGGGACGGGCAAGCTCCGGGTTCCGGTCGGTCTGGTGGACAAGCCCTTCGACCAGCGCCGCGACCCCCTGGTCGTGGACCTCTCCGGGGCCGGCGGCCATGTCGCCATCGCGGGTGGTTCACAAAGCGGCAAGTCCACCCTCATGCGTACGCTGATCGGTGCGCTCGCCCTCACCCACACGCCCGCCGAGATCCAGTTCTACTGCCTCGACTTCGGCGGCGGCGGTCTCTCGCAGCTCGCCGCGCTTCCGCACGTCGGCGGTGTCGCGGCGCGGCTCAACCCGGAGCGCGTGCACCGGGCGGTCGCCGAGGTCATGACGCTGCTGGCCCGGCGCGAGCAGTTCTTCGTGGACCACACCATCGACTCCATGCAGTCCTACCGCCGTCGCCGGGCCGCCGGGGAGTTCCCCGACGAGCCCTTCGGCGACGTGTTCATGGTGGTCGACGGCTGGTCGACGGTCCGCCAGGACTACGACGACCTGATCCAGAAGTTCAACGAGCTGGCCGCCCGCGGTCTCAACTACGGCATCCACCTGCTCATCACCACCACCCGCTGGGTGGAGCTGTCCGCCCAGGTCCGCGACCAGGCCGCCACCCGCCTCGAACTGCGGATGGGTGACCCGATGGACTCCGAGATCGACACCCGCAAGGCCCGTTCGGTGCCGCGCAGCGGTGGGCGCGGCATCACCGCGGACACCAAGATGCACTTCCTGGCCGGGCTGCCCCGCCTGGACGGCAGCGGCTCCCTCGAAGACCTCGGCGACGGCGTCGGGCACATGGTCGCGGAGGTCGCCAAGCACTGGCCCGGCGCGGCCGCCCCGCAGGTCCGGATGCTGCCGCACCGGCTTCCGCTCGCCGAACTCCCGGCGCCCGAGTCCACCGAGGGCGACGGCATGCGGCTGCCTCTCGGTATCGACCAGGACGCCCTGGAACCGGTCTGGCACGACTTCAGCCGCACCCCGCACCTGGTGGTGGTCGGCGACACCGAGAGCGGCAAGACCAACCTGCTGCGCCGCATCGTGGAGGGCATCACCACGCGGTACTCGCCCGCCGAGGCGAAGATCATCGTGGTGGACTACCGGCGCACCCTGATCGACACCGTCCCCGCGGAGTACCGCATCGGGCACGTCATCTCCCTGGACAACCTCAAGGAAACCATCGAGGGCGCGGCGCGGGCCATGAAGACCCGCGTCCCGGGGGCCGACATCGCCCCGGGCCGGATGCGCAAGTGCGACTGGTGGACGGGCCCGCGCCTGTTCATCCTGGTCGACGACTACGACATGGTGTCCGGCAGCTCCTTCCAGAGCCCCATGGAGCCGCTGTTCGAGTATCTGACGCTCGGCTTCGAGATGGGCCTGCACCTGGTGGTCGCGCGCAGCGCCATGGGCGCGGGGCGTGGTCTCAGCGACGGTCTCATCCGCCGCCTGGACGAGGCCAACAACCCGGCGATCCTGCTGTCCTGCCCGCCCACGGAAGGGCGCCTGTTCGGCAACGCGAAGCCGCGCAACCTGCCGCCCGGCAGGGCCCTGCACATCGCCCGCCGCCGTGAGCGTCTGATGCAGACGGCGCTGGTGGACGAGCCTGCGCCCCAGACGGACTGAAGGCAAGAAGATTGCGCCGTTCCCCGCGCCCCTTTTCAGGGGCGCGGGGAACGGCGCAATCTTCTTGCCTTGAGGGGCGCGACCCGCACCCGACAACCCGCCGTCAGTCCCCGTCCGCGTCCACGACAACCCGCTTCGCGGAAGGCCCGGCGGCCCGCCATCCCCGAGCCCTGGCCCTCGGCAGAGCAACCGCGCCCCACAGCACGGCGAGCACACCCCCGGTCCCGAGGACCACGAAGAGCGTGGCCCGATCGGTGGCCCGGTCAGCCGCGGTCGTGTCCCGCACGGTCACGGGATCGGCGGCCCGCTCACCCCCACCGGCCCCATCGGAGTCGCTGAGGACCGTGGTGACGGCGGCGTAGGCGTCGAGCTGCGGGATGTCCGCCGGATACGCGGTCGCGGTCAGCCGGCGAGCGACGTCGTCGGCCGAGTCGTCGGGCCGGGCGGCCCGGACCGCAGCGGCGGCCCCGGCCGCGTAGGCGGCAGCCACCGACGCACCCGCACCGAGGTAGTGCCCGTCGCCGCGCGGCCCGCCGGAGACGACCCCCGCGCCGGGCGCCGCCAGATCGACACCGCTGGTGGCCAGGGCGTTGTCCGGGCGGGCTCCGGCGGGAAGCATGTCGGCGACCGACAGGACGCCGGGTTCAGCGGCCGGCCAGTAGCTGCGGGGCGCGATCTCGTCGGAGGCTCCGGCCCCCCGCGCCGGATCCGGCGTGGCCGCGGCCACCACCACCGCCCCCGCCCGCCGTGCGTCGGCGACCGCACGCGTCAGTTCCGCGTCGCGGCGTGGCAGAGCCACGGAGACGGCGATGACGTCGGCATCGGCCTCGGTCGCCGCGCGCACGGCCGCCACGACCAGGGCGGAACTCGCCTGGCCACGCTGGTCGGTGCCCCGTAGCGCCAGGATCTTCGCGCCCGGGGCGACACCGGTCAGCTGTGCGCCGCCCCGGCCGGCCCCGGCGATCAGTCCGGCCAGGAAGGTCCCGTGGCCGACGCAGTCGTCACCTGCCGTGCCCTGGGCGGTGACCCGGCCGTCGAGGCCCTCGGCCCCGGTGTCCACCCCGGTGTCGATCAGGGCGACGGTCACCCCGGCACCGGTGCTGTAGCCGTGCAGCCGGTCCAGATCGAGGCGCTGGCGCGACCAGTCCTGCTTCTTCGCCTTCTCGCGGGAGGCGGGCGTGCAGGGCGCGTCCGAGTCGATCGAGGAGGGCATGCCGGGCAGTTCCTGGCCCTTCTTCCCGTCGGCCGCAGGAACGCGCGTCAGGGGCGCCGCCTGGGCCGTGACGGCCGTGGGCAGCAGCAGGGCGGCGACGCAGCCGACCCCGGACAGCATGCGGGCGGCCCCGCGGGCGGACGACTTCATCGGGGAGCCGCCTTCGGTGCCACGGCCTCGACGTCCTCGGGGACGAGGATGCGCAGGTCGTCCAGGGTGGGCGCGGCCAGCGAACTGAGCCGTCTCGCCTGGCGGGTGACCATCGACTCGACCACCTGGCGGGCCAGGCGGGCGTTGCCGAAGGACCGGTCCCGGGGCAGCGATTCGAAGTACTCCTTGAGCAGCGGGCCGGTGCCGGGGCCGCACTCGTACCCCATGTTCGCGGCCTGTGTCCGCACGATGGTGACCAGTTCCTCGGAGGAGTAGTCGGCGAAGCCGATCCGGCGCGGGAAGCGCGAGGACAGGCCCGGGTTGGAGGCGAGGAAACGCTCCATCTCGTCGGTGTAGCCGGCGACGATGACGACCACCTCGTCGCGGTGGTCCTCCATCAGTTTCAGCAGGGTGTCCACGGCCTCCTGGCCGAAGTCGGCGCCGCCGCCCTTCGGGGTGAGGGTGTACGCCTCGTCGATGAACAGCACACCGCCGCGGGCCTTCTCGAAGACCTCTCGGGTGAGCTGGGCAGTGTGGCCGATGTAGCGGCCGACCAGGTCGGCGCGGGCCGCCTCGACCAGTTGACCCCGCTGGAGTATGCCGAGTTGGGTGAGAATCTCCCCGTAGAGCCGGGCGACGGTCGTCTTGCCCGTACCGGGCGGGCCGGTGAAGACCAGGTGGTTGCTGAGCGAGGGCACCGGCAGCCCGGCGGCGGCCCGGTGACGGGCCGTGGTGATGAGGTTGACCAGGTCCGCGACCTCGCGCTTCACCTCGGACAGGCCGATCATGTCGCCGAGGCGGGTCAGCGGGTCGTCGGCCGGGGCCGCGCTCTCGGCGGCACCGGTGACGGCGGTCGCGGAGACGTCGTCGGGCAGCAGCAGCCGCAGATCACGCTCACCGACCTGCTGCTGGGAGGCGAGCCGGACCGCCTGTCTGTCCACCATCTCCTCGAACACCCCGCGCGCGGCGCGGCCGTTGCCGAAGCCCGCGTCCCGTGGCATCGCCTCGAAGTGCGCGGCGAGCGCCGCCTCGGTGCCCTCCCCCAGTTCGTACTGGTGCTGGGCGCACATGTTCTCCATGATCGCGACCAGTTCGGGCACCGAGTAGTTCTCGAACTCGACGGTCCGCGAGAAACGCGAGGCCAGACCCGGGTTGGAGGCGAGGAAGGAGTCCATCTCGCGGGAGTAGCCGGCGGCGACCACCACCACGTCGTCGCGGTGGTCCTCCATCAGCTTCAGCAGGGTGTCCACCGCCTCGCGGCCGAAGTCGGCGCCGCCGTTGTTGCTGTCCGAGGTCAGCGTGTACGCCTCGTCGACGAACAGCACGCCGCCGAGTGCCCGCTGGAAGGTCTCGGTGGTCTTGATGGCGGTACCGCCGACGACCTGCGCGACCAGGTCGGCGCGGGAGACCTCCACGAGGTGCCCGCTGCGCAGCGAACCCAGCTCGGCCAGGATCGACCCGTAGAGGCGGGCCACGGTGGTCTTACCGGTACCGGGCGGGCCGGCGAAGATCAGGTGGCGGCTCATCGGCGGGGCCGACATGCCGAGCTGTTCGCGGCGCTGGGCGAGCTGGGTCAGGTTGACCAGCGTACGGACCTGCTGCTTGACGTTCTCCAGGCCGATCAGCGCGTTCAGGGCGCCGAGCGGGCCTTCCGGGCGGTCCGCCGCGGGCCCGTCCGCGGCGCCGGAGCCCGCGGGGTCGGTGTTCTCGGCGCTGCCGGAACCCCAGGCGTCCCGCTTGCCGTTGCCGTTGCTGTTCAGGCCCTCCACGGCCAGCCGCTCACCGGGGGCGGTCTGCACCAGGCCGCCGCCCTCGTTCTCCCGGGCGAGGCAGTTCACCAGGGAGACCGGCGCGGTGGACTCGATCCGGAAGCCGTCCTGGGCGCCGCCGGACACCTCGCAGCCGCTGAGCGAGGCGAGCGCGCCCTCGCGCAGCAGGAATCCATGGCCTCTGGGGGCGTGCACCGAGGTGCGGTTGGCGGTCAGTTCGCCGCCCGCGGCGACGACCACGCCCTCCTCGCCGGATATCTCGATGCGGAAGTCGCGGACGGTGACGTTGCCGCCGTCGTCGACGACCAGGCCGTTGGTGGTCGTGTCGGAGACTCCGCCGCCGGCCAGGTAGAGGGTGCTGCCGGAGGCGACGCGTACGCCCGCGCCCTTCGGCCGGACGATCTCGCAGTCCTCGGCTCGGCCCCGGGCGTCCTTGGAGAGCACGATGCCGTCGCCGGAGGGCTCCACCAGTCTGGCCCGGCGCAGCAGCGGGTTGGCGCCGCCGCGCACCGCGATGGCGGGCGAGCCGCCGATCACCTCAAGGTGGTCGAGTTCCGCCGCCGAGTCCTCCTCCAGGAGCAGCCCCGTCTGGTCGCAGTCGCGGACCGTCAGGCCGGTCAGGGCCGGTGAGGCCGCCCCGGCGACCCGCAGGGCGGCACCCTGCGCGCCGTCCACCCAGCAGTCCTCGAAGGTGCCGCGCGACCGGTCGGTGACCAGCACGCCGTGTCCGCGGGTGCGCGAGACGCGGCAGCGGCGCAGTGTCGGGTCGGTGCCCTTGGCCAGGACGATGCCGTTCCCGGACGAGCCGGTGACGCGGACGTCCTCCAGCGTCGTACGGCCCGCGCTGCTCAGGTGCACACCGGTGCTGGTGTCGTGGACCACCGTGCGGATCACCGAGAGGGAGCTGTTCTCCTCCAGGGCGATGGAGGGCTTGTCGGTGGAGGAGATGTCGCAGTCCTCGACCGTGCCGCGGGATTCGCCGTTGGCGAGCAGGCCGTTGCCGCGGGCGTCGCGGACCGTGCAGCCGCGGACCCGTGCCTCGCCCTGCTCCGCGAGGACCAGGCCGCTGGTGCCCAGGTGCTCGAAGGTGCAGGACTCCACGGTGGTGGGCGTGGTCGAGGTGACCACGATGCCCGCGCCCTGCGAGTTGCTCACCCGGCACTCGCGCAGCGCGATCGAGCCGGTGCCCCCGGCCAGCAGCGCCGTCCAGGCGGAGCCGATGATCTCGCAGCCGTCGAACGCGGCCTGTCCGCGCCGCACGTCCACGGCGGGCTGCTCGGCGTCGCCGCCGCGCAGGGTGAGTTCGGAGACCATCACGGCATCGGCGCGCAGCGCGAGCACACTGCCCGAGCGCGGCCGGATCTCCACGGTGCCCCGGCCCTCTTCGGCAGTGAGGGTGACCCTGGTGTTGATCACCAGGTTCTCCGCGTACGTCCCGGGCCGGACGCTGATCAGCGCGCCGGTACGGGCAGCCGAGAGTGCCTCACCGATCGTCCGGTAGCGATCCCGGTCCCCCGGACCGACCGTCAGTACCTGGCGCGACACGCACCAACCTCCTTGCCACGGGGGCTTCATCTACGGGCGCCCCCTCACCGGGGGCGCGTGTCGGTGAAACCGACGGTGCCATCATGCCTCGCCCTGGGGCGGGCGGGTGCCGAGAGGGGTGCTCCCGGGCTCTCCGGGACCTTCTCGGGCTGCGGGCGCCTTGTCTCAGACGCTCCACTTCTGGTTGTCGGTCCCCGCGCAGCTCCACAGCTGCAGCCAGGCACCGCTGCCCCGGTTGTTGTCCTTGATGTCGACGCACTTGCCGACGACGGTGTTGACCAGGTCGTGGCTGGCGTTCAGCACGAACTTCTGGGCGGCGTTGCCACTGCACCGGGCGATCTGGATGGGAGTGCCGTCGTTGTAGTTCGCATTGGCCACGTCCAGGCAGAGGCCCTTGATGCGGACGGTGCCGTCGGAGGCGAACTGCCATTTCTGGGCGGCCCCGCCGTTGCAGTCCCACACGAACAGCTTCTTGCCGTCGCCGAAATCACTGCCCGGTACGTCGATGCACTTGCCCGAGAGATGACTGCGCAGGGAGACGGGGGCACTGAGGGTCACACCCGATCCGGCCTTCGTGCCCTGGCTCTTGCCCCCACCGGACGTCGTCTTCCCGCCGCTCTGCTTCGCCGGCTCCTCCTTCTGGCCGGAGTCCTTCCCGGCGGCGTCCTTCCCGGCCCCGCCGTCCTCCTCGCCCTTGCCGTTGTCCTTGCCCTCGCTCTTCGCCGGGGCGGACGTGGCGGCGTTCTGGGCCGACTTGCCCTGCTGGACGGGGTCCTTCTTGCCGTCGCCCGCGGAACCTGCGTCGGGGGAGGTCTGCGCGAACTCGCCGGGTACGTCCTGGGCGTTGCCACCCAGTACGGTTCCGGCCGACGCCGGTCCCCTGCGGTCCTTGTCGTCGTCCCCGCCGAGCATCAGCAACGGCACGGACACGAGCAGCGCGCCCGCGACGGCGGCCCCGGCCAGCACGGCCTTGCCCGGCCGGCCCACGGGCCCGGTCTGCTGCTGCGGCCGGTCGATCGCGGTCGCCGTCATGGTCCGTACGAGCGCGGGGAGGCGGCTCTTGGCCGCGGCGGCGGCACCGGGGTCGGCCTCGGAGTCGGTCCCGCCCTCGGAGTCGCTCCCGGTTTCGGGCTCGGTCCCAGCTCCGGCCCCGGCTTCGGGCTCGGTCCCGGCTCCGGCCCCGGTTTGCGGCTCGTTCCCGGCTTCGGGCTCGCCGGTCCTGCCCTGGGGGGCCGTCCCTTCGGCCTCACCGGACTTCGTACCGGCCTTCGCCGCGGCGGGCTCGGGCGTGCGCTCCGCCTCGGGCGTGCGGCCCGAGGCGGGCCGGGGCTCGGGCGCGGCGACGGCGGCAGGTGCGGGGGCGGCGGTCGCGGCCGTCTCCTCGCCACCGGCACCGGAAGCGGATCCGGAACCGGCATCCGCACTCGGGGAGGCAGGGGGCTGCTGGGTCGAACGTGTCACGGGGTCCTCCCTGCGATGTGGGGGCTGTGGGGGTGAAGTTCAGGGGAACTGTCGGTGGAGGGTTCGCCGGAGGAGACCTCGGAGGCGGCATCTGAGGGCGTGGCCCCAGAACCCTCCGTCGTCACGGCGTCCGCCACGGCGGCCTCCTCGACGCCCGGTGCCCGTTCGGGACCGAGAAGACTGTCCGCCGGGACCAGCAAAGGGGCCGCGGCTCCGGCGTTGACCATCAGCTGGGTGCCCGAACCACTCAGTGATCTTGCCAGTTGCCGCGCCGGAAGCCTGCCATGACGAAGTACCGGGGACATGAACTCGTGTGCCGGTGAGGTGAACAACAGCACCACAGGCGCCCCGTCCTGCCCGGTGCCCGTGAGCGGCCCGCCGTCCGGCGCGCGCACCACGGTCACCTCCGCCTCGGCGAGCGCAGCGAGTGCCTCGTCCACCGAGCCGTAACCGGTGGCTGCCCGTTGCGCCGCCGCGTCCACCGGGTCGGTGGGCTCCGGCCAGCCGAGCACCTGGGCCGAGGGCCGGTACGCCGGGTTGGCGCGGTACTCGCCCACGCCCCCGCTCTCGTCCGACTGCCACTCCCCCAGGACCGCCCACTCCGGCGGGGTGCGCTCCTCGGTCCACTCCGGGTCGACCACCCCGATCCAGTGACCGGGAGCCCGGCGGGCAGCGGCCCGTACGGCTTCGGGTATGTCGGGGTTGTCCGAGGCGTTCACGGCGTTCGTCGTGTCCGACGCGTCTGTGACGTCGGCGACGGGTGATTCGGTGACGGCGGCCCCACCGGAGCCGTCGGGCATCACGGGCAAGGCGTCGTGCCTGCCCTCCTGCCGTTCTCCGGGCCGCATCTTCACCTGAACTCTTCGGTCCGTACGGATTCCTGGGTGCCGCACCACACGCGCGCACGCCGATGCCGATATCGATCAGATCGGGGAGCCAACAGGATGCCACACGCGCCCCACGCGTGGGGCGTTGGGGCCGACCCGTATCGGGCGACCGCGTGCCCGTTCGCTGCCCGGATGGAGAACTTTCCGGGAGCAGTGAGGCGTGGGTGGACAAAGCGCAGGGGCGGTTGGGGCTGAGGGTGCTGCTGTCACCCCTGGGACGGGCTAGGTTGGATCTGCCATCGGACCCGTCCACGTACAAGTGCCCTGTACCGCCTTGTACACCTGCCTTCCATCCGGACGTCCAAGCCAGGACCGTACGGGAAGGCCTCGCAGCTCAGGAGGGCATCGGATCAGCCCAGCCGTTGTTCGGGCCGGTGCCCACCACCGACAGCTCCGCCACCGAGGAGGAGTACCGCATGTCCCCCCAGCACCACACCCCCGGCGCGAAAGCGGAGGGGGCCGCCGCCGGCGCGGAGGAGGCCGAGTCCGCAACCGCGTCCCCACCCGCGTCGTCGTCGGCACCGGACGAACGAGCGCTGGCATCTGCCGAGGCCGCTCGGACCACTGCCGAGACCTCCGAGACCTCCGAGACCTCCGAGACCCCGGAAGCCTCCGAGGTGACGTCAGGCGCTGCTCCGGCCGGGAAGAAGGGCACCACCCCGGCCCCGGAGAGCGGCACCGAACCGGACGCCGAGACCGGCACCGCGCCGACCGGGAAGACCGAGGGCGCTCCCGCCACGCCGTCCACCCCGGCCGGTCCCCCCACCCCCACCGCCCCGGTGGAGCCCTCGTCCACGGCGGAGACCACCGGGACACCTGAGGCGCGCACGGAGGGCGTCGCCGTGGCGGCGGCCGTCGCGACGACCCCGCCGGGCACGAAGACCGGCACCGGCGTCAACAACGGACGCCCCCGCAAGCCGGTCCTGGCAGGGGCCGCGATCGCCGGCGCCGTCCTGATCGCCATACCGCTGCTGCTGGCCGGGAGCGCGCAGGACGACGGGCGCCCCGACACCAAGGGACTGGCCGCCGACGGTTCCGACACCGTCCTGAACGCGAGCTCCGCCCCTGCCGTCCTCGACGACTACGTGGCCGAGAAGCCCAGTTCGTCGCCGCGCAAGGAGAAGCCGAAGAAGACCGAGGCTCCGCAGGTCGTCCCCAAGGCCGTCGCGCCCGTGCCGGAGGCGAAGACGAGCAGCCCGGCCGCGAAGAAGTCGAAGTCCCCGGCCAAGGACAAGCCGAAGGCGGCCCCGAAGCCGAACTGGGGCACCAAGACCGTCTACGCGACCACCGTCCTGCAGGCGGGCCAGTCCTGGAGCACCAACCGCATCCGCATGATCATGCAGGGCGACGGCAATCTCGTCGTCTACAACGAGAAGAACAAGCCGATCTGGGCGTCCATGACGTTCGGCAGCAATCACCGGGCGATCTTCCAGGAGGACGGCAACCTCGTCATCCACAACGGCGACGACCGCCCGATCTGGGCCTCCAAGAGCCACGGCCACGCGAACGCCCAGCTGATCCTGCGAGCCGACGCGAAGGTGGTCATCCTCCACAACGGCGGAGTCATCTGGTCGACCTGACCCCAGCGGTCGCCGCCCCCTGTGCGGCCGTCACCCGGCTCACCGCCTCACAGCCCGCCATCAGGCCCCTGCGCCCGCCCCGAACCGGGGACGGCCGCAGGGGCCTGTGGCTTGCGGCCTGCGACTTGCGGCATGTGGCATGTGGCATGTGGCTTGCGGGGGCCCATGTACTGCTCATACTTGTCTCCCCGCAGCGCGCCGCCTCCCCTTCTTCGCGCGCGGACGCTTCGCTCAAGCACCAACAGCTCGCCCACGCACGAACGAACGGACTCATGACTCCTCCTGAAACGCTCCTGGACGTGCTGCTGGACGCCGCCCACCGGGCACCTGGACAAGTCGTCGTCCACGTCCGCGGGGACGGCGGCGAAGTGGCCGTCACCTTCCGGCAGCTCCTCGAAGAGTCCCTGCGGGTCGCGGGCGGCCTCCGTGCGGCGGGAGTCACCCCGGGCACCTGTGTGCCGCTGCTCGCGGACCGCAGCGAGGACTTCCAGCCGATGTTCTGGGGTGCGCTGGCGGCCGGCCTCGTACCGGTGCCGCTCGCGCCCGACGCGCGGCGGGTCGGCCCGGTGTGGGAACACCTCGGCCGTCCGCCCGTCGTGGTGGACGCGGCCTGCGCGGAGGTGGCCGGCGAACTGCCGGTCCCTGTTGAGGTGTTGCGGCTGGAGACGCTGCGGGAGTGCCCCACTCCGGCCGCACCCGCGACGCCCGCACCCGACGACCTGGCGTTCCTGCAGTTCTCGTCCGGCAGCACCGGCGCGCCCAAGGGCGTGGAACTGACCCACGCCGCCGTGGTGGCCAACCTGCGGCAGATAGTCGCCGTCTCGGCCCTGTCCGAGCAGGACGTCCTGGTCAGCTGGATGCCGTACTTCCACGACATGGGTCTCATCGGCACCCATCTGGCACCGCTGGCCTCGCGGACCAAGCAGGTGAAGATCGGCCCGCTGTCGTTCGCGAAGAGCCCGCGCCTGTGGCTGGACGTGACCGCCCGGCACCGGGGCACGGTCCTGTCGGCCGCCAACTTCGCGCTCGCGCTGACCGTCCGGCGCGTACCCGACGACGTACTCGCCGGACTCGACCTGAGTCCCGTACGGCTGATCCTGGTCGGGGCCGAACCCATCTCCGCGACGGTGTGGCGGGACTTCACCGCCAGGATGCGTCCCGCCCGGCTGGACCCGCGGGCGGCGACCCCCGTGTACGGGCTGGCCGAGGCGACCTTGGCCGTCACGTTCCCGCCGCTGGGCGAGGTGGCGGTTCCCGTCACCCTGGAGCGGGCCGCACTTGCCCGGGGCGTGGCCGTGGAACGCGAGCCGGGTGGTGACGTCGTGGAGGTGATGGACGTCGGCCCGCCCGTGCCGGGCTGTTCCGTCCGGATCACCGACGACGCCCGTCGGCCGCTGGGCGACCGGCGGGTGGGGCACATCGAGGTGCGGGGCCCGCAGACCGCCCGCGGTTACCACCGGCTGCCGGAGACGACGGCGCTGTCCTTCGCCGAGGACGGGTGGCTGCGGACCGGGGACCTGGGGTTCCTGCGGGACGGCCGACTGTGCGTCAGCGGCCGTCACAAGGATGTCCTCTTCCTCAACGGCCGTACCTTCCACGCCCCGGACATGGAGGAGGTCGCGAGCGCGAGCCCCGGACTGCCGCCGGGCAGCCCGGCGGTGATCGGCTCGACCGACCCGGTGACCGGCGCCGAGCGGGTGGTGGTCTTCGTGCCGTGGGCCCGGCCCCCACGCGGGGCCACCGAGGTGCTGGACGGGGTCGCGCGCCGGATCCGTACCGCGCTGGGGCACGACGACGTACGCGTCCTCGCGCTGCCGCCGTCGGCGTTCCCGCGCACTACGAGCGGCAAGCTGCAACGGCAGCGGATGCGGGCGCGGTTCGAGGAGGGCGCGTACCGGCCCTCGGCATCGTCCTCGTCCCCGCCCCAGTCCTACGAGATCCATGAGGCTTCCGGAGCCCCCGCGGCTCCCCGCTCGTACCCCGCCATGCGGCAAGTGGTGCGCAGCGCCTGGGCCCAGGCACTGCGTCGGCCGGAGGCGTCCTTCGGCGACAGGGACCGCTTCTCCGAGCTGGGCGGCACCTCGCTGAAGGCCATGGAGGCACTGGCCCAGTTGGAAGCGTCCCTGGGAGTCATCCTGGGCCCGGCCGTGATGCGCCAGGACACCGTCGCGGCGCTCACCGACCACCTGCTGGACACGGCGGAAGAAGCCAGGGCGCCGCACACGTCGCCTACGGACGAGCCGTCGGTTCCGCCCTCGCCG
This sequence comes from Streptomyces sp. NPDC102514, assembly GCF_055584525.1. Taxonomy (NCBI): domain Bacteria; kingdom Bacillati; phylum Actinomycetota; class Actinomycetes; order Kitasatosporales; family Streptomycetaceae; genus Streptomyces; species Streptomyces sp. NPDC102514. The sequence goes on from NZ_JBVJLW010000010.1 coordinate 299,204, forward strand.
GACGACGCGTCGTCCGCGACGGCCACGCCGACGGCCACGGCGACAGCGATCGTGGCGATGGCCTGCCGCTTTCCCGGCGCGAGCACGCCGGAGGAGTTCTGGGAGCTGCTGACGGCAGGCCGTGACGTCGTCACCGAGGTGCCACAGGACCGTTGGGGCACCACTGACAGCACTGGCACCACCACTGGCACCACTACTGACACCGCAGGCACCGCCCGGCCCGGCCGTTGGGGCGCCTTCCTCGACGACCCGGCCGCCTTCGACGCCGCCCACTTCGGCATCGGCGACGAAGAGGCCCGTACGCTCGACCCGCAGGCCCGGATCTTCCTCGAACTCGCCCACGAGGCCCTGGAACGCGCCGGTTACGCCGGACCCCGCCGACGCGGCCTACGGGTCGGCGTGTTCGCCGCGGTCGGGGACAGCGGCTACCGCAAGGTCCTCGCCGACGCCTCCCCCGACCTCGCCCCGTCCGCGACAGCGCTGACGGGCAACCTCCCCAACCTCGTCGCCGCCCGCGTCTCGCACCGCCTCGACCTGGACGGCCCGGCCCTCGCCGTGGACACCGCGTGCTCGTCGGGCCTGGTGGCCCTGCACCTGGCCCGCCGCAGCCTCGCGGACGGCGAGTGCGACCTCGCCGTCGTCGGCGGAGTCAACCTGCATCTCACTCCCGACGGGTACGAGGCCCTGGAAGCCGCCCAGGCCCTCTCCCCCACCGGCCGCAGCCGCGCCTTCAGCACGGCCGCCGACGGGTTCGTACCCGGCGAGGGCGGCGCGGCCCTCGTCCTGCGGCGCCCGCAGGACGCCCAGCGGGACGGCGACGACGTCCTCGCCCTCGTACGCGGCACCGCCGTCAACAACGACGGCACCTCACTGAGCCTGATGGCACCCAATCCCCTGCGCCAGCGCGAGGTCATCACGCGCGCGTACGAGGTCTGCGGCGTCGATCCGGCATCGGTGACGTATGTCGAGGCGCACGGGACGGGCACGGCCGTCGGGGACCCCATCGAACTGCGGTCCCTGGCCCACGCCTTCCCGCCCCGCGCGGACGGCCGACCGCGGTTGCTGGGCTCGGTGAAAACGAACATCGGACATCTGCTGAACGCGGCTGCCCTGCCGTCGCTGGTGAAGGTGGTCCTGTCCTTGCGGCACGGCCGGCTGCCCGCCTCCTTGCACCACTCGCCGCCCTCGCCCGCCGTCGCCCGGTCCGGATTCTCGCTGGTCACTGACGCAGACACGTGGTGGTCGGCCGGTCCTCGCAGGGCCGGTGTCAACGCCTTCGGCTTCGGCGGCACCAACGCGCACGCCGTACTGGAACAGGCACCGCCCGGCACGGCACACGAACCGACCGGCGGCGACAGCGGCCCGCACCTGCTGACCCTCTCGGCGAACAGCGCTGCCGGGTTGGACGCCTGGGCGTCCCGTCTCCTCGACCATCTCCACGACCACCCGGAGTCGGACGAGGGTGACGTGTGCCGGGCGGCGGCCATGGCCCGCGACGAAGGTGCGCATCGCCTCGCCGTCGTGGCCGAGGGCGACCTGCGCGAACGCCTCGCCGACGCCGACACCGTCGCCACTGCCACGGCTCCCGCCGGCGACCGGCTGCCGGGCGTGGTCAGCGGGACGGTGACGAACCGGCCGCGGACCGTCTTCGTGTTCCCCGGCCAGGGCTCGCTGCGACCGGCCCAGGGGCATGCGCTGTACGCGACCGCACCGGTGTACCGCGACACGCTCGACGAGGCGTCGGCCCACGTCGGCGCGGTGCACGGGCGGGAGTTGACGGCCTGGTGCGTCGACCCCGAGGTGGACGCAAGCGCCCAGGCCGCCACCGAGGTGGCCCAACCGCTACTGGTGGCCCACGGGGTCGCGCTCGCCCGGCAGTTGCTCGCCTGGGGCGTACGGCCGGACGCGGTGGTCGGACACAGCGTCGGGGAACTGACCGCAGCGTGTGCCGGCGGAGCGCTGTCGTTCGCCGACACGCTCACCTTCGTGGCGGAACGCGGACGCCTCATGGGCGCGGCGACCCCGCCGGGCGCGATGGCGGCGGTGCGCGGGGCCGACGAGGAGCAGGTGGCGGCGCTGATCGCGGCGGCTCCCGAGGAACTGGCGGTCGCCGCGTACAACGGCCCCGGCAGGCTGGTGCTCTCCGGCAGCCCCGACGCGGTCGAGCGGGCCGCACGAGATCTCTCCGCGCGAGGCGCCTCCGTACGCGCGCTGCACGTCTCCCGCGCCTTCCACTCACCGCTGATGGAGCCGATCGCCGCCGAACTGGCTTCCGCAGCAGGCCGGTTGAAGGTCACAGCTCCCGGCACTCCCGTGCTGAGCACGCTCACAGCCGAGTGGCAGCCACGCCTGGACCCGGACCATCTGCGCGAACACGCCCTGCGGCCGGTGCTGTTCGGGCATGCGGTGACCCGGCTGCTCGACGAGGGCTACGACACGTTCGTGGAACTGGGATCGCGGGACGACCTCGCCGGTCTCGTACGGGCCGCCGCCGCGCGGGAACCTGCGGACAGGAACGGCTCGGGCAGGGACGTCCTCGCGATCTCCGCACCCCGCGTGCTGGAGCGTTCCGGAGCACGGCAGGGCGATGTCCCGGGCGGAGCACGCCAGTTGCTGGAGACCGCGGCACACCTGTGGGCCCGCGGCGCGTCACTGGACCGCACGGAACCACTCGACAGCGCCGCGGGCCGTCGGCGGGTTCCGCTGCCGCCCTACCCCTACCAGCGGCGCCGCCACTGGCCCGAGGCGGCGCGGCCCGGCCTGCTGCATCACGTCACCTGGCAGGAGACGCCCCGGTCGCCGCGGAACGCGTGCGGCCCCGTACTGGTGACCGGCCCGGACTCGACGGCCGTGTACGACCTCACCCAGCGCCTCGCGGACCAGGGCGTGCAGACGAGTGCGGACCCCGAAGCCCCTCCGCAGGCGGTGATCCTGCTGGCCGGGCCCGCCGCTCATGGCACGTCCGCCGACATCGAGCGGATCCAGCGCGAGCTGGTCACGGCGTTCCACGAGGCGCTGGCCCTGTTCGACCTGACCGGGGCCGGTCGTCTGCTCGTGGTGACCGAGGACGCGCACGCCACCGGGCACGGCCGCGAGCGGCCGAACCCGATTCAGGCGGTACTGGGCGGCCTGACGTCGGCCGTGCCGTCGGAGTCCACCGGAATCCTGGCCAACTGGGTCGACCTCTCCTCCCTCGACGACCCCGGACAGCGCCTGCAAGCCGTCATCGGCGAGGTGACGGCACCCCGGGCGGCCGGTGCCGTCGCCTGGCGGGACGGACAGCGGCTGGTACGGACCGTCGCCCCGCGAACGGCGGAACCGTCCGGCGCCCATGACCGGCTGCCCGCCGACGGCACCTTCCTCATCACGGGCGGCGCCGGGGGCCTCGGCTCCGCCCTCGCCCGGGAACTCGCCGGGCGTGGCCGGCCGGTACTGCTGCTCACGGGCCGTTCCCCGCACCCGCCCGCGCGCCTGCTGGAAGACCTCACCGAACTCGGCGCCGACGCCCGCTACCACCGGGCCGACCTCACCTCGCGGGACGACGTCGAGGCGCTGATCGCCGAACTGCCCGCGCCGGACGCCGTCTTCCACGCGGCAGGAGTCGTACGTCCCGGAAGCCTGCGCGGGACCAAGGTGGAGGAGACGATGGAGGCGCTGTGTGTGAAGACGCTCGGCACCCTCCTGCTGTCCGAAGCCCTCACCAGGCACGGGCACAGCCCCCAGGTGTGCGTGGCGTTCTCCTCCGTCTCCTCGGTACTGCCGGGGCTGGCCGGAGCACTCGGCGCCTACGCCGCCGCCAACGCCTTCCTCGACTCCTTCGCGGGCGCCGAGCGGCAGGCGGGGCGGCCATGGCTGTCGGTGAACTTCGGGCCGTTCGCCGGGACGGGTCTCGCCGCCGCGTTCGCGGCCGATGCCCTTCCCGACGGAGGGGGCCGACTCCTGGCGACCGCACCGGCGTTGGCGGCCCTGCGGACCGCGTGCGGCACCGACCGGGCCCAACTGGTCCTCGCCGACCGGCCGACGGACCGGAGGACAGACCGGGCGACAGACCGGCCGACGGACAGGCCGAACCGATCCCGCGCCCAACTGCCGGGTACACGCGGGTCAATGGGCGCGTCACGTCCTGCTGCCGACACCGTCCCGCCCCTGTCCGGCACCGCCGCGGTGCTGCGGGAACTCCTGGCGCAGTCGCTGAGCATCCCGGTGTCCAGCGTCGACGACGACGCGCCGTTCCTCTCCCTGGGGCTGGACTCGCTGGGCGCGGTCGACCTGGTCAAACGACTCGAACGCAGGACGGGACGGTCGCTGCCCGCCACGCTCTTCTTCGAGTACCGGACCGTACGGGAACTGGCCGCCCACCTGGACGCGGACAACGCCCCGGCAGCGGCGGAGGCTTCCGCCCCCGTGCACGCCACGGACTCGGCACCCTTCGCCCTCACCCCCGTACAACTGGCCCTGCACACCAGCAGCCGGCTGCATCCCGGCGTCCCGGCCCGCGGTCATCTGCGGCTGACGGTCCGCGGCCCCCTGGACACGCACGTACTGGGTCAGGCGCTGGCCGGCCTGGCCGACCGGCACGGCATGCTGCGCCTGCGCATCGACGATCCGGGCACGGCATCGACAGGTCCCGTGCAGCGGCTGGCTCCGGCCGCTCCTCTGTCGACCTGGTACGAGGTCCGCGAGTGCGCCGCCGAGCAGGTCGCCGACCTCGAAACGGCCCTCTGCAACCGGCCCTTCGACCTGGCGACCGAGCCGCCCGTGAGGGCCGTGCTGCTCGTTCAGGAAGCAGGCGTCGCGCATCTGCTGCTGGTGGTCCACCACGCGGCGGCGGACGGATACAGCCTCAACGTCCTGGCCGAGGAACTGTGGGCCTCGTACACCGCGCTATGGCGAGGAGAACACCCGCAACCGACCCCGGACGCGCCGAGCTTCGCGCAGTACGCCCGCACCACTCGCTCTTCCGTGACCACCGCGTCGGACGCCGACCGCCGCTACTGGACCGGGCGCCTGGCAGCACACGGAGCCGGGCGGGGCGACCGGCTGCGACTGCCCTACGACGGCGATCCCGACGCACCCCCGTCGGGCCCGCTCGTACAGCACTACGGCTCACTCGACGCGGCCCTCACCGCCGGACTGGAACGGCTGGCCGCCGCACACGACGTGTCCCTGTTCCACCTGCTGCTCGCCGCGTACGTGCGCTGTCTGTCGCGGTGGACCGGCCAGCGGGACATCGCGGTCAACGTGGCCCGCGGCCGGCGCGAGGATCGCTTCCCCGACGTCGACCGGCTCATCGGCCCGCTCGCCGACACTCTCCCCCTGCTCTGCAACACGACCCCCGACGAACCGGTCGTCGCGCTGGCGCAACGGCTGCGCCGGATCTGGCTGGAGAGCGAACAGCACTCCGGGCTGAGCAGTCTCGACCTGGCCGCCCTCCTGCCGGGCGCAGGTCCCCGTACAGCGAGCCCGGCGGGCTTCAGCTTCGCCCGCTTCCCGGCACGCATGGCGGCCGACTGCCCGGTCGAGGTACGGGCCGACGCGGCCGGTACCGGCTCGGCCGCGACCCGGCTGAGCCTGCTGTGCTGGGCGGACGGGTCGACGCTGCGCATGTCGTGGAACTTCCCGTCGCCCCTGTTCGCGCCGAGCACGGTGGCGCGTCTGGACGGGGAGTACCGCGACGAACTGGCCGCCCTGTGCACGCCGTTCGCCGAGTCTCCTCGGGTGGCCGGGACACCGCACGGTGTCGTCGGCCGACTCCTCCGCCAGTTCCGCGCCACACCCGACGCCACCGCAGTGGAAGCCGACGGAAAAACCCTCACCTACGCGGCGCTCGACCGCGCCTCCCAACTCCTGGCGACCCGCCTGCACGCCGAAGGGGTACGCGCGGGTGGCCTGGTCGGGCTGCTCACCGAGCCCGGCCCGGACACCGTGATCGGCGTGGTCGGCATCCTGCGCGCCGGGGCCGGCTGGGTCCCGCTGGACGCGACGTACCCGCCCGCCCGACTGGCGGACCAGCTGAAACGCGCGGACGTCTCCACCGTGGTGTGCCATGAACCGACCGTGCGAGTCGCGGAGTTGCTCGGCACCGATGGAGTGCGTGCGGTACGCGCCGACGGCTCGCCGGACCCGCGGACCGACACCACCGTGTCCGTCCCCGCGCCCGCCTCGGCTCCCGACGCGATCGCGTACGTCATCTTCACCTCGGGCTCCACCGGCCGCCCCAAGGCCGTGCCCATCACCCACGAGGCGATGGAGAACTACCTCGACTGGGCCATCGGGACGTTCGGCTACGGCCGCGAGGACCGCCTCGCGCAGACCGCGTCGCCGTGCTTCGACGCCTCGGTCCGCCAACTGCTCGCACCCCTGCTGGTCGGCGGCACCGTGGTGACCGTACCCCGGGAGCTGCTGCGTGATCCCGAGCTGCTGCTGGCGTACGCGGAACGGGCACGGATCACCGTGTGGAGTTCCGTCCCGACGCTGTGGGAGCAGTTGCTGTCGGCCGCCGAGGAACGGGTACGGCGGGGAGCGGGGCGGCCGGACCTGTCGGCGCTGCGGTGGGTGCACGTCGGCGGGGAGTCCCTGCCCGCCGCGCATGTACGCCGATGGTTCGACCTGTTCGGCGACGGACAGCGCATCGCCAACCTGTACGGCCCCACCGAGACGACCATCAACGCCACCTGCCACCTCATCACCACGCGTCCGGCCGATGACGTGCAGACCCTGCCGATCGGACGGCCGGTCACCGGCACCGACCTGGCGGTGGTCGACGCCGACGGCACACCCTGCCGCCTGGAGGAACCGGGTGAACTGCTGATCGCGGGAGTCGGGCTGACCCCCGGCTATCTGGGCCAACCCGAACTGACCGCGCGGGCGTTCGCGGTGCGGGACGGTCGCCGCTGGTATCGCAGCGGCGACCGGGTCCGGCTGCGCGCGGACGGAGTGCTGGAGTTCCTGGGACGAACCGACGACCAGGTGAAGATCCGCGGCAACCGCGTCGAGACAGGAGAGGTCGAGGCAGCTCTCCAGACGCATCCCGGGATCGCACAGGCATCGGTGGTCGCACGCGAGGGGCGGCTGCTGGCGTTCGTCACCGCCCGACCGGGTGCCGGACAGCCCGAACCGCCGGACGTGCGGCGCCACTTGGCCGGTCTCCTGCCGCCGTACATGGTCCCGGCACGGATCACGGTGCTGGACCAACTGCCGCTCAGCGGCACCGGCAAGATCGACCGCCGTGCGCTGGCGGACTCCCCCACGGCTCCGGTGCCGGACGTCGGCGGCAAGGCTCTCCCCGCCACGGACACCGAGCGCCAACTGGCATCCCTCTGGAGCGAGTTGCTGGACGTCGACTCCGTCTCCCGCGAGGACGACTTCTTCGACCTGGGCGGCGATTCACTCCTCGTCCTCCAGGTGTTCGCCCGGCTCGGCGAGGGCAGGCCCCATCTGCCCCGCCCGACCGTGGTCTACGACAACCGCACCCTCGCGAAGCTGGCCGCCGCGGTGGACGCGAACGGCAAAGAGCGGCACCCGGCGCCCGGACCGACCGCACCGACCGCACCGACCGCACCGACCGCCGCCACGGACCACGCGGCGCCCTTCCCCGTCACACCGGTCCAGCGCGGGTTCCTCCTCGCCGAAGCCCTCTCCCCGGGAGGAAGCGGTTCCTGGCCCGCACGGCTGCGGCTGTCCGGCCCGCTCGACCCGGAGGTCTTCCAGGCGGCGGTCGACCTGCTGGTGGAACGCCACGGCATGCTGCGTACGGTCTTCCCCGCCGGTGCCCGACCGCCCGTCCAGCAGGAACTCCCGCCCTCCCTGCGCCTGCCGGTCACCTTCGAGACCCTCACCGACCCCACCGAGGTCGACGAACGCGCGGCGGCCGAGGCGCGGCGGCGCTTCGAACCATGGGCCTGGCCGCTGCTCCGGCTCCGGGTCCTCTCCCTCACCGAGCAGGAACACGTCCTCCTCGTCCACGCGCACCACCTCATCGGCGACGGATACAGCGCCGCACTCCTCGTACAGGAACTGACCGCGGTCTACGACCAGTTGGCCGCGGGGAACGCTCCCGGACCACCCGCGCCCCGCGCGACCTTCCGTGACCACGCGCTGCTGTCGGCCGAACCGGAGACCGGTACCACGCCGGGTACAGCGGAGCGCCGGGCCCGGGTCGACGCCCCCTACCGACAGCCCGTGCTGCGCGCCCACGGAAAGCAGGGTGGCGCGGGATTCGTGTCGGCGGGATTCGCACTCGATGCCGGGCGGACAGCGGCCCTGCGGGCGCTTGCGGCGAAGGCGGGAGCCACCCTGTACGCGCCGCTGCTGACCGCGTACCACCAGCAGTTGACGCAGCTCACGGGTCAGGCGGACCTGATCGTCGGCCTGGCGGTGAGCGGTCGTGACCGGGGCCTGACCCTCGACGCGCACCGCGTCTTCGGCCCGTTCGCCGGCGCCGTCCCCATACGGTCCACAGCCGCACAAGCAGATGACTTCGGCGCCGCCGTGCGGCGGATCGTCGCCGAGGCCGAACAGGCGCGCAGGCACGAGGACATCGTGCCCCGCAACGCCGACGGACTGCCTCTGACCTCGCAGTTCTTCTTCACCTATCTCGACTTCTCCGTCCTCGCCGCTCCGCACGGGCAGTCGTTGACGGCGTCGTGGGAGGACGGGGACGGCGCGTTCGCCCCGCCGTCGTCCGCGACGGACGTGTTCCTGGCCGCACGCCCGGAAGGCGCAGGACTGCGTGTGACGGTACGAGGGTCCGCCGCGGCCTTTTCCCCCTCCGCGCTGGAGGACTTCGCAGGGGCGCTCCGGGAACGCCTCACCCGCGCCGCGAACCCGCCTGCCGTGCGGCCACGCAGCGCGAGCCGGCCGGCAGGGTCCCCGGGATCGATGGACGCCGCCCTGGTCGGCTACCTGCCCACCCCCGGCCACCTCGCCCGGATCGCGGGCCTGCCCGAGGACGCCCTGCCCCGGGAAGAGCTGCGCGCGATGCTGTTCCCCGACAACGCCCCACGCCTGCTGGAGACGGTCCACACCCCCCTCGGCAGGTCGGGCTTCGTCTGCGTACCCCTCTTCTCCGACGAACTCGCCCGCGACCCGGCCCTCGTCGCACACACCGCCCGCGCGGTGTCACTCGCCTCCTCGCTCGGAGCCCGCAGCGTCTCCCTGGCGGGCATGATCCCCTCGCTGACCGGCTACGGCTTCGACGTACTGCGGTCCGCGAACCTCGGACCGGGATCGGCCGCCGTGACGACCGGGCACGCGGCGACCGTCGTCTCGGTCGTCCGGACCGTGCACGCGGCACTCGACGCCACCGGAAAGGACCTGGCGGACCTCGACGTCGCCTTCGTCGGACTGGGCTCGATCGGCACGGCCTCCCTGGACCTGCTGCTCACCCGGGCCACCCGCCCGCCACGGCGCCTGCTGCTCTGCGACGCGCCCGGCAGCGGACCACGGCTGCGGCAACTGGCACAGCAGTTGAAGGAGCGCGGCCTGGCCGCCGCCGTGGAGGTGGCGGAATCCCGGCCCGGACTGCCCGACGCCGTCTACGGGGCCGACCTTCTGGTCACAGCGGTGAGCAGCACCCACACGCTCCTGGACGTCGACCGGCTGGCACCCGGCACGATCGTGGTCGACGACTCCTTCCCGCACTGCTTCGACACCGGGCGGGCGCTGGCCCGGATGCGGGAGCGCCGGGACGTACTCGTCCTGGGCGGCGGGCTCCTCCACCTCGGCGACCTCACCCGCGAGACCGCCGAAGGGCTGCCGGCAGCGGCGGCGGCCGGATACCTCGCCCAGCCATGGCTGGCAGGAACCCTCGCCTCCTGCCGCACGGAATCCCTCCTGCACGCGGCGGATCCTCAACTACCGCTCGTGCAGGGCCTGGTGGACGAAGCGGCGGCCCTCGCCTACTGGCAGGCCACCGAACGTGCGGGCGTGACGGCGGGCCCCCTGCACCTGCTCGGCCACACCGTCGGACCGGACTCCCTGGGAGGTGCGCGTGAGACAGGAGCCGACTCCCGAGTTCAAGATCATGTACAGGACAGCCTCTAAGATGGCCGGGCACAGTGTTCGGATGCGCGCAGAGTTGCGTTCAGCGCAGGGAGACTGCCCATGGGCACCACAGAGGCCGTAGGTTCACCGTTCGACAGCAGTGTCTCCGACCACAGAGTTCAGGACGGCCAGTCGGCCGGCCCCGTGATGCCGCGCCTGCTGCTGGGCGCACGACTGCGCGCGCTGCGGGAGGAGAAGGGAATCTCCCGTGAGGCCGCGGGGCATGTCATCCGCGCCTCCCGGTCCAAGATCAGCCGTCTGGAGGCGGGCCGGCACGGCTGCAAGCTGCGGGACGTGGCCGATCTGCTCACGCAGTACGGAGTGACGGACGAGGCCGAGCGCGCCACCCTGCTGGCGTTGGCCGAAGAGGCGAACACCCCCGCCTGGTGGCAGTACTACAGCGACGTGGTCCCTCCGTGGCTGCAGACATACCTGGGGGCCGAACAGGCGGCGAGCGTCATCCGCTGCTTCGAGGTCCAGCGCGTACCCGCCCTGCTGCAGACCCCCGCCTACGCGCGCGCCTCCGTCCAGCTCGGCCACCCGGACGCGGACGCGCAGGAGATCGAGCGGCGCGTCACGCTGCGCATGGAACGCCGGCGGGTTCTGCACCGCAATCCGCCCGCCCAGCTGTGGGCCGTGATCGACGAGGCGGCGCTCCGGCGCCCGGTGGGCGGCCTCGACACGATGCGCGCCCAGCTCAGGCATCTCATCGAGATCTGCCGGCTCCCGCAGGTCACCGTGCAGATCATCCCGTTCCTCGCCGGCGGTTACGCGGCCGAGGGCGGTCCGGTCACCGTCCTGCGCCTGCCCGGCGGTCAACTGCCCGACGTGGTCTGCCTCGAACAGCTGGCCGGCGCCCTCTATCCCGACAAGCCGGCCGAGATCGAGCGCTACTGGGACGTCATGAACCGTCTGGGGCTCGAAGCCGAGTCACCGGAGGAGACGCCCACGCTCCTCCACCGCATCCTCCAGGAGACCTGACCTCGCCGGTGAGTCGTCGGCCGGCGCTCGTCGGCGTCGGCCGGCGCTCACCGGCCGACAGGCCCGACTCAGCGCTTGAGGCCGACACCGCCGTACTGGTGCACCTCGGCGGGCAGGCCCAGGGCCTCGGTGTCGGGACGCCAGCGCGAGCAGGACGCCACACCCGGTTCGAGCAGCTCCAGACCGTCGAAGAAGCCCTCGATCTGCTCGGGGCTGCGCAGGATGTACGGGATCGAGCCGCCCTCGTTGTACTGCTGGATGGCCTCGACGTACGCCTTGCTGGTGTCGGTGCTGTCGTACTGCACGAGGTAGCTGCCGGCCGGCAGCGCGTCCACCAGCTGCCGCACGATCGAGCGTGCCTCGTCGTAGTCCTCGATGTGGCCCAGGATGCCCATCAGCATCAGGGCGACCGGTCGGCCGAAGTCGAGCGTCTTGGCGGCCTCCCGCACGATCGTGCCCGGATCGCGCAGATCGGCGTCGACGTAGTTGGTGACACCCTCCGGGGTGCTGGTGAGCAGCGCGCGGGCGTGGGCCAGCACCAGCTTGTCGTTGTCGACGTAGACGATCCGGCTCTCGGGCGCCACCCGCTGAGCGATCTGGTGGGTGTTGTCCACGTTGGGCAGCCCGGTGCCGATGTCCAGGAACTGCCGGATGCCCTCCTCCGCGGCCAGATGACGGACGGCACGGGCGAGGAAGTACCGGGCGGCACGCGCTCCGGTCTCGATACCGGGGAAGACGGCACGGAACGCGTCGCCGGCCACGCGGTCGACTTCGTAGTTGTCCTTCCCGCCCAGCCAGTAGTTCCAGATCCGGGCCGACTGCGGCACGGAGGTGTCGATCCTGGAGAGCGCCTCCGGCTCGGAGTTCTCTGCCTGGTCAGTCATGGACGCTCCTGTGCGTACGTGTGCGCGGGCGGGGTGCGGATCACGGAACCGTCGAACGCCGGTCGTGGGCGCCCACGTTATTCCTCACGCCTCGGCTCATGTGCACCACCGGCCCCAACGCACTCTGTTCGGCCACTCGTTGGCTCATTCGATGTCTTCTCAGCGGCGGGCCGTGGCGGCCCACGCGTCCTCGTCGAGGGCGAGGCAGCGGTCGGTCTCCGTACGGGACGGCATGTCGGGCACGTCGTCCCGGGTCCGCAGCGCGGCGGCGGCCGCCAGGTGGCCGAGGCGCAGCCGGGAGCGTTCGTCGCGCCCCTCCAGCACTCCCGTCAGATAGCCGGCCGCGAACGCGTCGCCCGCGCCGACCGGTTCGACCACCTTGGTGGGCAGGGAAGGCACGAACGTCCGCAGACCACCGGCGTACGAGGTCGCTCCGTGCTCGGCGTCCTTGACGACCACGGCGGGTGCGGGCGCGAGCAGTTCCGCGATGTCGTCCGGGCGGGCGGTGCCCCACAGCTCCTCGGCCTCGTCCCGGCCGACGAACACGATGTCCGCGGCGCGGGCGAGCGCCAGCAGACCGCGTGCGGCGTCCGTGGTGTCGTGGCCTCCCCGGCGCCAGAGGGCGGGGCGGTGGTTCACGTCGAAGGAGACGAGCGGACCGGGCGCGGCACGGCCGTCCCGGCCGACGAGCAGCGCCTCCAGCAGACGCGCGCAGCTGTCCGAGAGGGCCGCGGCCACCCCCGACAGATGCAGGATCCGGGCCCGGCGGAGCGCGGGGTGCCGAGCGAGGTCCGGCCCCATCGCGGAGGCCGCGGAACCGCCTCGGTAGTAGTACGTACGGGTGTGGCCCGGGCCGGATTCCGGGTCCGGGGCCGGGTCCTTGAAGTAGACGCCGGTCGGTCGCTCCGGGTCGGTCTCCACGGCGCTCACGTCCACGCCGCGCGCGGTCAGTTCGGCCAGGATGCGGCGGCCGAACGGGTCGTCACCGAGCCGGCTCAGCCAGGCGGCCCGGCGCCCGAGTCCGGCGAGGGCGCAGGCGACGTTGGACTCGGCACCGCCGACGGCCATGCTCAGCAGGGACTGCTCGGCGAGCGGGCCGGCGCCCGGCGGGCCGAGGACGGCCATCGTCTCGCCGACGCACATGACGTCGGCCGCCCGCTCATGACGGTCGGCGGCGCGGGGAGGGGGCGGCAGGGACACGGGCTTCTCCTGGCGGATGGCGGACGGGGGACGACGGACGTGGCGGGGAGGGCTCGGAGGGCTGGGAGCGCACTGGGAGGGGTGGAGGGGCCGGAAGGGGGCGGCTGTGGCGTACGGCGCCCATGGTTGGCGGTTCGAGCGGGGCAGCGGTTCTGCGGTTCAGCGGTTGGGCGGTTGGGCGGCTCAGGCGGAGTTCAGCCGCAGCATGACCTTGCTGCTTCCGCTGCCCGGGTCGGCGGCGACGGCGAGCGCCTCCTCGGCCCGTTCCAGCGGGAAGCGGTGGGTGATCAGCGGAGTCACGTCCAGCCCGTCCCCGAGTGCGCGCAGCGCGTCGTCGATCTCCTCGACGAAGCGGTACGAGCCGATCCAGGTGATCTCGCGGGTCACCAGGTCGCCGAGGGCCGCCGCCACGGCCGTACCGGGCAGGTTGCCGACCTGGACGAGGGTGCCGCCTCGGGCGGTGGCCCGCAGCACCGGGCCCAGCGCGGCCGGGGCACCGGACGCCTCGAAGACCACGTCCACGTCCTCGGGCAGCCCCTCGCCTGCGGAGAGGTCGCGTGTCTCGTCGGCGCCCATGGCGCGGGCGACGGCGAGCGAGGACGCCGACAGGTCCGCGGCGATCACCCGGCCCGCACCGCGATACCGGGCCGCGGCGACGACCAGCGAGCCGATCGGACCGCAGCCGTTGACCAGGACCGTACGGCCGCGCAGTTCCGGGACCCGGCCGACGGCGTGCAGCGCGACGGCCAACGGCTCGGCGAGGGCGCCCTGTTCGGTGCTGACGCCGGCCGGCAGCGGCCGGATCTGGGCCGCGTCGACCGTGCGGTACTCGCTGAACCCGCCGTCGGTGTGCGGGTCGAAGGCCGCCGAGCCGAAGTAGCGGACGCGCGGGTAGAGGTTCGTCCGTCCGGCGAGCCGTTCGGGCAAGGCACCGTCGCCGACGAGGCGGGCCGGGTGGACGGTGACCGCCTGTCCCACGCCGAGGCCGGTGACCGCGTCGCCGAGTGCGGCGATCCGGCCGGCGAACTCGTGCCCGAGCACCAGCGGATGGGCGAGCGAGGCGGTACCGGACGCCCCCTTCTTCCAGTACGCGATGTCGGATCCGCAGATCCCGCCCCACTCCACGGCCAGCAGCACCTCGCCCGCGCCGGGTACGGGCCGGGTCCGCTCGTCGACGCGTACGTCGTCGGGGCCGTGCACCACGACCGCCCTCATGCGGGGAGTGATCGTCTTCATACGGCGTCCTCCAGCCGGACCAGGTCGCGTCCGCGTGTCTCGGGGGCGAGGTACGCGCTGACGAAGGTGATGAGCGAGTAGACGATGAGCATGGCGGCGATGGGCCACCAGCTGTCGGTGACGGCGGTGAGCGTGGCCGCGAGGACCGGGCCGATCGCGGTGGCGAGGATGCCGCCGATCTCCTTGGAGAGCGCGAGCTGGGTGAACCGGGTGCGGGAGCCGAAGAGTTCGGCCATCGTGACGCTTTCCAGCGAGAACAGTCCGAGGACTCCGACGTTCAGACCGAGGACCATGCCGAGCATCACGCCCGGGGTCGATCCCGAGGTGATGAGGAGCATCACCGGGAAGGCGAGGACGACGGTCAGTGCGGAGAGCGCGAGGTAGATCGAACGTCGTCCGTAGCGGTCGCCCAGCAGGCCGATCAGCGGCACGGTGGCGAAGCCCGCCAGTGAGCCGTACACGATGGCGTCCGTCGGTACGGACCGGCCGACCGCGAGGTTGGTGGCGATGTAGCCGACGAGGAACGTCTGCATCAGACCGGAGTTGCCCGCCTGGCCGAAGCGCAGGCCCAGGGCGAGGAAGAACGCCTTGCCCTTGCGCTGCCGGATGCCCGCCGCCAGGACACTGCCCTGCTGTTCGTCGGCCGTGGCGATGACGGACTCGACCTCGTCACGCGCCAGCGCCACACCGTCGACGACGTCCGGACGCTCCTCGAAGACCGGGCTCTCCTTGAGGCTGCGCCGCACCCAGACCGCGAAGATCATCAGGCCGAAGCTCAGCAGGAAGGGCAACCGCCAGCCCCAGGACAGCAGTTGGTCCTCGCTGAGCACGGCGAGCAGGATGGCCCACAGGCCCGACGCGGCGAGCGTCCCGGAGTTCGTGCCGAGCGACACCAGCGAGGAGATCAGGCCGCGCCGCTTGACGGGCGCGTACTCGGCCAGCATGACGGTCGCCCCGGCGATCTCGGCGCCCGCGCCGAACCCCTGCACCAGCCGCAGGGCGACGAGCAGGACCGGCGCGAGGATGCCGATGGTGGCGTACGTGGGGAGGGCGCCGATCAGGGTGGTGGAGGCCCCCATCAGCAGGATGGTGATGTACAGGACCTTCTTGCGGCCGAGCCGGTCGCCCATCCGCCCGAAGTAGACGGCTCCGGCGAGCCGGGCCACGTATCCGACGCCGTACGTGGCCATCGCGGCGATGAGTCCGATGGCCGGGCTGACGTCCGGGAAGAAGATCTTGTTGAAGACGATCGCGGCGGCCAGCGAGTAGAGCTGGAAGTCCATGAACTCCATGGCCGTACCGAGCCAGCCCGAGACGGCGGCGCGGGTGAGATCGCGGGTGCTGCGCTGGGCGGAAGGCGTCTGCTGAGCGGCTATGACGCTGTCCTTCATCGTGAACTCCGTTGTTCGTAACCGAGGAAGCTGTTGGGGACGGGGGGCGGGGAACACGTACGGGGGCGGTACGTGGGACTTCGAGGTCAGATCTCGACGCGTCCGGCGGCCAGGGCGGGGAGCCGGTCCGCGACGGCCGACGTGAGGGCGTCGTCGTCCGCCAGATCCGTGGCGCCGAGGACGCGCAGCAGCGCGCGTACGGTCTCGGCGGGGCGGGTCGCGGGCGCCCAGCAGGCGGCGAGCGCTTCGGCCGCGGGATCCGAGGGGGCACCGGTACGGGGGGTGTCAGCGGTACCGGTGGAGGCGTCCGCGGTGGCCCGGCGGGTGCCGTGCGCCCAGCCGGCGAGGGCGAGTTCGAGCACCGGGGTCAGCCGGCCGCCCGGGGTGGTCGCGGTCCGGGCGCGCAGTTCCCTCAGCGCGGGCAGCCAGCGTTCCGTGATCTTCAGCGATCCGTCGGAGCCGATCTGCCGCAGCAGATGGTGCATGGCGGGATTGCGGAAACGTACGACGAGGTCGTCGGCGTAGGCGACGGGGTCCGGGCCGCCCGCGGGGAGCGTGGGTGCGACCTCCGTGCACAGCGCCCGTACGAGGCGCTCACCCCAGTCCGTCGCCATGGTCTCGGCGATCGTGGTGAGTCCGGCGGCCAGGCCGAGGTGGGCGAGGGCGGAGTGGGAGCCGTTCAGCAGCCGCAGTTTGGTGAGCTGGTAGGGCGCCACGTCCGGGACGAACAGGGCTCCGCCGAGTTCCCACGGCGGCCGGGGAGCGTCGAAGGAGTCCTCGAGGACCCACTGGCGGTAAGGCTCACCCGTCACGGCGAGCGTGTCCCGTACGCCGAGCGTGGCGGCGGCCGTCGCGAGGTCGGCTTCGCCGGTGGCGGGCACGATCCGGTCCACGACGGTCGCGGGGAAGGCGACGGCGCCGGCCATCCGGTCCAGGATCTCCGAGCGGTCGGGCCAGGCCGACGCGCGGACGAAGTCGTGGACGACCCAGGCCAGTGCGGCGCCGTTGCCCGCCATGTTGTCGCAGGACACGACGGCGACCGGGGGCGCACCGGCCCGCATCCGGGCGGCGAGGCCGGTGGCGAGCCGCCCGACGACCGTGGTGAGCGGCCCGTCGGGACCGGCCGCGAGGTCGGCGGCGACGGGCCCGGCCGTGAGGTCGAGACCGCCGGTAGCCGCCGCTCGGTGATAGCCCTTCTCCGTCACGGTCAGCGTCACGACCGTCACCTCGGGGTCGGCGAGCAGGGCGTCGACGGCCTCGGCGTCGGGTCCCATGGTCAGCGCGCCGACGACCGAGCCCACGACGCGTGTGCGGTGTCCGTCCGGACGGCGTTCGGTGAGCGAGTACAGACAGTCCTGGTCCCGCAGGGCGCGCACGGTCCCGGCCGAGCGGGGGGCGACCGCGGTGATGCCCCAGGGCTCACCGGAGCGGGCGGCGGCCTGTTCGGTGTACACGGCCTGGTGGGCCCGGTGGAAGGCGCCGAGACCGAAGTGGACGACACGGGTGCGCAGTTCGGCCGGGTCGACGGCGGGCCGCAGTTCGGGCGCGAGCCGGGGCAGTGCCGTGCGGCTCAACTGGTCGTCGGCGCTCACCAGTCGTGCACCGACCCGTCGAGCCGGCGGGCGACCGGGAGGTAGCGCCGCTGGTAGGGGAAGCGCTCGGCGGCCTTCTCGTCGTACTCGACGCCGAGGCCGGGCTCGTCGGAGGGGTACAGCATGCCGTCGGCGAACGTCACCCCCGTGCGGAACACCTCGGCGGTCTCGTCGGGGTGGCCCATGTGCTCCTGGATGCCGAAGTTCGGCACGGCGATGTCGAGGTGCACGGCGGCGGCCATGCTCACGGGCGAGAGGTCCGTCGCCCCGTGGGAGCCGGTCCGTACCTGGTGCAGCGCGGCGAGGTCGAAGATCCGGCGCAGATGCGTGATGCCGCCCGCGTGGACGACGGTGGTGCGTACGTAGTCGATGAGCTGCTCGGTGATGAGGTGCTGGACGTCCCAGATCGAGTTCATCACCTCGCCGACCGCGATCGGGGTCGTGGTGTGCTGCCGGATCAGCCGGAAGGACTCCTGGTTCTCGGCCGGGGTCGGGTCCTCCATCCAGAACAGCCGGGAGGCCTCGACGCTCCTGCCGAACCGGGCCGCCTCGTTCGGGGTGAGCCGGTGGTGCACGTCGTGCAGGAGGTGGAAGCCGAAGCCGAAACGCTCCCGCACCGCTTCCAGGTACCTGGGCGCGAAGTCGAGATAGGCCTCGGTGTCCCAGGGCTGTTCGTCGGGCAGCTCGGTCGCGGCGGGCTCGTAGACCTTTCCCTTGCGCACCCCGTACGTGCCCCCGACATCGGGCACGGCGGCCTGGGCGCGTACGGCCTTGTAGCCCAGTTCCAGATAGCGCTGGACGTCGTCGAGGAGCGAGGGCACGTCGGTGCCGCTGGCGTGCGAGTAGACGAGTACGCCGTCGCGCGACCGGCCGCCGAGGAGCTTGTAGACGGGCAGTCCCGCGGTCTTGCCCAGGATGTCCCACAGGGCGGTGTCTACGGCGGCGATCGCGGTCATCGTGACGGGCCCGCGCCGCCAGTAGGCACCCTTGTAGAGGTACTGCCACATGTCCTCGATACGGGACGGGTCCTTGCCGATCAGCAGCGGGACCACGTGGTCGCGCAGATAGCTGGCGACGGCCAGTTCCCGGCCGTTGAGCGTGGCGTCGCCGAGGCCGGTCACCCCGTCCGTGGTGGTGATCCGGAGCGTGACGAAGGTCCGGCCGGGGGAGGCGACGAAGACCTCGACGTTCTCGATCCTGCTCACAGGCACTCCTTGGTCGCGAAGTACTTGTATACAAGCATCCGTATCGCAGTACGGCAATACTTGTGCCGCAGTTCTACGTACGATGGGCCCATGGCTCAAACGAACGGGCGGACGAACCGGCGCGACATCTATCTGAAACTGCGCCAGATGGTCCTGACCCTCGAACTCGCTCCGGGCGCGGCCCTCTCGGAGAACGAACTCGCCGCGTCGATGGGCGTCAGCCGCACGCCGGTCCGGGAGAGCCTGATCCTGCTGGCCCAGGAGGGCCTGGTGCAGGTCTTCCCCAAGATCGGATCGTTCGTGTCCCGGGTCGACCCGGGGCAGGTCGCCGACGCGCAGTTCCTGCGGGAGGCGGTGGAACTGGCCTCGCTGGACGATCTGCCCGCGGAGCTCGACCCCGCGGTCGTCGAGGCACTGCGGGACAACCTCGACCGGCAGCGGCGGGCGGACCTCGGCCTGGAGGAGTTCTTCGATCTGGACGAGGCGTTCCACCAGGGCCTGATGCGGCTGAGCGGACACGGGAACGTCTGGACGACCGTCGCCGCCGCCAAGGGGCACCTGGACCGGGCCCGCCGCCTCGGCCTCCACGAGAACGTGTCACCGGCCGTGTTCGTCGCCCAGCACCGCGAGATCTTCGACGCGATCGCCGGCGGGGACGTCCCGCTCGCCCGCACGGCCATGCGCACGCACCTGCGAGCCGTCTTCGACGACATCGAGCGCATCCGCGCCCACTCCCCCGAACTGTTCGCCACGGACGCGACGTCGGTGCCGGTGCGGCGGAACATCGTCGTGTGGGAGTGAGCGCGCACCACTGGAAGTCGGGCAGCGGGAGCCCGAGCAGGTGTCAGATGCCAGGTGTCAGATGTCAGGTGCCAGGTGTCAGGTGTTCAGGGCCGCGAGCACCATGGCCTTGGCCTCCTCCTGGATCTGCTTCAGATGGTCCGGGCCCGAGAAGGACTCCGCGTAGATCTTGTAGACGTCCTCGGTGCCCGAAGGGCGGGCCGCGAACCAGGCGTTGGCGGTGGACACCTTGACCCCGCCGAGGGCGGCGCCGTTGCCGGGGGCCTCGGTGAGGACCGAGGTGACCGGCTCGCCCGCGAGGGTGTCGGCGGTGACCTGGCGCGGGGACAGCTTCGCGAGCAGCGCCTTCTCCTCGCGGGAGGCCGGGGCGTCGATGCGTGCGTAGGCGGGGGCTCCGAAGCGCTCGGTGAGCCGCGCGTAGTGCTGGGAGGGCGTCTCGCCGGTGACGGCCGTGATCTCGGAGGCGAGCAGGGCCAGGATGATGCCGTCCTTGTCGGTGGTCCACACCGAGCCGTCGCGGCGCAGGAAGGACGCGCCCGCCGATTCCTCACCACCGAAGCCGAGCGTCCCGTCGGACAGGCCGTCCACGAACCACTTGAAGCCGACCGGGACCTCGACCAGTGTCCGGCCGACGTCCGCCGCGACCCGGTCGATCATCCCGGACGACACGAGGGTCTTGCCGATCCCGGCCTCGGCGGGCCACTCCTTGCGGTGCGAGAACAGATAGGAGATCGCCACGGCCAGGTAGTGGTTGGGGTTGAGCAGACCGCCGTCCGGGGTGACGATGCCGTGCCGGTCGGCGTCGGCGTCGTTGCCGGTGGCGATGTCGAACCGGTCGCGCTGCTCGATGAGCGAGGCCATGGCGTACGGCGAGGAGCAGTCCATCCGGATCTTGCCGTCCCAGTCCAGCGTCATGAAACGCCAGGTGGGGTCGGCGAGCGGGTTGACCACCGTCAGGTCGAGCCGGTGCTGCTCGGCGATCCGGCCCCAGTATGCGACCGAGGCGCCGCCCAGCGGATCGGCGCCGATGCGCACGCCGGCGGCCCGGATCGCGTCCAGGTCCAGCACGTTCGGCAGATCGGCGACATAGGTGCCGAGGAAGTCGTGGCGGCCGGTGCCGGGTGCGGCCAGGGCGCGGGTGTAGGGGATGCGGCGTACGTCCTTCATGCCCGCGGAGATGATCTCGTTGGCGCGGTCCTGGATCCAGGAGGTCGCCTCGGAGCCGGCTGGTCCGCCGTTCGGGGGGTTGTACTTGAAGCCGCCGTCGGCGGGCGGGTTGTGCGAGGGGGTGACCACCACACCGTCGGCGAGGCCGGAGGTGCGGCCCCGGTTGTGGGTGAGGATGGCGTGCGAGACGGCCGGGGTGGGCGTGTAGCCGTCGCCCTGGTCGATGAGGACGCTCACGTCGTTGGCGGCGAACACCTCAAGGGCCGTGACCCGCGCGGGCTCGGACAGGGCGTGGGTGTCGGCGCCCAGGAAGAGGGGGCCGTCGGTGCCCTGTGCGGTGCGGTACTCGCAGATGGCCTGGCTGGTGGCCGCGATGTGGTCCTCGTTGAACGCCGTCGCGAGCGACGAGCCGCGGTGCCCCGAGGTCCCGAACGCGACCCGCTGCCCGGGCTCGGCCGGGTCGGGGTGCAGCGCGTAGTACGCCGTGACCAGGCGGGCCACATCGACGAGGTCACCGGGTCCGGCGACCTGCCCTGCTCGCGCGTCCTGCATGTCCCGCTCCTTAAGCCATCAGCAAGGTCGACCATGGGGTCCGTTGCGTACCGCCCCATTCTCCCCTGCCCGGCCTGCCGGGACGCACACCGCGCGCGGCGCGATGCCGACACTCCTCGCGTGCGGCGCGGCGTCGGCGCCCTCCGCACCCTCCGCGCGCGGTCGGCGAGGGCCCGGGGCCCCGAAAGGCGCCCGGGTTCTCGCTTCCGAACTACCGCAGGCCCTCGCCTCCTGAACTACTAGGCGTCCTTGATGACGGCGGTGAGGGTGTCCTCGTTCATGGTGTCGGGAACGTCGACACCGGAGGGGAGCTTGTAGGCCTGGCCGCGGACGGCCCCGCCCGGGAACTCAGCGGTGTGGAGGTTGAAGTACCAGTTCCCGGGGTTGGCCTTGATGCCCGCCAGCAAGTCCTTGTCGTCGACGGTGACCGTGCCGAAGACGAACTTCTTGCCGTCCTCCAGCTTCTTCGTGAAGAAGGGGATCTTCACATCGCCGTTGACCCCCTTGACGCCCTTGTGGAGGTGGCCCAGGGTCGGCGTCTGGACCCCGCTGAAGGTGAACGCGTAGGACACCTGGTCGCCCTGGATCCGCATCAGGGCGAGCGCGTGCCCGTCCTTGTCCCCCACCGCGGGACCGCCCTCGACGGGGACCTCGTCGGCACCGGTCATCACCGAACCGAAGAAGGTCGCGTCCTCCGCGTTCTTCTCCCACTTGCCGACGCCCTGCGCTCCGCCGTGCTCCGTACCGGACGAGGCGTGCCCACCGGTGGCCGGGGCGCCGGCCTCGGCACTCCCGGCGGGGTCGGCGCCGTTCACGCTGTCCTCCCCGTTGCAGGCGGTCAGCAGAAGCGCACCCGTGACAGCGGATACGGCGATCATCGCAAAGCGCTTGCTCTTCATGGCAGTTGTGCCCTTCCCCGTGCTGCGACCGCGGCTGTTTCGCGGTCCGTCACCCACAACACGGAATGCCCTCGCGGCACAGCTCACGCCATGACAGCCCTGAGACACTTCTGAGACGGGCCGCGATCACTCGCGACGCGACCTTGACACTGGGCGCTCCGGGAATCTCATCCCAGGAAGCTCAGCCGCACCGTGCGGTCGGGGTTGTCCTTGTTGGTGTCGACCAGGCACACCGACTGCCATGTCCCCAGTTCCAGCCGCCCGGCCAGTACCGGCAGTGTGGCGTGCGGAGGGACGAGCGCCGGAAGGACGTGGTCGCGGCCGTGCCCGGGACTCCCGTGGCGGTGCTGCCAGCGGTCGTCCGCGGGGAGGAGGGTGTGGAGGGCGGCGAGCAGGTCCTCGTCGCTGCCCGCTCCCGTCTCCAGGACGGCCACGCCGGCGGTGGCATGGGGTACGAAGACATTGAGCAGGCCGTCACGGCCGCCCGCCGCCTCCCGCAGGAAAGCCTCGCACTCACGGGTGAGGTCGACGACCGCTTCCGTGGAGCCGGAGGAGATGTTCAGGACACGGGTGGTGAAGGCATCGGACATGAACCAATCCTCACCCATTCCGCACCCATGGGCCGGGCTCCACACCCGCGACGCCTCCGCCGACCGGTCCTTGAGACGGGATGCTTGCTCCGCGAGACGCCATTGACCGTGAACGATCGAGCTGGCTACGTTCGGCGGCATGTTGCGTTCAGCTCTGCTCACCACGCGCGGTCACATCGACCTGCTGCGGGTGGCCTCTGCCGCGTGTCGCACCGGCCGCTGACGCCTTCCCACCCGCTTTCCCCCCGCCGCGCCACAGCCCGCCTCCGCTTCCTGCGCCCGCCTGACCTGGGCCGGAAGCCGGTCCGCTGAAGCGGCCCCACCGCTCCTGACGGCCCTGACGGTCCGGGCGCGCTCCCCCTGGAGCCTCGATTCCTCGCTCCCTCGGTTCCTCTCGAAAGGCTGTTGCCGCGATGGCGACCGACGTTCACCGGGCGGTGGGCCCGCAACAGGCTTCCGCCGACTCCGACTCCGGCTCCGGCAGCACCCGGGCGGGCGACCTTAAGCACAGGCCGACGACATCCGTCCCGGCAGTACGCGTGGAAGGACTGACCCGCGCCTTCGACGGCCGCGCGGTCATCGACAACCTTCAACTCTCCATCGGCCCGAGCGAGTTCGTCGTACTCCTGGGCCGAAGCGGCTACGGCAAGTCCACCCTGCTGCGCATCCTCGCTGGGCTCGACCGTGCCATCGAGGGCACCGTGCTCGTACCGCGCCGTAAGGTCCTCGCCGCCCAGGCGCCTCCGCTGACGCCGTGGAGGAAGGTGTGCCGCACGGTGCTGCTCGGACGGCCCGGCAGATCCCGACGCGCCGCCGCCGAACGGGCGGCGACCGAGGTCGGTCTCGTCCGCCGTGCCGGTTCCCGGCCCGGAGCGCCCTCCGGCGACGAGGTCCAACGCGTGCCGCTGGAGCGCGCGTTGGCGGGCGACCCCGATCTCCTGCTGCTGGACGAGCCGTTCGGCGCCCTGGACGCCCCGGCCCGGGCCGGGGCACAGCGGCTCGTCGGCGAACTGTGGCAGCGGCACGGCTGTGCCGTCCTGCTGGCCACATCCGACGTGGAGGAGGCGGTGCTGCTCGCCGACCGTGTCGTCGTGATGGACGCGGGCGCCGTCGCGTACGAGATCCCGGTCGAGCTGGACCGGCCGCGCAACCGCACCGACCCGAGGTTCGCCGAGCTGTGCGCCGGACTGCTGGAGCGCCTGGACAGCGAACCGGCCGCCTGAACCCGCGCGCCCGGGAAGATCCGCGCCACCCGCACAGTTGGTAGAAGCGTGAACAACACCGGAGCGCAGGTACGGGACCAGGTGCAGGACCAGGTACAGGAAGTCGATGTCGTCGTCGTGGGCGCAGGACAGGCCGGTCTGTCCAGCGCCTACCACCTGCGGCGCACCGGCTTCGAGCCTGAGCGGGACTTCGTGGTCCTGGACCACGCGCCGCGGCCGGGCGGCGCCTGGCAGTTCCGGTGGCCGTCCCTGACGTACGGCAAGGTGCACGGCATGCACGCGCTGCCCGGCATGGAACTGACGGACGCGGATCCCGGCCGGCCGTCCTCCGAGGTCGTCGCCGAGTACTTCGACGCCTATGAGCACGCCTTCGACCTGCGCGTACGGCGGCCGGTCGACGTAAAGGCCGTACGCGAGGGCGACGCGGGCCGGCTCCTGGTCGAGACGTCGGACGGTACGTGGTCCACGCGGGCGCTGATCAACGCGACGGGCACCTGGGACCGGCCGTTCTGGCCGCGCTATCCCGGCCAGGAGACCTTCCGGGGGCGGCAGCTGCACACCGCCCAGTACGCCGGCCCGCAGGACTTCGCCGGGCAGCGCGTCGTCGTGGTGGGCGGGGGCGCGTCCGGTACGCAGCATCTGCTGGAGATCGCCCCGTACGCGGCCGGTACCACCTGGGTGACACGACGGCCGCCGGTCTTCCGGGAGGGGCCGTTCAGCGAGGACGTGGGCCGGGAGGCGGTCGCGATGGTGGAGGAGCGGGTCCGTCAGGGCCTGCCTCCGAGGAGTGTCGTCTCGGTGACCGGGCTGCCGCTCAACGACGCGATCCGGCAGGGCCTCGCGGACGGGGTCCTGGACCGGCTCCCGATGTTCGACCGGATCACCCCGGACGGCGTGGAGTGGGACGACGGACGGCACGTGGCCGCGGACGTCATCCTCTGGGCGACCGGTTTCCGCGCGGCGGTCGAGCATCTGGCCCCGCTGCGGCTGCGCGAGCCCGGCGGAGGCATCCGTATCGAAGGGACCCGGGCGGCCGTCGATCCACGGATCCATCTGGTCGGGTACGGGCCGTCGGCGAGCACCATCGGCGCCAACCGCGCCGGGCGGGCGGCGGTCCGGGACATCAGACGGCTGCTGGCGGACGCCCCGGCCGGCCCCGTCGCGGTGGAAGCCACCGGCTGACCGGCCGCAGGATGCGTACGTGGGCAGACCGCGTAGACGGGTCGGCCTCGTACATGAGTCGGCCTCGTACACGGGTCGGCCGCATACATGAGTCGGCCGTGTACATGGGTCGGCTCCGTCCGTGCGACGACGTGAGCGGTCCCGCGACGACTTCCCGCGCCCCCGGAGGGGCGCGGCGGGCCCCGTGAGCACCTACCACGCCGTGGTCGCGGCCCGGCTCAGCCCGATGACGCCGAGGCGCCCTTGTGCGCACGGTTGAACTCGGCGACGTTCCTCTTGTGCGCCTCGTAGTCGGCCGTGAAGCGTGTGTCGCCCGGCTTGACCGTGACGAAGTACAGCCAGTCGCCCTGGGTCGGCGCGACCGCTGCACGCATGGCCTCCTCACCGGGATTCGCGATCGGCGTCGGCGGCAGCCCCATCCGCGCGTACGTGTTGTACGGGCTCTCCAGCTGTGTGTCGTTCTCGCTGGTCCGCAGGGTGCTGCGGTTGAGCGCGTAGTTGATGGTGGAGTCCATCTGCAGCGGCATGCCCCGGTCGAGCCGGTTGTAGATCACCCGGGCCACCCTGCCCATGTCCGCCTTGGTGGCCGCCTCCGCCTGCACGATGCTCGCGACGGTGACGGTCTGGTAGACGTTCATCGCGTTGCGCTCGGCCCCGGCCGTGACCGTGCCCCCGCCGAACTTCTTGTTCGCCGTGTCGACCATGTACGAGAGCAGGGAGACCGGGGTCGACTTCTTGTCGATGGGATAGGTCGCGGGGAAGAGGTAGCCCTCGGGGTTGCCGCTCGCGTCGTTCGGCAGCTTGAGGCGGGCCTTCTCCAGGGACTTCTTGCTGGAGCCCGCAGGCAGGGCGAGGGCCTTGTCCATGGCCGTGTAGACCTGGCCGGTGCGCCAGCCCTCCGGGATCACCAGGGCCTGGGGTTCCTTCTTGTCGTCCGTGCTCAGCAGCGGCACCGCCACGGCGGTGACCGCCACGACGGCGCCGGTCGCGATGAGGGCGGTCCGGCCCCGGCGCGTCAGTCGGATCGTTCTCCGTGGCGGAGTGGGCGGAGTGTAGTTCTGCATGCGGGCACGTTAACCCTCATATCGCTCTAAACTCGACATATCTTCATCTTGTTGGCTCCAGTTGGGCGTCCCTGCGGACCAGGGCGGCGTAACGCCCGTCCCGCTCCAACAGCTCCTCGTGCGTGCCCCGTTCGGCGGTGTGCCCGCGGTCGAGGACCACGATCTGGTCGGCGCCCCTAATGGTGGACAGCCGGTGAGCGATGGTGATGGTCGTCCGGTTGGCCGACAGCGCGTCGATGGCTTCCTGGACGGCTCGCTCGGTGCGGGTGTCCAGGGCGCTGGTCGCCTCGTCGAGGATCAGCACCGGCGGGTCCCGGAGGATCGTGCGGGCGATGGCGAGGCGCTGCTTCTCACCGCCGGAGAACCGGTGCCCGCGCTCCCCCACCACCGTGTCGTAGCCGTCGGGCAGGGACGCGATGTGGTCGTCGATCTGCGCGGCCTTCGCGGCGGCACGCAGCTCCTCGTCGGTGGCGTCCGGCTTGGCGAACCGCAGGTTGTCGGCGACCGTGGCGTGGAAGAGGTACGTCTCCTGCGAGACGACGCCTATCCCCCGCGCGAGGGTGTCGAAGTCCAGGTCGCGCACGTCCACCCCGTCGAGGGTGACGCGGCCGCCCGTGACGTCGTACAGACGCGGGACGAGGTGGCTGAGCGTGGACTTCCCGGCGCCCGTCTGGCCGACGACGGCGAGGCTGGTGCCTGCGGGCACGGTGAGGTCGATGCCGTCGAGGATCGGACCGCTCTTGTCGTCGTACCGGAATTCGACGCCTTCGAAGCGCACTTCGCCCTTGACCCGGTCGAGGTGGACCGGCTGCTCGGACTCGGTGATGTCGATGGGCAGGTCGAGGTACTCGAAGATGCGCTGGAACAGCGCGAGCGAGGCCTGGATCTGGACGCCGGTGGACAGCAGGCTGACGGCCGGACGGAACAGTCCCTGCTGGAGCGAGACGAACGCCACCAGGGTGCCGATGGAGACCGAGGGGCCGCCGAGCTGGAGGGCCATTCCCGCGGCCCAGTAGATGACGGCCGGCATGGCGGACATGACGATGCCGATGACGGCCATCCGCCAGCGGCCGGCCATGCTCGACCGGACCTCCAGGTCGACTAGGCTCTCGGACTCCTCCGCGAAGGAGCGGGTGAGGGAGTCGGAGCGGCCCATCGTGCGGCCGAGCACGATGCCGCTCACGGAGAGCGACTCGGTGACCGTGGCGGCCATGACCGCCATCTGCTTCTGGCGCTGGGTGGTGATCTTCTTGCGTTCGCTGCCGACGCGGCGGCTGATCCACACGAACACCGGCAGCAGGAGCAGCGAGACGACGGTCAGCCGCCAGTCGAGGGCGACCATCGCGACGATCGTGGCGACGACGCTGGTGAGGTTGGAGACCAGGGAGGTGGCGGTCGAGGTGACCGTCGCCTGCATCCCGCCGATGTCGTTCGCGATGCGCGACTGGACCTCGCCGGTACGCGTCCTCGTGAAGAAGGCGAGCGACATGCGCTGCAGCCGGTCGTAGACGGCCGTGCGCAGATCGTGCATGACGCGCTGGCCGACCGTGGTGGAGATCAGGGTCTGCAGGACACCGAAGACACCGCCGAGCACGGCGCTGAGGATCATGCCCAGCGCGAGCAGGCTCAGCAGGCCGGTGCGGCCCTGCGGGATCGCGGTGTCGAGGATCTCCTTGAGCAGGAAGGGCGTGGCGACCGAGACCAGGGACGCCGCGCCGACCAGCAGGCCGACGACGGCCAGCCGGCCGCGGTAGGGACGGAAGAGCGCGAGGATGCGGCGCACCTGCCGGGGCTGTCCTGCCTCGACGGGTGGCGGCGTCCAGTTGATGTCGTCGCGGGGCAATGGGCTCCTACGGAAGTGAGAAGAAGAGGATTGACGGAGCATAGCTCATTGTTACCTATACTCACAATGAACTAGGTCCTGATATTGTTCCCGGCATGGACACCCCCGACGCCGACGGCCTGCTCGCCGAGCAGCTGCTGCGGTTGACCCGCCGTGTGCACCGCATCCAGAAGCGCCATCTCCAGACGCGGGGGCTCGGCATCACCCCGGCCCAGTCCCGGCTGCTGCGCACCCTCGCCCACTACGGCTCACCGCCGCGCATGGCCGACCTGGCCGAGCGGCTCGAGGTGGTGCCGCGGGCCGTCACCACCCTGGTCGACGGGCTGGAGGCGAGCGGCAAGGTACGGCGCGTACCGGACCCCACCAACCGGCGTGTCATCCGCATCGAGCTGACGGAGGACGGCGGGCGGGTGCTTCGAGAACTGCACGGCGCACGCCGGGAGGCCGCGGAGGACATCCTGGCGCCCCTCTCGGACGAGCAGCGCGCGGTGCTGGGCGGGCTGCTGGACACGCTGGTCGACGGTACTTCCGCCGTGGCCGACGGGGGCGATACCGCCGCCGACGCCCATGCCGCTGCCGACGCCGCTGCCCGAGGGGCGGGGCGCGACTGCTGACGGCCCGGTGCGGAAAGTCCAACTCCCCGGCCACTTCCGTCCCTTGTCTCCGGGCCGGCCCCCTAGGAGGGTGACAGCGCGGTGAACCCGCGCTCCCCCCCCCACCGAGGAGGTCCGATGCACGACGAGAACGCGACACCGGAATCCGAAGCCGAACTCGAAGCGGAACTCGAAGCCGAAGCCGAACTCGCAGCGGAAACCGAAGCCGAAGCCGACGAGAATCCTGGGGGCCGCTCCCGGCGCTCGGTACTGCGCACGGCGGGCGTCACCGGAACGGGACTGGGCCTCGGGCTGGGGCTGGGCCTCGGTACGCTCGCGGCGGCTGGCGGCACGGCGCACGCCGCCGCGTCCGGGACGCCGGTGGAAGCCGCCGCGGACGGCGAACCGGCCGCACCCACCGCGCAGGGCAGAACCATGATCGGCGTGCCGTTCGAGGGGCGCGGGACCGTGCGGGTCGGGATCATCGGGCTCGGCAACCGCGGCGGCGGCATGATCGACCTGTTCCTGGCCCTCGACGGCGTCCGTGTCGTCGCACTGTGCGATCCGGTCAAGGACAAGACCGCGAGAGCCGCGGCCAAGGTGGTGGCCGCGGGACAGCCCGCCCCGGCGACGTACACGAAGGGCGAGCACGACTTCGTCGACCTCTGCGCGCGCGGTGACCTCGACTTCGTGTACGTGGCGACGCCCTGGGACCTGCATTTCGAGATGGCGCGCACGGCCATGCTCAGCGGCAAGCACGTCGGCGTGGAGTGTCCGGTCGCGATGCGGCTCGACCAGCTCTGGGAACTCGTCGACCTCTCCGAACGCACCCGCAGACACTGCATGCAACTGGAGAACTGCTGCTACGGCCGCAACGAGATGCGGGTCCTGCGCATGGCGCACGCGGGGAAGTTCGGCCGGCTGCTGCACGGCGCCGGGGCCTACAACCACGATCTGCGCGGCCTGATGTTCGACCCGGACTACTACGAAGGTCCCTGGCGGCGGCTGTGGCACACCCGGCTGCGCGGCGACCTCTACCCGAACCACGGCTTCGGCCCGGTCGCCAACTACATGGACGTCAACCGAGGTGACCGCGTCACCCACATCTCCAGCTTCGGCACACCCTCGCTGGGCCTCGCCGAGTACCGCGCCGAGCACATGCCGCCGGGCGACCCGAGCTGGAAGGAGACGTACATCGAGAGCGACCGGACCATCAGCCTCGTACAGACCGCCAAGGGGCGGGTGATCCGGCTCGAACACGATGTGTCGACGCCACATCCCTATTCGCGGATCAACAGCCTCGGCGGCACGAAGGGTGTGTTCGAGGACTACCCGGAGCGGATCTATATAGAGCCGGACCACACAGACGACGTCTGGGGCGACTTCTCGGCGTACGCGGAGTGGGACCACTGGCTGTGGAAGGAGCACTCCGACCCGCCCGGCGGACACGGCGGGATGGACTACATCATGCTGTTCCGGCTGATGCAGTCCATCCGGCTCGGGCTGGTACCGGACTTCGACGTCTATGACGCCGCCACCTGGACCGCTCCGGTGCCACTGAGCCACGCCTCCATCAAGGCACACGGGGCACCGCAGGCGATCCCGGACTTCACCCGCGGGTTGTGGAAGAAGGAGCGGCCGGGCATGGACTCGCCGAAGCCGCAGGACGGCCTCCGGCAGAACGGGTGAGGTCCGCGCGGCTGGTGAGCACGCCCTGCACGGTCGTCAGGCGCCGGTCGTAGCAGCCGTCCGAGCCGGACAGCCGGTAGCGCTCACTCGTCGTGGCGACGGCGTGCCGCTGGTCGCGCGGCACGTTCGCGGTGTAGGTCGCGTCGCCCGTGTAGCTGTCGTCGAGCCGGGACCACGCGGTGCGCCGGCCACCGCGGGTCTCCACGACGGACGCCCGGTCCCCCAGGGACAGCACGGTCCGCAGCCGGTCGCCCGCGCCGAGCGTCGTGGTGCCGTCCATGGTGTACGTGCGGTCCGTACGGGTCGTCACGGCCGGTCCGCGCCCGTCCACGGTGACCTTCTCGTCGTCGGTCCAGGTCCCGTCGAGCGCGTCCGTGTTCTCGCCGTCGGTCCAGCGGTGCACGGAGGTACTGGCCAGCTCACGGTCGATCGTGGTCGCGACACGGCCGTGCGAGGTGTCGACGTACCCGGACACCGTCAGCCGGTGCCCGGCGTCCGTGTCGAGCCGGTGCTCGGAACCGGGCGTGTACGTGGCGGAGTTCGTGAGGGCGCCGGTCCTGTGGGCGGTGAGCTTCCCGGTGACGTGCGTGCTCTTCGCGTCCTGCCAGACGAGGACGTTCACCGGGGTGCTCCAGCCGCTCTGTCCCTCGGGAACGCCCACTACGGAGACGTCGATCCGGTGCGGGCGGCCGTCGTTGAGCAGCCCCGCGAACGGGGTCAGGTCGTACTCGACGGGCTTGATGTCGAAGGCGCGCGGGCCCGGGACGACGTACCAGAGGAAGGGGTTGGACCAGCCGCCGGTCCACACGGTGGGGAACGGCGCGGCGATGCCCGCCAGTTTGCCGTCGACCGCTATCTGCACCTCGCGGTAGGGGCCGCCGTCCGCCTTGCAGGAGTACGGGGCGGCATCGGGCACGGTCAGATACCAGTACTCCTCGCAGCCGCCGCCCGAACCGGTGGCGTACACCTCGGCGACGATGCGTTCGCTGTTGCGGGGCGTGGTGAGGGTGCCGTCCTGGAGGGTGAGGACGCGGTCGGGGGTCGCGGTGGCCCTGCCCGCGGCCGACTTCTCGAAGGGAGGCGCGGGGTAGAAGGTCAGGGTCACCTTGACGTCGAAGACGCCCGTGTAGGTGTCGTCGACGACGTTCCCGATCAGCATCTCGACGTCGTGACCGCCGCGGAACGTGTCGCTGTAGCGCGTGACGTCCTTCTCCACCGACCACTCGATGCCGTCGGGCGAGGGCTGCGGAGTGGACGTACGGAAGACCTCGACGCCGCCGATGTGCAGATACCCCAGCCGGTCGTACTGACGCCCCTTGACCTTGCCGTCCAGGCGCAGCACGACCTTGCTCCAGCGGTCG
This sequence comes from Streptomyces sp. NPDC102514, assembly GCF_055584525.1. Classification (NCBI taxonomy): domain Bacteria; kingdom Bacillati; phylum Actinomycetota; class Actinomycetes; order Kitasatosporales; family Streptomycetaceae; genus Streptomyces; species Streptomyces sp. NPDC102514. The sequence continues at coordinate 330,701 of NZ_JBVJLW010000010.1, forward strand.
CCGCAGCCGCGCGGGGGCGCGTACGTGCCCTTGTACGGCGTGAAGTCCCGGAACTGCGCCTCGGCGACCGTCACTTCGCAGGACGCGCCAGCGGGCCTGGTGACGGGCGGGGCGGCGGTCAGCGGATCGTGCCAGTCGCTGCCGAACTCGGCGGACGGGGCAGCGAGCGGGTCGGCGAGCCGGGTGGCCGTCGGGGAGTGCGTCGGCGGGGCTTCCGTCGGCCGGGCGGCCTGGGCCGGGCCCGCTCCGAGGAGGGTGCTCGCCACGAGGGTCGCTCCGGCGAGCATGGACATGATGATCCGTCTTCTCATGAGCGGTGTTCTACGGGGAGTCGGCCCGGCCCGCAATCCTGCCTCGGGGCACGGCGGGCCTGGGGTACGTCGACCAGCCGCCGCTGACGCCTCTGATCAGACAGGCCGCCACCGAACTGCTCGGGGACTCGGTCGCCGGGCTGCGGGTCCCGGCCGGCCATATGAGCTACGCCGACTGGGGTCCGCCGCCCGACTCGATGGACGGGCCGGTACTCGTCGTCCGTCAGCAGGACGCGGACGGCACGGAGCGGTACTTCACCGACTGCCGGCAGGTCGCGCGCGTGGACAACGGGGAGGGGACGCCGGACGGCGACGGGGTGCAGGTGGAGAACGACGAGGCGGAGAACGACGAGCAGGGCGCGGCGGTGCTGCTGTGTTCGGGGACCACGAAGCCGTGGTCCCGCTTGTGGCCTTCGCTGCGCCCCTACTACTGAGGGGCGGGCCCGTGGTGAAGCGCTGTCAGGCCTTGAGGTCCGCCTTGTCGCCCATCACCACGACCGGGTGACGGTCCGGGTCGAGGGTGCGCAGCAGGTACTGCATGCCCGACTTGGACAGGCTCACGCAGGCCGACGTACCGCTGCCGTGGTCCATGTGCAGCCAGATGCTGCCGCCCTTGGACTGGCCCTGGGGGCGGGTCGGGTCGTTCGGCGAGGTGCCCTTGACGCGGTTGTAGTCGATGGCGATCACGTAGTCGAAGTCGTTCCAGTGCGACTTGGCCCAGTAGTGCGGGGCCTGGAAGCCCGAGGACTGCGTGTACGGGAGCTTGGCGCCGGGGTCGTCGAGGACACCGCCCGAGTCGCTGAGCGTGAACACGCCGACGGGGCTGCGCTTGTCGCCCTCGTTGTGGTCGGTCGTCCAGCCCTTCTTGCCGTTGTGCCCTTCCCAGCTGCGGGTCTTGTCCCAGGTGGAGCCGGACTTGGTGTACAGGACGATCGTGGACTTCGCCGAGTCCTTGCCCTGCCCGTAGACCGCGACGACCTGCCGGGAGTTCGCGGGGATCTGCTTCTGCAGCGTGTCCCCCACATCGGGGATGCGCTTGAGATCGACCGTGCGCGCCTGCTCGGGCCGGGACCCGTCCCCCGCCTGCCCGTTGCCCTTCTTCCCGCCGCCGTCCGAACCGCCGCAGGCCGCCAGTGGCATGACCACGGCGCCCAGAACCGCGGCTATGGCCGTCGTCCGCATCCCTCCGCTGATGTGCATACCGTCCATCGTCGCACCACGACGCGGACGACCGTGCCCACCCCCTCGACCTACCGGTCATATCCGGGCGGTCCGGGCCGAATCTTTGCCCCACGGCGGAAAAGCGTTTGCCTGCGGACACGCTGCGACGCGAACCTTGCACGGTTTGTTGTCTCCCCACCTCCGTACTACGAGCCCTTTGGGACGTCATGCAGATTCAAGACCTTCCGTATCCCGACCCGGGTGTGCCGGACGCACGCTCGGGGCCCCGATTCCTGGTATGGCTCGGCCGGAATCAGCTCGGCGGACAGATGAAGGCCCTGGTCTGGGGGCTGCTGCACTTCCTGTCCGTGTCCGCACTGCCCTTCTGCGTCGGATTCGCCGTCCAGGCCGTCGTGGACCGCTCCGGCGCGCGACTGGCCCTCGCGGGCGGGCTGCTCGCCCTGTGCGGCTTCGGTATCGCGCTGGGCGACACCATGCTGCACCGCGCCGCTGTCACCAACTGGATCACCGCTGCCGCGCGCGTGCAGCAGTTGCTGGCCCGCAGGACCGCTCTGCTGGGCTCCGCGCTGACCCGCCGCGTCGCGGCCGGCGAGATCGTGGCGGTCTCGACGGGCGACGTCGAGAAGATCGGTTGGTTCGTGGAGGCCGTGTCGCGGTTCACCGCGGCCGCCGTGACCGTCGTGCTCGTCTGTGTCGCCCTCGTCGTCTACCAGCCGGCGCTCGGCGTCGTCGTCGCCGTGGGCCTGCCCGTCCTGGCGCTGTCGGTGCTGCCGCTGCTCCCCCGGGCCACCCGACGCGCCGACTTCCAGCGCGAGAAGGCGGGACGCGCCACCGAACTGGCCTCGGACACCGTCGCGGGCCTGCGCGTACTGCGCGGGATCGGCGGCGAGGAACTGTTCCTCGACCGCTACCGCCGCGCCTCGCAGGAGGTCCGGCACGCCGCCGTGCGCAGCGCCCGCATGTGGGCACTGATCCACGCGATCCAGGTCTTCCTCCCCGGGCTGCTGCTGATCGTCGTCGTCTGGCACGGCGTGAACCTGGCCAGCGAGGGCCGGATCACCGTCGGCGAGATGGTCACCGTCTACAGCGCGGTCATGATCCTCACCTATCCGCTGCGGCACTTCACCGAGATCGCGATGGCGTACTCCTTCTCCCGGCCGTCCGCCAGGCGCGCGGCACGGGTGCTGTCCCTCGAACGGGCCACGGACGGCGAGGGATCGCGCGAGGCCGTCGTACCGACCGGAGACCTGTACGACCCCGCGACCGGTCTGCTCGCGCCCGCGGGACGGCTCACCGCCGTGGTGTGCGGTGACCCGGACGCCGCGGGTGAACTCGCCGAACGGCTCGGCGGTCATACGGCGGAGTCCTCGGAACTACCGTCCGCGCTGGTCGGAGGCGTACCGCTCGACGAACTGCCCCTCGGCTCCGCCCGCAGTGCAGTCCTCGTCCAGGACAAGGATCCGGTCCTGCTCTCCGGCACGCTGCGCGAACTGCTCGACGTGCCCTCGTCGGGAGACGTCAGCCCCGAGGAGGCACTGTCGGCGGCCCAGTGCGGCGACGTCCTGGACGCGCTCGCCCAGGGTTCGCTGGACGCCGACGACCCGATGGACTCCCGGATCACCGAACGCGGCCGGTCCCTGTCCGGCGGCCAGCGCCAGCGTCTCGCGCTGGCCCGGTCGCTGGTCACCGCCCCGGGCGTACTGGTCCTGGACGAACCGACGTCCGCGGTCGACTCGCACACCGAGGCGCGGATCGCCGACGGGATCCGCTCCCTGCGACAGGGGCGCACGACGGTGGTCCTCACCTCGTCGCCGCTGCTCCTGGACCGGGCGGACCGGGTCGTGCTCGTCCACGAGGGCGAGGTCGCAGCGGTCGGCGTGCACCGCGAACTGCTGCACAGCGACGCGCGGTACCGCGCCGTGGTGACCCGTGAGACCGACGACGAGGCCGCCGAACAGGAACTGAACCAGCTGCAGGAACTGGAAGAAATCGAGGAGACGGCATGATCGGCGTGGCGCCACCGGCCTACGATCCGGCGGCCCCGAAGACGGCGGAGACCCTGCCCGTCGGAGCCCCCGCGACCGTACGCGCCTACGTGGCCGAACTGTTCCAACGACATCGCCGGACCTTCCTGGTGCTCGTCACCGTCAACACGGTCGCCGTCGTCTCCTCGATGGTGGGCCCCTATCTGCTGGGCTCCCTGGTCCAGCACGTCTCCGAAGGCGCGACCGCCGCGCGTGAACTGCACCTGGAGCGCACCGCCGCACTGTTCGCCGTCGCCCTGGTCGTCCAGGCCGTGTTCGTGCACCAGGTGCAACTGCGCGGGGCCATGCTCGGCGAGCGGATGCTGGCCGACCTGCGCGAGGACTTCCTCGTACGGGCCGTGGGGCTGCCGCCCGGCGTCCTGGAGCGGGCCGGTACGGGTGATCTGCTCTCCCGCATCACCACGGACATCGACCGGCTGGCCAACGCCATGCGCGAGGCCGTGCCCCAGCTGGCCATCGCCGTGGTGTGGGTGGCGCTGCTGCTCGGCGGCCTGGTCGTGACCGCGCCGCCGCTCGCGCCCGCGGTACTGGTCGCCGTCCCGATCCTGGTGATCGGCTGCCGCTGGTACTTCAAGCGCGCCGCGTCCGGCTACCGCTCCGAGGCCGCCGGTTACGCCGCCGTGGCCGCCGTCCTCGCCGAGACCGTGGACGCCGGGCGCACCGTCGAGGCGCACCGCCTGGGCGAGCGCCGCATCGACCTGTCGGACCAGCGGGTCAAGGAGTGGACCGCCTGGGAGCGGTACACCCTCTGGCTGCGGTCGGTGCTCTTCCCCGCCATCAACGCAACCCACACCACGGTCCTCGGCTCGGTCCTCATGATCGGCGGGTACTTCGTCCTCCAGGGCTGGATCGACGTGGGCCAGCTGACGACGGGCGCCCTGATCGCGCAGATGCTCGTCGACCCGGTGGGCCTGATCCTGCGCTGGTACGACGAGCTGCAGGTGGCCCATGTGTCGCTGGCACGGCTGGTGGGCGTCCGCGAGATCGAGCCGGACGCGGGTGACGGGGCGCTGGCCCCCGACGGGCGTGACGTGCACGCCGACGAGGTGCACTTCGGTTACCGGGCGGGCGTCGACGTGCTGCGCAAGGTCTCCCTGGAGGTCGCGCCCGGCACCCGGATGGCCCTGGTCGGCCCGTCCGGCGCGGGCAAGTCCACGCTGGGCAGGCTGCTCGCCGGGATCTACGCGCCCCGCACGGGCCAGGTCACCCTGGGTGGCGCCGAACTGTCCCGGATGTCCGCGGAACGGGTCCGCTCCCACGTGGCCCTGGTCAACCAGGAGCACCACGTGTTCGTGGGCGCCCTGCGCGACAACCTCCTCCTCGCCCGCACGGGTGCCAATGACGCCGAGCTGTGGGCCGCCCTCGTCGCGGTCGACGCCGGCGGGTGGGCGCGGGCGCTGGCCGACGGTCTCGACACCGAGGTCGGCTCGGGCGGTGTCGCGCTCACGCCCGCCCAGGCCCAGCAGATCGCGCTCGCACGCCTGGTGCTCGCGGACCCGCACACGCTGGTCCTGGACGAGGCCACCTCGCTCCTCGACCCGCGGGCGGCCCGGCACCTGGAGCGCTCCCTGGCGCGGGTCCTCGACGGCCGCACGGTGGTCGCCATCGCCCACCGGCTGCACACCGCCCACGACGCGGACGTCATCGCCGTCGTCGAGAACGGCCGCATCAGCGAGCTCGGCAGCCACGACCAGCTGGTCGCCGCGAACGGCGCGTACGCGGCACTGTGGCGGTCCTGGCACGGGTGAACGGGCACGCGGACGGGCCGGCCGTGGGAGGTCCGCCCACGGCCGGCCCGTCCGTGGACGGGCGGTCTGTGGGTGAACCGTCCATGTGCGGTCCGTCCGGGCCTGCGGGCCGGTGCCGGGCGGGTGTGGCCGGCCGGGCGCCCGAGCGGGCCGACGCGCCCGGCCGGGCTCCGTGACGTTGCGCGGTGTCGCAGGTGGGTGGAAGTGTGGAGGTCGGCACCGGCTCGGGGAGCGCCCGGGAACCGCCCGGTTCCACGTGTTCCGTACGGGCGAGGCCTGGGCCGAGCGGTCCGCGTACCCGCCGCCGAACGCGGTGACAGCAGGCCGGCCCGCACCACCTGGAGGTACCCGTGGACAGCGCCGACAGTTGGGGAGACGATGTCTACCAGCCCGACGGATCCGAGGTTCAGGACGACGCCGGACTGCTCGACGCCGAGGACACACTCGAAACCGACGGTGTGAGCGACCCTCTGGACCGCGGCTGGTCACCTCCGGAACGCCCCTGGGCGGTGGAACGCAAAGACGTGACAGCGGCCGAGCGCCACCGCGGCGAAACCCTCGACGAACGTCTCGCCGAAGAACTCCCGGATGTCGCGGCACCCGACGGCGACGGCATCGGAGACTGCCCCGACTCGGACGGCGAACCCCTGGACAACGAAGTGGGTGCCCTCCGCTCCGGACGTCTCGTGGCCCCCGGAGAAGGAGCGCACGAGGACGGGGAGAGCGGGCTGATCGCCACCGACGTGGGCATAGACGGAGCCGCCGCCTCGGCGGAGGAGGCCGCCATGCACATCGTCGACGAGGACTCCCTGTCCGGCTGACCGCGTCCTTCCCGCTGCCCTGTCCGCGCACCCCTCCCCCACGCAAGGAGCACTCATGCAGCAGGACAAGCACCCCGACTACCACTCCGTCGTCTTCCGCGACCGCGCCGCCGGGTACGCCTTCCTGACCCGGTCCACCGCCGCCAGCGACCAGACCATCGAGTGGGACGACGGCCGGACGTACCCCGTCGTGGATGTGGAGATCTCCTCGGAGAGCCACCCCTTCTACACGGGCACGGCCAGGACCGTGGACACCGAGGGACGGGTCGCCCGCTTCGAGAAGCGGTACGGCGGCGGAGGCCAGGACAAGGCGCCGGGCGAGGGCGACGCCTCCTGACCCGGCCGGAACGGCTGCCTCCCGGCGGCAGGTGACAGCCGCAGCCTGTCCGCCTTCCGCGCCCTGTCCGCCGGCCGCGCCACTCGTCCCGGTGGCGCGGCCGCTCGAACACGTCGGCTTCAGATGAAGTTGAGCGCGGCCGCGCCGCCCACTCCGCCCAGCACCATGAACGCCGGCATCAGCACCTTCAGCTCGACCCAGCTGCCCGCCCGGAACCGCAGCGCCTTGGGCGGCCCGATCGGGTACCACCGCTTGCGGCCGACCGGGATCGGCCACAGGATCGGGCAGCCCGACACCGTCAGCGCGTCCCCGATGTCGTGCACCAGCGCGCCGAGGACGATCGGCAGTCCGAGCCACAGGTACTCCTGGCCCGGCGCGGTGAAGAGCCAGTCGGCCCCGTTGCCCGGCTTGTCCAGCACCCCCGCGATGATCCACGCACTCGTCGCGGCCAGCAGCCAGACCAGGACGTCGGCGCTGGAACCACGCGTCGCCCGCCAGAGCAGCCCTTCGATGGCGAGCACCATGTGCACGAACAGAAGTCCCAGAACCGCCCAGCGGCCTCCGGTGATCGCGGCCACCGAGGCTCCGCCGCCGATGAGCACCGCCCACAGCCAGGTGTGTGTCAGCGTCCGGTGCCCACCCGAGCGCCGCGGATCGCCCGGCTTCCTCGTGCCCTTGTAGACGGCGTACGAGAGCTTGTCGACGATCTCGCACAGGCCCCGTGACACCGGTCCGAAGGCCCGCGAGATGGTGGCGGCCTTGTGGTCCAGATCCGGGGCGAGGGCGGCGCCCGCGCAGATCAGCGCCCCGGCCAGGAGCACCGGCCACGGCATCGTGTGGCCTGAGGCCGCCGCCGCCGCTCCGACGCCCAGCCAGGCCGCCGCCCCGGACAGTGAGTGTGCTGGTCCCATCATGGCCGTGCCCCGCCCCATTCCTCTTGTACTGACTGCCAGTTGTCCCCGTGAGCTGACACCTGGTCGGCGACACAGCGTAGCGTTCGTGATCTTCGGCCTCGCATCCGATTCCCTCATCGGGTGGGATGACAGGCAAGATGGGTGTGTGACCCTTATCGATCAGCTGCCGCAGACCGCAGATCCCGACGCCCTCTACGAAGCCTTCGAGTCGTGGGCCGGGGAACGCGGTCTCACGCTCTATCCCCACCAGGAGGAGGCGCTGATCGAGGTGGTCTCGGGTGCGAACGTGATCGTGTCGACCCCCACCGGGTCCGGCAAGAGCATGATCGCCGCGGGTGCGCACTTCGCGGCGCTCGCCCGTGACGAGGTCACCTTCTACACCGCGCCGATCAAGGCGCTCGTCTCGGAGAAGTTCTTCGAGCTGTGCAAGATGTTCGGCACCGAGAACGTCGGCATGCTGACCGGCGACGCGTCCGTGAACTCCGACGCCCCGGTCATCTGCTGCACCGCCGAGGTCCTTGCCTCCATCGCGCTGCGCGACGGCAAGCGTGCCGATGTCGGCCAGGTCGTCATGGACGAGTTCCACTTCTACGCCGAGGCCGACCGCGGCTGGGCCTGGCAGATCCCGATCCTCGAACTGCCGCAGGCGCAGTTCATCCTGATGTCGGCGACGCTCGGCGACGTCTCCATGTTCGAGGAGGACCTGACCCGGCGGACCGGCCGTCCCACCTCGGTGGTCCGCTCGGCGACCCGTCCCGTCCCGCTCTCCTACGAGTACAAGCTGACGCCGCTCACCGAGACGCTCACCGAGCTCCTGGAGACGAGGCAGGCGCCCGTCTACATCGTGCACTTCACCCAGGCGCAGGCCGTGGAGCGGGCGCAGGCGCTGATGAGCATCAACATGTGCACGCGCGAGGAGAAGGACCAGATCGCCGCGCTGATCGGCAACTTCCGGTTCACCACCAAGTTCGGCCGCAACCTCTCCCGTTACGTACGGCACGGCATCGGTGTGCACCACGCCGGCATGCTGCCCAAGTACCGCCGCCTGGTCGAGAAACTGGCGCAGGCCGGTCTTCTGAAGGTCATCTGCGGCACGGACACCCTCGGCGTCGGCGTCAACGTGCCCATCCGCACCGTGCTGTTCACCGCTCTGGCGAAGTACGACGGCACGCGCGTACGGACCCTGCGCGCACGGGAGTTCCACCAGATCGCGGGCCGGGCCGGCCGGGCCGGCTTCGACACGGCGGGCTTCGTCGTGGCGCAGGCCCCCGAGCACGTCGTGGAGAACGAGAAGGCCCTTGCCAAGGCCGGCGACGACCCGAAGAAGCGTCGCAAGGTGGTGCGCAAGAAGGCCCCGGAAGGTTTTGTGGGCTGGACGGACGGCACGTTCGAGAAGCTGATCTCGTCCGATCCGGAGCCGCTGACCTCGCGTTTCCGGGTCACTCACACGATGCTTCTGTCCGTGATCGCGCGGCCCGGCAACGCCTTCGCCGCGATGCGTCATCTGCTGGAGGACAACCACGAGCCGCGCAAGCAGCAACTGCGGCACATCAGGCGGGCGATCGCCATCTACCGCTCCCTCCTCGACGGCGGAGTCGTGGAGAAGCTCGACACACCGGACGCGGAAGGGCGCATCGTGCGCCTGACCGTCGACCTGCAGCAGAACTTCGCTCTCAACCAGCCGCTGTCGACCTTCGCTCTCGCCGCGTTCGACCTCCTGGACCCGGAATCGCCTTCGTACGCCCTGGACATGGTGTCCGTCGTGGAGTCCACGCTGGACGACCCGCGGCAGATCCTCGCCGCCCAGCAGAACAAGGCCCGCGGCGAGGCCGTGGGGGCGATGAAGGCGGAAGGCATCGAGTACGAGGAGCGCATGGAGCGGCTCCAGGACGTGTCGTACCCCAAGCCGCTGGAAGAGCTGCTCTTCCACGGGTACGACACCTACCGCAAGAGCCACCCGTGGGTGGGCGACCATCCGCTCTCCCCGAAGTCCGTCATCCGTGACATGTACGAACGGGCCATGACCTTCACCGAGTTCGTGTCCCACTACGAACTCGCCCGCACCGAGGGCATCGTGCTCCGCTACCTGGCGAGCGCCTACAAGGCCCTCGACCACACCGTCCCGGACGATCTGAAGTCGGAGGACCTGGAGGACCTGATCGCCTGGCTGGGCGAGATGGTGCGTCAGGTCGACTCCAGCCTCCTCGACGAGTGGGAACAGCTCGCCAACCCCGAGGTGATGACGGCAGAGGAGGCCCAGGAGAAGGCCGACCAGGTCAAGCCGGTCACGGCCAACGGGCGCGCCTTCCGGGTCCTCGTCCGCAACGCCATGTTCCGGCGCGTCGAACTCGCCGCCCTCGACAACGTCGCCGAACTCGGAGAGCTCGACTCCGAGGCGGGCTGGGACGCCGATGCCTGGGGCGCGGCCATGGACGACTACTGGGACGAGTACGACGACCTCGGCACCGGTCCCGACGCACGCGGTCCCAAGCTCCTGATCATCGACGAGCAGCCGGAGAACGGTCTGTGGCGGGTCCGTCAGACCTTCGCCGACCCGAACGGCGACCACGACTGGGGCATCAGCGCGGAGATCGACCTCGTGGCCTCCGACGCCGAGGGACGTGCCATCGTCAAGGTCACCGCCGTCGGCCAGCTGTGAGCACAGGAGAACGCGACACATGACGAACCCAGCGGAACGACTCGTCGATCTGCTCGACCTGGAGCAGATCGAGGTCAACATCTTCCGTGGTCCCAGCCCGCAGGAATCGCTGCAGCGGGTCTTCGGCGGGCAGGTCGCGGGCCAGGCCCTCGTCGCCGCCGGCCGCACCACGGACCCGGAACGGCCCGTGCACTCGCTGCACGCGTACTTCCTGCGCCCGGGCCGACCGGGCGTGCCCATCGTGTACCAGGTCGAACGGGTACGGGACGGGCGGTCGTTCACCACGCGCCGCGTCACCGCCGTGCAGCAGGGCCGCACGATCTTCAATCTGACCGCCTCCTTTCACAAGCCTGAGGAAGGGAGCTTCGAGCACCAGTTGCCGCCGGCTCGTGAGGTCCCGGATCCGGAGTCGCTCCCGAGCCTCACTCAGGAGATCAAGGAACATCTGGGCGTGCTCCCCGAGACGCTGGAGCGCATGGCCCGGCGCCAGCCCTTCGACATCCGCTACGCGGACCGGTTGCGCTGGACACCGGAGGAGATCGAGAACGCCGAGCCGCGCAGCGCCGTGTGGATGCGCGCCGTCGGGCCTCTGGGCGACGACCCGCTCGTCCATACCTGCGCGCTCACCTATGCGAGCGACATGACGCTCCTGGACGCCGTCCGCATCCCGGTGGAGCCCCTGTGGGGCCGGCGCGGTTTCGACATGGCCTCCCTGGACCACGCCATGTGGTTCCACCGGCCGTTCCGCGCCGACGAGTGGTTCCTGTACGACCAGGAGTCGCCGATCGCGACGGGTGGCCGAGGGCTGGCCCGGGGGCGGATCTACGACCAGGAGGGACGCCTGCTCGTTTCCGTCGTCCAGGAAGGGCTGTTCCGCAAGCTGGAGGACTGACCGGGCACCGGCCGGGTCAGAGGTTTCTGCGCCGCAGCCAGCCGAGGAGCCGTCCGGGACGTCCCGGTTCGTCGATCGCGGGCCGCCCCTCGGCAGGTCGCCGTGAGCCTGCCTGCTGTCGTGGTCCTGCCTGCCGTACTGCTCCTGCTTGTCGTACTGCTCCCGCCCGAGTCCGCGCGTCAGCCAACTGCCGCACTTGGGCCGAACGCCGCCCTTCGGCCGGGTGTCGCTCTTCGGCCGGATGCCGTCCGACCGAATGCCCTCCGACCGAATGCTGCCGCGCTTCGGCCGGACGCACCCGCTCACCCGGGCGCCGCTGCCCGGCCGGACGTCGCATTCCAGCCGGGTGCCGCAGCTTGGCGGCCTCTCGCTGGTCGACGGGCTGCCGGTGATCGTCAAGCGTGCGGTGATCGACCGGCGTGCGGTGTGCGCCAAGAAGCGCCGGCCGGTCGTACTCCACCTCCGAAGTCCCGGCCTCCGTCGTCGGTCGCGGGGCGGCCCGGCGGTCGCGTGCCTCCTCCAGCCCGTTCGCCAGATCGGCGCGGAGCCAGCTGATCTCGTCCGGATCCGTCGCTGTCATGATCCGGGCCGTGATGTGTGCGGCAGGCGAGTCGGGCGCACCGTGGGTGGTCTGTTCGGGCCGGTACCGGTCCATGTAGGCCCGCTCGTACGGGTCGGGAACGATCTCGGCGACCTGGACGGGGTCGAGCAGTGACGCCACGACCGCTGCACGTGCCCACGGATTTTCGTTCTGCCGAAGCAGGGACCCGAGGTGCCGGCCTCGCCAGTTCCGGGCCCGCAGGTCCAGTCCCGTCTCCAGTTGGCCGCGCAGGTTCTCGGGCACACGGCCGCTCAGCAGCGACGCATGCTTCTTGTCTTCGGCGAACTGCCGCAGTTCTTGTGCCAGATACAGCCACACGACTGCGCGATACCGGTTCAAATAGAATTTTACGGGCACTACGAGGCCCAGGCGAGCGAAGCGCGTGAACCGGGCGGTCGTGACGCCCATGAGGGCCGCGCCCTCCGACGTGCCGACCGCTTTGACGCGTTCCCGCAGAGCCTCAGGGAAGCCTGCTTCGGCCCGCACCCTGTCGATCTCCGCGCGGGTGACGCGATGGCCTCCGCCGCCTTCGTCAGGCACTGTGCGGATGCGCCCGAGCCGTACGGCGAGGTCGAACTCGCCCCGCTTGAACCCCAGCTCCCGCGCGGCGCGGCTCTGGGCGAGTGTCGAGGTTTGTGTCGGGGTCACACCGACAGGCCCGTTCGGACCGGAGATGACGGACTGCGTGACCGTTGGCATGACGGACTGCGTGATGGTGTTGCCGGACATGATGGTTCTCCCCCGTGCAGCGGTGTGCGCTTCGCCTGTGTCTTGCGTGCGCTTGCTTCGAGAAAAACCGTAGCCGGTTCGCCGCGCCTCGCGCCGAGCCTGTGGATAACTTCGGGCACGATGACGTCTGTGCAGGTCAGATGTCTATGGAGGGCGAGTGTTCCGGATGTCGGGCGTCGACGTGCAGGTGCTCGCCGACGCGATTGACGAGCAGAGTCATCTCGTACGCGACCTGGCCGATGTCGGCTTCGGCCGCACTGAGCACGCACAGGCAGCTGCCGGTGCCGGCCGCCGTGACGAAGAGGACCGCGTCATCGAATTCGATCATGGTCTGGCGGACCCGGCCCGCGCCGAAGTGCCTGCCCGAGCCCTTGGCCAGGCTGTGCAATCCGGAGGAGACGGCGGCGAGATGCTCGGCGTCCTCCCGTCGCAGACCTGTGCTCGCCCCGGTCACCAGTCCGTCGTTGGACAGCACGAGTGCGTGGCGTATGTGCTCGACACGCTGGGTCAGATCGTCGAGCAGCCAGTCAAGTCCCCGGTTCTCCGCCATGATCCGTCTCCCCGTGATGTGTGGTCCCCCTGGGCCGGAGGATCCGATCGACCAGCCTTCACCACCGTCGCCGTCCGGGCAAGGAGGATAGGGGCATGGCACACAAGATGACCGATGAGGAATGGCGGGCGTTCGTCTCGCACGGAACCCGCACTGGCAAGTTGTCGACCGTCCGGGCCGACGGGCGCCCGCATGTGGCACCGATCTGGTTCGTGCTCGACGGCGACGACCTGGTCTTCAACACGGGGAAGGACACCGTCAAGGGGCGGAATCTGGCTCGGGACGGCCGGGTGGCCCTGTGTGTGGACGACGACCGGCCGCCGTTCGCGTACGTCGTCGTACAGGGGCGGGCCCGGATCTCGGAGGACCTCGACGACGTCCGGCTCTGGGCGGGACGGATCGGCAGCCGGTACATGGGCGAGGAACGCGCCGAGGAGTTCGCGGCCCGGAACGGCGTACCCGGCGAACTCCTCGTACGAGTGAGTATCGAGAAGGTTCTCGCGGAGGGCTCGGTCTCCGACTGACCCCCCGCACAGGTTGAGTCACACAGGGCTGAGTCCCACGGGTTGAGTGGCGCAGCTTGAGCGCTTGGTCGGCCGCGCGTCGGCCGACCAAGTCCTCCGGCCGGGCCGACCAAGTCCTCGAAGTCCTCGAAGTCCTCCAGGTCCTCCAGCCGATCAGATTCTCCGGCCGACCGAGTCCGTCAGCCGACCGAGTCGAGGAGCCGGGCGGTGTGCATCCGCCCGGCGTACTCGACGAGACGCACCAGCACCTCCCTTCCCGAGTCGCGGTCACGGGCGTCGCAGAGCACCACGGGGGTTCCCCGGTCGAGATCGAGGGCCCGTGACACTTCGTGGGCGCCGTACGTGCGTGCGTCCGTGAAGCAGTTGACCGCCACCACGAAGGGGATGTGCCGGTGTTCGAAGTAGTCCACCGCCGGAAAGCAGTCCTCAAGCCGGCGGGTGTCCGCAAGGACGACGGCACCGAGGGCTCCCTGTGCCAGCTCGTCCCACAGGAACCAGAATCTGTCCTGGCCCGGCGTTCCGAACAGGTAGAGCGACAGGCCGGACCTGATGGTGATGCGCCCGAAGTCCATGGCGACGGTCGTCGTCACCTTCCGGTCCACGCCGCCGGTGTCGTCGACCGACCGGCCGGCCTCACTCAGCAGTTCCTCGGTGCGCAGCGGTCTGATCTCGCTGACCGCGCCCACCAAGGTGGTCTTGCCGACGCCGAAGCCGCCGGCGACGAGGATCTTCAACGCCAGGGCGGCCGTCTCACCGCTGGTGTCATCGGAGTGTTCAGGGACCATCGCTCACTTCTCTCGGATCAGCCGGTATCGGTCGACGGCTACAGGGCCCTCAGTCCGTCGATGACCTCGCGCAGGATGCGCTCGTCGGGCAGGTGCGCGGGCGGCACAGGGCGGCTGACCGTCACGCAGCCCAGTTCCAGCAGATCGCCCAGGAGCACGCGCACCACGCCCACGGGCAGATCGGTGTCCGCGGCCAGTTCGGCGACGGACTGGGTTTCGGCCCGGCAGAGTTCGACGAGGGCCCGGTGCTCCGGACCGAGTGCGGTGTCCTCGCCGGTCCCGGGCGCCCCGGTGTTGAGCGTGACGAGCGCTATCAGGTCGAAGCGCACCCCCGCGGGTCCCGACTCGGTGCGTCCACCTGTCATGGCGTAGGGGCGGACGAGCGGCCCGGCCTCGTTGTCGTACCACTGGCTGCCCGGCTGCTCAGGGGTGGCTGCCCGGTCCTCGGTCATGAACTCCGTCCCCCGCTCACCCGGCCGCGGGCGGACGGACGTCCGCGCGGGGAGCCGAGTGGAGATGCTCACCCACCCGTCTGACCAGGCGTGCCATCTCGTAGGCGATCAGGCCGATGTCGGCCGTCACGCCGCTCAGGACGGCGAGGCAGGACCCGTCTCCGGCGGCCACCACGAACAGGAAACCGTCGTCCATCTCGACCATGGTCTGGCGTACTCCGCCGGCGCCGAAGTGGCGGCCCGCGCCCTTGGCCAGGCTGTGGAAACCGGAGGAGACCGCAGCGAGGTGCTCCGCGTCCTCGCGTCCGAGGCCGGTGGACGCGCCCACCGCGAGCCCGTCGTTGGAGAGCACGACAGCATGCCTCACCTCGGCGACCCGCAGCACCAAGTCGTCCAGCAGCCAGTCGAGTTCGCCGGACTGTGCCGCGGTCCCCGTATCCGGATCCTGGATCATGCGAGGTCTCCTTCGCTGCTGTCGCTGCCCTCTGCGGGGCCGGGCGTGGCGCGGGGACCGGGGGAACGGCCACCGCCGCGGGCCCACCCGGCGCGGTACGCGGTCATCCGGTCCCGTACCGCTTCGGGGGTGCGCTCGGCGTCGTCCCGGTGACATGCCGGGTGCGCGGGCTCTTCGGCGCGTTCTTCACGCAGTTGCGGGGCGAGGCTGGCCTGGCGCACCCGCCGCGGGAGTCCATCGGACGCGTCCGACTGCTCGGTGTCGTCGGAGGAACGGTGCAGGCGCAGGGTGATCACCTCGGGCGGTGGTCCGGCGTGCGAGCCGTCCGCCGACGCCTCCGCCGGGGCGGCTACGGGTGAGACGAGTGCGGGTCGTTCGATGTGGGCCTCCACGGAGTCCTGTCGTGGGGCGGGGCCCACGGATTCCTGTCGGGGCACGGGACCGGGTACGCGCGCGTACTGGCGTCCGGCGGCTTGTTGTCCGGCAGTTCGTTCGACAGGCTGTTCCGTCGGCCGTCCGGCAGTTCGTCCGGGAGGTGGTCCAGCAGGTCGCTCGGCCCTGCCGCGACGCGCACCGGAACGTTCCTCCGAACTCGTGTGCAACAGCGCGGTGGGAAGGAGGATCACCGCGGTGGTGCCTCCGTAGGGCGAGGTCCGCAGGTGCACCTTGATGCCGTGACGGGCGGCGAGTCTGCTCACTACGAAGAGGCCGAGTCGGTCGCTGTCGAACAGGTCGAGTGCCTGGGACTGCTCGATACGGCGATTGGCCTCGGCGAGGGTCTCCCTGCCCATGCCCAGTCCCCGGTCCTCGACCTCCACGGCGTATCCGTTGCCGACCGGCTCGCCGGTGACCCGCACCCTGGTGTGGGGCGGGGAGAACTGGGCGGCGTTCTCGACGATCTCGGCCAGCAGATGCGTGAGGTCGGCGATCGCGGCTCCGACGACCAGGGTCTCCGAGAGCTGTCGTACCTCCACGCGCGCGTAGTCCTCGACTTCGGAGACTGACGCGCGCACCACGTTCGTCAGGGAGACCGGCATGCGCCACGCGCGGCCCGGTGCTGCTCCGGAGAGGATGATCAGGCTCTCGGCGTGGCGTCGCATCCGTGTCGTGAGGTGGTCGAGCCGGAAGAGGTCGCTCAGCTCGTTCGGGTCCTCGGAGCGTCGCTCCATGCTGTCCAGCAGTCTGAGCTGGCGGTGGACGAGAACCTGGCTGCGGCGGGCGAGATTGACGAAGACACCGGAGATCCCGCCGGCGAGTTCCGCTCGTTCGACGGCCGCGTGCAGGGCGGCGCGGTGCACGGTGGTCAGGGCTTCCGCGACCTGCCCCGCCTCGTCCTCTGCGGGCGGTCCCGCCGGGGCCTCGGCATGGACGTCGATCTCCTCTCCGGCCCGTAGTTTCCGCATGGCGTTCGGCAGTTTGCGCCGGGCGATCTCCAGGGCGCTGTTGCGCAGGGTCACCAGTTCGACGACGAGGCCGCGGCCGATGCGTACGGAGATGACCAGTGAGGCGGCCACGGCTGCGAGTCCCAGGAGGACCGCGGCGCCGGCGGGCGAGAGCAGGCCGCGCCGGAGGGGGTCGGCGCGGTCCGCGACGTCACGGCCGGCGTCCGCCTCGATGGTCCGCATGTCGTCCCGCACGCGCGCGTGGGCGGCGTTCCAGGTCTCCGCGGGCGAGGCTTGGAGGGCCGTCGCGCCGGGTGGGGCGATGAGCACCCTGTCCTCGACCGCCGTCATGTCGGCGTACGCGGCGCCCTCCGTGAGAGCCTGCCAGGCGGCTCGTTCGGGTCCGCGGAGATCGACAGCAGCGGAGTCGGTGAGCAGCCTGCGCGTGTCGACGGCGCCGGTGAACAGCCGCAGCCGCTGTCCGTCGAGGGTCCCGGCCAGGCGGGCACCGGCGAGTACCGCGTCCTCCTGCGCCAGGGTCTCCCCCGCGCGGGAGAACTCAAGCAGTACGCGTGCGTCGGAGCCGATCTCCGCGTCCTGGATGCCGGTGAGGGCTCCGCCCACCCCGAAGGCCGTGGAGATGGTCCCGGTGTACCGCCGGTATGTCTCGTCCCAGCCGGTCCCGCGGTCGAGTACGGCGGTCCGCAGGGAGTGGAGCTGTTCGACGCCGGTCACGAAGGTTTCGAGGCGTGCGGCCACTCCGGCGGGCAGTTCCTCGCTGTCGGCGACAGTGCTGCCCTCTCCGAGGCGGAGTTCCGACACGGTCCGGTCGGTGCGCGCCGCCAGCCTCTTGAGGGTGCGCTCCCGGTCGGCCGAGGGGCGTGTGGCGTAACGGACCGCTGCCACGCGTTCGTCCTGGAGCGCGACGACGGCTGCCGCGACCGGGGCGCGCACTTCGGAGTCCACCCGCTGCAACTGCCGCAGCCGTGCGATGTCCTGGGCCGTGGTGACGGTTGCGTGTGCCCAGAGAGCGAGCAGGGACACGACCGGGACCATGAGCAGGCAGACGATCTTCGCTCGCACGGTACGGGGCCGCAGACTCCGGCTCCTCGCGCGCGTGGGCGCGCCGCTCGGTTCCGTGTCGTCGTTCTCCTCGCGGCCGGAGTCTTCGTCTGCGTGGCCGGTGTCTTCGTCGGCCGGCGGTCCGGCATGCGCGCGACGGCCCCGTACCTGGGCCGTCGACGGCTGCGTACCGTCTGTCGGAGTCCTTCGGGATGTACGCATGGCCTTCTCGCTCGGGTGGTTCGGTGGACACGCCTGGTCGGTGGACGCGTCTGGTCGGGTCGTCGGTCCGGGTTCGCCGCTAGGGCCTGTCTGACAATTCCCGTCGTCGCCCGGCAGACGGGAATTGTCAGACAGGCCCTAGGGGACGGCACTTGTGGGCGACGCCGAGGGGCGGTCGCTTTCGACGGGCCGCTGGGCCGACGCGGAGGCCTCGCGCTCGCCCGCTGTCGGGGAGAGCGCGACGAACGCCGAGGTCAGGAAGAGATAGGACCCGAGGCCGACGGCGAGGGGGAAGACGAACTGCATCGCCGTAGCCCCGGGCAGGGCCGCCCCAGAGGGGGTGACATGGACGCCGACCGCCATCATCCCGGTGTAGTGCATGCTGCTGACCGCCCCGCCCATGACGAGCGAGGCGACGGCGACCGCGATCGGCGAGCTGATGTTGAGCGCCGCCCACAGTGCGGCGGTCGCCGCGACCACGGCGATGCCGACGGAGACTCCGACGAGCAGCGGGTCGTACCGCACCTCGCCGTGCAGCCGCAGCGCTGCCATGCCCAGGTAGTGCATGCTCGCCACTCCGAGGCCGGTGGTCAGGCCGCCGAGGACGAGCGCGCGGCCGCGGTCCCGGCCGTAGCCCACGGCGAAGACACCCGCACCGACGACGGCGATCGCGACGAGCAGGCTGAGCACGGTGAGGGGCACGTTGTAGCGGATGTCGGTGCCGTCGACGCCGAAGCCGAGCATCGCCACGAAGTGCATGGTCCAGATGCCCGTGCCGATCGCGGAGGCCGCGGTGAGCAGCCAGTTGCGGCGTGACCGGCCACGGGCGCCGAGCGCGCGGACCGTGCAGCGCAGCCCGAGGGCGGCGCCGATGCACGCCATGGCATACGACAGCACGGGGGTCAGCCAGCCGAAGGTGGCGTGGTCCAGATGTCCCATGGCTCCGGGACGCTAGTCCGGGCCGGGGCGCGCACAGGGGGCGAGTTTCGAAAGCTGTTGGAATATGGCGGAGAGGTGCGGGGGAACGATCGCGTCACGCTCGAACGTGTGCGCCGCATCGTGTTTCGCGTCGCCGTTCGATCGTGTCGCTCACCGTGCGATGCGGGATCATGCGGTGCATGAGCGACGACCACACGCATGTCCAGGAGTTCTTCTCGGCCCGCGCGGCCGGCTGGGACGACCGGTTCCCCGACGACGGCCCGGCGTACGCCGCAGCCGTCTCCGAACTGGGGCTGCGGGAGGGCGATCGCGTGCTCGACGCGGGCTGCGGCACGGGACGGGCTCTGCCGGCTCTCAGGGACGCCGTGGGGCCCTCCGGGGCGGTCCTCGGCGCGGACCTGACGCCGGCCATGCTGGAGGCGGCCGTACGGGCAGGCCGTGACCGGGCGGGGCAGTTGCTCCTCGCCGACGTGTCACGCCTGCCGCTGCGCACGGAGTCGCTCCATGCCGTCTTCGCGGCCGGGCTCATCGCGCATCTTCCGAACCCCACCGAAAATCTGCGGGAATTGGCGCGGGTCGTACGGCCCGGCGGCGTCCTGGCACTCTTCCACCCGATCGGCCGGGCCGCGCTCGCCGCGCGCCAGGGACGGCGGATCACCCCGGACGACCTGCGGGCGGAGGCCAACCTCGGCCCGCTCCTGTCCACCTCCGGCTGGCGCATGACGTCGTACGTGGACGAGGACGCCCGTTTCCTCGCTCTGGCCGTGCGCCGACCCTGAAGCCCCCCGGAGGACGGTTCTGTTCGCTGAGCCGGCCGCAGGCGCACGGGAGTGGGCCTGACCGACGTGGCCGCGATGGCTGCGGCTGCGGCTGCGGCTGCGGCTGCGGCTGCGATCCATGATCGGCGCGCTCGACGAGGGCGTTCGGCAAGGGTTCACGACACCGCCCCCTTCTGGTGTCGAAGTTTCAACTCTACGTTGAGCAGAGACAGATGGGCGATGACCGAAGAAGCGGTATGCGGGGGAAGGTGGCCCGAATGTCCGGCACGATGGCTCGATTCCGGAAGTTCTTTTCACGTCCACGGTCGGCCGGGTCCGGGAACCCCTCACCATCGGCCGGCTCCCGTCCGAAGAAGCAGACCCACAACCTGTTCGAGGCCGCGGCGGCCTATGTGGCGGCGGGTGTCGACGACGACCAGGACGGGGTCGACGAGGCCGCGGCCTGGGTATCGCCGGAAGCGCTGTCGTTCGGTGTGAACGAGCTAGCGTGCCGGGCCGTGATCGCGCTCGCGCGAGAACGCGACGAGTCACCCACCGCGGTGGCCCGAACGCTCCTCGGCCTGCCGGCCGCCTGACGGGGGCGTAAGCGGAATCAGCGCGACCGCAGGTGGTCGCTTCAACCTCGTTCTGGAGCATGAGGGCAGGTCCCCGCGTGTTCCGGCCTCGTGACAACGGCCCCGGCGCGCATTAGGGTGCGCCGACGGATGTAGCGAGGGGAGGCTGGGATGACCGGGACGGACGATGAGACAGTCGCCGTTGAGGACGACGACGCACTGTATGTACTGACGGCGGTGCTCCTGACGCCGGCACAGTTCCCCAGCGTGCTGGGCGACGACTACCCGGAGGCCTGCGCCGCGCTCGGTCTCGCGCCTCTGGCCGACGGGTACGGGCTGGTGCTGGGGCAGGACGGCGACGGCGCGCGGTGGACCGTCGTCATCGACGACGTCTCGCTCGTGGCCGTCGCCATCGCTTCCTGGGACTGCGGCATGGAGTACGACCTGTCGCCGGACGAGCGCTCGATGGTGGCCGCGCTGCCCGGATGGCCACTGGCCGTGGCGGTCGCGGCGCCCGGTGTGCCCGCCCCGCACGATCCCGCACCCGACATCGCGGAGCAGGCGCCGCTGTGTCCGCCGGACGCGTCCGCCTGGGGTGCGGCGCAGCGGCGCCTGGGCGCGGACGAGATCGCGCTGCAGTGGGCCGTCTGGCGTGAACAGATCGACGAGACCGAATTCGCCGCTTCGGCGGACGGGAAGTCCGCTCCCGGTGACGGCACCGCCCAGACCGGCGGGGATCGTGAGGACGAAGACGGTGGCGACAAGGACGTGAGTGGCGGGGACGGCGGGCGGGTGCCGCTAAACGGTGTCCAGCGCGTTCTCTCCGAAGCCCACTCCTACGTGGACACGCCTCCGCCGCTCGGCCGTGTGCGCTCGTCGTTCGCTCCGGGGGACGCGCGGACGCTGCGCGCCGACGGCCCCGGCTGGTCGCTGGTGGCACGCACCGACGACATCGCCTTCGTACTGCTCGACGAGAAGCCGGGCGAGATCCTTACCGTCGGCCGCGGGCCCGAATTGCCCGGCCTTCTGGAGGCTCTGGACAAGATGGCCGTACGCCCGAACTGAACCAGGCACGCGGAAGTAGTGCGCCGACAGCGCCGTCGCCACCCGGGGGCCGCACCATCGGCAGGCCCACGAGCGGCGACGAGGTCAGCTCCTGTGCTCTGAAACGGAGCTGTCCAAGAAGAAGCTTCCGAAGAGGAAGTGACCGAAAAGGATGCGCCTGAAGATGTTCCTGAAAAGGAACTGATCGAGCGGGTCGTGTCTGTCTCAGCGGCCCAGTTCCTTGCGGCCGACGCGGCGGAGCCTGCGCCGCTGCGAGGGGTCCAGCGTCAGATACGCCGCCGCGGGAACTCCCAGGACGATCAGCAGGGCGGCCCACCAGGGCAGCCAGAAGAGCAGGATGATGCCGACCGCGACACCGCCTGCGGCTATCTTCGCGTTTCTTGACATGTGCGTAGCCTCCTTAGCGGCCACTGCCGCTCTCTGTTCTGAGAACGGACCCGCGCTCCCTGCGGTTCCGGACCGCGACCCTGATACGACCCTGAGGTGCGCCCCCTACTCGACCCTGAGGGGTTCTCCGACCTCGTACATGTGCCTCAGAGCCTGACGGTAGGAGTCCACGAGCCCTGTCTCGACGTAAGGGATACCCAACTCCCGGCAGTGTGCGCGCACCAGGAGCTGGGCGAGCCTGAGATGCGGGCGGGGCATGCTCGGGAACAGATGGTGCTCGATCTGGTAGTTGAGACCGCCGAGGAACCAGTCCGTCAGGGGACCTCCGCGGACGTTGCGCGAGGTGAGCACCTGACGTCGGAGGTGCCCCCACCCCTCGCCGTCGGGGTCGGGCATGTCCATGCCTTTGTGGTTCGGTGCGAAGGCCATGCCCAGGTGCAGCCCGAAGAGTGCCTGGTGGATCGCGGCGAAGACGAGGGCCGTGCCCAGCGGCATGGCGCACAGCAGCAGGGTCGCGTACGCGGCGAGGTGCGTGATCAGCAGGGCGGCCTCGACCGGACGTTCACGAGGAGACCGCCGACGCAGGTCCTGGAAGCCGTGGATCTTCAGAGCGACGCCTTCGAGGAGCGTGAGCGGAAAGAAGAGCCAGGCCTGGTAGCGGGTGAGCCATCGCCGGAATCCGGTGCGGTCCGCGGTCTGCCCGCTGGTGAAGACCAGCACGTCGGCCTTGACGTCGGGATCCTTGTCGATGTGGTTGGGGTTGGCGTGGTGTCTGTTGTGTTTGTCGTTCCACCAGCCGTAGCTCAGGCCCAGCAGCAGATTCGCGTGGACGAGTCCGATCGCTCGGCCCGTCGATCGGTTGCCGGTGATCTGCGCGTGGCCGGCGTCATGGCCTATGAAGGCCGTGCGGGCGCACAGTACGGCGAGCAGCGGCGCCAGGAGCAGCACCCACCAGGAGTGGCCGATCAGGACGATGCCCGTGACGACGGCTGCCAGGGCGAGCGCGTTGCCGGCGATGGTGAGCGTGTACCAGCCCTGTCGACGGTTCAGGAGTCCCTGCCCTTTGATCGTGCGCAGGAGCGGTGTGAACTCACTGGCGGCAGCGGCCCTGAAGGGCGGCTCAAGCACGACTGCGGCGATTTCGGGCATGGCTGGACTCCGGATCTCTGGAGGAAGCGGGCCGAGCGGGCAACCGGCGTGGCCTGACCTGTAGAAACGTACGGATCGGCGACCGTCGTCGGCCATGGCGCCACCACCCGGGTCCGGGCGGGGGAAAGCCGGACCGCGGGGTGGACCTGACACCACCTTCAGTGAGAAGTGACTGGCATCACAGATCGGACACTTGGTTCATCCTGTGCTGCGCTGTACCCTCGGCGACCTCCACCCCCGGTAGTCAAAATTGAGGAACACGCTCATCCCTGTGCAGAGGATTCCTGCCCCCACTCCCTCCGAGATCTCCGAACTGGCGCGCTGCTGCGCCGTCTTCGTCCCTGCCGACCCGGCCCGCACGGGCAGCGTCGCCTTCTGGCTGCCCGACGGCGAGGAGCCTCCGGTCATCGGTTCCGCCGGCTACGGTTTCGGCACCGGTCAGGGATCCGACTCCGGATCTGATCCCGACTCCGGTTCCGGCTTCGGGCACGGCCTCGGTCACGGCTCCGTGGAGGAGCTGTCCGTCGTCCTTCCCGGCGAGGACGGGGTCGAGTTGGTGAGGGTGTCGGCCGTCGTCCTGCCGGTGCGGACGGCGCTCCCGGTCCTCACGCGCGCGCGTGCCGCCGCGCGGACTCACGGTTCGACCGCCTTCTGGGGTGCCGCGGCCGTCCTGGCGCTGCAGTTCGCCGCGCGCGGACTGCTGCTGCCCGGCCTGAGCTCCGGTGATCACGACGCGTGGCGCGCGGGCCCCCTGGGCTCCCGGGACCTGGAGCGGATCCGTGAGCTGGCCGCCGCGATGCCGCCGCACGCCCACGCGGTGCCCGTCGACACGACCGAACCGCTGCGACTGCCCGATCCGGAGTGGCTGCTGCGCACCTTCCTGGACGCCGTCGCCGACACCCTCCCCCGCTCCCCCGCGGCTGCACTCGCCGCGGGCGGCCCGGCCTTCGCCGCCGCCGAACCGCAGCACGTGCCCGAGCATCGCGCTTGGGCGTCCGATGTCGCGGCGGGCCACGACGCCGGCGTAAGGATCTCGCTGCGCGTCGAGGTGCCGGGGCTCGCGTCGGCCGTGTCGGACGCGAACCGGTTGCCGTTCCGTGCGGTGCTGCAACTGCACAGTGTCAGCGACCCGGCCCTGCTGGCGGACGCGGCCGAGGTGTGGAGCGGGTCGAGTCCGGCCTTCGGCCCGCGCGCGCGGATGGACGCCCTGCTCGCGCTGCGCCGCGCGGCCAGGGCCTGGGCACCGCTCGCACCCCTGTTGTCGGCGACCGTGCCCGACTCGATCGAACTCGCCGACGAGGAGGTCACCGAACTCCTGGGCGAGGGGGCGCGATCGCTCACGGCCGCCGGTGTGGAGGTGCACTGGCCCAGGGAACTGGCACACAAGCTGACGGCCCGCGCGGTCATCGGCCCCCCGGACGACGAGCGGGCCGGTGACGGACCGGCCTCGGACACCCCCTCCTTCCTATCGGCCGACGCACTTCTGACGTTCTCCTGGTGGTTCGCACTGGGGGACCAGCAGCTGACGCGCCAGGAACTGGACCAGCTCGCCGAGGCGAACCGCCCGATGGTGCGGCTGCGCGACCAGTGGGTCCTCGTCGATCCGCAGGAGGTACGCCGCGCCCGTACCCAGCAGGACCGCAAACTGACGCCCGTCGACGCGCTGAGCGCCGTTCTCACGGGTTCCGCGGAGGTCGACGGCCGCCGGGTCGACGTACGGCCCACGGGGTGGCTGGCGACGCTGCGTGACCATTTGTCGGATCCGGAGGGGCAGGAGCCGGTCGGGCAGCCGCCCGCGCTGGCCGCGACCCTGCGCGACTACCAGCTCCGCGGGCTCAACTGGCTGGCCCGGATGACGTCCTTGGGGCTGGGCGGCTGTCTCGCGGACGACATGGGTCTCGGCAAGACGATCACGCTCATCGCGCTGCATCTGCACCGGCAGACCGACGAGTCCGCGGCGGGCCCCACACTCGTCGTCTGTCCGACGTCCCTCATGGGCAACTGGCAGCGCGAGATCGAGAGGTTCGCTCCCGGCACCCCGGTCCGCCGCTTCCACGGGTCCCGGCGGAGCCTGGAGGACCTGGCCGACGGCGAGTTCGTCCTCACGACCTACGGCACGATGCGCCTCGACACGGCACGTCTGGCGGACGCTTCCTGGGGCATGGTCGTCGCGGACGAGGCACAGCATGTGAAGAACCCGTACTCGGACACGGCCAGGCAGTTGAGGAAGATCGACGCACGCGCGCGTGTGGCGCTCACCGGCACGCCGGTGGAGAACAACCTCTCCGAGCTGTGGGCGATCCTCGACTGGACGACACCGGGTCTGCTGGGCAGGCTCGGCACGTTCCGCAACCAGTACGCGAAGGCCGTCGAGGGAGGGCAGGATCCGGGGGCGGCGGACCGGCTCGCGCAGCTCGTGCGGCCGTTCCTCCTGCGCCGCCGCAAGTCCGATCCCGGTATCGCACCGGAGCTACCCCCGAAGACGGAGACCGACCGCGCGGTGTCCCTCTCCAAGGAACAGGCCGGTCTGTACGAGGCCGTGGTCCGCGAGACCCTCGCGGAGATCGCGGGCGCCGACAGCATGGCGCGGCGCGGACTGATCGTGAAGCTGCTCACCGGGCTGAAGCAGATCTGCAATCACCCGGCGCAGTACCTCAAGGAGGACCGGCCGAAGATCGCCGGGCGCTCCGGAAAACTGGAGCTACTGGACGAACTCCTCGACACCATCCTCTCCGAGGGGGCATGCGTTCTGGTCTTCACGCAGTACGTGCGCATGGCCCGCCTGATCGAGCGGCATCTGAACGCGCGCGGTGTGCACTCGCAGTTCCTGCACGGAGGGACGCCCGTCCCCGAGCGCGAGGCCATGGTCGAGCGCTTCCAGGAGGGCGAAGTGCCCGTCTTCCTGTTGTCGTTGAAGGCCGCGGGCACGGGCCTGAACCTGACGCGGGCCGAGCATGTCGTGCACTACGACCGCTGGTGGAACCCGGCCGTCGAGGCCCAGGCCACCGACCGCGCGTACCGCATCGGCCAGACGCGGCCGGTGCAGGTGCACCGTTTGATCGCCGAGGGGACGATCGAGGACCGCATCGCCGACATGCTGCTGCGCAAGCGGGAGTTGGCGGACGCGGTGCTCGGATCCGGGGAGTCGGCCCTCACCGAACTCACCGACGCGCAACTGGCCGACCTGGTGGAACTGCGAGGAGGCGCCCGATGAGCGATCCGTACGAGAACACTCCGGAGCGCGTTTTCGCCGCCCTGCCGCCCACGCAGGGCCGGGGATTCGCCCAGAGCTGGTGGGGACAGGCCTGGCTCAAGGCGCTGGAGGACGCCACGCTGGACCTGAAGCAGCTGAAGACGGGCCGTCGGCTCGCGCGCGCGGGGGCCGTGGGCGCCGTGTCGGTCCGCCCCGGGCGTGTCACCGCCGTGGTCAACGACCGCGACCACACGGCTCATCGCGCGGACGTCCTGCTTCCGGAGCTGTCCGAGGAGCAGTGGGACCGCTTCCTGGGCATGGCGGTCGAGCGGGCGGGACACATCGCGGCACTGCTCGACCGTGAGATGCCGCCCCATCTGGTCGAGGACGCGGCGACCGCCGGTGTCGAACTCCTGCCGGGCATGGGCGATCTGGAGGCGGAGTGCGACTGCGACACGTGGGACCACTGCGGTCACACCGCCGCCCTCTGCTACCAGGTGGCACGGCTGCTCGACCAGGACCCCTTCGTGCTGCTCCTGCTGCGCGGCCGCGGCGAGCGCGAACTCCTCGACGAATTGCAGCTGCGCAGCGTCCCCCAGGCCGAGACCGTCATAGTGCCGCAGGAGACGTACGCGGGCGTGGACGCCGCCGAAGCGTACGCGGCGGGGGACATCCTGCCGCCGCTGCCCGAGGCGCCTGCCGTGCCCGCGGAACCGGGCCTGCCGCCGTCCCTGGACACGGAGACCGACCCCGCTCCCGGGGTCGACCCGTCCGCGCTTGAGTTCCTGGCGGCGCAGGCCGCTTGTGAGGCGCACCGGCTGCTCGTCGACGCGCTCAAGGCGGGCCACGAGGAGCGCGCCGCGGAGGCCGAACTGACGCCCGCGCAGGATGCCGTACGGCTGGCGTCGGGCGGACCCGAGGTCCCGGTGGCCGCCCGGCTCGCCGAGGGCTCGGGGCGCGACTGCGAAGGGCTGGCGCTCGCGGTCCGCTCCTGGGAGTACGGGGGCGCGGCCGCACTCGACGTACTGGAGACGGACCGGCCGGCGGAGGCGGAAACGCTCGCACGCGCGCGTGCGGCCCTGGAGTCGGCCTGGGAGGACGGCGAACGGCCCGTCCTGCGCGCGTCCCGCAGTCGCTGGACCGTGGTCGGCGGACAGACCCAGCTCCGGCTGGGGCCGGACGGCCGCTGGTGGCCGTACCGCAAGGAACGAGGTCGCTGGGCTCCCGTCGGCCCGGCCTCCCAGGACCCGGCGACAGCCCTGGCCCTGGCCGACGGGCGGGAGTGACACCCGGCCGAGGGCCGGGAGCGGCAACAGCTCGTGGGACGGGCGGGGCACAGGACCGTGGGCGAGCGAAGGCGTGGCCCGCGTTCACCGGATGAGCGCTGGACGCCCGGTGTTCACCCAGTGGCCGTACGGCGTTCGACGCGAGGGCGAAATCTGGCGACAGTCATCGAACTTGTGCACCAGGAGGCCCCATGTCCCCGTACGCCGCAGGCCGGCGCCGCGTCCACCGTTCCGTCGCCGCGGGCGTGCCGCTCGCCGTGCTGGCCGCTCTCGTGGTGACGGGTCCCGCGGTCGGCGCGCCCTCGGGGGACGCGCGGGTCACGGGCTCCGCGACGCTCGGCGACATCCCTCTCGGCACCTTCAGCAACGGGCTGCTGCCGGGCACGGTGGCGGACGACCGGGGTGTGGACCTCGGCGGCATCGGGAGCGACATCTACCCCGCGGGCCGCAAGGGCGAGTTCTGGACCGTCACCGACCGTGGCCCCAACGGCCAGATCAAGGTCGACGGGGTGAAGCGCCGTACGTTTCCCGTGCCCGGCTTCGACCCGGCGATCGTGAAGATCCGGGTGTCCGGTGACTCGGTGAAGGTACTGGACGCGATTCCGATAACCACCGGTTCGGGCAAGCCCGTCACCGGCCTGCCCAACCAGGCGGCACGCGACGAGGCTCCGTACTCCTACGACGCGAAGACCCCGCTCTCGTACAACCCGAACGGTCTGGACACCGAAGGGATCGTGCGCCCCAAGGACGGCAGTTTCTGGCTCGTCGACGAGTACGGGCCCTCGTTGGTCCACGTCTCCGCGCGCGGGAAGGTACTCACCCGGTACGTGCCGAAAGGGCTGAACCTGACCGGCGCCGGCTATCCGGTGGTCGAGGCGCTGCCCGCGGTTTTGTTGCACCGGAAGATCAACCGCGGCTTCGAAGGGCTCGCGCTGCTTCCGGGCGGCGACCTGGTGCTGGCCGTGCAGAGTCCGCTGTCCCTGCCGGACACCGATGCGGGTGAGGAGTCCTTGACCGCGCGTCTGCTGCGCTTCTCACCGAAGAAGCGGGCCGTCACCGCCGAGTACGCGTACCGGTTCGACCCGGTGGGCACGGTCGACCCGGGCGAGGACGACACCTCCGAGCTGAAGATCTCGTCCGTGGTGGCCGTGGGCCGCGACGAGCTGCTGGTCGAGGAGCGCACCGACAAGGCGGCCCGGTTGCAGGTCGTGAAGCTGAGCCGCGGTGCGGACATCCTCGGGGACAAGTGGGACGACAGCACGACGTCGCCGTCCCTTGAGCAGTTGGAGGACCCCGCCGCGTCCGGCGTTCCCGTGCTGCGCAAGCGTCTTGTCGTCGACCTCGGAAAGGTGAAGGGGGTGCCCGGGAAGATCGAGGGCGTCGCGCGCGTGGGCCGTGACACGCTCGCGCTGATCAACGACAACGACTTCGGGATGACGGACGGGACAGGGGCCTTCGACGCCCAGGGACGCCTGGTGGACAGCGGGATCGAGACCACCGTGACGTACGTACGTCTGCCGCACGGGGTCTGAACGGACGGCTCCGATCGGCGTTTTCGTCCTCCACGCGCGCGTGAAGCACTCCGGTCGTTCATGGCCTGACCGCTCCTGCCCACGCGCGCGTGGTTCACCTCAACGGCTTGGTGAGCTTGCGGTTTCCGTCGGCGCTGTCGGCGGCCAGGCTGCACGCGACGTTGTCGATGCCGATCTTGAATCCGGCGGGGTCGGGGTACTGCACCAGCGTGCCGCGGACGGTGTCGGCGGGCTGCTTGGCCGCCTTGGTGTCCAAGGGGTCCTGGCAGAGGCCCGATGCCGCCTTCTTGAGGGCGGCATCGGTCGTGTACGCGCCTTCCAGCTCGGTCACCGTCACGACCTCGGCGTCGTGCTTCCGGTCGCACGAACGCTTCACCGCCTGGCCCGGCCGACTGCCGTCGATGTCGAAGCAGTCGCCGGTCCGCAGCATGTAGTAGGGCACTTCGTCGCTCGCGAGGGACGGGAGGAGCGACTCCACACCGCTGGGCAGTTCGGACGGCACACCGGAGGGCAGCGACGACGGCAGTTCGGTCGGGAGCTGCGACGGAATGCTCAGTGAGGGCGACGGCAGCCGGCCCTTGGTGGAACTGCTCTCCGTAGGCGGCTTCTTGTCCGACGAGCCGTCACCACTGGTGACCACCAGGGCGACCGCGGACACGGCTCCGATGCCCAGGATCACTGCCAGCAGGATCAGGAGCGTCCTGCGGCGCCCGGCGGGGCCGCCCGGCGGCCCGGGTGGCGGCGATGATGGTGGAGGGGGTTGCCAGCCGCCCCCTCCCCCGCCGTTCCACGGCGGATCGCCACCTCCTGGCGGTGGGCCGTAACCGTCAGGAGGAGGGCCGAAGCCTCCGGGCGGTGGGCCGTAACCGCCACCACCGTAGGGCGGCGTGTTGTCCGGCGGCCGAGGAGGCTCGGGCGGTAAGGGCGGCGTGGCCATACCATCAAGAGTCGCCTCGAACCGGTCACGAAGCGACCCCTGCGCGGAACTTCATGCGGAACGTGCTGCGTGACTTGTCACGGACTCACGGCGTGGACCGCATGATTCCGGACGCTTCCGCGCAGGCGCAGGGGTCGTTCGTCGGCCCTGTACGCGATCAGCCGCGGGCGCCCAGCAGGTGGTCCATGGCCAGCTGGTCGAGACGCTCGAAGGCCATCCCGCGCACGGCGGCCGCCTCGGCGTCGAAGCCCTCGAAGGAGGCGCTGTCCGCGAGGAGCGCTTGGAGGCCGTCCGCGGCGGTGGGCTGCGCCAGTTCGTCCAGGCGCGAGGTCCGCAGGGCTTCCTGGACCTCGGGGTCGGCCCGGAAGGCTGCGGTCCGCTCCTTGAGGATCAGGTAGTTGCGCATGCAACCCGCGGCCGAGTCCCACACGCCGTTGTAGTCCTCGGTCCGCGGCGGCTTGAAGTCGAAGTGCCTCGGGCCG
The DNA here is from genome assembly GCF_055584525.1 of Streptomyces sp. NPDC102514. Taxonomy (NCBI): domain Bacteria; kingdom Bacillati; phylum Actinomycetota; class Actinomycetes; order Kitasatosporales; family Streptomycetaceae; genus Streptomyces; species Streptomyces sp. NPDC102514. The sequence goes on from NZ_JBVJLW010000010.1 coordinate 360,674, forward strand.
GCGTAGCCGGCGGTCTCCAGGAGGTCGACCAGCCAGAAGGCGGAGCGCAGATCGCCCGCTCCGAAGCGCAGGTCCTGGTCGTACTTGATGCCGGACTGGCCGTTGAGGTCGATGTGGAAGAGCTTGCCCGCCCACAGGGCCTGGGCGATGCCGTGCGTGAAGTTCAGCCCGGCCATCTGCTCGTGGCCGACTTCGGGGTTGACGCCGTAAAGCTCCGGCCGCTCCAGGCGCTCGATGAAGGCCAGTGCGTGACCGACCGTCGGCAGGAGGATGTCGCCGCGGGGCTCGTTGGGCTTGGGCTCGATCGCGAAGCGCAGATCGTAGCCCTGGGAGGTCACGTACTCGCCGAGGAGGTCGAAGGCCTCCTTCATGCGGTCGAGTGCGACGCGTACGTCCTTCGCGGCGCCGGACTCGGCGCCCTCACGGCCGCCCCAGGCCACGTAGATCTGCGCGCCCAGCTCGACCGCGAGGTCGATGTTGCGGATCGTCTTGCGCAGCGCGTAGCGGCGCACGTCCCGGTCGTTGGCGGTGAAGGCGCCGTCCTTGAAGACGGGGTGCGTGAAGAGGTTCGTGGTGGCCATCGGCACGGTCATACCGGTCGTGTCGAGAGCCTGCCGGAAGCGCTTGATGTGCGACTCGCGCTCGGTCTCCGAGGACCCGAAGGGGATCAGGTCGTCGTCGTGGAAGGTCACTCCGTGGGCGCCGAGTTCCGACAGGCGCTGTACCGATTCGACCGGGTCGAGGGCGGCCCGGGTGGCGTCGCCGAACGGGTCCCTTCCCTGCCAGCCGACGGTCCACAGGCCGAAGGTGAACCTGTCCTCGGGGGTGGGCTGGTAGTTCATGCCGCGGCTCCTTGCTTGCTCCGACTATTTCGTCATGGCGCTTAACAAATTAGTATGCGGAGGCATCCCTGGGAAGGGACTAGATGTCCCGGAAGAGGGACAGCGGGTGAAATCAGGGCTGTGACGACCCGGAAGGAACCCGAAAACACCAGGTCAGACCCCGCGGAGCCGCGGAAGAGGGAGAGCTCGATGTCAGCAGCCGAGGGTCCGCTCGTCGTCGGCGTGGACACGTCCACCCAATCCACCAAGGCCCTGGTCGTGGACGTGGCCACCGGCGATGTGGTGGCGAGCGGCCAGGCGCCGCACACCGTGTCCTCCGGGGCGGGGCGCGAGAGCGACCCGCTCCAGTGGTGGGACGCGCTGCGTGAGGCGCTGCACCAGTGCGGGGACGCGGCACGCGAGGCCGCGGCGGTCTCCGTCGCCGGTCAGCAGCACGGGCTCGTCACTCTCGACGCGCAGGGCGCCCCGGTGCGTCCCGCGCTCCTGTGGAACGACGTACGGTCGGCGCCGCAGGCCCGCCGCCTCGTGGAGGAACTGGGCGGGCCCAAGGCGTGGGCGGAGCGCACCGGCAGCGTGCCGGGGCCGTCCATCACCGTCACCAAATGGGCGTGGCTCGCCGAGCACGAGCCCGAGTCCGTCCGCGCCACCGCGGCCGTACGGCTGCCCCACGACTACCTCACCGGACTCCTCACCGGGCTGGGCACGACCGACCGCGGCGACGCCTCCGGTACGGGCTGGTGGGCGTCCGGGACGGAGGCGTACGACGAGGAGGTCCTCGGCCACGTGGGGCTCGACCCGGCCCTGCTGCCCCGGGTGGTCCGGCCCGGCGAAGTCGTCGGGACCGTCCGCGACTCCGCCGATCTGCCCTTCTCGAAGGGCACGCTGGTCGCCCCCGGCACGGGTGACAACGCAGCCGCCGCGCTGGGCCTGGGCCTGCGCCCGGGCACCGCGGTGCTCAGCCTCGGAACGTCCGGCACGGTGTACGCGGTGTCGACGCGGCGGCCCGCCGACCCCACCGGAACCGTGGCGGGTTTCGCCGACGCGCGGGGCGACTGGCTGCCGCTGGCCTGCACCCTCAACTGCACCCTCGCCGTGGACCGCGTCGCCGCCCTCCTGGGCATAAACCGTGAGGCCGTGGAGCCCGGTACGAGCGTGACGCTGCTCCCCTACCTGGACGGCGAGCGCACCCCGGCCCTGCCGCACGCCTCGGGCCTGCTGCACGGGCTGCGGCACGACACGACAGCGGGGCAGTTGCTCCAGGCCGCGTACGACGGGGCGGTCCACTCGCTGCTCGGCGCGCTCGACCTGGTGCTCGACGAGGACGCGGACCGTTCGGCGCCGCTCCTGCTCATCGGCGGGGGCGCCCGGGGCAAGGCATGGCAGCAGACCGTACGCCGGCTTTCGGGGCGTGCCGTCCAGGTTCCCGAGGCCAAGGAACTGGTCGCGCTCGGCGCCGCCGCGCAGGCCGCGGGAGTGCTGACCGGCGAGGATCCGGCGGCGGTGGCCCGGCGCTGGAACACGGCACGCGGGCCGGTCCTCGAAGCCGGGGAACGGGACGAGGCGGCGCTCGCGCGGATCGCCGGGGTAATCTCCGACGCGGCCCCGTTGCTGGAGCGGGAGGCCGATCAGCGCTGACGGCTTCGCCTCCGGGGAGCGGGACCGGTTGCCGCCGACTCCCCGGGGCGCCAGCACGGACAGGACAGCCCTCAGGGGACCGGCCGGACGAGGACCGACTCAGGCAGATGACCGCACCGCTCCACGAGGCCCACCCCAGCAGCCCCGGCCGACGACTGCCCGATACGCAACAGGGCATGCGCCGCCGCAACCTCGCACGGGTACTGCACACCGTGAACGCCGAGGGGCCGCTCTCCCGTGCCGCCGTCGCCTCGCGCATCGGCCTGACGCGGGCGGCCGTGTCGACCCTCGTGGACGAGCTGATCCGCTCCGGGCTCCTCGACGAGCTGGGTCCCGAGCGGCCGGGGCGGGTGGGGCGGCCCGGTTCGGCGCTGGCCCTGAGCGGACGCGGCCCGGCGGGGATCGGTGCGGAGATCGGCGTCGACCACCTCGCCGTGTGCGCGGTCGATCTGCGGGGCAAGGTACGCGCGCGGATCGTGCGGCACGGCACCAACCGCGGCCGTGCGCCCGAGCCGGTATTGGGTGAACTGACCGCGCTGGTACGCCAGATCGTCGCCGAGGCGGACCAGGAAGGGCTGTGGCCTGCGGGTCTCGCCGTCGCCGTGCCCGGTCTGGTGGCGCGCGACGCCCGGACCGTGGTGCGCGCCCCGAACCTCGGCTGGCTCGACACGGACCTCGCTCCCCTGCTGCCGGACGTACTGCCACTGACCGTCGACAACGAGGCGAACTTCGGCGGACTGGCCGAACTCTGGCTCAACGAGGAGGCACCGCGCGACTTTCTGCATGTCTCCGCGGAGATCGGCATCGGCGGGGCCGTGGTCGTGGACGGGCGGCTGCTCCGTGGAACGCGTGGTTTCGCGGGCGAGTTGGGCCATGTGCCGGTACGCCCCGAGGGACCCGCGTGCGCCTGCGGCGGGCGCGGCTGTCTTGAGCAGTACGCCGGCGAGGAGGCCGTGCTGCGCGCGGCCGGCCTCGAACCGGGCGAGGATCGGGTCGGGCTGCTGGCCGAGCACGCCGCGGGAGGCGACAAGAACGTCCGGCGTGCGTTGCGCGACGCCGGTACCGCGCTGGGCATCGCGCTGACGGGCGCGGTCAATCTGCTGGACCCGGAAGCCGTCGTGCTGGGCGGGGCGCTGTCCGGGCTGGCGCCCTGGTTGCTGCCCTCGCTGGAGCGGGAGCTGGCCCGCAGGACAGCGGGTCCCGCCTGCGCGGTGTCGGTCTCCCGGCTCGGCCCGGAGGGCCCGCTGCTGGGGGCCGCGCATTCCGTCGTGCGGGCCGTGCTCGATGATCCGGCGGCGGTGGGCGGCGGCGGGGCGTAGGCCTGACGCCTGGGTCGGGGGACGCCTGGGCCCCAGGGGCGCCTGGCCGGGGGCCCAAGCCCGAGGGACGTCTGGGCGGGTCGCGGGGCTGTAATCACCCTTTCGGGTGGCCGAGTTGTCCACAGTCACAGTGCTGTCCACGGACCTGGGCGGGCCTCTCCTCCCCAACCGGCAAGACCCGTACCGTGTTTCACGTGAGGGCAGCGCGACCACGAGTTCGTGCACGAAACCGGCGCAGCCCTGACTCGTTGAGCCCTGGCCCCACGGTCCGAGCCGCATCCACCGTCCGAAGCACCTCCGGCATCTGAAGCACCTCCGGCGTCCGAACCGCGCCCGCCGCCCGAACCCCGTCCGCCGTCTGTTCCCACCGCCGTCGCAAGGCTCGTGCGTGCCCCGCCCACGCCGAGCACGTCGTCCCTCCGAGAGGAAACCTGTGGACCGAGCCAAGTACCTGCCAGCCACCCTTCCCAGCCGGCGGCGCCTGCTCCAGAGCGCGGCCCTCGCCACGCTCTCCACCGCACTGCTCCCCACCGTGCGGGCGGGCGCGGCGCCGCGGGGCCTCGACTACCCGCAGTCCGAGTGGTCCCCGGCGAGCACGTCCAACTACACGGTGGCCGACCGCCCGACGAGCCACCCCGTCGACTTCGTCGTCATCCACGTGACACAGGCGACGTACGCGGACACGCTCGCCATCTTCCAGAACCCGAAGAAGCAGGTGTCCGCGCACTACGTCGTCAGATCCGCCGACGGCCACATCGCCCAGATGGTGCGCGAGCGCGACATCGCCTGGCACGCGGGGAACTGGGACTACAACACCCGCAGCATCGGCATCGAGCACGAGGGCTGGGTGGACAAGCCGGCGTACTTCACCAACGCCCTGTACGAGGAGTCGGCGAAGCTCACCGCGGCGATCTGCACCAAGTACGCGATCCCCAAGGACCGCTCGCACATCCTCGCCCACTACGAAGTGCCGGGCAGTGATCACACCGACCCGGGCCCGCACTGGGACTGGACGCGCTACATCAGACTCGTCAACTTCGCCTGACGACCGAGGACCGGGTCAGGACGCTTGTCCGCGTCCGCCGCCCGAGTGACGATGTCCCAAGCCGCATCACGTCCGGTCCGCATCACGTCCGCTTCTCATCACGACCAGTCCCCATCACGACCAGTCCTCATCTCCTCATCTCCTCATCACGTCCAGTCCCATCGCTTCGCGGGAGGCCGGGTTGACCGATCCATGGGTGGCCCTGAATCCGGGCGCCGACCCCGTCGAGCGGGTTCGCGTGCTGCGCCGCGCCCACGAGACGTTCACCGAGGCGGGTACGGTCTCGCGACCGGTGCGTTCCGTGGTCGCCGACTCGTGGCGGCGTTCGGCGCGGGCCGGGGTAGGACCGGACGGCTCCGCGTACGTGGAACTCACCGACGGAGACCTCGGGTCGTACCGGGCTGAGCACCCGCTGGCCCCGGTCATGCCGCTGTTCCGAGAACTCATGGGCACGTTCGCTTCCGACGGCGAGCACCTCCTCGCGGTCTGCGACGCGCAGGGAAGACTTCTGTGGGTGGAGGGCCACCCCGCCACCCGGCAGAAGGCGGACGGTATGAACTTCGTGCCGGGCGCGCGGTGGGCGGAGTCCGCCATGGGCACGAACGCCCCGGGTACCGCGGTCGCGCTCGACCGGCCGGTGCAGGTGTTCGCGGCGGAGCACTTCATCCGGCGCGTCCAGCCGTGGACGTGCGCGGCGGCCCCGGTGCACGATCCGCGCACGGGACGGCTGCTCGGCGCCGTCGACATCACCGGCGGGGACGGGCTGGCGCATCCGCACAGCCTGGGGTTCGTGCAGGCCGTGGCGCGCGCCGCCGAGTCCCAGCTGGCGCTGCTCACCCCGATACCGGCCGCCACCGACGCCCTGCAACTGACCGCTCTGGGCCGGGACGAGGCCCTCCTCGTGTCGGGCGGCCGCAAACTGCGCCTCAGCCGCCGGCACAGCGAGCTCCTGTTGCTGCTGTCCCGGCATCCGGACGGCCTGACCGGCGACGAGCTGTTGTGCTCGCTGTATGAGGACGAGTCGGTGACACCGGTGACGCTGCGCGCGGAACTGGCCCGCCTACGACGACTGCTCGGGACCGGGGTCCTCGGTTCACGGCCCTACCGGCTCGCGGTTCCGGTCGAGTCCGATGTCTCCGTCGTGGAGCGCAGACTCGCCGCCGGCTCAATCATGGCGGCTGTAGCGGCGTACGCCGGGCCGTTGCTGCCCGGTTCCCAGGCACCGGCGGTGGTGCGGCTGCGCCGACGGCTCGCAGACGGACTGCGCGCGGCCCTCGTCTCCGGCGGCGACCCCGACCTGCTGGCGTGCTGGGCCGAGGCGTCGTGGGGCGAGAACGACCTCGAAGTGTGGAGGGCGCTGGCCGCCGTCCGGCCGACGGCTCCGATACGGGCGCGGCTGGCAGAGCTGGAGGCAGAGCAGTCGGCGTACCCGTGGCGGGCACGGCACTGACCGTCACGACCAGGTCCGCCGCGCAACGTAACTGCAACCTCCCCGTCCCTACGCTCGCCGCGAGAGCTGTCCAACGGCGGGCGGCCCTTCCACGGGAGGCAGAGCACATGACCCGTTACGCAGCGCCCGGCACCGAAGGCGCGATCGTCTCCTACCAGTCGCGGTACGACCACTTCATCGGCGGGGAGTACGTGGAGCCCGCCCGTGGGCAGTACTTCGAGAACCCGAGTCCGGTGAACGGGCAGCCGTTCACGGAGATCGCGCGGGGCACGGCCGAGGACGTGGAGCGCGCCCTGGACGCGGCGCACGCCGCCGCCCCCGCCTGGGGCCGCACGTCGGTGACCGCGCGGGCCGACATCCTCCTCAAGGTCGCCGACCGGATGGAGGCGAACCTGGAGAAGCTCGCGGTCGCGGAGAGCTGGGAGAACGGCAAGCCCGTCCGGGAGACCCTGGCCGCCGACATCCCCCTCGCCATCGACCACTTCCGCTACTTCGCGGGGGCGGTCCGTGCACAGGAGGGGTCGCTCGGCGAGATCGACGACGACACGGTGGCGTACCACTTCCATGAGCCGCTGGGCGTCGTCGCGCAGATCATTCCGTGGAACTTCCCGATCCTGATGGCGGTGTGGAAGCTGGCGCCGGCGCTCGCGGCGGGCAACGCCGTCGTGATCAAGCCCGCCGAGCAGACCCCGGCGTCCATCCACTACTTGATGAGCCTGATCTCGGATCTGCTGCCGCCGGGCGTCGTGAACATCGTCAACGGCTTCGGTGTGGAGGCGGGCAAGCCGCTGGCGTCCAGCGCGCGGGTGGCGAAGGTCGCCTTCACCGGCGAGACCACGACGGGGCGGCTGATCATGCAGTACGCCTCGGAGAACATCAAGCCGGTCACGCTCGAACTGGGCGGCAAGTCGCCGAACATCTTCTTCGACGACGTCTGGGCGCAGGACGACGACTTCCGGGACAAGGCGCTCGAAGGTTTCACGATGTTCGCGCTGAACCAGGGCGAGGTGTGCACCTGTCCGTCCCGGGCGCTCGTCCAGCAGGGCCACTACAGCGAGTTCATCGACGCGGCGGTCGCCCGGACCGAGTTGATCAAGCCCGGTCATCCGCTCGACACCGAGACGATGATCGGCGCTCAGGCCTCCAACGACCAGCTGGAGAAGATCCTCTCCTACCTGGACATCGGCCAGCAGGAGGGCGCCAAGGTACTCACGGGCGGTCACCGGATCGAGTACGACGGCGAGCTGGCGGGCGGGTACTACGTACAGCCGACGATCTTCCAGGGCGACAACAGGATGCGGATCTTCCAGGAGGAGATCTTCGGTCCCGTCGTGTCCGTCACGTCGTTCACGGACTTCGACGACGCCATCAAGATCGCCAACGACACGCTGTACGGACTCGGTGCCGGCGTGTGGACGCGGGACATGAACACGGCGTACCGCGCGGGCCGTTCGATCCAGGCGGGCCGGGTGTGGACGAACTGCTACCACGCGTACCCGGCGCACGCGGCCTTCGGCGGCTACAAGCAGTCGGGCATCGGCCGAGAGAACCACAAGATGATGCTGGAGCACTACCAGCAGACGAAGAACCTCCTGGTGTCGTACTCGCCGAAGAAACTGGGCTTCTTCTAGACGCCGAAAAAGGGCGCCTGAACAGGCACATCACCTGTCAGGCGCCCTTCCCGACGTGCATCTAAGCCACGGGGCGAAGTGCAGAGTAACTCCCGATATGCCCCACCGCTATCCCACCTCTGACCAGCTGTTCCGGGCAATTTCCGGGCCAAGGCCCGGCTTACGCGTCCTCCGCACTGCCGTCCTGCCCCTCCCACCTTCGCATCGACTTCTCGATCAGGCTGTTGGCGTGGTTCCGCGCCTCGGCCAAAAACTTGGCGTAGAAGCGGAAGAGAACCTGGATGCTTTGTCCGGCGCGGCGCGCACACTCTGCCGGGTCGACACCGGAGGCAAGCCAGAATGAGATTCCTGCGTGGCGCAGGTCGTAGGGGCGTTTTGCAAGCTCAAGGGCGTGTTCATCGAGAGTCAGTGCAGCCTCACGCGCACAAGTACCTTGGCCGTCGATCAGCCACACGTCCAGTGGATCTTCTGCCTCCTCGTCTCCGCTCCGATGCCAGGCGGCGAAGACCTCCTTCAGTCGGCGCCCGACCAAGATCTCAGGACGTGCGCCGGACCCGTGCAACGGACACTGGTTGACCTTCTCGGACTCCACACAACGACCGTACCGTCAGCCAACGTCCCAGCTCACACGCTCAAACGGGACAGCCCTTAGCCTCGCGCTTTCACGAGGTGGGACGTCCGAGGCTTGATCAAATAAGCGGAGAGTGCTCCTGACCTGCAACGATGGGACTTGTCTAGGGTCCT
>NZ_JBVJLW010000011.1:0-216574 GCF_055584525.1 Streptomyces sp. NPDC102514
CTCCCACTCGGCATCACTCAGATCACCCCGCCCCATGTCCACAGCAACGACCCGGACATGAAGCGGTCACATGATCGGCCGGACGAGTCCTAGTCGAGGGGAGCTTAGGGTGTCCATACGTCAGTCTGAGCCGATCGTCTTGAGGTCAGCATCTGAAGAGAGCCGTCCACGAAGGTCGCGCCACCAAAGATGAACGGTCGGAGGCCGGCGCGGGCAGCGTAAAGCGTGGCGGTGCATCTCGAAAGGCCCGAACCGGTGGCGATGACTTCGCAGACGTTCATCGCGGTGTTCATGCTTCTGGGCTCGGCGCGATCTCCTCGATCAGCCCCTCGACCAGCAACCTGATTTCGTCCCGGATCGGGCGGACGGCCTCCACGCCCTGGCCCGCCGGGTCGTCGAGCTGCCAGTCCAGGTACCGCTTGCCGGGGAAGACCGGGCAGGTGTCGCCGCAGCCCATCGTGATGCAGACGTCCGACTCCCTGACCGCGTCCACCGTGAGCATCTTCGGCACTTCGGCGGAGATGTCGATGCCAACCTCGCGCATGGCCCCGATGGCGGCCGGGTTCACGTCGGCGCCCGGGTTCGAGCCGGCGGAACGGACCTCGACGCGGTCTCCGGCCAGATGGGTCAGCCAGGCGGCAGCCATCTGGGAACGGCCTGCGTTGTGTACACAGACGAACAGGACGGAGGGCTTGTCGGACATGAGGAGGTCTCTCTTGTCTCACTATCACATCAGGCATGAATGACTTCAGCACCCGGTGGTGTCAGCCACCACTGATATGAGACTATCAGCGCATGATGACGTCAGTCGACGCTGACCTGATCCGGGTTCTGGCGGACCCGCTCAGGCTGCAAATCGTGAACCTGCTGGCCAGAGAGACGCTGTGCACCACCCACCTCGTGGAGGAGACCGGTGCCCGGCAGACCAACCTCTCCAACCACTTGAAGGTGCTGCGCGAGGCAGGAGTCGTCGAGACCGAGCCGTGTGGCCGCTACACGTACTACAAGATCCGCCCGGACGTCATCGCCTCGCTCGCCGGCCGGTTCACCGACCTGGCCGCGTCCGCCCGCAGTGCCGCTGAGAACAAGAGGGCCTGTCCGTGACCCGCACCGAAGCGCCCGCGACCACGGTGGAGGATTCCTCGGTCGTCGCGAAGCTGTCGACGCTCGACCGCTTCCTCGCCGTCTGGATCCTCATCGCCATGGCCGTCGGGCTCGGTCTGGGCCGGGCCGTTCCGGGCCTGGATGACGCTCTTGCCAAGGTCGAGATCGGCGGCATCTCGCTGCCCATCGCCGTCGGCCTGCTGATCATGATGTATCCGGTCCTGGCAAAGGTCCGCTACGACAAGCTCGACGCCGTCACCGGCGACCGCAGGCTCATGGCCTCGTCGCTCGTCATCAACTGGATCATCGGTCCAGCGGTGATGTTCGCGCTGGCCTGGATCTTCCTGCCGGACCTGCCCGAGTACCGCACCGGTCTGATCGTCGTCGGGCTCGCCCGCTGCATCGCCATGGTCATCATCTGGAACGACCTCGCGTGCGGCGACCGCGAAGCCGCCGCGGTGCTCGTGGCGCTCAACTCGGTCTTCCAGGTCGTGGCCTTCGGTCTGCTCGGCTGGTTCTACCTCGATCTGCTGCCCGGCTGGCTCGGCCTCGGCGACGGCGAGCACCTCGACATCTCCATGTGGAAGATCGCTCTGAACGTCGTCATTTTTCTCGGCGTCCCGCTCCTGGCCGGGTTCCTGACCCGCCGGATCGGAGAGAAGAAACTCGGTCGCGACAGGTACGAGTCCGGCTTCCTTCCGAAGATCGGTCCTTGGGCCCTGTACGGTCTCCTCTTCATGATCGTCATCCTCTTCGCTCTGCAGGGCGAGACCATCACCTCCCAGCCGCTGGACGTGGTCCGCATCGCCCTGCCGCTGCTGGTGTACTTCGCCGTGATGTGGGCCGGAACCTTCCTGCTGGGCAAGGCGATCGGTCTCGCCTACGACCGCACGGCCACCCTTGCCTTCACCGCCGCGGGCAACAACTTCGAACTGGCCATCGCCGTCGCCATCGCCACGTTCGGCGTCACCTCGGGCCAGGCACTCGCCGGCGTCGTGGGACCACTCATCGAAGTCCCGGTCCTGATCGGCCTGGTCTACGTGTCCCTGGCTTGGCGCAAGAAGTTCGCCCCGTCCGCGCTGACCACCGCGGGAAGGGATCACTGATGAGCTGCCTCGACGGTCGCGCGCCGGCAGCATGAGGCGGCATGCCGACGTGGTGGTCATCGGCGGCGGCCAGTCCGGGCTCGCCGCTGGCTACCACCTGCGCCGCCAGGGCCTGGACTTCGTCATCCTCGATGCCCAGCCCACCCCCGGCGGGGCCTGGCAGCACGCCTGGGACTCGCTGCACCTGTTCTCCCCGGCCGCCTTCTCCTCTCTTCCCGGCCGGCTCATGCCGGCGCAGCCGGGCGAGGAGTACCCGACTGCCGGGCACGTGGTGGCGTACTTGGAGGACTACGAGAAGCGGTACGAACTCCCCGTACGGCGGCCGGTTCATGTGCTCGGGGTGCGCGAGGACGGGCGGCTTCTGCAGGTGGACACCGACTCCGGCACCTGGCACGCACGCGCGGTGATCAGCGCGACCGGCACTTGGTGGCGGCCCTTCCTCCCTGCCGTCCGAGGTCGTGAGGGCTTCACGGGCAGGCAGCTGCACACCGTCTCCTACCGGACACCGCAGGATTTCGCGGGGCGTCGCGTGATCGTCGTCGGGGGTGGCAACTCAGGGGCGCAGATCGCCGCCGACCTCGCGTACGGCACCGAACTGACCTGGGTGACCCGGCGCCCGCCGCGGTTCCTCGCCGACGACATCGACGGCCGCGCCCTGTTCGATGCGGCCACCGCCCGCCGCCGCGCACTCGACGAGGGCCGCACCGACACCGAAGGCGTCGCCGCACTGGGCGACATCGTGGCCGTACCGGCGGTGCGGGAGGCCCGTGACGCCGGGCTGCTGAAGACGTCGCCCATGTTCGTACGGTTCGACCGCGAGGATGTCGTGTGGGCCGACGGTACGAGGGCGCGCGCCGAAGCGGTGATCTGGTGCACGGGCTTCCGGCCGGCCCTCTTGTACCTTTCGCCCCTGGGCCTGCGGGGCTCACGGGGCCGTATCGCCACCCAGGGCACCCGCTGTCTGCAGGAGCCTCGGCTGCACCTTCTCGGCTACGGCGACTGGACGGGCCCGGCCTCAGCCACGCTCATCGGCGTCGGACGGCCGGCGCGCGACGCGGCGCGCGACATTGCCACGCTCCTCGACGCCGAAGGCTGACCTTCGCGCCATCACGAGGTCTGCGGCGAACCAGACGCCCGCAACTCACGTGCCGTTGCTACCCGTTCGAAGGAAGCGGACAGCGGTGATCACTCGGATGAGGTCCTGGGTGCCGGGTCCAGGATGGCCCGGATGCGTTGCAGGCCGTCGTGGTTGACGGAGAACCAGGCCCAGGTGCCGCGCCGTTCGCGGTCCAGGAGGCCGGCCTCGGTCATGATCTTCAAGTGGTGGCTGACGGTGGACTGGCGCAGTTCCAGGCTGTCGGCCAAGTCGCACACACAGGCTTCGCCGTCGGGGGCTTGTTCCAGTAGGCGGAACAGCTGCAGGCGGGTGGGGTCGGCGATGGTTCGCAGCATCGCCGACAACTGTTCGGCCTCCGCGCGTTGCAGAGGTTTGCAGTTCAACCCCGGTCCGCACGTACCGCCTTCGAGGAACCCGTCCTCCGACATCTCCAGATCTATGACAGCCACGTACCGACCATAAGCGCTGTGTGATCGCTTTGGCACGATCATAATTGGTCGGACTGTACGTTCGGTCAGGATTGGGTGGCCGTTCGGCCAGGATTGCGCGGTTGTTGGGGCAAGTGTCGGACACAGTGGATCGCGCGGGCGTTGCCGGTGATGCTGTCATTTCCGGCCGTCAGGTCGTCCGGCCCGTCGGCGTGGTGTGCCAGGCGACGAGTGCGGCGGCGGCCGAGACCAGGGTGAGGACGATGAACAGGCTGGGGTAGCCGCCGAGGGGCATGGCCAGGGCGGTGCCGGCGAACGGGGCGAGCGCGGAGGCGGTCGTCATGGGGGCGGCGAGGATGCCGGACAGGCGACCGTACCGGTTGGCGCCCCATCGATCGGTGACGGCGGTGGCCTGCAGCAGGGTCAGATTGCCGCGGACGGTGCCGGCAACGACGGCCAGGACCGCCAGGAGTGGGTACGGGCCGGGGACGAGTGCGAAGGCGGCGGTGGTCGTTCCCCCCAGGCTGATCAGCAGAGTGGCGCGCAGGGCGGGTGAGGTCCGGCGGGACAGTGTGGCGTACAGCGTGCGGCCGAGGGTCTGTCCGGCCCCACCCAGTCCCAGGGCCCAGGCGGCCTGGGTCGCGGTGTAGCCGCGATCGAGCAGCAGGGGCACGAGGGTGATGACCACGGCGTACATCGCGAACGCCGAGAGGGTCAGGGCGGTGGCCAGGAGGAGGAAGGGGCGGCTGCGGGTGATGGCGGCCGTGGTGGCGGGCACGCCGGTTGCGACCGGAGGTGGTGCGGGTGGCCAGGGGCCCCGTAGGGCGAAGGCGTGGGCGGGTACGGTCACGACGGCCAGGACGGCGGCCAGGATCAGGTACGTGTGCCGCCAGCTGAAATGGCCGGCCAACTGGGCGGTCAGTGGCGCGAAGACGGTGGAGGCCAGTCCTCCGGCGAGAGTGACCGTGGTCAGGGCACGGACGTGGCCGGGGGCCCACCAGCGGGTGAGCGCGGCGAAAGCGGGCTGGTAGAAGGTGGACGCCATGGCGAGACCGGCCAGCAGCCAACCGGCGGTGAACACGGCCAGGTTGGGGGCCGTGGCGAGGACGACCAGGCTGACCGTCCCGATGACGGAGCCGGTGGTCATGACCGTACGGGGGCCTCGGGTGTCCAGGATGCGGCCGATGCGGATACCGGCCACGGCGGAGACGAGCAGAGCGGCGGAGAAGGCCGCCGTGGTGGCGGCCGGGGTCCAGCCGGTGGCTGCGGTGATCTGCGGGTTGAGGACGGGGAAGGCGTAGTAGACGATTCCCCAGCTGGTGATCTGGGTCAGGCACAGGGCGGGCAGGGCCGCCCGCGGCCGCGTCGGTTGCTTCATGACGGCGGCCGCGGTGGCCGTGGAGAGGTCGTTCATGAGTCGGTCAGCAGCAACCGGCCGTGTCGGGCTGCTGGTCGGACCGGGTGGCGCCCGCGGAGGTGCAACAGGAGCTGCCGGTCTGCTTGGCCAGAGTGTCGGCGTCGGCCTTCACCACGTACACCTCCCACGGCTCCTGGCCGGGGCCGTGCACCCAGACCTTGTCCTGGAGGGCGTAGCAGCAGGTGGTGTCCTTCTCCTCGGTGGTGGCCAGTCCCGTCCGGGCCAGCCGGTCGGTGGCGGCCTGGACGTCCTCGGTGGACGCCACCTCGACGCCGAGATGGTCCAGGCGGGTGTCCTCGCCCGCCGTTCCCTCGATGAGCACGAGCTTGAGCGGGGGCTCGGTGACGGCGAAGTTGGCGTAACCGTCCCGCAGCTTGGCGGGCTCGGTGCCGAACAGCTTGCTGTAGAAGGTGATCGCGGCCTGTAGGTCAGGTACGCGAAGGGCGAGTTGTATGCGGGACACGGGCGTTCCTCCTGCCGGTTCGATGGTGCGCGCTGCCCGAAGCCGTGGCCGGTGTCGGGATGCTCAGGAGCTGCAGCGGCTGCTGGACGAGCCGCTGGATGTGCTTGCCGGGCCGGGGGAGACGGTGAGGAGCTGGAGCGGCTGCGAGGCGACCGGGGCGCAGCAGCCTTCCGTCGGGGCCGGGGAGGCGTCGGCCGTGTCGAACAGTCCGGAGCCACCGCAGACGCCGGTCTCCGGCAGGACCAGTTCCACGCGGTCGGCCGCTTCGGTGTCGCCCGCCAGGGCGGCTGCCACGGAGCGGACCTGCTCGTAGCCGGTCATCGCCAGGAATGTGGGGGCACGGCCGTAGCTCTTCATGCCGACGAGGTAGACGCCGGAGTCGGGGTGGGACAGCTCCCGGTGGCCGTGCGGGTAGACGGTGCCGCACGAGTGCTGGTTGGGGTCGATCAGCGGGGCGAGTTCCACCGGCGCTTCCAGGCGCTCGTCCAGGCGCAGACGCACCTCGGACAGGAAGGACAGGTCCGGGCGGAACCCGGTGAGGACGATGACCTCGTCCACCGGCTGCAGCCGCCGTCCGTCCTCGTCCACCAGGACCAGTCGGCCGTCGGTGTCGCTTTCGATGGCTTCGGTACGGAAGCCGGTGACCGCCTCGGCGTGGCCGTCGTCGACGGCGGCCTTGGCCGCCAGGCCGAGAGCGCCCCGCGCGGGCAGTTCGTCGGCCTCCCCGCCGCCGAAGGTGGAGCCGGAGATGCCGCGGCGCAGCACCCATACCGTCTTCGTGTCCGTGCCGTCCTTCGCCCGTGCCAGTTCGGCGAGCGAGGAGAGGGCGGTGAAGGCGGAGGCGCCCGAGCCGATGACGGCCGTGCGTTTGTTCGCGTAGCGCTCACGCACGGCCGGGTCCGTGAGGTCGGGGACGCGGTAGCTGACGCGGTCGGCCGCGGCCCGTTCACCGATGGCGGGCAGGCCGCTGCCGCCGGCCGGGGAGGGCTGGGTCCAGGTTCCGGAGGCATCGATCACGGCAGCCGCGAGGATCCGCTCCTCGCGGTCGTCGGCGTACCGCACGTGCACGACGAAGGGCTGTGCGTCGCGGTCGGTGTCCACAACGCGGTCCCGGCCGGCCTTCGAGACGCCGGTGACCTGGGCTTCGTAACGGACCTGATCACCGAGGGCGTCGGCGAGCGGCTGCAGGTAGTGCTCGGCCCAGTCGCCGCCGCTGGGGTAGGTGTCTGCGTCGGGCTTGCTCCAACCCGTCTGGGTCAGGAGCTTTTCCGCTGCGGGGTCGACGACCTCGCCCCAGGTGGAGAAGAGGCGTACGTGTGCCCATTCGCGTACGGACGTGCCCGCGGATTGACCGGATTCCAGAACGAGAGCACGCTGACCGCGATCGGCCAGATGGGCTGCGGCGGCCAGTCCGGTGGGACCGGCGCCGATGACGACGACCGGCAGAGCGGGGGCAGCGTCCATGATGGCGATGACTCCTCGGTTTCGATGTTTGTCGATGTCGCCCAGCATGCGCCTGGGATCGACGTTCGTCAACATAGAAGTTCATCGAATTCATGCCCGAACGGGCGCAGGGGGGTTCCGCTTCACGCTTGGCAAATGATTTGATGACTGTCAACATAGAGGTATGTCTAATCTGGCTTTGGACTCCACCGATCTGAACACCACCACGGCCTGGTGCTGCCAGCCGCTGGGGAAGGAAGAGCTGTCCGCTGCCGATTCGGAGAAGATCGCCGCCATGTTCAAGGCGCTGTCCGATCCTGTCCGGCTGCGGCTGTTCTCGCGCATCGCCGCCCGGCCGGGTGGTGAAGCCTGTGTCTGCGACATCCAGGACGTGGGCGTTTCCCAGCCCACGGTCAGCCATCACCTGCGGAAGTTGCGTGAGGCCGGACTCCTGGAGTCGGAGCGTCGTGCCAGTTGGGTGTACTACCGCGTGGCTCCCGGAGTGTTGGCGGCCATGGCGGGCCTGCTGTCACAGACCTCCTGAACCGCCGGGCTCCGGTGGTCCGCATGGTGGCGTCGGCCAGGCGCTGCTTCCGGGCGCAGAGGGGCATGCCGACCGGTAGCGCATCCCAGAGGGGACGCTGGGAGGGAGACGTCATGTGTCAGAGGGGGGCCGCCTCCGCCTGCGACGGGTCGTGCCTGGAGCTGAGCGAGGCCGACATGGTCTGGTGGTCCAACGTGTTCAAAACGCTGGGGGACCCCATCCGCCTGCAACTTCTGATGCACTTGGCGGAACGGTCCGGGGCAGAGGTCGCGGTGCACGAACTGCCCGATGTGGGAGTGTCTTTGGCGACCGTCAGCCATCACCTGAAGCGGCTGCGGTGCATCGGCCTGGTCGAGAGCAGGCGGGAAGGCCGCCTCATCTACTACAGATTGGGTGTGGGGGTGCGCTCAGCGCTGATGCAGATCCTGCACCAGCGCAGCCAGGTCAACGTCTAGTGAGCACTGGGAAGAGGGCGGTCTCTGGCTCCGTACCGCTGCGATCAGGGCGCGGCACGGTACGGAGAGGAGAGGCTGAGCCGATGGAGCGTGGGGTGCTGCGAGCCTTTCGTCGTGATGGTGGTGATCAGCTCACGGCGGCGGCAGGAGACGCTGCCGCGGGCTGATCGAGATTGACGGTGGTGTCGCACAGCCGCTCCACCTGCGACGGATCGTGGGAGACGAGAAGCACCGCCCGGCGACCGTGGAGGGCCGCGATGGATTCTTCGACCTTGTCCCTGCTGCGTTCGTCGAGGGCGCTGGTGGGCTCGTCGAGCAGGAGTCCGGCCGGCTCCAGAGCCAGGGCGCGGGCAAGACAGAGCCGCTGGCGCTGGCCCGCGGACAGGTTCTGCGCGGGCGAGTCGAGACGGTCGGCCACCTCCTTCCACAGCCCGGCCTCCTCCAGAGCCTTCTCCGCCCGCTCCTTGAGGACCTCCTGGGAGGCACGCAGCACATGACGCAGACCGAAGAGGGCGTTGTCGAGAATGCTGCCCCCGAAGACGACCGGCATCTGCGGCACGAGAACGATCTTCGCCCGCAGGTCGGCATCTCCCTTGCCGGGCGCGATCGTCCGGTCGAGGACCTTCAGTTCGCCGTCCCGGGTCAGCCCGTTGGGAAGCAGTTCCACCAGCGCGCGCAGGATGGTGGATTTACCGGCGCCCGAGGGCCCGCACAACCCGGTGGTCGATCCGTGTTCGACAGTGAACGAGACCGGCCCCACCAGGGTCTTGTCGCGGCTGCGTACGCACAGTTGGCGCACGGCGATCACGTGGTCCATCGTTCCCCCTCGAAGCGGTTGCGCAGCGCGACCGCCACGCTGAGAAGTACTGCGGTGATCAGGACGAGCACCATGGCGCTTCCCCATGCCTGGGTGACGGCCTGGGGATCTCCCGAGTCCTGGGAGAGCGTGAAGATGTGGGTCGGCAGCGCCTGCACCGGTGATTCCACGATGCCGCTCGGTACGGTGGGCGCACCGAAGAAGACGGTCGCCGTGAAAAGCAGCGGGGCGGTCTCGCCCGCGGCCCGTGCCAGACCGAGGAGCAGGCCGGTGATGGTCGCCGGCCAGGTGTACGGGACGACGACGGAGCGGACGTACTGCGCGCGCGTCAGCCCCAGGGACATGGCGCTCTCCGTCAGTTCGGCGGGAATGCTCCGTACACGGGCGGACGTGGTCAGGGCTATCACCGGCACCACGACGGGCACGAGCACGATCGCACCGGCCAGCCAGGACCGGCCCCAGCCCATGGTGGTGGACAGGGTCACGAACCCGGCCAGGCCCAGCAGGATGGTCGGTGCACCTCCGAGGATGACGGTGACGGTCTGCAGCACGCGGGCCGTGCGTTCGGATGTGTGGACGCCGATCAGGACCCCCGCGCCGAAACCGAGCGGCAGGGCCAGGATGCCCGTGGTGGCGATGAGCAGTACGGTGCCGACGATCTGGTCCCGCACGCCCCCTCCGGCCGCGCCGGTCGCGGACGTGAACCAGAACGACGGATTGAACGCCGAACTGCCCCGCGTCACCAGGAGAGCCAGCATGCCGACCAGCAGGACGCTGGGCACAAGAAGAGCTCCCAGCCGCAGCGTCATCGCCAGCCGGTCCCGCTGGAGACGCATCCGCGGAGTGCCGCGGAACTTCAGGGAGCGGTCGGTCGACGCGCCGCGGTTGCGGCCCCGCGTGCCCCAGACCGTCGCGGCGGCGACCAGCGCGAGGAGGACGAGACCGAGCCCGCAGATCGCGGCGAAGTAGGGACCGGACGTGCCTGCCAGGACGGGTTCCGGGCCGGCGAGCTTGGTCGTGAGCGTCTGTCCGGGATGGCTCAGCGAGTCGAGGAACTCCCCGAAGCTGGTGGGCATTCGGCCGTCCGCCCGTCCCACGACCAGGAACACGGCGATGGCCTCACCCAGGGCCCGGGCCAGACCGAGCAGGACAGCCGCCCGCATGCCGGACCGCGCCAGCGGCAGCACCGCCGAGCGCACCACCTCCCGGCGGGTCAGGCCGAGCGAGTAGGCGGCCTCACGGACCCGGTCCGGCACCGCGGCGAGCGCGTCGACACTGACGGCCACGATCGTGGGAGTGATCATGACGGCCAGGACGATGCCGGCAGCGGCGAGACTGTCTCCGCCGGGTACGTCGGCGATCCGCGCGATGACCGGACGGACGACCATGATGCCGATGAGGCCGTAGACGATGGACGGTACGGCCGCGAGCAACTCCACGCACATGCGCAGGGGCCGGGCCAGGCGCGGCGGAAGGTACTCCGAGAGCGCGACGGCCGCTCCCCAGCTGATGGGCACGGCGATGACCAGGGCCAGGGCGCACACCACGGCTGTGCCGTAGACCATCGCCAGGCCGCCGTACACGGAATTGGCCGGGCTCCACTCGGACTCGGTCAGCAGCTGCGGCCAGTCCACGTGGCCGCCGGCGACTCCCGCGCCGAGATAGCCGATGACGACCAGGAGAAGTGCTGCCATGGCGAACGCGCCGGTATACGCCCAGGTCCAGATCCACTTGGAGGGGCGCGGGCGGCTGCCGGTGTCGGGTGCGACCGGTGGTCGCGTCAGAGTTTTGGTGGGCATCGGCTACTTACCGATTTCCTTGAGGGTCAGGTAGCCGTGTTTGGTCATCAGCTTCTGGCCCTTGGTGGTCAGCACGTAGTCGATGAACTTCTTTGCGGAGCCTTTGGGCTTGCCGTTGGTGAACAGGTACAGCGGCCGGGACATGGGGTACTTGCCCGAGGCGATGTTCTCGGGGGACGCCTCGATGCCGTCCAGTGTCACGGCGGCCAGGCCGTCACGTCCTTCGACGAAGCTGGTGGACAGCGGCGCCACGGCGCCGGGCGTGGATTCCAGCTTGTTGCGGGTCTCCAGGTTGCCGCCGACGATGGCGAAGTTACCGGACTTCGGCGGCGGCGGAGCCTTCTCGTCCCCGTAGATGTACTTGTCGAGGACCTCCCGCGTCCCCCGTCCCGGTTCCTTGTCGTAGACGAAGACGTCGAGGTCCGGGCCGCCGACTTCCGACCAGTTGGTGATCTTCCCCTCAAACAGGTCGCGTACCTGGTCGGCGGTGAGGTTCTTGACCCCGGCGTCCGCGACCTTCTTGGTGACGATGACGCCCACGGCATCGGCGCCGATCTGCGTGGTGAGGAAGTCGGTGTCGGGGTTGGCGGCCTTGTCCTCCTTCGCCAGCGGCTTCGAGCTCATGGCGATGTTGATCTGCCCCGCGGCGAGCTGGGAGATGCCGCCGGCCGAACCGCCCTGAGTGGCGACGGTGATGTCGAGCCCGTCGGCCTTGAGCGCCTGGGCCGCGTCCGCGGCGACCGGCGCGACCGTGGTCGATCCGCTGACCTGCAGGGCGCCGCTTCCTCCGGCATCGCTGTCGGCGCAGCCTGCCAGCGACATGACTGTCAGAACCGAGGTGACGAGATAGGCGTGGCGGAACTTCTTGCTGATGAACACTGAGGTCCTTCCTTCGGGCGTGACCGCTGTACGTGGGGCGAGGGGGAGCGGGGCGTGATGCGGTGCCCCTGGGGCGGTCACTGGTGCGCCCGTCGAGGAAGGGCCGGCCACGAGGAACGCCTCGGCCGGTTGCGTCTGGTGGTGGTCAGGGTGAGCGGACCGGCCGAGCGGGCAGCGGTTGTGGCTGCCCATGCCGATTCCGGGATCGGTGAAAATATGTGCATGTCAGATCCTTCGGGGATGGCGGTGCCCTGAAAGAGAGATGCGGGACAGCACACCCGTAGGGGGCTGCCCCGCGCAGGCTGCATGGATCTGGCGAGGCGGTGCCGGCGGGTTCATGCCCGCGAGCACCTGGACGCGCGGTGTCCAGGTGTTATGTGACCTGGAACCTGGCGCCCTCCTCTACGCGGCTGCGGTGAGCCACGTCGTGCCGGCCGCGTCCAGGTGGACGTACATACCGTCGGCCGCGTCGCTGGTGTGCATGGAACCGCTGAGGAAGCGCCATGTGCAGTCGGCGCGTTCGGGCAGCAGGGTGCTGAGGTTGATACGGGCTTCGGTCGCGGACGGGTTGTGCAGGCCCAGTACCACGCGCGAGCGGTCGGCGGGTTCGTGGAGTACGCCCTCGATGCCGCCGGCCTCTAGCCTGCGGACGGTGGCGTCCTCGGTGAAGGCGGCTGCGAGGTGGGGCTTGCTGAGACAGTCGGACAGTGCCGGAGTCTGATGTGACAGCGCCGGGCTGGTGGGTGTGGGGGTGAGTGGACTCACAGCAGGGGCCTTCCTGTCATGGCGGATCCGGGTTTGTGCCCGAGCAGGTGCAGGACGGTGGGGGCGACATCGGCCAGCGTGGCCGCCTGCGGCAGCGCGGGTACAGGTGTGTCGGCGGCCGGAGGTACGATCACCAGCGGTACGGGATTGGTGGTGTGCCCGCCGTACGGTCGGACCGTGCCGTCCGGTGCCTGCTTGGTCATGCATTCGGCGTTCCCGTGGTCACCGACGGCAAGTACCCATCGGCGACTGTCCCTGGCGGCTTCGAGGATCTGGCCGACCGCGGCGTCGGTCGCCTCGCAGGCGATGACGGTGGCTGCCGTGTTCCCGGTGTGCCCGACCACGTCGATGTTGGCCAGGTTGGCGATGACCAGGTCGACCTCCGGGCGGCCGGCGGTTTCGACCACGGCCGCCGTCACGCGATCCAGATTCATACGGGGGTGCGTGATGTAGTTCGGTTTGCCTTCGCCGGTGATGCGTATGTGCTCCTCTCCGTCGCGCGCCGTGGCGTCACGACCGTTGATGTAGTAGGTGACGTGCTCGAACTTCTCCGCCTCGGCGATACGCACGCTGCGTATGCCTGCGGCGGTGAGCTCGTCGGCCAACCCACCCGAAGCGTCGGCGCGTTGGACCAGCGCGGGGATGTCGGCGCGGGTGTCGTACTGGGCCAGGCTGAGGGTGTCCACCAGGCGCCCGGTGACCGTCAGGTGGCTCAGTAGACGGTCGGCGAACTGCTGGATGCGGTCGCTGCGGAAGTTGAACCACACCAGGCCGTCACTGTCGGCGATGCGCGCCGCGTCCTGCACGGTGCTCGGCGCCACCCACTCGTCACCGCGTTCGGCAACCTCCACGGCCTCGGCTGCGGTGTCGACGTGTATGCCTGCCGTGTCGGCCACCAGATGGACGGCCCGGTCGGTCAGGTCGACGTTGCCGGCCTTGTCCATGGCGTAGCCGCGGCCGACGACGCTGGCGATCCGTCCGGTGCCGGCCGCCTCGGTCAGGGCGGTGACCTGCGCCAGGTAGGTTCCGGCGGTGCCGTCGGCCACGTCCCTTCCGTCGGTGATGGCGTGGATCCACACGCGGGGCACCTGGCGGGCGGCGGCTGCGGCCAGCAGCTCGCTCAAGTGCCCGACGTGCGCATGGATCTGGCCGTCCGAGCACAGGCCGACCAGGTGCAGGGCGCCTCCCCGGGCTGCGAGCCCGTCCAGGAGAGTCACGAGACGGGGGTTGTCGCGCAGACCACCGGAGTCGATGTGCTGCTGGACCAGCAGACTGTCGTAGGGCAGCGGTCGTCCCGCTCCGATGACCATGTGGCCGATCTCGGAGTTGCCCACCGTGCCGGGCAGCAGGCCGACCGCGTCGCCTGAAGCCTCGGCCAGCGTGCTGGTTCGGCCGGTCACCAGCTGGTCCAGGACCGGGGTGCGGGCCAGCGACAGGGCGTTGTCGTCGGACGCGGCGGCGTGGCCCCAGCCGTCGAGGACCAGCAGGATGCCCGGACCCGTGAACACCGGCTCGGAGAGGCTCACTTGGTGCTCTCCAGGCCGGGGTGGAGGGTGTCGAGGGTCTGCCAGAAGGTGGGGAAGGACTTCGCGACGCAGCCGGGGTCCTTGATGACGACGCCCTCGGTCCGCAGACCGGCGATGGCGAAGGTCATGGCGATGCGGTGGTCGTCGTAGGTGTCGATGGTCGCGCCGTGCGGGGTGCCGCCGGTGATGTACATCGCGTCCTCGTGCTCCTCGACCTCGATGCCCATCTTGCGCAGCTCGGTCGTGACGGCGGCGATGCGGTCGCACTCCTTGACCCGCAGGGAGGCGATGTTGGTGATACGGGTGGTGCCTTCGGCGTACGCGGCGGCGACGGCCAGGGACGGCACGACGTCGGGCATGGCCTCCATGTCGATGTCGATGCCGTGCAGGGGCCCGCCGGTCACCGTGATCGAGTCGTCGCCGACCTCGGTGCGACAGCCCATCCGCTCAAGGGCTTCGACGAGGTGGACGTCGCCCTGGTGGGAGCCCGCGCCGATACCCGGGATGACGACGCGGCTGCCCAGGACGGCGGCGGCGACCAGGAAGTAGGACATGCCGGAGGCGTCCGGCTCGACGGTGACCTGCCCGCCGCGGGCCTGCTGTCCGGCCGCGACGGTGAACCTGCGGTAGGCGTCCCGGCCGACGCTCACGCCCACCTCGTTCAGCGCGGCGAGCGTCATCTCCACGTACGGCTTGGAGACCAGCTCGTCGCTGATGGTGATCTCGGTGTCGGTCTCGGCCCGCAGCGCGTTGATGATCAGGCTGGAGGTGAACTGGCTGGACACGGCGCCGCTGATGGAGGTGGCGCCGCCCTTGAAGGAGCCGCCGACGACCCGGATGGGCGGGCTGCCGTTACCGCGCACCGCGGTGGCGTCCACACCGAGTGCGGGCAGTGCCTTCAGCAGGTCTCCCATGGGACGTTCCTGCATGCGGGCGTTGCCGGTGATGACGGTGGTGCCCTCGGCGTGCCCGGCCATGGAGATCAGGAAGCGCAGGGGCGTGCCCGCACCGCCGACGAAGATGTCCTCGCTCGGGGCGCGCATGGGCCGGCCCGTGGGAGTGACGCGTATGCGGGCGGTGGCATGATCGATGTCGCAGGTGACGTGGCCGAACGCCTCGATGGCACGGGAGAGGAAGACGGTGTCGTCGGACAGCAGCGCGTTGTCGATGACCGTCTCCTGCCCGGACAGGGAGGCGATGGCCAGGTAGCGGTTGGTGTAGCTCTTGGATCCGAGGACCCTCACGGTCTCGTCGAAACCGGCCAATGTCCGGACGGTGACGGACTCGGCCTCAAGGCGCGGGTCGGACGTGGCGGACATGCGTTGCCTCCAGCAGGCGGTGGGGAACGGGTGGGTGATGCCTGTACTCGTTCGGTGGATCAGGTCTTGACGACCCGGCAGGCGAAGCACTTGAAAGCCTGCTGGCCGGAGAGGTTGTCGTAGAAGCGGTCGTCGGGGAGGGTGTTGGCCGCCTCGTAGCGGGGGTCGTCGAAGAGGTCGCCCACTTTCTGGGCCGGGCCGAAGGTGTTGGGGACGAACACGGTGTCCGTGCGGATCCCCTCCCACAGCAGTGCCGTGCCTGTCACCGATCCGCGCGGGCTCTCGACGCGGACGTCGTCGCCGTCTGCGATGCCCGAGCGGCGTGCGGTGTCGGGGTGGATCTGGATGAAGCGGATGCCGTTGAGCTGCTTGCCCGTCGGCGTCCAGTGGGTGACCTCGGCGAAATGGACGACGCTGGGACGGCCGGTCATGCCCATCAGGGGGAAGTCGTGGTGCACCGCGTCACTCCCGGGCACTCCCAGGCGCACCGGATGGGTGACGGCCTGGGGGTTGAGGGGGTTGGTGACGAACTTGCGGCTGTAGGACAGGGTCGGGTTCTTCCCCGTGACCTCGGGGTGTGTGTAGAAGATCGGCAGGGCGCCGTGCCCGGTGGCCGACAGCTTCTTCTCCAGGTCCGGCGTGGTGATCTCGATCTTGCCGCTGGGGGTGAGGAAGCGTTTGCCGCGGTTGGCCGGGTCCAGTGCCTCGGCGGCCCGGTACCAGCTGGGGTGGTCCAGGTAGAGGGTGCTGACACCGGGGTGGTCCTCGGTGGGGCACGGCCAGCGCAGCGGCTCGACACGTTTCTGCATCCGGGTACGGGTCATACCGCCCATGCCGGGAGTGTGGGTGACGAAGTCGTCCCACAGCTTCGGGTAGTCCATCCACCGCTGGGGGAATGCCTCGCGCCATTCGGCGGCGGGGCGCCGGGTGTCCACTTCCGCCATCGCGTGCGCGAGGCCGACCCAGATCTCCCAGTCCGGCCGGGACTCGCCGACCCGGTCGACGGCCTGGTCCTGCCAGCGGATGGCCCGGTCGTCACGGCGCATGTAGACGCCTTCCATCTCCAGCCCGCTGCAGACGGGCAGGATGATGTCGGCGTAGTAGGCGGCCTCTTCCATGAACAGGCCGGTGTAGACGTAGAAGTCGAGTTGCTCGAACGCCTTCTTGACCTTGCTGGTGTTCGCGGAGGACACCAGCGGGTTGCCCTGGGACATCACCGCACGCAGTCGGTAGGGGTTGTCCGTGAGGATGGACTCGGCGAAGTAGTCCGGGCCGACCGGCAGCGCTTCGCGCCGTTCGGGCACTTCGGCCTCCAGGGGCGGCAGGTGCAGGTCTCCGGGCCAGGTGTTGTGCATGAAGTTGCAGCCGGCGCCGGGCTTGCCGATGTTGCCGGTCACCGCGGCGAGGAAGGTCGCCACCCGGTAGGTGTCGAACGCGCCGAGCTGGTGGGAGATCCCGGCGTTGCAGAAGATCGCAGCCGTCTTCGCCGACGCGTACTCCACTGCCATCTCGGTGATGACCTCGGCCTTGAGGCCGGTGACCTTGGCTGCCCACGCCGGGGTGTACCGGTGTTCGGCCAGGTGCGCGCGCAGTTCGTCGAAGCCGACGACCCAGCGTTTGACGAACGCCTTGTCGTACAGTTCCTTCTCCACGACGTGGTGGAGCATGGCCAGCAGCAGCGCGAAGTCGGTGTGCGGCTTGGGCGCCACCCACCGGTCGGCCACGGCGCCGGTCGGCGTCAGGCGCGGGTCGACCACGGTCAGGGTCGCCTTGGTCTTCTCGCGACCGCGTAGCAGGTAGTCGAAGGTCACCGGGTGGGTCTCGGCCTGGTTGGTGCCCAGGAACAGGTAATGGTGGGCCGAGCCGAGGTCGTCCTTGCCCGTCGCGCCGTCGGTCCCGTACCCGTTGGTGAAATTGCCCAGGCCGAAAGAGGTCGCCAGGGCGTTGCCGCCGGCGTCGTTGCACACCGGTCCGACGTCGGTGTTGTTGGGGCTGCCCAGCATCGCGAACATGCGGGCCACGAGCGATCCGGTGCCGCGGGGAAGGCGGCCTGTGGTGCGGTTGGCGATGGCGTGCGCCTGTCCGGCGTCGCGCAGTGCCAGGAACTTCTCGGCGATCGTGCGCAGGGCCTCCTCCCAGCTCACGGCCTCGAACTTGGAGTGCGGTGAACCCTTCGCGCCGGAGACGCGGCGCAGCGGGCGGGTGAGGCGTTCGTTGTTGTAGACGAGCTGGGGCATCAACTCGGCCTTGACGCATACCTGTCCCTGCTGGACGGGGTCGCGCTCTTCGCCGCGCACGGCCAGCACCCGGCCCGCTTTGAGGTCGACGTTGAGCCGGCAGTTGGAGTTGCAGAACTGGCAGGCCGTGGCGACGGTCTTGTCGGGGGTGAGAGCGGCGGACTGGTCGGTGAAATCCGTGCCGGCTCGCTGGCCGGCGGCGGTTGAGCCGCCTGGTGCGACGGACGCTTCTGCGCCGTGCGCGGAAACCACCGGAAGCAGAACCGGAGCTCCGAGGCCGGCGCCGCCGATGACACTGCCGCGGACAAAGCCGCGCCGGGACAGACCGTGCTGATCATGCTTCATGGAGACGTGGGGATCCTTCCGCCTGGTGTGGGGAACGAGGCGGGCATGGCGGTGCCCGGGCCGTGCGGTGGACACCGCACGGCCTTGTCACAAGCAGATGTGCGCTGGTGGTCAGGAGGTGAGCGTGGACAGAGCGCTGGTGTCGGCCTTGGCGCGCACGGCAGCCAGGAAGGCCTTGATGATCTTGTGTTCGGAACCCGGAGCGGAGGAGAGCTCGGGCTGGAAAAGGCTGCCCATGAAGAACGGGTGGCCGGTGATCTCCAGTGCGCGCGGTGCGCCGTCGACATCCCAGGCGCTGAGCTGCAGCGAGCCCTGGTTGGCGGCGTCCATGAAGGTGTCGGTCAAGCCGTAGTCACAGTGGAAGATCTCCTCCACTTCGGTGGTGCCGTAGATGCCCGCGAGACGGGAGTTCTCCTTGACGTTCAACGGGGCCTTCTCCCCGCGGAAGGAGCACTTCAGCGGAGTGACGAGAGGCATCAGCTTCTCGGGGTCCTCGTCGACGCCGATGGCCTCCGGCAGGTGCAGCACGTTCTGGGCGTGCTCGATCAGGGCGCTGAAGAAGCCGCCACAGGTGCCCAGGAACGGCAGCTGGTTCTCCCGGGCATGGCGTACGGCGATGTGCACGCCCTTCTGGTTGAAGTAGGGCGCGCCCGGCACCACCCAGACGCCGTCGAAGCCCTTCAGGAAGGAGGCGTCGGTGATCTCGGTGGTCGGTATCCACTCGGTGGTCAGGTCCCACTGCTCACGCATCGCGTCGATCTTCGGGTGGGACGGCTCGTCGTGGTTGCCGTGATCTCCCACCAGGGCAAGGCGTGGCTGGGCGTGGACTGACATCGTTGTCCCCTTCAAGTACAGGAAGGTCTCGAACCGTTTTCGCCAGTGACAGTTCCAGTCCCGTGGGCGCAGCGGTACGCGTGCCGAGCGCACCGCTGCGCGAGTGTGGTCTCTGAGATGACGTCAGGAACGTGCCGCCACGCACGGGTTCCGTGACAGGAGAAGTGGTGGGGCGCTATCGCCGAGTCGGAGACGGTGTGGCTGCAAGCCGGTGCCTACCGGATGTACGCATGTCTTCCAGCCCCCTTGGCGCCCCGTGCAGAGGTCCTTCCCAGGTCCTCCGTGCTGCTTCTCGCTCAATTTATCGATGGCGGTCAAAGTATTCGAGTGCCCTGCGGTAACGCTGGAAACGATCGCGCCATCACTACCGTGCGGTAGGGGGTGACCTTGTGGTGTCCGGGTGTTCCGGGTGGGAGCGCTCTCACCAGCCATGTTGGCGGGATCCGTGATGCGGTCGATGGCTGCCGCCGAGAGGTGCCGTTTCGCGGGTGGTTCGTGGCAACCGGTGCGTTTGGCCACGCCAGGGTGTCAAGTGCGTTGTTTCGGGGCTCACTTGTGGAGGGGTCGCGTAGATGGCTGAAACGAGTGCACAAAGTTGGCACCTATCAACAGTAACTACTGTTGATAGGTGCCCATGTTGTTTAGTCTGATGCGGCCGGTGGCCGACCGCTGCCCGATCCCCCGCGGGCACGGACGGCCACCGGCCGCCCTACGGGGCTCCAACCTGTTGCGTTCGAGGAGAAGTCAAGTGAACAGCTCCGCCGGCCATCCCCGCCGATGGCAGATCCTGAACATCCTGTGCCTGAGCCTGGTCCTGATCGGCCTGGACACCCTCATCCTGAACCTGGCCCTGCCCAGCATCCAGAAAGACCTGGACGCCACCAGCAGCCAGCTGCAGTGGATGGTCGACTCCTACGCGCTGGCCTTCGGCGGGCTGCTGCTCATGGCCGGCGGGCTGTCCGACCGGTTCGGCCGCAAGCGGCTCCTCACCCTCGGCACGGGCGCCTTCGCACTGACCAGCCTGGGCGCCGCGTTCGCCTCGAACGCCGAGATGCTGATCACCTTCCGCGCCCTCATGGGCATCTCCGCGGCGCTGATGATGCCCGCCACCCTCGCCATCATCAAGGACGTCTTCCCGCGTGAGGAGCAGGGCAAGGCGATCGGTATCTGGTCCGGCGCTGCCGCCGTCGGCGTGCCGCTCGGCCCGCTCGTCAGCGGTCTGCTGCTGGAGCACTTCTGGTGGGGATCGATGTTCCTCATCAACGTGCCCCTGGCCGCCATCGCCCTGATCGGCGGAGCCAAGCTGATCCCCGAGTCCAAGGCCGAGGGCCACCCCGGACTCGACCTCGTCGGCGCCCTGCTCTCGGTGGCCGGACTGGTCGCCATCGTCTACGGCCTGGTCGAAGCCCCGCACAACGGCTGGGGCGACATCATCACCCTCGGCTCCCTCTTCCTCGGCGTGGCGCTGATGGTCGCTTTCGTCGTGTGGGAGCGCAAGACCGCCCACCCCATGCTCGACGTCGGCCTGTTCCTCAACGCTCGCTACGGTGGCGGGGCGTTGGCCATCGCCGCCACATCCTTCG
The DNA here is from genome assembly GCF_055584525.1 of Streptomyces sp. NPDC102514. NCBI lineage: Bacteria > Bacillati > Actinomycetota > Actinomycetes > Kitasatosporales > Streptomycetaceae > Streptomyces > Streptomyces sp. NPDC102514. The sequence goes on from NZ_JBVJLW010000011.1 coordinate 20,182, forward strand.
GGCTCTACAGCGGCCTGTACCTGCTCACCCAGTACCTGCAGTCGGTGCTCGAACTCGACCCGCTGGGCGCGGGCCTGCGCATGCTCGCCATCGGCACGATGATGGTGGGCGCCCCCCTCTCGGCGAAACTGGTGGAGCGCGCAGGTCTCAAGGCCACGGTGGTGGTGGGTCTGCTGCTGTGCGCCGCGGGGCTGGGCGTCCTGGCCGGACTCACCGTCGACGACGAGACACAGGCGCTCATCGGACTGGCCGTGTTCGGCCTGGGCATGGGCATCGCCCTGCCGGCCGCCGTCGACGCCATCCTCGTCGTCTCCGCCGCCCGCCAGGCAGGAGCCGGCTCCGCGGTCGCGGACGTGGGCATGCAGGTCGGCGGCGCCCTCGGTATCGCCATCAGCGGCAGTGTGATCACCACGCTGTACCGCGACGACCTGCCCCAGGCCGCCCAACTGCCGGGTGAGGCCGGGCAAGCGGTGCACGAGTCCCTGACGGGTGCGTCGGCGGTGGCCCAACAGCTCGGTGGCGCCGCCGGTCAGCGTGTCCTCGAAGCGGCGCAGGAGTCGTTCGTCGGCGGGTTCGCCACCACCTTGCTGATCGCCGTCGGCGTCGCAGTCGTCGGTGCCCTCGCCGCCGCGCTCATCCTGCCGCGGGCCCGTGTCGGAGACGACGACGGCACGGCACAGCTCGAAGCCGACGCCCACAGCGGCAGTGCCGACGCACCTGCCGCCTCCTGAGGACCGGGTGAGCGACAGTGCATAGGATCGAAGCCACAGCCCGGCCCGGCCCGCGTGCCAGGACCGGACGCGGGCCGGACAGCCGGCCCACGGGCGAGAGGGAGGTGGCGATGGCCAGGCCATCGAAACTCAGGGTGGCGGTCAGTGATCCCGCCCAGTGGCTCAGCGAGCAGGAGCGGGCACAGATGCTGGCGCCCAAACTGCGGGCCCTGGCGGACGAGACCCGGCTCACGCTGATCCTGTTGATCGCTCAGCGTCCGCGCACGGTCAAGGAGTTGCAGGAGGCCACCGGACTGAGCCAGACCCTGGTCAGCCATCACCTCGCTCCGCTGCGCGAACAGAACCTCGTCGAAGCGATCCCCAAGGGGCGCAGCAACCAGTACGTGATGTGCTGCCAGACCCTGGCCGAACCGCTGCGCATGTTCGCCAGCCTGGCCGCCATGGACCCCGAGACGGTGGCGGCTTGCCTCCAGCCCGGGGCCGAAGGGTCTGCGACGGTCAAAGGCGCCTGAATCCGCGATCCCGTGACAAGGGGGTGCTCCGCGTGCGGAACACCCCCTTGTTTTTGGGTGTGGCCGGGCTACCGCTTCAGATCGCCCTGGAATCGGTCCCGGATGTCCAGTGTGCTGAGAGCGTTGGTCGCGCGCGGCGGCATCGCTCCCGTGCGGGGCAGTGTCTTGATGCAGATCAGGTGCGGACCGGGAGTTGCCTGAGCCCGCGACATCGCCGCCTGCAGCGCGTCCTCCTGGTCGCAGACGACCGCGCTGGTGTAGCCGGCAGCTGTCGCCATCTCGGGGAACGAGGTGGTCGCCGATGTGGTGGCCTGCCCGCCCGTCGACTCGTGGACCCGGTTGTCGAGCACGACATGGATCAGGTTCGCGGGTGCCTCGCTGCCGATCATCGACAGGGAGCCGAGGTGCATCAGCAGCGCACCGTCCCCGTCCAGGACGACGACAGGCCGCTCCGGATGCGTCAGGGCCACACCGAGACCGATGGAGGAGGCGTGGCCCATCGAGCCCTGCATGTAGAAGGCGCTGGGCCTGTCGGCCACGGCGAACGTGTCACGGCCGGTGAAGCCGGTGGTGGCGATGACAGCGGCCTGCGGTGCGGCAGCGGTGACGATCCGGATGGCCTCGGAGGCCGGCAGCCCCTCGGTGTGCGGGTCGTTGGCCGCGGTGGCCTTGCCGATGGCACCGCGCTCGACCAGCACGAACGGCGCCCGCTGCTCGGCCAGATCCTTCTCCGCCTTCTCCAGGACCGCGGAGAACTCCTCCACTCCGTCCTGCGCGTACAGAGTGTGGTGCGGGGTGTTGACGCTGTCGAGGAGCTTCGGGGTCGCCGGTCCCATCACCTCGTGCTGAGGCTCGTCCGTCGCCGGGTCGGGCCAGCCGCGCAGGCTGGTGAAGGTCAGGATCGGCAGTTTGTAGGTCATCACCAGCGAGGTGAGCGGGTTGATGAGGTTGCCCAGACCGGAGTTCTGCAGCATCACGTAGGCGCGCTGTCCGCCCAGGGCGGCGCCGGCGGCCACCGCCAGCGCGTTGCCTTCGTTGGGGGCGGGCACGTAGCGGCCGGGGCGCGTGCTGAGGTGGGCGATCGGCCCGCCGAAATGGGAGCAGGGAACGCCACTGGCGAAGGTGAAACCACGGTCGGCCAGCAGGTAACAGAATTCTTCTGCGGAGATCATATGCGGGGCAGCTCCGTTTCAGGGGTGGTGGCCGGTGCGGTGGCAGGTGCCTGGTCTGCGGCTGTGGCTGCGGCATTGCGGGAGCGGCGCCGCATCTTGATGCCTTCGATGATGATGGGGACGCCCGAGACGAGGACGATCCCGATCACGATGCCCTCGATGTTGTCGCGGACGAAGGCGATCTGGCCCAGGTAGTAGCCGACCAGGGTCAGGCTGACCGACCACAGGACCGCGCCCAGCACGTTGAACAGGAAGAACGTGCGGTAGGCCATGCGCCCGACGCCGGCGGTGATGGGGATGAACGTCCGGAAGACCGGAATGAACCGGGCCATCACCAGGGCCTTGGGACCGTGCTTGAGCATGAACTCCTGAGCGCGTTCGGCGTTCTCCTGCTTGAAGAAACGGGAGTTGGGGCGCTTGAAGAGGGCGCCGCCGACCTTCCGTCCGAACGCGTAGCCGAACTGGTCACCCAGGATGGCCGCCGCGGCGATGGCGAGCATGACCACCCACAAGGGCTGGTGGAGGAACTGGTCGTTGGCCACGAGCAGACCTGCTGTGAACAGCAGCGAGTCGCCGGGCAGGAAGAAGCAGACAATCAGGCCGGACTCGGCGAAGACGGTGGCCATGATCCCCAGCAGGCCGAAGGTCGATATCAGCGCTTCGGCGTCGAGCAAGGGTGATGAGGCGAGGTTCTGCATGGGTGCCCCCTGGACGTTGGTGGAAGTGAGCGGACGTGCCGTCCGCCGGTCCCGTGGCGGGACCGGCGGACGGGCGCGGGTGGTCAGTTGGCGGCCCAGCTGGGCCGCTCGTCGATGCGTACGACGGCGCAGGTGATGGACACGCCGCCACCGTGTGCGACGATGAGGACGTGGTCACCGGGCCCGACCTGCCCCGTTTCCACCAGGTGCGTCAGGCCCACGATCTGATCGTTGACCGTCATGTGGCCCAGGTTGCGGCCGAAGTCGAGCAGGCCCTGGTCGGTGGAGAGGCCCATCGGGTCGAGGATGACCTTCAGATAGCTCTCCTGGCCGGTGAAGACGTGACAGACCCGGGTGACGTCGCCCGGTTCCAGGCCGGCTTCGGCCAGGGTGCGCAGCGCTATCTCCGTGCGCAGTTCGCCTTGACGGCGTACGACTTCGGCGACGGTCTCCTCCAGGCCGCCGGCGGCGGCCAGACGCTCCTTGAAGTCCATGCCGCGGCCGACGGTCAGCGACGGCGGGAAGAGCGGCTCGGTACCGCGGTACTGCTCCTCCACCTCGGCGGTCGAGCCGGTGTTGATGGACAGCAGACTCGCGAACCCCTCGGACTTCGACAGCAGGACCGCGCTGCCCCCGTCACCGAGGACACCGTTCTGGATGCCGAAGGCCCACCGGTTGAAGTTGGGGGTGCCGACGTTGTCGGCGCCGGTGATGAGGGCGGCGCCGCGCTCGGGCACCGCCTGGAGGTAACAGGCGGCCAGCTCCAGAGAGCCGATCAGGCCGCTGCATGCCTGCCAGACGCGGAAGGAGGGCACGTCACGGTCCGACAGGTGCCGCAGGATGTAGTGCTGCGGCGACCAGCCCTCGGGTCCCTGCTCATGGCCGCAGGCGTGGATGTGCAGGTCGATGTCGTGCGGGTGCAGTGCGGAGCGTTCCATCGCCTGCCGGGCGGCGGCGACCGCCATGTCCGGAGCGGGCATGTCACCGGCGACCGCAGCGCCGGTCCAGCCGTAGAACTCGTACTCGTCGGCGTCGTACAGGCCCAGAGCGACGGCCTTACGGGCGTCGACGATCTCCGGGATGTAGGTCCCCAGCCCGGCGATTCGAATATCGGTGGTCTTCATGAAGTCGGGTCCTCGTCCTTTGCTCGGTCAGGCCGAGGTGTCGGTGGAGTTGAGTTCGGTGGCCAGGGCTTGGGCGACGGTGGTGACGGTGCCGTCCTTGAGGAGTTGCACCATGGGGAGCTTGATCTGGTAGCGGCGTTCGATGCGGTTGCGCAGTTCGACGGCCATGAGGGAGTCCATGCCGAGCCTGTTGAGGGGGCGGCTGACGTTGACGCGTTCGGCGCGCAGTCCCATCACCACGGCGACCTCCTGCTTGAGGAAGTCGACCAGCTCGATGCTGGGCGTCGTCTGCCCGGAGGCGGCAGTCTGCGCTGCCGGCTGGGCGGTAGCCGTGGGCTCGGGGGCGGTCACCGGAGCGACCGGATCCGGAGCCGCAGCAGGGGTCGGCGCGGGAGCATCTTGCGCCAGTACGTCGTGGACCGCGGCAGGCGCTGCCGTGGTCTCCGACGTGGCGTCGGTGGAGTTGAGTTCGGTGGCCAGGGCTTGGGCGACGGTGGTGACGGTGCCGTCCTTGAGGAGTTGCACCATGGGGAGCTTGATCTGGTAGCGGCGTTCGATGCGGTTGCGCAGTTCGACGGCCATGAGGGAGTCCATGCCGAGCCTGTTGAGGGGGCGGCTGACGTTGACGCGTTCGGCGCGCAGTCCCATCACCACGGCCACTTCCTGCTTGAGGAAGTCGAGCAATTCACTACTGGGGGTCGCCTGCCCAGAAGCGGCAGCCTGCGGCGCGGGCCGGGCAGCGGCTACCGGTTCGGGGACGCCCACGGGAGCGGCCGGCGCCGGAGCAGGGACCGGTGCGGGTGTGGTCGTGTGCGGTACGACGGGATCGGTGACCTGCGACGGCGTGGCAAGCTCGACGATCCGTTCCGCACGGGCCGATTCCTGCTGCCTGGGCCGGTCACCGCCGGTCAGGTGCTGCAGCAGCGGGGCAGTCGCGGCACTCGGGTACGCGCGGGCCCACGCGGGCCAGTCGGCCGGCAGCACCGCGGTCTGCACCCTGCCCTCGGCCAGGATCTGGCCCAACAGCGCGAGCCCGTCGGCCGGGCTGAAGGACGCCATGCCCTGCGGCAGCAGGGTGCGCTCCTCCTGCTCCTCCTTGCGGGCCACCATGCCGACGCTGTCCCAGAAGCCCCAGTTGACGACAGTGGCCGGCAGTTTCTGAGCGTGCCGGTGGTGGGCCAGCGCGTCGAGGAAGGCGTTGCCGGCCGCGTATCCGCCCAGCATCGGAGAGCTGAGCAGGGCCGAACCGGAGGAGAACAGCACGAACGCGTCCACCGACTCCTCGCTCAGCATCCGGTGCAGGTTCCAGGCCCCGGACACCTTGGCCGCCAGGACGCGGTCCATCTCGGAGCCACTCATATCGCTCAGCGGGGTGTAGTCGATGACCCCGGCCGCATGGAAGACACCGCGCACGGGCGGCAGTCCTGTGCGGCGCCTGGCTTCGAGCATCGCCTTCATAGCCTGGGCGTCAGCGACATCCACCGCCTCGTACGTGACGTGGACGCCGCGGTCGCGCAGCTGCTTGATCACGGTGACAGCGGCGGCCTGCGGGTGGTTCGCGTCCAGCGCCGCGTCCTGCTGCGGCAGCGCGCTGCGGCCGGTGAGCAGCAGATGCCGGGCTCCTTGGTCGGCCAGCCACAGGGCGAGCTGTCCGCCGATGCCACCCGCGCCGCCGGTGAGGAGGTAGGTGCCGTCGGCGTGCACGGTCACGGCCCGGCCGCGCGGGCCGCTCGCCACGGTGGAGGGGGCCTGCTGGAATGACAGCACGATCTTGCCGGTGTGCCGGGCCTGGGCCATCAGCCGGAACGCGTCGGCTGCCTGGTCGCCGGCGAACTCCGTGTGCGGCAGGGGCTGCAGGTCGCCGCGTTCGACGAGGGCGGCTGCGGCGCGCAGGATGCGGCCGGCCCGTTCCGGCGCGTTCTGGATCATGTGGACGACGTCGACGGCGTGGAAGGACAGGTTGCGGGCGAAGGGGCCGAGGGGGAGCGGGTTGTTGTCGAGGATGTCGCGCTTGCTGAGTTCGAGGTAGTGCCCGTAGGGCGCCATCAGGGACAGGTTGGCCGGGATGGCTTCGCCCGCCAGGGTGTTGAGGATGACGTCGAAGCCGTCCGTGCCCGGGGCGGGGCGGAAGGTGTCGGCGAAGTCCAGGCTGCGGGAGTCGGCGACACGGTCGACGCCGAGTTTGGTGAGCAGTTGGCGCTTGGCGTCGCTCCCTGCGGTGGCGTAGACGCGGGCGCCCTTCCAGCGGGCGACGTTGAGAGCGGCGAGCCCGGTGCCGCCGGTGGCGGAGTGGATGAGGATCTTGTCGCCCTGCTCGATGTGGGCGAGGTCGTGCAGCGCGTGGTAGGCGGTCAGATAGGAGGCGGGCAGGGTCGCGGCCTGGGCGAAGGTGAGACGGGCCGGTTTGGGAGCGGTCAGGCAGGCGAGTGTGACGACTTCGCCGGCCAGCGAGCCGTCGGCGAAGGCGATGACCTCATCGCCGACGGCGACGTCGGTGACGTCGCTGCCGGTCTCGGAGACGGTGCCGGCGCATTCCCAGCCGAGGGTCGGCGGCTGGTCGTCCTGTCCGGGGTACATGCCCAGGGCCAGCAGTAAGTCGCGGTAGTTGACGCCCGCATAGCTGACCTGGATACGGACCTCGTCCGCGGCGAGCGGACGCGTGGGCATGTCGAGCAGTTGCAGGTCGTCGATGACCCCGGGCGCGGGCAGCGACAGCGCGCGCGGCGAGCGGGCCGCGGTGTCCGCCGGGTGTACCTGGGCTGCGGGCTCGGCCGGGCGCAGGCGGGCGGCGAGACGCAGGCCGTCGCGCAGCGCGATCTGGTCCTCCTCGTCCGCGTGCAGCAACAGTTCTGCCAGGGCCGGGACACTGGCTGCGGACCGGTCGAGGTCGACCAGGCGCGGGTGCAGCGCGGGGGCTTCGGCAGCCAGCGTGCGGCCCACGCCCCACAGCATGGCCTGCAGGGGGTTGCGCACCTGCTCGGCGCTGTCGGTGGCCTGGGAGAGCTGGGTGATCAGCCACAGCGGCGGGTGTCCGAGCGACTCCTTCTCCAGGGCGTGGGTCAGGTGCAGGACGCTGTGTGCGGCCAGCACCTGGGCGCGGCGGATCTCGGTGGGTGTGGCGTCCAGCCCGGCCTGGGCGTCCAGTGCCCACAGGTGGATGATGCCGCGGCACGTGCCGTAGCGGGCGACGTCGACCAGGACCTCGCGGTAGTGCCCCTCGTCGGAGGGATCGATGCGGTAGCGGTCGCCGCCGCCGGCCAGATGGCCCGCCCCGGCGGTCACGGCCACCACGCGCTGCCCGCGGCCCGTGAGTTCCCGTACGAGGGAACGGCCGGTGGACCCGCTGTCGGTCAGCACCAGCCAGAACCCGTCCGGGCCGGTGCCGGCCGCGTCCGGGGTGGGCAGCGGTGCCTGGTCCCAGGTGAGCGCGTGCAGCCAGGTGTCGCGGTCGCCGGCATGAGGGGTGGCAGAGGTGGCGGGGGTGCTGGGTGCTGTCACGGATTCCTCGGTGCGGGGGGTGAGCAGGGCGGGAGCGTGGCCGGCCAGGTACTGCAGGCGCAGGCCGCGCATCTGGGCGATGAGAGCGCCGTTGTCGGCGCGGATGTCGATGTCGGCGACGAAGGAGTCCTCGCGCTGCGACGGCAGCAGCCTGGCGTGGCTGAACATCTGGGCGGGTGGCCGCTGGTAGAAGAGGACCTCGTCGATGCCGCCGAGGACGAAGACGCCTTCTTCACCGGGCGCGGTCAGTTCGCGGGCGGCGGCCATGGAGTGGCCGCTCGCGTCCAGGAGCGCCGGATGGAAGTGGTGCCGTGCCAGGCCCTCGATGAGTTCGCTCGGGCAGGTCAGCTGGGCGAGGACCTCACCGTCGGTGCGCCACAGTTCGGTGATGCCTTGGAAGGTGCCGTTCCACTGGTTGCCGCGTGCGGCGTTCCACGGGTAGAAGTCGTGGGCGCCCTGGTGCTGCGGCAGCCGGGTACGGATCGACTGGAGCGGCTCGCCGGGCTGCGGGGCGCCGCCGGGTACGGCGCGGGCGGTGGCGTCGGTGTGCAGGGTCCAGTCGTCGGCGTCGGTGTCCCGGCTGTGGATACGGCAGTGCAGTGAGTCGTCCGGGCGGGGGGTCAGGGTGACCTGGACCTCGGGGGCGGGTCCGTCCTCGTCCAGGAAGAGGGCGCGGTGGTAGTGCACGTCGCTCAGCGACAGCGCTCCGGAGCCCAGTTCGGTGTGCACGGCCGCGCTGATCAGTTCCAGGTGGGCGGTGCCCGGCAGGATGATCGTGTCCTGGATGCAGTGATCGCGCAGGTAGGTGTTGTCGGCCAGGCGCAGAGGGCCCTGCCAGACGCGGGTGGCGCCTTCGGCGGGCATCGGACGGCCCAGCAGCGGATGCGTGACCTGCCCGGCTGATTCCTGCCTGGCTGATTGCTGGTCGACCGGTTCCTGCTCTGCCGGTGCGGCGGCGACGGGCGCCGTGCGGGTGGTGGTGGTGGTGGGGCTGATCCAGTGGCGGGTGCGCTGCCACGGGTAGGTGGGCAGCGGCACGTAGTGGCCGCCGTCGGTCAGCTTGCCGAGGTCCAACTTTGAGCCGGCCGTGTGGAGGGTTGCGGCCGACGTCAGCAGTGCGGTGCGCTCGTCGGAGTTGCGGCGCAGGCTGCCCACCGCGGTGGTGTCCGTTCCGGTGGCCGCACGGCTGGTCTCGCGGATACCGGCCACGAGCAGCGGGTGGGGACTGACCTCGATGAACACCGTCTCGCCAAGGGCGAGTTGGCCGCGGACCGCGCCGACGAAGTCGACCGGCTGGCGGATGTTGCGTACCCAGTATTCGGCGTCCATCCCGGAGCCGTCGATCACTTCGTTGAGCAGGGTGGAGTGCAGCGGGATACGGCCCGCACGCGGGGTGAGGTGGGACAGCTCGGCGAGCAGGTCCTCGCGCAGGGCGTCCATCTGCGGGCAGTGCGAGGCGAAGTCGACGTTCACGCGCCGGTTGTCGACACCGCGGGCGTCGAGGGCGGCCTGCACCTGGTCGAGGGCGGCGACGTCTCCGGACAGCAGGGTGGACGTGGGGCTGTTGATGGCGGCGATCGCCACCTTGTCCTCGTGGCCTGCCAGTGCGGCGGCGGTCTCGTCCGCGGGCAGGCCGACCCAGGCCATGGTGCCGCGGCCGGAGAGGCGCTTGGCCAGGCGGCTGCGCCGGCAGATGACCGCTGCAGCATCGGAGAGGGTCAGTGCGCCGGAGATGTAGGCGGCGGCGGATTCCCCCATGCTGTGGCCGATGACGACGTCCGGCTCGATGCCCCAGGAGCGCCAGAGCTCGGCCAGGGCGATCTCCATCGCCCACAGGGTGGGCTGGATGACGTCGAGCTGCGTGAGGCGCTCCTCGTCCGCGGAGCGCAGCAGTTCGATGACCGACCAGCCGGTCTCGGCCTGGATGGCGTCGTCGCAAGCCTGCATGGTCTGGTTGAAGACCGGCTCGGTGTCCAGGAGTTCGCGGCCCATGCCCGGCCACTGCGAACCCTGGCCGGGGAAGACGAACGCGATCCGGGGGGCTGCCTCCGGGTCGGTGTAGTCGCTGGAGGACAGGCCGGGCTCGTTGTCACCCTCGGCGAATCCCCGCAGCGCGGCGACGGCCTCGGCGTAACTGTCGGTGGGCAGCGCGAGCCGCGCGTCGTGGAGGGTGCGGTGCAGCGCCGCGGAATGGCTGATGTCGCGCAGACGGTGCTGGGCGCCTGGGCCCTCAAGGTGGTCGGCCATGGCGCGGGCCGTGTCGGCGAGGGCTTCGGGGCTGAGGGCGGACAGCACCAGCAGCTCGCTGCGCGGCTCCGGCGTCGGGGCGTCCTCGGAGCGGGTGGCCGGCTCCGGCGCCGCTTCGAGGACGAGGTGGGCGTTGGTGCCGGAGAACCCGAAGCTGGAGACACCCGCGATGGCGGGCCGGTCGCGCTCGGGCAGCGGTGTGGCCTCGGTGGGAACGGTCAGCGGCAGGTTGTCCCAGTCGACGGCCGGGTTGGGGTTCTTCAGGTGCAGGTTGGGCGGGACCGTCTTGTTCTCCAGGCACAGCACGGCCTTGATGAGGCCGGCGATTCCGGCCGCCGCCTCGGCGTGTCCGATGTTGGTCTTCACCGAACCGACCAGGCAGCGCCGGTCGGGCGTGCGGGCGCCGACGATGTCGGCCAGTGCCTGCAGTTCGACCGGGTCGCCGACGCTGGTGCCGGTGCCGTGGGCCTCGATGTAGTCGATGTCGGCCGGGTCGACGCCCGCGTTGGCGTAGGCCCGGCGCAGTACGCCGAGCTGGCCCTCGACGGCGGGTGTGACCAGGTACCCGCTGCTCTGGCCGTCGTTGCCGACGGCGGAGCCCCGGATGACGGCCCGGATCCGGTCGCCGTCGGCCACAGCCGCGGACAGCGGCTTGAGGATGACGGCACCGATGCCGTCGCTGCGTACGAATCCGTCACCGGAGGCGTCGGCGAACTTGCAGCGGCCGTCGGAGGCGAGCATGCCGGCCCCGGAGTAGACGACGCCTTCCTCCGGCAGCAGTACGAGGTTGACGCCGCCGGCGATCGCCATGGGGCACTCGCCGAGCCGGATCGCCTGTACGGCGTTGTGGACCGCGACGAGTGCGGAGGAGCAGGCGGTGTCGACGGTGAAGCTGGGGCCGCGCAGGTCGAAGGCGTAGGAGAGGCGGCCGGAGGTGATGGCGCGTGAGGCGGCCCCGGTCATGGCGTACAGGTCGAGCTGGTCGCGGTCGTCGTACTGCAGATGCCAGTAGTCGCCGCCCAGTTGACCGATGAACACGCCCGTGTCGCTACCGGCGATACGGGGGAGTGGTTGGCCCGCGTCCTCAAGGGCTTCATAGGCGACTTCCAGCAGCAACCGCTGCTGGGGGTCCATGCGGTCGGCCTCGCGGGGGGAGACGCCGAAGAACTCCGCGTCGAAGGCGTCGATGTCGCGCAGCAAGCCGCCCCACCGGCTCACCGTGCGGCCGGGTGTGCGGGGCGTGGGGTCGTAGACGGCGTCGATGTCGTAGCGCTCGGCCGGGATGTCCGTGATGGCGTCGCGGCCCTGGAGCAACATGTCCCAGAGCTGTTCCGGGCTGGTGGCATCGGCGAACCGTCCGGCCAAACCGATGATGGCGATCGGTTCATTGGCGGTCTCAACCGGGCGGGTCGAGTCGTGAGGCATGGATGTCCTTCCGGGCATGGCGAAGCCGTTCACTGGTGAAGCAGCACGGAAGGAATGCGGTACGAGCGCGGCGGACCGGCAGTGAGAACCGGCCCGGTGGCGGGCGCGCCTACCGAGGACACAGTGGGGATGAGGCGGGAAGGTCCGGCTCCGCTGGCAGAACGGTCGCGTGCGGGGCGAGCGCACTGAGCCGTTCACGGGCCGGGCACGGCTATCGGCACAGCCGCTGATTCCTGATGTCGACGTGACACAGGGCGAGTTGCCCCGGTGCCGCTATCCCCGTTGTTTCGACATGTATCGAGATTGGACCGACGCAAGAGTTAAACGCAACGCGGCACGAAGTGAGGCTCGTCACAGGTCGGCAGGTTGCAGCGTGAGGTTGACATTCATCGAATCAAGGGCGAGGCTGGAGCTTTGATTCGTCATTTATCTATATAGGCGGTTGTGATGCGCTCGCTCCCGCGTCGCCGTCTGGACCGCCGCGACAGGAGCCGACCCCGATGACCGAACCCGCCGGCCCCGCCGGTGCCGCACAGACCAGTTCCTGCTGCGCCGCGATCGACGCATGGCGGCAGCGGGCAGCGCAGCGAACCGAGCAGCACGCACAGACGGACGGCGACGAGGGCCTCGTGACGCCCCCTGCCGCGCCCGCGCGAGACGCCTGACTCCCGCCCCGCCCCTCGTGAAAGGACACTGCACCGTGGCTGACCTCACCCCCGACCGCCTCCCCGTCGCCGTCATCGGAGCTGGCCCCGTCGGCCTGGCCGCCGCAGCGCACCTGGCCGAACGCGACGTCCCCTTCGTCGTCCTGGAAGCCGGCGACGCCGCGGCACCGGCCGTGCAAGCCTGGTCCCACATCCAGCTCTTCAGCCCCTGGGAGTTCAACACCGACCCCGCCGCCCGCCGCCTGCTCGCGGCCACCGGATGGGAGGAGCCCGACGCCTCCGCCCTGCCCAGCGGCGGCGACCTCGTCAAGCAATACCTCCAGCCGCTGGCCGAACTGCCCGCCCTGGCCCCGCACATCCGCTACGGCACCGCGGTCACCGCCGTCAGCCGCCTCGGCATCGACCGGCTGCGCACCGCGGGCAGGGAAGAGGCCCCCTTCGTCCTGCGCCTGGCCGACGGCGACGAAGTGCTCGCCCGCGCCGTCATCGACGCCTCCGGCACCTGGAACCAGCCCAACCACCTCGGCGCCAACGGCCTGCCGGCCCACGGCGAACAGGAGGCCGCGGCCTGGATCAACCACGGTCTGCCCGACGTCTTCGGGGCCGACCGCGACCAGCACGCCGGCCGCCACACCGTCGTCGTCGGAGCCGGCCACTCGGCGGCCAACACCCTGCTCGCCCTGGCCGAACTGGCCGACACGGCACCGGGTACCACCATCACCTGGGCCATCCGCGGGACCGACCCGGCCGGGTCCTTCGGCGGCGGCAGCGACGACGAACTGCCCGCCCGCGGCGCCATCGGCTCCGGCCTGAAGATGCTCGTGGACACCGGTCGGGTCGCCCTCGCCGCAAACTTCCGTACGCACAGCGTCCGTTCCCTGGGTGACGACCCCGCCCGCGACCAGGTCGAACTCACCTCCCGGGGCCCGGACGGCAGCGAGCGGACTCTCACCGCGGACCGCGTCGTCGCCGCCACCGGCTTCAGGCCCGACCACCGCATCACCGACGAACTGCGCCTGGAACTGGACCCGATCATGTCCGCGCCCCGCGCGCTGGCACCGCTGATCGACCCCAACCAGCACTCCTGCGGCACCGTCACCCCGCACGGCTACCGCGAACTGGCCCACCCCGAGCCGGGCTACTTCGCCGTCGGCATGAAGAGCTACGGCCGTGCCCCCACCTTCCTCATGCTCACCGGCTACGAGCAGGTGCGCTCCATCGCCGCCGCCCTCGCCGGTGACATGGAGGCCGCCCAGTCGGTCGAACTGCAGCTTCCGGAGACCGGGGTGTGCTCGGTCACCGCCGGCGGCGAGGCGCTCGCACTGCGCCTGGGCCTGACCCAGGACCAGCACGAGCAGCTCCTGCACGTCACCGCCAAGCACCTGGGCACCTCGACCACCGCCTCGGACGCCGTGCTGTCCGCCGCCACCGAACTGGGCATCGACCACACGGCCGCCCTGCAACTGGCCGCCTACGCCGCCGACATGTTCGACGCACCCGGCGCCTCCGGCTGCTGAACGACGCCGCGGCTGCCTCTCCTCACCGGGGGCGGCAACCGCGGCGGCGCTGCGGTATCAGGAGGCGTGGCGCCGGGCGTTGCGCTGTCAGGTGGTGCGGCAGCAGGCGGTGTGTTGTCAGGAGGTGCGGTGCACCTTGTGCTGGGCGGCCTGCGCCCGGGGCCGTACCACCAAGAGGTCGATGTTCACGTGCGGAGGCCGGCTCACCGCCCAGGTCACCACGTCGGCGACGTCCTCGGCGACCAGCGGCTCGGCGACCCCGGCGTAGACGGCATCGGCCTTGTCCAGGTCCCCGCGATAGCGGTTGAGGGAGAACTCCTCGGTGTGCACCATGCCCGGGGCGACCTCGACCACCCGCAGCGGCTCCCCGCAGACCTCCAGACGCAGGGTCTCGGCCAGTACGTGCGCACCGTGCTTCGCGGCGCTGTAACCACCGCCGCCCTCGTAGCATGTGAACGAGGCGGTGGAGGAGATGACGACCACGATCCCGTCACCAGAGGCCCTCAAGCTCGGCAGTAGCGCCTGGGTCATGTGCAGAGCCCCGACGACGTTCACCTCGAACATGGACCGCCAGTCGACGGGATCGGCGTTCTCGATGTGTTCCGTTCCGTAGGCGCCGCCCGCGTTGTTGACCAGCACGTCGCAGACCGGAACCTGCTCGGCGAAGGCGAGCACCGCTTCCTTGTCGGTCACGTCCAGCGGGAACACCCGGGCCGTACCGCCCTCGTCACCGATCTCCTTGGCGACGGCCTCCAGCCGGTCGGACCGGCGCGCGGTCAGGACGACCTCGAAGCCGTCACGGGCCAGCGCCCGCGCGATCGCGGCCCCGATCCCACTGCTGGCTCCCGTGACGACAGCCGTCCTCGCGGGCCGTCCTGTATCGGCGGTGCGCGCGTCTGCCATGCTTCCCCCAGCTAATGATTAGATGGACATCGAATCAAGCGATCTTGGCAGGAGGCGGAACCGGTGTCAACATAGATGCATGTCGAAGCTAGCGCAGTTGGCGGCCACCACCGTCGCCCCACCCTGCTGCCCGTCCCTCACGGACCGGGAGCTGACCGAGGAGGAGGCCGAGCTCACCGCAGCCATGTTCAAGGCGCTGGGAGACCCGGTGCGGCTACGCCTGTTCTCCAAGGTCGCCTCCCACCCTGACGGTGAGGCGTGTGTGTGCGACATCGCCGATGTCGGCGTCTCTCAGCCCACGGTCAGCCATCACCTGAAGAAGCTCCGCGAGGCGGGCTTGCTGCTGTCCGAGCGGCGCGGAACCTGGGTCTACTACCGGCTCGCCCCCGCGGTCCTCTCCGCGCTGTCCGGATTCCTCACCACCCGCGACTGAGCCGCGTCACGACGTGCTCGTCGAGCCCTGGTGCGAGCGGCTGAGCCCTGCCGCGCCATGAGCGTCTGAGTCATGCCCTGCTGTCGCCGCCGCGCCGCGTCGCAGGCTGTCGAGTGATATCGACCGATGACTTTATGGGTGAGTCGGCGCTGCATCGCCGGCCGCTGAATCTGCCTGGTCCCGCAAGCGATTCCGCCGCCCCGAGCGACCTTCTCTGCTCTCGCATCCACCGCCGCACTGCCCTGTCGCAGTGCCGCTGCGCGTCGCGCACCTTGCGGGTGTTGCCGTCCGTGCCTGCCCGTGGAGATCGTCGTCCGTGAGTTCCGGGAAGTGGTTGACAGCCGCCGTGGATCGACGCCAAGCTGATTCTTAATTCGGCAACAGTCGATATAGCGAAGTCGCGGCAGCCCGTTGTGGCGTGGCGACGACCGTGGTGTTCCCTGGCGCGTCGGCGCGCAGGAGGCTTCCGCACCATCGATCACCGACGCGCCGCCACTGGGCCGCGCTCCTCCATCCCTGTCAGTTCGCCTGTTCACAGCGCCTTGCGTGAGAGGACCCGCACATGACCAGCACCATCCTCAGCACTGCTCAGGCCCACCCCGACAACATCCTGAGCAGCGACGACAGCCGTCCCGCAGAACCCAACATCTTCCTCTCGGGCGGTAAGGACATCCCCGAGGAGCTGCGGGTGCATCAGGTCGCAGATCTCACCGACCGGGTCAAGCTCAGCGTCCACAACCGCTACGAGCACTTCGAAGCGACCGCCGAGAAACGGGACGTCGACGGACGTTCCCTGCGCGTCTACAGCTGGATCTACCGCACCTACATGGCCGAGTAACCCGCACGCCACGTCACAGGCGTGACGAGAGCGCGGCAACGAACACCGTCACCGGCCGGAGCCGCCGACCTCCTGCACCACCACCCGACGCCCCACGAAAGGCCCTCTCATCATGGCGCGAGAGTCGGAGTCCGGACTGCCCATCGAACCGGTCTACGGGCCTGACGACCGGGTGGGCTGGGACCCAGTCGAGAAACTGGGCGAACCGGGCACCTACCCCTTCACCCGCGGTGTCTACCCGTCCATGTACACCGGGCGCCCCTGGACGATGCGCCAGTACGCCGGCTTCGGTACGGCGACGGAGTCCAACGCCCGCTACAAGCAGCTGATCGCCAACGGCACGACGGGCCTGTCGGTCGCCTTCGACCTGCCTACCCAGATGGGCCACGACTCGGACGCACCGATCGCGAGCGGCGAGGTGGGCAAGGTCGGCGTGGCGATCGACTCCATCGACGACATGCGGGTGCTGTTCGACGGCATCCCGCTGGACCAGGTGTCGACGTCGATGACGATCAACGCGCCCGCCGCACTTCTCCTGGTGCTCTACCAACTGGTCGCCGAAGAGCAGGGAATCAGCGCCGACCGGCTCACGGGCACCATTCAGAACGACGTGCTGAAGGAGTACATCGCGCGCGGGACGTACATCTTCCCGCCCAAGCCCTCCCTGCGTCTGACCGCGGACATCTTCAAGTACTGCCGGGCCGAGCTGCCCAGATGGAACACGATCTCGATCTCCGGATACCACATGGCGGAGGCCGGCGCCTCGCCCGCCCAGGAGATCGCCTTCACCCTGGCGGACGGCATCGAGTACGTGCGCACGGCGGTGGCCGCCGGCATGGACGTCGACGACTTCGCGCCCCGCCTGTCCTTCTTCTTCGTGGCCCGTACGACGATCCTGGAGGAGGTCGCCAAGTTCCGTGCCGCCCGCCGGATCTGGGCGCGAGTGATGCGCGAGGAGTTCGGCGCGAAGAACCCCAAGTCGCTGATGCTGCGCTTCCACACGCAGACGGCCGGTGTGCAGCTGACGGCCCAGCAGCCCGAGATCAACCTCGTCCGCGTCGCGGTGCAGGGCCTCGCCGCGATCCTGGGCGGCACCCAGTCGCTGCACACCAACTCCTTCGACGAGGCCATCGCGCTGCCGACCGACAAGTCCGCGCGCCTGGCCCTGCGCACCCAGCAGGTCCTCGCTCACGAGACGGATGTGACGGCGACCGTCGACCCCTTCGCCGGCTCCTACGTCGTCGAGCGGATGACCGACGACGTGGAGGCGGCCGTCCTGGAACTGATGCAGAGGGTCGAGGGCCTCGGCGGCGCGGTCGGCGCCATCGAACACGGCTTCCAGAAGAACGAGATCGAGCACAACGCCTACCGCATCGCCCAGGAGACCGACTCCGGCGAACGGGTCGTCGTCGGCGTCAACCGCTTCCAGCTCGACGAGGAGGAGCCGTACGAACCCCTCCGCGTCGACCCCGTCATCGAGGCCCAGCAGGCCCGGCGCCTGGACGAACTCCGCGGGGAACGCGACCAGCCACTGGTGGACTCGGCCCTGACAAGCCTGAAGAAGGCCGCCGACGGCGAGGACAACGTGCTCTACCCGATGAAGGAAGCGCTGCGGGCACGAGCAACGGTCGGCGAGGTGAGCAACGCCCTGCGGGAAGTCTGGGGAACCTACGTCCCGTCCGACCTCTAGAGCTTGAGCCCACACGCACACGCACTTCGAACGAGGAGCCGCAATGCAGTCTTCACCCCTGCGCGTCATCGTGGCCAAGCCCGGCCTCGACGGCCACGACCGTGGCGCGAAGGTCGTCGCACGAGCACTGCGGGACGCCGGAGTGGAAGTCATCTACACGGGACTGCACCAGACGTCGGCACAGATCGTCGCCACCGCTGTCCAGGAGGACGTCGACGGCATCGGACTGTCCGTCCTGTCCGGCGCGCATATGACCGCATTCGCGGAAGTCATCAAGCTGCTCCGGCAGGAGGATGCGGAAGACATCGTCGTCTTCGGAGGAGGCATCATCCCCGCGGACGACGTTGAGAACCTTCTGGAAAAGGGAGTCGCCGCACTGTTCACGCCAGGGACCTCGATGGCGACGGTCGTGGACTGGGTGACGGCGCACGTGGGCGCGGACAAGGAAGCTTCTAGGCACGTGACTGCGTAGCGTCTTCGAGCGCCGACCACTTCCGCACCGTCGACTCATGGCCAACGGTCACGGATAATGAAGCGGGAACCACGGATCACTGGCGCGGCGCGGGACGGAGCCTGCATCGAGCACAGGCCGCCCTTGCTCACTTTCCCTAGCTGGAGGAGTGGGCGAAGCCGTCACTGACGGTCAAGATGCGGTACCTGGAGACGCTTCGGGCGCAGGCGGCGCGGTTTGTAGACCCGGCGGAGCTTGTCGTGGCTGCTGCCGCAACGGCTCTCCCCATGCCCGAGCTTTCGAACGCGGATCCGGCTTTCGCGGTGCTCGGCGGCAACACCCGGGTGCTGGCGGACCTGTGGCACCGGTGGCAGAGAGCGGCCAGCCGGCCCTGGGAAGGGCCGGGGACGCGTGCATACCTCTCGTACGAGATCGTGCGAGGCATTCGCAGCAATCGGAAGGGTCACGATGCGGCCCGAGCCGAGGCAGCGCGTCTGATCGCTTCCTGGGAGGAACAGGCCCGGGCGGCAGCGACACCGGCGGACCGGGCACCGAGATGCCGGCTGACGGCGCAGATGCCGGAAGTACCCGAAGCCATGCCACGTCATGGTGGCCGGGACTTCCTGGACGGGCTGGATACGTGGACGCTCGGTGTGCTGCTCACGTGGACCGTTGATGCCGACTGGGGCAGCGGCGTCCTCACCCTGGAAGTGCCCGATCTCGTCGGCGGACGGCTACTGAGCCCGATGAGCAGCCTTCCGTGCAGCCCAGTCGGCGCGGTGCCGGATCTGCCGGACCGTGACCGCCGGCCGGGAAGGAGGCCGGGCATCGTTCGGCCGGGTGTCTTCGATGACACCCCGGTCTTCGACCGGCGCCCGGTCACCCTCGATCACATCCGTGCGCTGCGCACTCTTGGGCCCGGTGCCGACGAGCTTTACCTTGTCTTCTCGGCGAGCGGGGGAGCGGAAGTACTGCCTGTGGACACCATCGAGAAGCGGCTGGCCAAGGGGTGGTTGGGCGTCCTCCTCGCGGGCGCCGGTGACCTGCCCGGAAGCGTGCTTGGTCCGGAGGAGCCGGAATTCAGTCCCGAGCCGGAGGCGCGTGAGGCCCAGCTGTCTGGTCGACACCAGGGCGTTTACGATACGAATTTCGGCGACGGTCTGGGTCTTGCCGAGGGCACACGCCGGACCATTCGCCAGACCTACGCCACCGAAGACCGGGATCTGAATCGTCGCCTGCTAGCCCTGGCGCGCGGCGCGCACGACCTGCGGAGCCTGGACGCCGGTCGGTCTGGAGGGCTGCCGGTTGCCGTATGGCACGGCCTGCTCGCCGAAGACCGCCTCGACTTCGCGCCTTTCCGGCAGCCGAGCAGCGACCGTTGGCGAAGCGGCAGCGGCCTCCCGCTGGGACCCCTGGCCGCAGTCCAGCTCTACACCACCAACGCCAGCCCTCTGATCGAGGGCAAGGGCCACTCGCCGCTGTGCCGGCACGCCCACGCACTCGCGGTCGTTGCTGGCGACGACCTCCTCACGGTCGCCGACCTTATGGCGCGCACCGATTTCGACTGGTGCAGCAAGTGCGGCGGCTACGCCATGCGCAGGCTCAGCGACACCCAACTGTCCTACTACCGTGTGGCTCACCAACTGCACGACATCAAGAGGCGACTCGACCGCGGGACTGGAAATTCCGACACCGAGACCTCCACAATGATCGCTCGCCTGGACGAACTGGCGGCTTGGCAGCCGGAAAATGAAGCAGAGTGGTGCGGCAGTGATTCCTGTCACTGGCAGGACACCATCCGCGAGCTCAGGCGCGGGGCCGCGAGATCTCACATTATGACCAGCCCTGGCGAACTGACCTCTTGACCCACTGGTGGCCTCGGACGTGCCTCCCGGACGTCCCGTCGGTGATGACGCACGCAAGTCCTTCTCCAACAAGGGAGGCGGCTCGGCGACGTTGGCTTGGGGACTAGCTTTGGGGACCAGCGTCCGGTGCACGGATTTGCCTCAGTAACGCCGGTCGTGGAGAAGATGAGAGAAAGGAGAGAAGGTGCCCCAGTGAGCCGACTTCTGACGGGACGGCACCTTGGGGCTTCCTGCCAAAGTGCGCGCCGTGACGGGGCTTGACCTGGATCTTAGATACGGGTTACGTAACGGCGTAGTACAGCCGTGACAGGCGTCCACCACTAAACTGCCCCTCCAATTGCTAACCCGGCTGACCTTCCCGGTCACGGCGATAGCGAGACAGTGTCGTTCGCTTCCGGCTCGCCACTTGTCACAGAGTCCCCTTCAAACCGCAGGGAGACGATCCGCGAGGCACCCACCCACTCCTGGAGGGTGTTGAGCGCGGCAGGTTCGAGCTTCGTGGTGAAGAGAAGGGCCAGGTGCTCTTTGGCCCGCGAACATGCCACGTAGAAGAGGTTTCGTGCCCTGACGAAGGCTTCCCGCTCCTTCCCCTGCAGTTCCTGACGCCGGGAGAAGTTCGCAAGCATCTCGGGGATCTGGAAGTGGGTGTGGCCCTTGCTGATGACGGCGAGCACTCTATCGAACTCCTGCCCTTTGACTCCGTGCTGCGTCGCGAAGTGTGTGCCACCATCCAAGTGGTCGTGCAGCGCAAGCAGTTGGGCGTACGGAACTGCCCGCAGGGCTTCGTACTCTTCTGCCCGCGCCTTGGCCTTGGCATCACTGTTCGTCTGCGCGTCGCTGTCAGTCGGTGAAGCGGACTTGCGGTGGCGTTCGCGGACCTTCCCTAGTCCATCAAAGAGTTGTTGGCTCAGGCAGAGGTTGAGGACGTCGCCGACGGTGCCGTCCTCTCGGGTCTTCTCCAGCTCTTTCAGGAGGGCTGCCCAGGCGTATTTGTCTGCGGGTGAGGTAAGAAGTGAGCGGTGACCGAGCACGTCGAACATCGCGCCGTGGCGCTTGTTGCGGTGATGAAGCAGTGCCGGTTCCAGGACGTCCAGGAAGAAGGCCATGACATGGTCCTCCTTCTTCACATAGGACTCGTTGCGCCGGAAGGCTTGGTGGAGTCGCTGATAGCCAAGTTCGCCAGCGATCGTCTCGTGCGTCAGCATGAGTATCTTCGTGCTGCGTGCTATCGCCGTCGTTCCGTCCGAGCCATCGGGCACCTCGGTGTTCCACAGGCGTCGGCGGGCGTCTTCCAGGGCCCAGCTACGGGCCGAATGCGCGGCATCCCAGCCAATCTGCCCCTTCCGATGGTGGGTGAGCCTCGTGCCCGCCCAGTTGTTGGTGTGGTAAATAGTGACGCTTCCTTCACCCGCTCCTGGGTTCGTGGTCTGCTCAAGTTCAGGGCGCATCACGTTCAGGAGATCCACCACAGCGCGCTGCGACCGACGGTTGCACCGCCTGACGATCCGTTTCACGCGCGGATCGTCGATGGTTCCACAAACGTTGTCGTAGATCTGCTGCCAGTGGTCGCCGAATAATCCACAGAGCGGACCACGGAGAGGGGCTACCTGATCCGGTGCGCCCAGCATCGCCTCCGCCAGTCCGGCGGGGGTGTCCTGGTACTCGTCGACGAACACGATGGGGAACCGGTCGGCGGCAAGGGCACGAAACTTGGGGAGGGTGAAGAACTTGCACGCAAGGGCTGGAAGGTCGTTGTGCCCCAGATGCACGTGGCGTGCGTCGTGGTCCACCTTCCGATAGCCGGTGTTGTAGTCGACCGTGTAGCCGTCCAGAGATGTTCGCCCATCTAGCTTGGACTCCATGGCCTCCAGCTCGACGACGTAGCGGAGCAGGTACTTGGGGAAGGGCGAGAGCAGTTGCCACAGAAACCCGTGGATGGTGTCGGCGAAGACGGACGGGTTGTTGTCGGTGCGGCTGATGATCTCGTTGCGGGCCACATTGGTGTAGGTGACGCAGGCGATGCGCTGGTCCCGGCGCGGGAGGTAGCGGTCGCGGTCAGCGAGGATGCTTTGTAGTGCCTCGATCAGCGAGCTGGTCTTGCCCGCGCCGGCACCGGCCTCCAACTTGAAGTGGCTGCCCTCCCTCAACGAGGTCAGGATCGCCTCCCGCGCGGCCCGTGCTTCCGCCGCGGCCAAGGTGACGGCGCGCTCGGCCCGTGACGGCGCATCCGTTTGGGTCGTCATCACTTGTCGTCCGTCTTTGTCGCTGTCCCGTCCTGTGCCATGAGCCATTCGAGGCCACGCCTGATGTACTTGGGCACCTCCCAATCGTCTTCGCCAAGGACGTGCTTGAGGGCGAAGTCGACCTTGCTGCCCTTGCCGTCCACCTTGTCGCGGGCTCGCTTCTCCAGTCCCGCGTTCGTGGCTCTGCCCCGAGAGAGACCGTAGAGGGTCCGGTTGGCCAATACGAAGGCGTCCTCGAAGGTACGGCCGCAGGGGTCTCCGGGCCTCTCGGGCACCTGGTAGGCGAGGCAGAGGTTCGCCGCCGTCGCCGGGTCCGCCTCGGCAAGTCTCAGCAGTTCGGCCACTCTGGTCTCGCCCGTCTCGACGAACCACGTCCGGATGGATTGGTTGGACGTGTGTCCTCCTTCTGACACGGTGCACTTCCGGGTCTTGCCCTTGCTTGTGTCGATGGGGTCGAGATCGGTGATGATCAGGGACGGGATGCCCAGGATTCTCAGCAGGGGATAGAACTTGTGGGCGTACGCGCCGCCTACCTCCATCAACGTCACATACTGAGGTGAGAGAGCCGTGTCAGGGTTTCGCGCTGCGAGTTTCTCTTCTACGGCTGGGACGAAGACACGTTCGCTGGCGCCCTCGACGAGAATCGCCTTGTCCGCGAAGTAGAGGTCGGCCCGGGTCAGGGTCAGGTACTTCAGCAGGAACCTCTCGTCACTCGAAACCAAGGAAAGATCCTTGATGACCGTGTGGGCCGGCCTCGGCTCGGATCCGGGCTCGGCAGCCTCCTCCTCCCTGCGGAAGTACCGGATATTAGAGAAGGGCGTCTGGTTGGCTACATGTGCCGAGTGAGTGGTGACGACGAACTGAGCATTCCATGGAAGTAGGTTCTCACCTCCGGAACCGGTCACCTCCTGCATGCCGACCGATTGAGGTTCGTTAGCGCGCATCTGGGCGTCGAGTCGCGGGAAAAGCGAGGGGAATCGAAGGATTTGCCGGATGAACACTTCCTGCATCTGCGGATGCAGGTGAGCCTCTGGCTCCTCCAGGAAGACCAGATGGATGCCCAATTCGTGGGACTTGGCGGTGTGCTCGCGATAGTAGGTGAAGAGCTTGAGGAGCATCATCACTAGATTGCGCGTTCCGAGGCCGCTGTAGGACTCCGGAAACCGCACGCCAGCCGTTCCCGGATAGTGGATACGTGCGAAGTTCCTGAGGAGTCTCCGGGAATCCAAGCGGGCAGCGGTTTCGAATTCCTGGTTTCCAAGGCCGGGATACCCGAACGCCGTCAGTGCAGGTGCCACCTGGGTACGGATCTCCTGCAGGCTGACGTCGAGACCGCTGGAGGTGTTTGCGAGCATCCCGTCGATGCGCGTGGCAAGTTCATCGAGCCACTCCACACGCTTGCTGCCCTTCGCCGAGGTGAAGAGCTGCTCGAAGATCGCCCCGATGGGCTGGGCGGCCTCTCGGTCCTCGTCGTCCAGTCCCCGCTGCGCATCAAGGATGTCCATCCTGATCAGCTTTTTGACGTCTGACAGGTCGACTGCGCGAACGTTTGATTCGTCAGTGGGGTCAACGGCTGTTACAGACAGCCCGAAGTGAGCTGGGAGGCGCCTGGCAAGCTGCTCCAGAGGTGGAGTGCCCACGCTAGCGACCAAGTCGCTGAGGAAAGCCTCCAGAGCGCTGCCCTTGAGCGCATAGGCGAACCTGATCACGACCTCGGCACAGTCAGGATCGAGGTCCACAATGAAGGGGGCCAGTGGGCCGTACTGTCCGCAGTCTGCGTCGTAAGCGATATGGAGAGTCAAGGCGACATAGGGGACCCGGCCACGTGCCTGTTCTTTCTCACCCGCAACGTACAAGCGATGAGCGTCCAGGAACTCGGCATAGCACTCCGCAGAGAAGTCCTCAAGGCGAAATGTCGCGTCCTTCTTCGCAAGGAAGAGTTTGAACAGTTTGGCCAGCGATGTCTTTCCCGTGTTGTTTCGACCGACACACAGTGTCACGTTATCGACGAAAGACAGCTCGGTCTCACGCAGCAACCTGAAATTCTTGACCACAGCCTTGGCCAGGCGAGGTGGCGTCGGAGTCTTGTGGCCACACAACTCATCTGAGCCGTCCCGCTGGCCCGGAATGGCAGTGCTCGTTTCAGTCTGAGACATCCCAACTCCCTGCCGCACACCCATACCTACGCGGGTTCACGCGCCCCCTCACTCCCGCCCAGTTGAGCGGAGGAGGTCACTCATGCCCCCCTAGACCCTGCGGATGCATCCTGCCACCTGCAAGCCACCCGATGTGCATTTCCCACATGGTGATCAGTTTCGGTTAAACATGACCATGAATAGGCGTCGTTGAGTCAGTTACTGCTGCTCGGTGTGAGGTGGCGCGCAGTACCTCCGCGTACGTCGCCGAACGGCACGGTCGCGGATCACCAGCAAGCGAACTGAACCGCTCCGGTATCGGTGGAGGCTGGTCTGCCCTGGGTCTGATGGAGTCGGATCGCTGGAGAGTTGACCATTCCAGCAGCAGCCGGAGGCCGTTATGGCACGCAGCTGTCCGCCCGAGTTCTGCCGCCGTGTCCTCGATCTGGTTGCCTCCGGCCGGAAGGTCGCCGGGGTGGCGAAGCTCCTCGACATCGGCGAGCGGACCGTCTACGTCTGGCGACGCCAGCACCTCATCGACGCCGGGCAGTTGCCTGGTGTCCCCACCCATGAGCAGGCCGAACCTGCCGCGGCCCGCAAGTGGATCGCGGAGCTGGGGGCGGAGTTGGTCATCCACCGTCAGGCCGCCCAGTTGCCCTAGAAATATCCCAGGGGACTCCCACTGCTGACGGGTGCCTTCAAAGGAGCGTTTTATCCCGGTGGGGTTGTTTGGTTCGAGGTTCAGGTGTTGCGCCAGTTCGGAGTGGATTCGCTGGTGAGGCGGCGGGCCATGAGGTTGATCATTGCGACGTGGATTATGGCTTCGGATCGGTGGGAGTGAGTCTCGTAGTCGCGGGCGAAACGGCGGTGGTGCATCAGCCAGCCGAAGGTCCGCTCGACCACCCATCGCCGGGGGATCACCTTGAACCCTTTGATGCCGGGGTCGCGCTGGAGGACTTGGACGTCGATGCCAAGGCGGGCGCCGTGGTCGATGGCTTTGGTTCGGTATCCGGTGTCGGCCCATGTCTTGGTTACTTGAGGGGTGGCGGTGGAGATCTGGGAGAGCAGATGGATGCCGCCGATGTTGTCGGAGGCACTCGCCGCGGTCACCCAGACGGCCAGTGGCAGGCCGAAAGTGTCGACGCCGATGTGGCGCTTGCGGCCTGCGATTTTCTTGCCTGCGTCGATGCCCTGGCCGGCGGCCAGCACGTTGGCGGAAGTCTTGACGCTCTGCGCATCCAGTACGCAAGCGCTCGGCTCGGCGTCCCGGCCTTCGGCTTCACGTACCAGGCGCCGCAGCACGCCGTTAGCCGGTCGAAGACACCCTCCTTCTGCCAGGTGGCGAAGGTGCCGTACACCGTCTCCCACGGCGCGAAGTCGTGTGGCAGGTATCGCCAGGGGATCCCGGTGCGGTCGACGTAGAGGATGGCGCCCATGATGCGGCGCAGGTCGTGCTCGGGTGGGCGGCCGATGTCCAGGCTCTTGCCTCTGCGTTCGGCCCGCCAGGCGGTGAGCGTGGGGCCGATCAACTCCTAGCGGGCTTCGGACAGGTCGCTGGGATACGGGCGCGGTCGCGTCATGTTTCGGTAGTACCGTCGGGCGCGGCATCTCCCCAGGGCGCAAACGGCGTCAACCAGGGGCGCTTTGAGATCAGACAGGAGCGACTCGGCTCAAACAGGCAGATCTATGGAGTCTCTTGTCCCGCAGACCTCATAGACCGCTTTCATCCTAGCAGCCGCAGGTCCACTCACCCTCCGAAGCGCCATCAAACAGCCTCGCCGGGACAAAACGCTCTTTCAGGGGTCAGACCGCTGGGATCCGTCAGAAGGGTGGGGGTGTTGTCGGCGTAGGCGTACGGCGAGACGTGTGGCGTGGTCTGGCCCCGGGTCGCGGGGTCGGGGCTCGTGAAGCGGCCGGTACTGGTGTTGTACTGGTGGGCGTGCAGGTCGAGGTTGCCGGTGGTGGTCTCGTACCGCCCGCCGATGTAGGACGGGGTACTGGCAGGGGCGCCGCTGCTGGTGGTGATGAGGACGCGAGTGCCGAACGGGTTGTAAGCGCTGGTGGAGGGTACCGGTGCTGCTGGTGATGTCTGCCGGGGAACCCTGCGTGTCGTGGTGGTAGTAGAAGGGCGTCCCGGCGCCGGTCTTGGTGGCGGCCCCTCCTCAATGGGGTGGATGCTTGCACTCAATGCCGGCCCGACACCGCACTCGCCTGGTGCTCTTCTCTGAAACCAGCGTGACGCAGCCGCGTGAACGTTCCCCATTGTCGTAGGGACGGCCGCGGCCACACCGGCTAGGTCCCACCTTGAGGGACAGGAAAGTGGCCAGGACCGCTGTTGAAGGGTGTTGGGCGGACGAGAGGCTCTCGCGGCCGGACCTTGTTGTCGAACCGGTCCTCGGTGCCGCGTTTCGCTGGCTACGCTTTCGGAGGGGTCCGAGAGCCGGTGTGTGTGCCCCGCCTCGTGAACAAAAGGGGACAGATGGTCGATGTTCGGGTCGAGACCGTGGCTGTGGACGCTGCGGGCAGCCGCCAGATCTCCAGCCGCATGCGGTCCAGCTCAGCCCTCAGTGACCGGGCTGAAGAATTGGAGCAGGCCATCGTCCAGGCGTCCGACATCGCTCAGCAGTCCCTCACCCGTGTGGGGCGCCGGGACGGCTGGCAGGTGTCGAGCATGGCGGTGACGTTCGGGCTGACCCTGGCTGCGGAGGCTGGGGTCATTCTCTCCAAAGCGTCGGCCGAGGCATCGTTCGAGGTCACCCTCACTGTGGAGCGAGTTCCGGAGTCGCCGTGACCGACCCGAGTTATTGGGTGGAGCTCTTCCAGTCCCAACAGCGCCTGGGCGGTGGGTTTCTGCTGACTCGCCGCTATGTGCTGACGGCACTTCACTGTCTGCGGGGCCTTGCCGCATTGGATGAGCACGTGGACATCGTCCTGACGGACGGAAGCCGACTCACGGGTCAGGTCTGCCGTCGTGATAAGGACGCCGATCTTGCTCTAATCATGATCTCCGGAGCCTGCGAAGTACTGCTGCCGATACCTCGGGCCGGTGTCGCCCACGGCGGGGACGACTGGCACGGACCGTATCGCCCCGGCGGGTCCGAAGCGCATCTCAGGGGGCAGGTGGACAGCGGCACGGCGCAGTACCTCTGTGAGGGAGGCGGAGTCATCCAGGCTCTGCAGCTGACGGCACACCAGGCCCTGGGTGATTACTCGGGCTACTCCGGCGGACCAGTCGTCAAAGGGCTTCCGGAGGACCAGGAGCCCGTGATCGTGGGCATCCTCCTGGAACAGGCCCCGGACCGGGCTGCCGCCGACCGGGCCGCCAACGTGCTCTTCGCCGCCACCATCGGGGAAGCCATGAGCCGCTTCGACCAGTTCGACGTGGAGCATCTGCTGGATGTGGTCCATCCGGCGAGCTCGCTTCCCCAACAGGGCCTACATGGACAGGGGTTGACGGTCGAAAAGGCAGCCGCTTCGGCGGAGTCGTGGTTCGAGCGGATCGATGAGTGGTCGCAGCGCAGGTTGCTCGATCCGTCACAGGTCGCCGAACTCAGGTTCATCGCCGCGAAGGCGGCAATGGAGCGTCAGCTGCGTGGTGACGACGCATGACGGATCTCTGGCAGGAGGCCATCAACCGGGCTGAGCTCGCCCTTCGCGGAGACACCGGCGCCCGCAGCATTGCGGCTTCTGCCGTGGTGGCGCTGAGCGAGGTCCCCGATCTGTTTCGGCGGCCTCGTCCCGGTCGGGATTTCGCCTATCTGGTGGCTCTGCTCGAAGCGCTCGGCTTGGCCGAGGAGTCACGCACCCTGCTAGGGGGCCTGGTTTCCCAGCTTCAGCAGGATCCGATGTCGCACGCGCTGCCTGGGGACGTGCGCAACGAGCTGGCGGTTGTTCTCGCTGACCGGGGTCTCGTTCCGGCCGCGGCCGACGTCCTGTCGCCGGCCGTGGTGGCGGTGTACGTTCACGCGGGCGGCGCCGCGGCCCGGAGCCTGGCCAATCTGGCGTCGGTCAAGTTGCGGGCGGGGGACCTGCCCGGGGCCGCGAGCGCGGCCGAGGAGTCGTTGGGTCTCGATGCCCGTGATGACTCCCTCCAAGAACAGGAACGCCTGGAAATTCGGCTCTTGGCGGAATCGGTGCTGGCGGAGACCGCCCGCCAGCTGGGACGCCACACCGAGGCAGACGAACGAGTGCATGCCGTCGCCCGTGAGGCGCGCGGGCTGGTGCGGCTTCTTGGCGGCGACCATCCGAAGTCCCTCTCCGCGCTGATCACCGTGGCCCGGGCCGAGTTCGGATCGGCGATGGCCGCAGAGGATCGCGATCGGTGGGAGCGGGCCGCCGATGTCCTTGCAGTCGCTACCCAGAAGACATCCGCGGCACTCGGGTCACGCCATCCTTTGTCCCGCTCCGCGCTGATCAACCTCGCCACCGCGGAGTTTGAGGCGGCTCAGACCTTGGACGATGAGCGGCGCCTGGAGAGAGCGCGACTCATGCTCGTAGCCGCGGCCCAACACGCCGAGGGGGAACGACCGCCCCCTCCGACACCTGTGCCACCGTCCTATGCGCGGACCCGGGACGCCGATCGGACGCACGCTCGACGGATCGTGACCCTGCAGGAGCCTGTACCTCGTACACCCGAACGGTGGCACATGCCGGACGAGTCCAGGCTGCTGCGCTTCAGCGTGCTGGGACCTGTGCGTGCCTGGCGCGAGGACGAGCCGCTTTCCACCGGATCCACGAAACAACGGGTTCTGCTGGTCGCGCTGTTGCTCCGTGTAGGGGAGACGGCGACGTCGCACGAGCTGATCGAGGCGCTGTGGGGCGAGGTCCCTCCGCCGCGGGCCCGGGACATGCTGCACTCCTACGCCTCGCGGCTGCGGAGGGTACTTGGTCCCGGGGTCCTGCTGCGCATGCCAGGCGGCTACGCGATTCGAGGGCTGAGGGACGGGGCCTTCGACCTGACGGTAACGCAGGACCTGGCCGCAGAAGCGCAGAGAGCGAAGGGGACCCGGGACCTGGAACGTGCACGCGCTCTCCTCAATCAGGCGCTGTCCCTGTGGGACGGGGAGGCGCTCGCCGGGCTGCCGGGCCCGTATGCGCAGGCACAGCGGGCGCGGCTGGGGAAGTGGCGACTTCAACTCCTGGAAGGCCGCCTGGACTTGGACCTGGAGCAGGGATACCACGCGGAGGTGATGTCGGAGCTGACCGCCTTGACGGCGGCGCACCCGCTGCGGGAGCGGTTGCGCGAGCTGCTGATGCTGGCGCTGTACCGCAGTGGCCGCCAAGCGGAGGCCCTTGCCGTGTACGCGGACACGAAGCAACTGCTGTGGGAGGAACTGCGCGTCGGCCCCCGTGGCAGCCTGAGCGATCTGCAGCAGCGCATCCTCCGGGCCGACCCGATCCTGGCGGAATCGTCGGTACCACCAGCCCCTGGACCGGCAGCCGTCCGGGAGTGTCCGGCTCAACTCCCCGCGATGACAGCGGACTTCACTGGCCGGGTGTCCTTCGTATCGGAGCTGAGCGAGGTCCTGGCATCGGTCGAGGGCCGCGTAGTGGCGGTGTCGGCGCTGTGCGGCAACGGCGGCGTGGGTAAAACAACCCTCGCCGTGCACGTGGCCTACCAGGCTCGGTCCGCATTCCCCGACGGGCAGTTGTACGTCGACCTCCAAGGATCAGGCTCCCGCTCGGCCGAGCCGGAGACCGTACTGGGCGAGTTCCTGCGGGCGCTGGGCACGCCGGACTCCGCGATACCGGACTCCCTAGAGGAACGGGCCGCGCTGTACCGGTCGATGCTGGACGGTCGGCGGATGCTGGTGCTGCTGGACAACGCCAGGGACGTGGCACAGGTACGGCCCCTGCTGCCGGGTATAGAGGGCTGTGCGGCGCTGGTGACGGCGCGCGTGCGGATGGTGGACCTGGGAGCCCACCTCGTCGACCTGGACGTGATGTCACCCGAGGAGGCGTTGGAGTTCTTCACGAAGATTGTCGGCGCGGAACGGGTGGCCTCCGAGCAGGAGTCGTCCCAGGACGTGGTCGCGGCCTGCGGATTCTTGCCCCTGGCGATCCGGATCGCGGCGTCCCGGCTTGCTACCCATCGGACGCAGACGGTGTCGGTACTTACGGGCGAACTGAACCGCGAGCGGCGCCGGTTGGCCGAACTCCAGGCCGGGCATCTGGCCGTGGAGGCGACCTTCGAGCTTGGCTACGGCCAACTGGAACCCGCACAGGCACGCGCGTTCCGCCTGCTGAGCCTCGTGGACGGCACGGACATCTCCCTCACGGCGGCAGCGGCCGTACTGAACCTGGAAACGGAGGAGACAGAGGACTTGCTGGAGTCCCTGGTGGACACGTCGTTGCTGGAGTCGGCGGCGCCGGGCCGGTATCGATTCCATGATCTCGTACGGCTCTACGCGCGTGCTCGTGCGGAGAGGGACGAGCAGCCTCCGAGCGAGCGGGAGGCGGCCATGTGCCGGCTGTTGGACTTCTACTTGGCCACCGTTGCGGGGGCGTATCTGATCGAACGTCCCGGGGACCGGTTCGTGGACCACCTGGAGCGACCCCATCGCCCCGGCCTGACCTTCCCGGACCGCCACACCGTCCGAGACTGGGTGTCCACCGAGGTGATCTCCCTGCTGGCCTGCGTACGTCAGTCAGCGCGGCCCGGGACTCTGCGGCGTGCCGTCGACCTCCTGTGGGCCGCAGTCGACCTGGCCGAGTCCGGGGCATACTCCAAGGAGTACGAGGCCGTCGCCGTGCTGCTGCGGATGGTGGCGGAGGAGGCTGGGGACACTCGTTCCGAGGCACGGGCGCGCATATGTCGGACCTTCATCCGCCACATCTCCGGCAACAGCGTCGACGTGGCAGGCCAGGAGGCCGACTGCGCCGCTGCGTTGGCCGCAGCGGCAGACGACCCACTGACCGCCTGCTGGTCTGCGAACATCAGCGGTGCGGCGGCGATGTACCGGAACCGCTACGACGACGCCGAGGGACACTTCATTCGCGCTATCGAGAACTTCCGTGCGTTGGAGGATCGCCTGGGTGAGGCAAGCGCCCTGTGCAACCTCTCGCGCATCCACCTGGCCACCGGACGCACACGGACCGCCGTGACGCTGGCTCGACAGAGCAGGGAGATCTACGACTCCATGGGCAACTCCATGCGGGGCGCCGACGCTCGCTACGTCCTGGGCCTGGCTTTCACTCGAAATGGAGACCTCGACTCCGCGACCATTCAACTCCTTGAGGCACTGAAGGTCTTCCGTGAAAGCCACCAACGGCTATGGGAAGGCATGGCCCTGTTCCGCTTGGCCGAGATCGACATTGCCGGCCAGCGTTACGCACAGGCGGCCGCGAACGCCGAGGCGGCACTGACTGTGCTGCACAGCATTGGCGGCGAGTGGCGGCACGCCACCGTCCTCACCGTGCTAGGACGCGCACTCACCGGTGTCGGCCAAACGGACCGCGCCCGGGTGTGCCAGCAGGAGGCTCTACGCATCTTTGAAAAGGTAGGAGGCCCGGAAGCAGCGGAACTGCGCGTCGCCATCCAGTCGAGAGTCGGCGCCTGGCCCGCCTAACACCGTGTGCTATATCGTCAGTTGGCGGTTGTGCTGGGTATGGGGAGTGGACGGTGGGGGCAAGGTCCCTTGCATGATCGAGATCTGTCCTGATTCATCCGGTTAGGCCGAGGGCGGTCAGGGAACTGCGACAGTTGCGGGCGGTGTAGCGGAGGGCGGCGGCGATGTTGGTGCGACGGTCCTGCCGGTGGACGCCGATGGCAAGGTTGCGCAGGCCGGCCATGACGCGTGGGAGGTGACCCACGTGGATCATGGAGTCGTCCTCGCGGAAAGTGCGGTCGCGGACGTGGTGCAGGAGATTTTCAATCTTCCAGTGCCCTCTGATCCAGGCCGCGAACTGGGGGCCGGTCGCCGTGCCGGGCGGCAGGCTGGTGATCAGGTAGGCGCGCTCGATGGTGAGCACACGGCCCGCGCCTACCGACGCCCACCCGCCCGCGGCCGGCACATTCCCGAAGCAGAGCCGGACTGGCAGAAGCGGTTGCAAGACGAAGCCGATGCCGTACGCGCCTGCGAAGCCCTGCGCGTTACTCTGGAAAACACGATCGCCGTCTCGTCCCCACCGCACTGATCCTCCTGCCCACCCCGAAGCCGTGGTTAGACGGGGTGATCCGCCTGCCGTGGCGGAATCGCCCGCTGTCTGCGGTTGGCAGACCGCGAGGCTGGCGAAGCGATGATCAGTGATAGGCGCTGACGGCGGCCAGGTACAGAGCGCAAGCTGTGCTGGCGGCACTACTCCCGTCACGCTCATGTTCCTGATGCCGCTGAAGCAGCGTTGAAAGATGTCGCTCGCGGCGATCATTACGCACAGCAAACACCTCGGTCTCGTTGAGGAGCACCGCGCCACGGTCGGCGCGCGAGACTGTGGGTCGTGGTGGCGGGCGGTGGGCGTCAGGAACTGCCCCAAGAGGACACGGCCACGCGCGTCACTCGGTCCTCGCGTGTGGTGCTCCGTGGTTGTGGTGTTCTACGGGCACCACTTGGGGACCAGTTGGGGACCACACGGTGTGCGCGATGCTGCACGACCGAGCCTACTATGCACACTGTGCGCCCTGAATAAGGATGCTATATGCATAAAATTCCCTTGGCCCCTACTCCTGGGGGTCAAGGGGTCGCAGGTTCAAATCCTGTCGTCCCGACTGGAGACAGTCGCAGGTGAGGGCCGGTTTCGGAGAAATCCGAAACCGGCCCTCGGTCTTTCTGTGATCCTGTGTACGTCCGGGTGCGGGTAGCGCTGGGTGGTGGTCAGCGAGCCGTGGCCGGCGATCCGGCGCAGGTGTTCCCAGCCGAGCTCGGTGACCAGACACTCACCTGCGGCTACCAGCACGCCCACTGACAACACGCGCTGAACTCCCTTGCGCAACAAGGGAGTTCAGCGCCACACCTGTCTCCTCGGTTACGAATCCATGACATTGGGACGTACAACTGGGGGCACTCGGACCGAGTCGGACTCACTGAACGCGGCCTTCCGCGTACAGAAGCGACCGACTCGAAAGGCTCACGTATGCCCCGAGCACACCGCCGAACCCGTACCGCGCTCACCGCACCCCTGGCAGCCGCGGTGCTGCTCGCCGGAGGTTTCGGCGCCATGGCTCTCACCGGGGGCCCGGCGCTGGCGGCCACCGGGTCCGCGGACACGCAGGACGACTTCAACGGCGACGGGTACGCCGACCTGGTCGTGTCGGCTCCGGACGCCACGATCTCCAGCAAGGCCAAGGCGGGTTACGTG
Organism: Streptomyces sp. NPDC102514; assembly: GCF_055584525.1. Classification (NCBI taxonomy): domain Bacteria; kingdom Bacillati; phylum Actinomycetota; class Actinomycetes; order Kitasatosporales; family Streptomycetaceae; genus Streptomyces; species Streptomyces sp. NPDC102514. The sequence goes on from NZ_JBVJLW010000011.1 coordinate 53,623, forward strand.
GCCGTCACGTACGGCTCCGCCAATGGGGTCTCCACCGCCAACAAGAAGCTCATCAGCCGCTCCACCAGCGGCGTTCCCGGCTCCGCCACCGCGAACCAGCGCTTCGGGACCAACTTCACCAAGGGCGACCTGGACGGCGACGGCTTCAGCGACCTGGTGATCTCGGGCGGCAGTCCCGGCTCCGTCATCCTCTGGGGCTCCGCCTCCGGACTCACCGGTGGCACGGCTATACCCGGGTACGGGCAGTCCCCCACGACCGGCGACTTCGACGGCGACGGCAAGACGGACCTCGCCCTGTTCTCCTACCTGTCCGGCGCGGGCGACGACCCGGCGAGCGGCGACGCCACCGTGTGGAAGGGCCCGCTCACCCGTGCCGGACAGCCCACCGCCACCCTGCCGCTGCTGGACAAGGCCGACTGGTGGGGCTACGACGCCAACGACGCGTCCTGCGCCACCACCACCAGCGGCTGCCAGGAGGACGGCGACTCGATCAGCGGGCCCATCCGCTCCACCTGGACCGGCGACGTCAACGGCGACGGCAAGGACGACATCGTCGCCTGGAAGTACGCGGGCGACGGCCAGTGGGGCAACCGTCTGTTCCTCGGCGGCGGCAGCACGGGCTTCACCAGCGGCTGGGTCCCCTCGGACGGCACGGCGACCGGTACGGGCACCGGCATCGGGGACGTGAACAACGACGGGTTCGACGACGTCGTGGTGGGCAAATACTGGGCCGGCGGCAGGGTCCAGATCGCGTTCGGGTCGGCCTCCGGCCTGTCCGAGGAGCGCGTGCAGACCTTCGACCAGGACCTGCCCGGCTTCCCCGGCGTGGAGGAGGAGGGCGACGGGATCGGCTCCACGGTCTCGGTGGCGGACGTCAACGGTGACGGCTTCGGCGACATCGCGCTCGGCATCTCGGGCGAGGACATCGGCGACATCACCGACGCCGGGTCCGTCGCCCTGGTCCCCGGCAGCGCCTCCGGTGTCACGGGCGCCGGTACGCAGACCTTCCACCAGGACACCGCCGGGGTTCCCGGAGTCGCCGAGAGCGGAGACGAGTTCGGCGTGAGCAGCGCGCTGCTGGACGTCGACGGTGACGGCCACGCCGACCTCGCGGCCGGTTCCACCGCCGAGAACGAGCAGAACGGCGCGGTCTGGGTGCTGCGCGGCACGGCGACCGGTCTCACGGCCACGTCGTCCCTCGCGTTCGGCGCCGGCGACCTCTCGGCGCCCGCCACGGGCGCCCGCTTCGGCGCGCTCCTGCGCTGAGCGAGCCGATCGGGCAACGGGGGTTCGGTGGGGCGGCCCGGTGCCGCCCCACCGTCATGTCCGGGCGGGAGCAGCCGCCTCCATGACAGCAGAGCGCTCCTCATACACGCCCTGCCGTCAAGCAGTCGACACTCACCTACTGCTGCCAGGACGCCCCCTCACACCGAGAGATCGCACCTTGATTCTCACGCCTAGTCAAACGCTTCGAGCAGCCGCTCGTACGCCGGTTTCGGCCGCAGGGCCGCGTCCCACGGCAGGGAATCGGCCGTGCCCGGAGGATAGGTCTGGGTGTCGGCGGTGGAACCGTACCGGTCGGTGAATCCCCATGTGGAGAACGATGTGCAGTTCGGCTCCTCCAGGCAGACCCGCAGCTTGCCCGCCATCTCATCAGCCTGGATCTGCCGCCCGTCCTCCTCGTCCTCGCCTATGGGGACGTCCATCTCCGACACCCGCGCCTTGACCCCGAGCTCCGCCAGATCCCGCACATGACCGCGGAAGGTCTCCGGGTCGATGCGGTCGCCGGGTGCGTACTCATGGTTCTGGAAACCCACGCCGTCGATCGGTACGCCGCGTTCCTTGAGCCGCTCGACCAGATCGTAAAGGGCGTCCCACCGCTCGCCCTCCTCCTCGACCCCGTACTCGTTCAGGTAGAGCCGTGCCTTCGGATCGGCCCGGTGGGCGGCCCTGAACGCCTCGTCGATGTACTCCTCGCCCATGGCCTCGAACCACGGGCTCTGCTCGGAGCGCAGACCGAGATCCCCGTTGGTGTAGCTCTTCTCGTCGTCGGACATGGGCTCGTTGACCACATCCCATTCCGCGACCTGTCCCTTGAAGTGCCCGGCGACCATGGCGATGTGCCGCAGCATGGTCCGGCGCACCTCCCCGGGGTCGTCGTTCTCCCGCATCCAGTGGGGCAGAGCCTCGTGCCAGACGAGGGTGTGCGCGTGCACCTTCATGTCGTTGGCGCGGGCGAAGCGTACGAGCAGGTCCGCGTCGCGGAAGTCGTAGACGCCCCGGCGTGGGTGGAGGAACTGTGGCTTGAACGCGTTCTCCGGAGTGAGCATGGAGAACTGGCTCCCCGCGAGCGCCCGGTAGCGTGAGTCGGTGAGCAGCGGGTTCTCGGCCAGGGCGGTGCCGACGTCGAACGGCCGCCCCACGTCTGCGGCCCGCGCACGCAGCGAGTCGTCGGACTGCTCCTGGCGTAGCCGCGGCGCCTTGACCACGCGGAGCGAGTCACCGCTCTCCGCCCGCGCGGTCAGCTGCGTCAGACGCCATCCCTCGCGGCGCTCGTCCTCGTCCTCGCCCGCGTCCGCTTCGCCCGCGTCCGCTTCGCCCGCGTCCGCCTCCAGACCGAACCAGACAGTGCCCTCGGCGAACACCCCCGGGTCCAGCACGGTTCCCAGCCGCCGCCCGTCGGCCTCCACGCGGAAGGTGTCACCGATGCTCGACACGGCGAGCGTCACCGTCCCGGAGCAGCCGCAGTCGAAATTCTTGGAGGTGGCCGGCTCATCGCCCTCGCCGTCCCATATCTGTACCTTCACCTGTCCATCGGCGGTCACGCCGACGCGGAGTGAGGGCCGCTCCTGCCGCCATTCGTCGTAGATGACCGGTACCCGTCCGTACAGCCGCAGCCATGAGTCGCCGTCGTCGTCACCCACGCCGGACATGCGCGCGGTGACGGTGAAGTCGCCGTCGGACCTGAGATGCGGGCCGGCCAGGTTCAGCGGGGGGTTGTGTTGGCCGCCGGAGGAGTCCTGCTCCACGATGCGCCGATCCGATGCGCTGACCCGCAGGATGTCGTTCCGCACGGTGGTGCCCGGCATCTGCGTCCAGTCGTGGTTCCGCAGCAGGTCCTCGTCGTTTCCGCCGCCCGAGTCTTCGCCCTGCCCCGTACACCCGGCCGCCACCGCCATGACGAGCGCCACGGCGGTCAGTCGCTGCCATGTCCCACCACCAAGGTTCACGGCCCCTCCCACTCCCTTGTCAGAGACGAGATCAACTTCTCGAAACGAGGGCACAGTTCATCACACACGAGGTACGGCGGCCTTGGGGTGGCGGAACAGCGGACACGCCCGATGAGGCGCTGCTCGCGGCGATCGTCCACGTACTGGTCAGTGGCTGCGCCTGGCGGGCTCTGCGGCCGTACTCCGGTATCTCGAAGTCCACTGCGCACGCCCGGTTCCTGATCCGGTCCAGAGCCGAGCCCCACCTGCGCAGATGGCTGTGGGGAAAGCGCAGGGATGGCGGGCACCTTCGGGTGGCCCCTACTTCGTGTGCGAGGGTCCCACCCGGGTCCCGGTGTCCGTGATCTCGGCGAGGGGCCGGTCGTCGCTGCCGGTGCTCACGTCCTGGAGCCCGCGCTCCGCCGTGGTGGCGGCGAGCCCGGACGTCGTGTCGGCGGCGCGCAGCCGCAGTTCGAAGTTCTTCCGCCATTCCGTGCTGTCGTGGACGACGCTGATCCGTGCCACCCGAGCACACCAACTGCCGTGCTGTGCAGGTAAGTTGATGATTTCGGGATGTCGGGTCGGCGGTCGGCCGGCAGCGGCGCCCGATGGCCAACGTCCGGTATTTCGGTCGTAGTTCGAGGTTTCGGTGCCGAAATCTAGGGCCGCGCCCGCAGCCCGTCAATACCTTTGCCGCACCTGTGTGGGACCGGTGCCGCAGATGTGCCGGACCGGTGCCGTGGACGCGAGCCGCATGACACCGCTCCGCAACCGTCCGCTTCCGGCGCGTTACTCAAACGTGACGTGCCTCCTGCTGTCCGCCCCCTTGACCGGCATGAATTGTTAGCGCTCACAATGACCTCCGCAATCACCCGCCGACATCCGGGGCCGGCACAGGCCCGGCACGGGTCCGGCACAGGAAGTTCTCGTTGTACGACCGCCAAGGAGGTGCGGCATGGCACAATCCCAGCTTCGGCCGCCCACCATGGCCGATGTCGCGCGACTGGCGGGCGTGTCCCATCAGACCGTTTCCCGTGTGCTGGGGGATCACCCCAACGTGCGGGACGAGACTCGGGCCAAGGTGCTGCACGCGATCGAGGAGATGGGCTACCGCCGGAACTCCTCCGCACGAGCCCTGGTCACCCGTCGCACCCGGACCCTGGGTGTGGTCGCCTCGGACACCACGCTCTACGGTCCGGCCAGCACCCTCTTCGCACTTGAGGAGGCGGCACGCGCCGAGGGCTACCTCGTCTCCACGGTCAGTCTGCGCAAACTGACCGTCGAGAAGCTGGCCGAGGCGCTGGACCACCTCAGCGAGGGCGGGGTGGAGGGAGTCGTCGCCATCGCCCCGCAGCGGTCGGCGGTCGAGGCCCTCGCGGAACTGCGCCATCCGTTCCCGGTGGTGACCGTGGGCAGCGGGCCCGGCGTGGGGATCCCCAGCGTGAACGTGGATCAGCACCTGGGCGCCCGTCTGGCCACCCGTCATCTGCTGGCCGCCGGCCACCGTACGGTCTGGCACCTCGCCGGACCCGAGGACTGGCAGGAGGCCGCCGACCGGGCGGCGGGCTGGCGTGCCACCCTCGAAGCGGCGGGCGTGGAACCGCCGTTGATCCTGCGCGGGGACTGGAGCCCGCTGTCGGGCTACCGGGCCGGCCAGGAACTGGCGGGCTGGCTGGGCCGCGGGCTGACCGCTGTCTTCGTCGCCAACGACCAGATGGCGCTGGGGGTGTTGCGCGCCCTGCGGGAAGCGGGGGTGCGCACTCCGCAGGACGTGGCGGTGGCGGGCTTCGACGACATCCCGGAGTCGGAGTTCTTCGCGCCGCCGCTCACCACCGTCCGGCAGGACTTCGCCGCGGTCGGCAAGCGGAGCATCGCCCTGCTCCTGGATCTGATCGAGGGCAGGGAGCCGTCCGGGGCGCTGCGGATCGCCATCGAACCCCAACTCGTCGTCCGCGCAAGCACGTTCCCGTACACCTCCGACCAGGGCGCCCCACCTGTCTGAAGCCCTGTCTGTTTGACGCACCACCTCGTAGGTCATTTCCCACACGCCCCTGTATGACCGATATTTCGAACAATGATCGACAGGCTGGACATCGTGGGACCTGTCCCGGCGAGCGGCACGAGTACCAGCAGGCCCTTCGAGGCCGGCTCTTCAAAGGAGAAGAACATGCTCAGCAGAAGGAACTTCCTCACCGCGGCGGTCGGCGTGGCGGCGGCGGGCGGCCTGGCGGCCTGTGCCAAGGAGGACGACAGCTCCTCCGGCTCCGACTCCAGCAGCGGTGGTGGCAAGAAGATCACCCTCGGCTTCGCCCAGGTCGGCTCCGAGAGCGGCTGGCGCACGGCCAACACCAAGTCCGTCAAGGAAGCCGCCAAGGACGCCGGTTACACCCTGAAGTTCTCCGACGCCCAGCAGAAGCAGGAGAACCAGATCTCGGCGATCCGCAGCTACATCGCCCAGAAGGTGAACGTCATAGCCTTCTCGCCGGTGGTCGTCACGGGCTGGGACGCGGTGCTCAAGGAGGCCAAGACCGCGAAGATCCCGGTCATCCTCACCGACCGCTCCATCGAGACCTCCGACGACACCCTGTACGTCTCCTTCATCGGCTCCGACTTCATCGACGAGGGCCGCCGCGCGGCCAAGATGCTGGAGAAGGTCCTGGACAAGGCCGGCCAGAAGGGCCCGGTGAAGATCGCACAGCTGGAGGGCACCACCGGCGCGGCCCCCGCGATCGAGCGCGCCAAGGGCTTCAAAGAGATCATGGACGCCGAGCACAAGGACGACTGGAAGGTCGTCGTCAGCCAGACCGGCGACTTCACCAGGGCCGGCGGCAAGCAGGTCATGGCGGCCTTCCTGCAGTCCAACCCGGACATCAACGTGCTCTACGCGCACAACGACGACATGGCCCTCGGTGCCATCCAGTCCATCGAGGCGGCCGGCAAGAAGCCCGGCAAGGACATCCTGATCGTCTCGGTCGACGGCGTGAAGGACGGCTTCGTCGCGATGTCCGAGGGCAAGATCAACGGGATCGTCGAGTGCAACCCGCTGCTCGGTCCCCAGCTGATGGAACTCGTCAAGAAGGTCAACGACGGCGAGACGGTGGAGCGCCGGATCAAGACCGAGGAGGGCGACTTCCTGCAGGAGCAGGCCAAGGAAGCCCTCCCGACCCGCAAGTACTGACCGGCACGTCACCGACGGGCACGTACTGACCGACCGCACCTACCGCCAGGGAGCCCCCGTCCGAGGGGGCTCCCTGCGGGCCTGAACGAACATCCGGGCCTGAACGACCATCCGGGTCCGAATCGAATATCCATGAGGAGCGCTGCCATGGCAGAGCCGCTGCCCGTCCTGGAGATGACGGGCATAGTCAAAGAGTTTCCGGGGGTTCGGGCTCTGTCGGGTGTCGACTTCCGGCTCTTCCCCGGCGAGATCCACGCCCTGCTCGGCGAGAACGGCGCCGGCAAGTCCACCCTCATCAAGGTGCTGACCGGGGTCTACTCCCTGGACGGCGGCACCGTCACCCTGAACGGCACGTCCGTACGGTTCCACAGCCCGTCGCAGGCCCAGCAGGCCGGGATCAGCACGGTCTACCAGGAGGTCAACCTCTGCCCCAACCTGTCTGTGGCGGAGAACATCTTCATCGGCCGCGAACCCACCCGCTTCGGCCGCATCCAGTGGAAGCGGCTGCGCCGCGAGGCCGCCGAGCTGGTCGACCGGCTCGGCCTCGACATCGACGTCGAGGCCCCGCTGTCCTCGTACCCGCTGGCCGTGCAGCAACTGGTCGCGATCGTACGGTCGGTGGGCACCGGCGACAGCGACGGCTCCGGGTCGGGCACCAAGGTGCTGATCCTCGACGAGCCGACCTCCAGCCTCGACCGCGACGAGGTGCTCGAACTCTTCGCCCTGATGCGGCGGTTGAAGGGCGAGGGCGTGGCGATCCTGTTCGTCTCGCACTTCCTCGACCAGATCTACGAGGTCTGCGACCGGATGACGGTCCTGCGCAACGGCGCCCTGGTGGGCGAGCACATGGTCCGCGACCTCGACCAGGTCGGCCTCGTCCAGCTGATGATCGGCAAGGCCCTGGACCAGCTGGAGGAGCTGCACGACCACCAACTCCACGCGGACGTGGGGGAGTCGCTGCTCACGGCCGACGGCGTCGGCCGGGCCGGCGGTATCGCCCCCTTCGACCTGGAGATCAAGAAGGGCGAGGTCATCGGACTCGCCGGACTGCTCGGCTCAGGCCGCACCGAACTGGCCCGGCTGCTCTTCGGCGCCGACCAGCCGGACACGGGCAAGGTCACCATCGGCGGCAAGCAGGTCTCGATGAGCGCCCCGAACGACGCCATCGCCGCGGGCGTCGCCTTCTGCTCGGAGAACCGCAAGACCGAAGGCCTCGTACCGGACCTGACCGTGCGGGAGAACATCATCCTCGCCCTGCAGGCCACCCGCGGCTGGACCCGGCCCATCCCGGTCGCCCAGCGCGACGAACTCGTCGCCAAGTACATCAAGGCCCTCGACATCCGGCCGGCCAACCCCGAGGCGAGGGTCGGCCAACTCAGCGGCGGCAACCAGCAGAAGGTGCTGCTCGCCCGCTGGCTGATCACGCAGCCGAAGCTGCTGATCCTGGACGAGCCGACGCGCGGCATCGACATCGGCGCGAAGGCCGAGATCCAGAAACTGGTGGTCTCGCTCTCCGAGGAAGGCATGGCCGTGCTGTACATCGCGGCCGAGCTGGAGGAGGTCCTGCGGCTCAGCCACACCATCGGCGTGCTGCGCGACCGCAAGCTCGTGGCCCAGCTGGCCAACGGGCCCGAGATCACCCCCACCCGGATCCTGGAGACCATCGCGAGCGGAGAGCACCAGTGACCACCACGCCCCGATGGCGAGCGCTGACCCGCCATCATCTGTTCTGGCCGGTCGCCGTGCTGGTCATCCTGCTGCTCGTCAACGTCCCGTTCACACCGGACTTCTTCTCGATCAGGATGACGGACGGTCACCTCTACGGCAGCCTCGTCTCGATCGTCCTGTTCGGCTCGCCCCTCATCCTGGTCGCCGTCGGCATGACCCTGGTCATCGCCACCGGCGGCATCGACCTGTCCGTCGGCGCGGTGGTCGCCATCACCGGCGCCCTGACCTGTTCGTACATCAGCGACCAGGCCGACCAGGACGCGCTCTCCGGAGTGCTCCTCGCGATGGGCATCGGACTGGCGGCCGCGGTCGTCTGCGGTCTCTGGAACGGCTTCCTGGTCGCCCGGATGGGCATCCAGCCGATCATCGCCACGCTGATCATCATGGTCGCCGGCCGCGGTGTCGCCCAGCTCATCACCGACGGACAGATCATCACCGTCAACAGCGAGCCGTACAAGCTGATCGGCGGCGGCTACTGGCTGACGCTGCCCTTCTCCATCTTCGTGGTGGCCGCCGTGGTCGCCGTCACCGTGGCACTGACCCGCCGCACGGCGCTCGGCCTGCTCGTGGAGTCGGTCGGCGGCAACGCCGAGGCCAGCCGCCTGGTCGGCATCCGCTCCCGCCGCATCAAGATCATGGTGTACGTGTTCTGCGCGCTGTGCGCCGGGATCGCGGGCCTCATGATCAGCTCCAACACCTCGGCCGCGGACGGCAACAACGCCGGTCTGTGGATCGAACTGGACGCGATCCTCGCCGTCGTCATCGGCGGTACGTCGCTGCTGGGCGGCCGGTTCTCCATCGGCGGCACGGTCGTCGGCGCGCTCGTCATCCAGACGCTCACCACCACGATCTACACCATCGGCGTGCCCACCCAGACCAACCTGGTCTTCAAGGCCGCCGTCGTCATCATCGTCTGCCTGATGCAGTCCCCGAAGTTCCGCGCCAAGGTGTTCGGCGGGGGTCGCTTCGGCGGACGGTTCGGCGGGAAGCGGGGCGCCGGGCAGGCCGCGGCCCCGGCGGACACCGCCACGACGCCCGAGACCGTACGCACGATGGAGGTCTCGTGATGACCACGACCACCCAGCAGCCCAAGGCGTCGGGCGGCAGCACGCCGAGCAGGGCGTCACGCGTCCTCGCCGACCGGCGCCTGCCCGTCCTGGTGACGGCCGGGCTCTTCCTCCTCATGTACGCCATCGGCCTCAGCCGGTACCAGAACTACGGGTTCGCCGAGACGCAGGTGTTCCTGAACCTGTTCATCGACAACGGCTACCTCCTGGTCGCGGCCGTCGGTGCCACCTTCGTGATCCTCTCCGGCGGCATCGACCTCTCCGTCGGCTCGGTCATCGGCTTCACCACCATGCTCACGGCGTGGCTGGTGGAGAAGCAGGGCCTGCCACTGGTGATCGTCATCCCCATCGCCCTGGGCGTGGGGGCCTTCGGCGGCTACCTCATGGGCTATGTGATCCAGAACTTCGAGATCCAGCCGTTCATCGTGACCCTCGCGGGACTGTTCCTCTTCCGTGGCCTGTGCCTGGTCATCAGCAAGGAGTCGATCTCCATCACCGACTCCTCGGTGAGCAGCATGGCCCAGGCGCAGGTGTCCGTGGGAGGCGGGTTCCTGTCGATCGGGGCGATCGTCTCGCTGGTGGTGCTGGCTGCGGCGTTCTACGTGCTGCACTACACGCGGTTCGGCCGGCGGGTGTACGCCGTCGGAGGCAACGAGCAGTCCGCGCTGCTGATGGGGCTGCCGCAGGGCGGTACGAAGATCGCGGTGTACACGATGAGCGGGTTCTGCTCCGCCCTGGCGGGGCTGTTGTTCACGCTGTACATCCAGTCCGGTGACCCGCTGCACGCGACGGGTCTCGAACTCGACGCGATCGCCGCGGTCGTCATCGGCGGGACGCTGCTGACGGGCGGGTCCGGGTATGTGGTGGGCACGTTGTTCGGTGTCCTCGTGCTCGGGCTGATCAAGAGTCTGATCCAGTTCGAGGGCACGTTGAGTTCGTGGTGGACGAAGATCGCCACGGGTGTGTTGCTGTGTGCGTTCATCCTGATCCAGCGGACGATGACGGCACGCCGTAAGGCGTAGGGCTCCGCCCCTGGCCCGTTGTTTTCGGGTGCGGCCCGGTGGGGGTTGCTCGCGCAGTTCCCCGCGCCCCCAGGCACCTGGGGGCGCGGGGAACTGCGCAATGGGGGGCGAGGGGGCGCAGCCCCCATACGTGGACGGGAACGGGTAGGGGCGGCGGGGGCGAATCCAATCCTGTCGGAACCGTTGACGTGTACAGGTCGCCTACCTATCTTCTGGTCGAAGTTACGTACGCCGTACGGTATTTCGAACGGTACGTCCACCAGAAGGGCACCCCCGTGTTCCGTACCAGGTACCTACTGACCCTCGCAGCAGCCCTGCTGACGCTGCTCGCCGCGACGGCCACCCACCCCACCGCCGCCGCGGAGGGCAGGCCGTACACGAACCCCGTCAAGGCGCAGAAGGGCGCCGACCCCTGGCTGGAGTACTACAACGGCAACTACTACCTGGTCACCACCTCGTTCACCGGCGTACTGACCATGCGCAAGTCACCCACCCTCGCCGGACTCGCCGCAGCGCCCAGCGTCCAGGTGTGGAGTGACACCACCGCCACCCGCAACACCAACTTCTGGGCGCCGGAACTGCACTTCCTGGGCGGTCGCTGGTACCTGTACTACTCCGCGGGACAGAGCGGCGTCGCCTGTTGCGACTCCCAGCGCACCTACGTCCTGGAGAGCGCCGGCGCCGACCCGATGGGCCCGTACACCTTCAAGAACCAGCTCACCGGCTCCAATCTCACGCCCGGCGGCTGGCTCATCGACGCCAGTGTGCTGAAGCAGGGCAGCAGCCTGTATCTCGTCGGCAGCGGGTTCGTCGGCGGAAGCACGCAGAGCCTGGTCATCGCGCCCATGAGCAACCCGTACACGCTCAGCAGTTCCACCTTCAGTGTCATCTCCAGTCCGACGCTGAGCTGGGAGACCCAGGGCAGTCCGGTCAACGAGGGCCCGGAGCCGCTGTATCGCAACGGGCGGACGTTCCTCACCTACTCCGCCAGCTCTTGCCAGACCGCCGACTACAAGCTCGGCCAGCTCGAACTCACGGGCAGCAACCCGCTTCTGGCGTCCTCCTGGACGAAGAAGCAGACCCCCGTCTTCCAGCGCAACGACGCGGCCGGTGTGTACGGGCCCGGCCACAACGGGTTCTTCACCTCGCCGGACGGCACCGAGAACTGGATCGTCTACCACGGCAACAACTCCGCGAGCGGCGGCTGCGGCAACGGCCGTACCACCCGCGCCCAGAAGTTCACCTGGAACGCCGACGGCACACCGAACTTCGGTACCCCGGCCGCACTGGGGACCACCCTCGCCGGCCCGGCCGGAGAGACCGCGGCGACCCCGACGGCGTACACCCTCGTCAACCGCAACAGCGGCAAGTGCCTGGACGTGGACGGTGGCGGTACCGCTGACGGCACCAACATCTTCCAGTGGACCTGCACCGGCGGCGCCAACCAGAAGTGGCGGATCGAGGATCTGGGCAACGACACCAGCCGTCTCGTCAACGTCGCCACCGGCAAGGTCATGGACACCGCCGACTGCTCCACCGCCGACGGCGCGGATCTGCGGCAGTGGTCCTGGCTGAACAACAACTGCCAGAAGTTCCGCCTCGTGTACACCGCCACCGGCGACTACACGCGGATCGTCAACGAGAGCACCGGCAAGGTCGCCGACGTCGCCGACTGCGGTACGGCGGACGGCGCGGACGTACGCCAGTGGACCTGGCTCAACAACACGTGCCAGCAGTGGCAGTTCAAGCCGACGACGTGAGCCCGGCGTCCGAGCCGCCACGTGAGCGAACCCATCCCGGGAGGGACACCGTGAGACGCACGATCACAAAGGTGGTGACGGCCCTGTTCGTCATCCTGGCCGCGCCGGCCTCCGGCATCGCCGAGGCCGCCGCCCCCGCCTCGCCCGCCGTCACCTACACCAACCCCGTCGCCGAACAGCGGGCCGACCCGCACATCTTCAAGCACACCGACGGCTACTACTACTTCACCGCGACCGTGCCCGCGTACGACAGGATCGTGATGCGCCGGGCCACCACGCTGCAGGGACTGTCCACGGCCGCCGAGACGACCATCTGGACCAAGCACGCCAGTGGTGACATGGGCGCGCACATCTGGGCGCCCGAGATCCACTACATCGGCGGTAAGTGGTACGTCTATTTCGCCGCCGGGTCGACCAGCGACATCTGGAAGATCCGGCCGTACGTCCTGGAGACCGGCGCGGCCAATCCGCTGACCGGGACCTGGACCGAGAAGGGCCGTATCGCCCTCCCGCTCGACACCTTCTCGCTCGACGCGACGACCTTCACCGTCGGCAGCACGCGCTATCTGAGCTGGGCGCAGAACGACCCGGCGGTCGGTGACGGCACCAACATCTACCTGGCCAGACTGTCCAACCCCTGGACCGTCAGCGGCAGTCCGGTCATGATCTCCCGGCCCACCAACGCCTGGGAGAAGGTCGGGCACACCGTCAACGAGGGCCCGGCGGTCATCCAGCGCGGCGGCAAGGTCTTCATGACCTTCTCGGCGAGCGCCACCGACAGCAACTACTGCCTGGGCCTGCTGACCGCCTCCGCCTCCGCCGACCTGATGAACGCGGCCTCCTGGGTGAAGACGGCCGGCCCGGTCTTCACCAGCAACGCGGCCACCGGCCAGTACGGGCCGGGCCACAACACCTTCACCACGTCCGAGGACGGCAGGTCCGACGTCCTCGTCTACCACGACCGCAACTACAAGGACATCAGCGGCGACCCGCTCAACGACCCCAACCGGCGCACCCGCTACCAGAAGCTGTACTGGAACGCCGACGGCACACCCAACTTCGGCATCCCGGTGGCCGACGGTGTCACTCCGGTCCGCTTCTCCTCGTACAACTTCCCCGACCGGTTCATCCGGCACTGGGAGTACCGGGCGAAGATCGAGCCGAACGTCACCAACCTCGCCGACTCGCAGTTCCGCGTGGTGACCGGGCTCGCCGGTACCGGGACCGTCTCGCTCGAATCGGCGAACTTCCCCGGTTACTACCTCCGCCACCGCGGCAACGGCGAGGTGTGGGTGGACAAGAGCGACGGGAGTACGGCCTTCAAGGGCGACGCGAGTTTCTACCGGCGGGCCGGTCTGGCCGACGCGGCGGCGGGCGTCTCCTTCGAGTCGTACAACGTGGCGGGCAGTTACGTCCGGCACTACGAGTACCTGCTCGTCACGCAGCCCGCCGACACGGCGACGGCCAGGGCGGACGCGACGTTCTACGCCGAGTGACGCACTGACGAACGGTTCGGCGCCGCCCGCTTCAGTGTCGCGCGGTGAGGATGCTGAGCGCGTTGGCGGCGACGACCGCGCCGACGGCGGCCCACTCCACAGGACCCAGGTTCTGGCCCAGGACGACCCAGCCGACCAGTCCGGCCAGGACCGGGTTCACGCTCATGAAGAGACCGAAAGCCGCGGCGGGGACGCGGCGCAGGGTGAACATGTCCGCCAGGTACGGCACCGCGGAGGCGAGCACGCCCGCCGCGACGGCGTACCCCAGAGCCGTGGGGGTCGGCGGGTTCCGGAGTGCGAGGACGATGCCGACCGGCAGGAACATCAGCGCGGAGACGGCCGCCGCGGCGGCGGAGCCCTGCGCTCCGGGGACGCGGCGGCCCACCGTGCGGTTGAGCAGGATGTACGAGGCCCAGCAGACCGCGGCGAGCAGCCCGAGGCCCATACCGAGATAGTCCGCCGACGGCTGGGGGCGCATCAGGGTGACGACGCCCGCCGCGGCGACCAGCGCGCAGCAGGCGTCGATCCGCCGGCGCGCGGCGGACAGCGCGATGGCGAGCGGGCCGAGGAACTCCAGGGTCACCGCAAGCCCGAGCCCGATGCGGTCGATGGCGGTGTAGAGGGACAGGTTCATCGTCCCGAACACCAGGGCCAGCAGCAGGACCGGCCACCACTGGTGCCGGGTGAACGAGCGCAGCGGCGGCCTGGCGACCGCGAACAGGGCGATCGCGGCCACGTACTGGCGCACCGCGACGACACCGAGGGGGCCGAGGACGGGGAAGGCCAGCGAACCGATCGCCGCGCCGGTCTGATTGGACAGACCACTGCCGAGCAGGGTGAGCAGCGCTGCCGTGCGCCCGCCCCCGGGCGCCGGAGTCGTGGGCGCCGCGGGCGTGTGCCGCGCGGTCGTCGGGGCGGGCGCGGACGTAGGCGAAGGCGCGGAGGCTGCGTGCATGCTCCGATGCTGCGTCGGTCGCACGCATACGCAAAATGCATCAGCCGTTCGATCTATACGCTTGAGTAATGGATGTGGAACTGCGGCAGTTGCGCTGTCTCGTCGCGATCGTCGACGAGGGCGGCTTCACCGACGCGGCCATCGCCCTCGGTGTCTCCCAGGCGGCGGTGTCGCGCACCCTGGCATCGCTCGAACGCGCCCTGGAGGTAAGGCTGTTGCGGCGTACCTCCAGGGAGGTGACCCCGACGGCGACGGGCCTGCGCGTGGTGGCGCACGCCCGGCGGGTGCTCGGCGAGGTGGAGGGCCTGGTCCGGGAGGCCGCCTCGGGCCAGTCCTCACTGCGGATCGGCTATGCCTGGTCGGCGCTCGGCCGCCACACGCTGGCCTTCCAGCGCGCCTGGGCGACCGCACACCCCGCGACGGAACTGGAACTGGTCCGCGCCAACTCCGCGACCGCCGGGCTGGCCGAGGGCACGTGTGAACTGAGCGTCGTACGGCGGCCGTTGGACGAACGCCGCTTCGACTCGGTCATCGTCGGCCTGGAACGGCGGCTGTGCGCCATGGCCTCCGACGACCCGCTGGCCCGGCGCCGTTCGGTCCGGCTGGCCGACCTCGCCGGACGCACCCTGCTCGTCGACCGGCGGACCGGGACCACCACGACGGAACTGTGGCCGCCGGACGCCCGCCCGGAGACCAGGGACTCCCATGACATCGACGACTGGCTGACCACGATCTCCACGGGCCGGTACGTCGGGATGACCGCGGAGTCGACCGCGCACCAGTATCCGCGGCCCGGGGTCGTGTACCGGCCGGTCCGGGACGCCGAGCCGATCGCGGTCCGCCTCGCCTGGTGGCGCGACGACCCGCACCCGGCGGCCCCGGCGGTGACCGAACTGCTCACGGCCCTCTACCGGGCGGGTTGAACCGGCCGAGCCCCGTCAGGGGCGCGGGGAACTGCGCGACCAGCCCCCCACGGACCCGCGGTCAAGGACGAAACCTTTACGGGGCCCCTCAAGTGGTGTCGCGAACCAACGGGATCATCAGCGTGAACGTCGTCGCCCCCGGCCGGCTCCGCACGTCAATCGTGCCGCCGTGGGCCCGGACCAGGGAGCGGGCCACCGCGAGGCCCAGCCCGCTGCCGCCACGGTCCCGGCTGCGGGCCTTGTCGATGCGGAAGAAGCGGTCGAAGACGTGCTCCTGGTCGGCGGCCGGGATACCGGGACCGGAGTCGGTGACCCGCACGACGGCCGAGCCGGCGGCGACGGACACCTCCACGGAGACCTCGGTCCCGGTCGGGGTGTGCACGGCGGCGTTGGTGAGGAGGTTGTCGAGGACCTGCCGGACACGCAGGACGTCGACCCGCAGCCGCACCGGGCCGGGGCCCGCCGTGACGGTGAGCGGATGGTCCGCGTGGGTGGCCCGGAAGGCGTCCGCGGCCTGCCGTACCAGCTCCGCGAGGTCCGCGTCCTCCAGGCGCAGCGGCGCTTCCACCTCGGCGGCGTCGAGGCGGGCGAGGAGCAGCAGGTCGTCGAGGAGCACACCCATCCGGGCGGCCTCGGCGCGCAGCCTGGCCAGGTGCTTGTCCCGCTCGCCGGGCTCGTTGGCCGCCGCGTACTGGAAGAGGTCCGCGTAACCGCGTACCGACATCAGGGGCGTACGCAGCTCGTGCGACGCGTCCGCGACGAAGCGGCGCAGCCGCTGCTCGGCCTCCGTGCGGACGGCGAGGGAGTCGTCGATGTGCTCCAGCATGGTGTTGAACGCGGTGCGCAGCTCCTCGACCTCCGGGCCGCCGTTGCCGCGGTCGGCGCGCACCGGCAGCCGGGCCGAGTCGGTGAAGTCGTGCGAGGTGATGCCGCGGGCGGTGTGCGCCATGTCGCTGAGCGGCTGCAGGCCCCGGCGCAGCACCGCGCGCCCGAACACCACGAGGCCGAGCAGCGCGAGGGCGAACGCGACGACCTGGACCGTGACGAGCTGGTCCATGGTGTCCTCGATGTCCTCCAGCGGCGCCGCGGTGACCAGGACGACACCCTGGCCGATCTTGCAGGCGCGCAGCCGGTACGCGCCCTCGTCCTCGATGCGTGTGGTGTGGGACATCTCCGTCGCCCCCGCCCGGGCCAGCGACTCGGCGAAGGAGGTCAGCTCGACGGTGTCCTTCGGCACGTCACTGGGCTTGCGCAGGACGGCCGAGTCGCCCGAGACGTCGTACACCGCGGTGTACCAGCCGTAGTAGGGCCGGCGCTCCACCGTGCCGTGCGCCTGGGCGTCCTTGGACTGGGTGGTCTGGACGAGCTTCATCTGGTCGTTGAGCTGGCGTTCCAGATAGTCCCGCATGTACGTGGACAGCGCGGTGCCGACCACGGCGAACACGACCAGCGACAGCACGCCCATGCCGAGCGCGAGCCGGGTGCCGAGGCGGAGCCTGCGATAGGTGTCGCGGAGCCGGCCGATCACGCGGTGACCTGCCGGACGACGTGGCCGACGCCTTGCACGGTGGGCATCGGCCGCGGCCCGGCCCTGTCGGTGCCCTCGGTGCCCTCGGTGTCGCCGTGGTCGCCGTCGAGCGTGCGGCGCAGGCGGCTGATGACCGGCTCCACCACGTTCGAGCGGCCCCCGAAGAGGCCGGCGATGGGCGGATCGTCGTCCACGACCGACAGTCGTACCTTTTTCACGTACCCATACTGCTTCATCCCGCTGCCTGGCCCATGGCCGAGGGCGCGCCGAGCCCGGATCGACAGGCACTTGAAAGCCCGGTGACAGGAGAACGACAGCTCGGTCCCGGCAGGCGCGGTCATCGGCGATGCCCTCTCGACCGTCCTGCCCGTGCACGTGCCGGGGTGCGGCTCTGCGGGCCGCCTCGATCCGTCCCAACGTGGCCTGCGGTAGGGGGAGTTAGGGGTCGGAACCCGGTGCCGGGGCAGGGCGCGGGGTGCGACAGTGGTGCCTGCGGCCCGATGGGTGCCGTGGCGTGCTCATGTGACGCGGGTACGGGGAAGAGGCGGGATCAAATTGAACGTGCGGGCCGGTGTGGTGGCTGCCGTGCGGGGCCTGGGCCTGGCGCTGTTGTCGGTGCTCTGTTCGCTGGTGCTGTTCTGTCTGTCGATGGTCTCCCTCGCTCTGCTGCCGGTCGGAATGGGGTTGCTCACCACGCCGTGGCTGACACGCCAGGTGCGGGCCAACGCGGACCTGCGGCGGCGACTCGCCGGCCAGTGGTGCGGCGTGGACATCGAGACGCCCTACCGGCCGGTGCCGCCGGTGGAGAACGGACTGGTCGGGCAGGTGCAGCGCTGCCGCTGGCTGCTGAAGGACCCGGCCACCTGGCGGGACCTGGCCTGGCTGATCGTCGACCCGATCGCGGGGTTCGCACTGGGCATCCTCGCGCTGGGACTGGTGGGCTACGGGTTGCTGGGCCCCGTGCTGGCGGCCGGCCTGTGGCGGCCGCTGCGCGACGTGGGCTACTGGTACGGGTTCGTCCCGGTGGACGACCAGCTCAGCGCCCTGGCGGCGGCGGGTCTCGGAGCGGTGCTGATCGTGCTGGGGCTGCGCTACGACCCCGCGATCCTGCGCGTGCACGGGTTGCTCACCCGGGTGTTCCTCGCGCCCGACCGCGAACGTGTCCTCCAGATGCGTATCGAACGGCTCCAGAATTCCAGGGCGGACGCGGTGGACGTGTCCGCGGCCGAACTGCGCCGCATCGAGCGGGATCTGCACGACGGGGCGCAGGCTCGGCTGGTCGCGGTGGGGATGAGCCTCGGCACGATCGAGCATCTCCTGCGTACGAACCCGGAGAAGGCCGCGCAGTTGGTGGCGGAGACCCGCAGGTCCTCGGTGGAGGCGCTGGAGGAACTGCGGCAGCTGGTGCGGGGCATCCATCCGCCGGTGCTCGCCGAGCGGGGACTGGGGGACGCGGTGCGGGCGCTGGCACTGCGCAGCCCGGTGCGGTGCGAGGTCGGTATCGAGCCGATCGGGCGGATGGCCGCGCCGGTGGAGGCGGCCGCGTACTTCTCGGTGTCGGAGATGCTCACCAACGTGGCCAAGCACGCGCGAGCGGAGCGCGTGTGGATCGACATGCGCCACGAGGAGGGGATGCTGCGGGTCACGGTGACCGACGACGGCAGGGGCGGCGCGGACCCGGCGGCGGGCAGCGGGCTGGCGGGCCTGGAGCGACGGCTCGGCGCCTTCGACGGAATCCTCGCCGTGCACAGCCCGGCGGGAGGTCCCACCACCGCCACCATCGAGTTGCCCTGCGAGGTGCTGACCGGACCGTCCTGACCGGGTCACCCGCCCCGGCCGGTGTTTCCCTGTCCCGACTGGTGTCACCTGTCCCTGCCGGTGCCCTCCGCCGGGAGCCGGTCAGGCCGCGGGGCGGGTGGCACCGGAGGCGCGCTCACGCCGCAGCGGACACACACCCGCGCCACGGCACCGCACGCGCTCACCCCTCCGCGGGCAGAATCAGCCGGGAGATCTCGGCGATGACCTCGTTCGCGCGCGGCGTCAGATAGAAGTGATTGCCGCGGAAGACGCGCAGGGCGAACGTGCCTTCGGTGTGGGCACGCCAGCAGTCCGCCTCCTCCACCGTGGTCAGCGGATCCTCGTCCCCCACGAAGGCATGGACCTGGCACGCCACACGCGCGGTGCCGGCCGGCCGGTAGGTCTCGATGGCCCGGTAGTCGGCCCGCAGGGTCGGCAGGACCAGGCTGCGGATCTCGGGATCGGCGAAGACGGCCGGGTCGGTGCCGTCGAGCGCCTTGACGGAGGCGATCAGCGCCTCGTCGTCCTCCAGGTGGACCGTCTCACCGCGGAACCGGGACGGTGCACGCCGGCCGGAGACGATGAGCCCGGCCGGGGACACGCCCAGTTCCCCCTCCATCAGCCGCGCCACCTCGAAGGCGATCGAGGCGCCCATGCTGTGGCCGAACAGCCAGGTCCGGTCGAGGCCCTCCCGCGGGAGTTCACGGAAGGCGTGCGCGGCGAGGGCGTGGATGTCGGTGACGGGCGGTTCCGTGTGCCGGTCCTGACGCCCCGGGTACTGGACGGCGAGGACCTCGACCTTCCCGGAGAGCGCTCGCGAGACGGGGAAGTAGTAGTTCGCCGCGCCGCCCGCGTGCGGGAAGCAGACCATCCGCGGGACCGTCCGGTCCGACGGATGGAAATCGCGGATCCACTTCGAGGCGCTGTAAGGGGAAGTGACAGACATCAATCAATCCTTGGATCGGGCCGACTGAAGCCTCCGCCTCAGGCCTGTCCAGTCTTCACGCCGCCCAGCACGCACGGAAGCCCTTAGACGCCCCTAACAACCGGGTTGTTAGGGGCCGCGAGGGTCGGTCACCTGCGAAGGACCCCTGACGGGGCGGTCGACGACCGAGTTCGGTGCGGTGCGGAAACAGGGGTCCGGGTCCTTCCGGGACGGCCGGACACGATAGGGGGGATCAGGGGTTGGGGCCCCTCATCACCCTGCGTAGCGTTCCCGGCAAGCGCGCGTCGAGGTGATCGACGCCTTTCGACCAGGGGTGGCTTTGTGGGAGACCAGGAGAAGCTACTTGACTACCTCAAACGCGCGACCACGGACTTGCGCGCAGCTCGCAGACGCATCGCGGAGATCGAGCACCGTGATCGCGAACCCATCGCCGTCGTCGCGATGGCGTGCCGCTACCCGGGAGGCGTGACCTCGCCCGAGGGTCTGTGGGACCTGGTGGACAAGGGGGTCGACGCGGTGTCGGACTTCCCCGTCGACCGCGGCTGGGACGTCGACGACCTGTACGACCCCGAACCGGGCAAGCCCGGGAAGTCGGCGGCCCGCGAAGGCGGATTCCTGTACGACGCGGGCGACTTCGATGCCGAACTCTTCGGGATCAGCCCGCGCGAGGCCGCCGAGATCGACGCCCAGCAGCGCCTGCTGCTGGAGGTGTCGTGGGAGGTTCTGGAGCGCGCGGGTATCGACCCCACCACGCTGAAGGGCAGCCCCACCGGTGTGTTCGCCGGCGTGATGTACCACGACTACGCGGGCGGCAGCAACGGCGGCAGCCTCGTCTCGGGCCGGGTCGCCTACACGCTGGGACTGGAAGGTCCCGCGGTGACCCTCGACACCGCCTGCTCCTCGTCGCTGGTCGCCCTGCACATGGCGATCCAGTCACTGCGTTCGGGGGACAGCTCCCTCGCGCTCGCCGGTGGGGTGACGGTGATGTCGACCCCCGAGATGTTCGTCTACTTCAGCGAACAGCGAGGCATGGCGGCGGACGGCCGCTGCAAGTCCTTCGACGTCTCCGCCAATGGCATCGGGTGCTCCG
Organism: Streptomyces sp. NPDC102514; assembly: GCF_055584525.1. Taxonomy (NCBI): domain Bacteria; kingdom Bacillati; phylum Actinomycetota; class Actinomycetes; order Kitasatosporales; family Streptomycetaceae; genus Streptomyces; species Streptomyces sp. NPDC102514. The sequence continues at coordinate 74,322 of NZ_JBVJLW010000011.1, forward strand.
AGGGGGCCGGAATGCTGCTGCTGGAGCGGCTGTCCGACGCCCGCCGCAACGGCCACCCCGTACTCGCGGTCGTCCGCGGCACGGCGGTCAACCAGGACGGCGCGAGCAACGGCCTCACCGCACCCAACGGCCCCGCCCAGCAGCGCGTGATCAACCAGGCCCTGACCAACGCGGGCCTGTCGGCGGCCGACGTGGACGTCATCGAGGCACATGGCACCGGTACGACCCTGGGCGACCCGATCGAGGCACAGGCCCTGCTGGCGACCTACGGGCAGGGGCGGACCGAGTCGCTGTGGCTGGGGTCCATCAAGTCGAACATGGGGCACACCCAGGCCGCGGCCGGCGTGGCGGGCATCATCAAGATGGTGCAGGCCCTGCGCCACGACACGATGCCCCGCACGCTGCACGTGGCCGAGCCGACTCCGCAGGTGGACTGGGAGGCGGGCGACGTCCGGCTGCTGACCGAGGCGCGGCAGTGGCCGCCGGGTGAGCGACCCCGGCGTGCGGGTGTGTCGTCCTTCGGGATCAGCGGCACCAACGCCCACGTCATCATCGAGGAGGCGCCCGCGGTCGAGGAAGAACCCGTGGAGCGCCGGGAGTTGCCCGTCGTTCCCCTGGTGCTCTCGGCGAGGACGCCCGCGGCGCTTCAGGCCCAGCTCGACCGGATGGCCGCCGTCGACGCGGACGCGCTGGACGTGGCGTACTCGGCCGCGACGGGCCGGGCCGCTCTGGAACACCGTGCGGTACGGGTCGGTTCCGAGACCGTGATCGGCTCGGTCACCGAGGGCAAGCTGGCCTTCCTGTTCACCGGACAGGGCAGTCAGTGGGTCGGTATGGGCCGGGAACTGTACGAGACGTTCCCGGTGTTCGCCGCGGCGTTCGACGAGGTCTGTGCCCTGCTCGACGTGCGTGAGGTGATGTGGCACGACGAAGAGGCCCTCGGCCGGACCGAGTTCACCCAGCCCGCGATCTTCGCCCTTGAGGTGGCCCTCTTCCGGCTCGTGGAGTCGTGGGGCATCAGGCCGGACCTGCTGGCCGGGCATTCCATCGGAGAGCTGGCCGCCGCCCACGTCGGCGGTGTGCTCACTCTGGAGGACGCGGCTCGGCTGATCGAGGCACGGGGCCGGCTCATGCAGCAACTGCCGCCCGGCGGGGCGATGGTGGCGGTCCAGGCGGCGGAGGAGGAGGTCGCCCCGCTCCTCACGGAAGGAGTGGGCGTCGCCGCCGTCAACACGCCCGACTCCGTGGTCATCTCGGGTGCCGAGGAAGCGGTGTCCGCGGTCGTCGCCCTGTTCATCGGTCGCAGGACGAGCCGGCTCAAGGTGTCGCACGCGTTCCACTCGCCTCTGATGGACCCGATGCTGGAGGACTTCCGCAAGGTCGCCGAGAGCGTCACGTACCACGAGCCGGTCATCCACCTGACCAAGGACGTGGGATCGGCGGAGTACTGGCTGCGGCACGTACGGGACACGGTGCGGTTCGCCGACGACGTCCGTGACCTGCACGACCGGGGCGTCACGCGGTTCCTGGAGATCGGGCCGGACAGCGTGCTGACGGCGATGGCCGGACAGAGCGCCGACGGCACGATGGCCGCCACGCAGCGCCGCGACCGTCCCAGCACGGAGAGCCTGTTCACCGGAGTCGGACGGCTGTTCGCCGCCGGTGTGCCGGTCGACTGGAACGCCGTGTTCGAAGGACGCGGAGCGCGGCGCGTGGACCTGCCGACGTACCCCTTCCAGCACAAGCGCTACTGGCGCACGACGGAGAAGAGTCTCGCCTCCGCCGGGCTGGAGTCCGTGGAGCACCCCCTGCTGGGTGCGGGCATCGCCCTCCCCGACGGGGGCGGCACCGTGTTCACCGGCCGGCTCGCCCCGGCCACCCAGCCCCGGCTCGTCGACCACGACGCACTCGGCGTGCTGGTGGTGCCCGGGGAAGTGTTCCTGGAACTGGCCCTGTTCGCCGCCGAGCGCACGGACCGCGGCCGCGTCGAGGAACTCGACGTCCACGTGCCGTTGGTCCTGGCCGACCTCGAAGACGTCGTGACGCTGCGCGTACTCGCCGACGAGGCAGGCACCGTCAGCGTGTACGCGCGACGCGACGCCCATGACCCCTGGGTGAAACACGCCACCGGCACGCTGGCCGCCGACACCGCCCAGGCCGTCTGGGCGCGCGACGACGAGACGTACGCCGCGGTGCTCGACGCCGCCGCCCGGGCCGCCGTCCTCTCGTCCGACGGCGGCCGGACGCTGGCCCACGCGTGGCGTGGCGTGTCCGTGCGGCTGGACGCCGAAGGACATCCGGTCCTGTCGGTGGACTCGGTCGAGACCCGCCGGATCACCACCGAAGAGGCCCGCGCACATTCCGGTGGCCGTGAGCCGCTCTTCCACCTCGACTGGGTCCCCGCCCCGGCATCCGCCGCCGAGACCCCCGCACATTCCCTGTACGAGTGCCCGCCGCCGGCCGAGGCGACACCGGAAGGCTTCCGTGCGCTCACGGGGCAGGTACTCGCCCACCTCCAGCAGTGGCTGACCGACGAGCAGTCCGCGTCCACCAGACTCGTCGTCGTCACCCGTGGTGCGGTCGACGGCAGCGACCTCGGGCATGCGGCGGTGTGGGGCCTGGTGCGTGCCGCGGAATCCGAGCACCCCGGCCGGTTCGTCCTGCTGGACCTCGACGCCGACGCCGAACTGCCCGAGGAGGCACTGCGCCTCGACGAGCCCGAGATCGCCGTCCGCGACGGGGTGATCCGGGTCGCGAGGCTGGCCCGCGTCCCGGCGACGGGCGGGGGAGTCCCCGAGTGGGGCTCGCACGGCACGGTCCTGATCACCGGCGGGCTGAACGGACTCGGCGCCCTGACCGCCCGGCACCTCGCCGCCGCGCACGGCGTGAAGCGCCTCCTGCTGACCAGCCGGCGGGGCATGGACACACCGGGCGCGGCCGAACTGGTCGCGGAACTCGCCGAGTCGGGCGCCGAGGTCGAGGTGGCGGCCTGTGACGTCACGGACCGGGACGCCCTGGCGGCGCTGCTGTCCGAACATCCCCTGACGGCCGTGGTGCACTCGGCCGGCGTGCTGGACGACGCGCTGATCGCGGCGCTGACCCCCGAACGGCTGGACGCCGTCATGCGGCCGAAGGTCGACGCCGCCTGGCACCTGCACGAACTCACCCGAGACCACGACCTCTCGGCGTTCGTGATCTTCTCCTCCGTGGCCGGCACACTCGGCGGCACCGGACAGGGCAACTACGCCGCGGCGAACGCCTGGCTGGACGCCCTCGCCCGGCACCGCGCCTCCCGGGGACTGCCCGCGCTGACCCTGGGCTGGGGCCCCTGGACCGAGGTCGGCGGCATGGCCGACCGGCTGGACGACGCCGAACTGCAGCGGCTGAGCCGCTCCGGAATGCCACCGCTGTCCCCGGACGAGGGACTGGCGCTGCTGGACGCCGCGCTGCTGTCCGGCCGGCCCCCGGTGATGCTCCCGGTCCGGTTCGACCTGGCGACGATGCGCACGCAGGCCGAGTCGGGAACGCTCTCCGCCGTCTTCGGCGGGCTGGTACGTGTGCAGGCACGCCGGACCTCCGGCGGCAGGGCGTCGTGGGAACGGCTCGCCGGGATGGACGACGCGGACCGGAAGAAGTTCCTGTTGGGGCTGGTACGCGGCCATGTCGCCCAGGTCCTCGGACACGGTGGTGCCGACGACGTGGAACCGCACCGCGCACTGAACGAACTCGGCCTCACCTCTCTGGGAGCCGTCGAACTGCGCAACGGACTCAACGCCGACAGCGGACTGTCACTGCCTCCGACCCTGGCCTACGACTATCCGACCTGCCTGGCCATCGCCGAGTTCCTGTACGACGGGCTGCGGCCGGGCGAGGCGGCCGCAGCCGCACCGCTGCTCGCCGAGCTGGCCCGGCTGGAGGCCGCCGTGGCCGAACTCGCGTCGGACGACGAGGCGCACGCCAAGGTCACCGCCCGGCTCGAGGCACTGTCGCGGCGGGCCAGGGACGCCCGGAGCGGAACGGACGAGCCGGTCGCCGACCTCGTGCCCGAATCGGACGAGGAGCTCTTCGAGGTGCTGAACAAGGAACTGGGCCTGCTCTGACGGACCCGGCCTCCGCTTGTGAACTTCACGGATGGGTTGATGACGATGTCGAAGGACTCCAACGACGGTCGGCTTCGCGAGTATCTGCGGCTCGCCACCGGTGAGTTGCAGCAGACTCGGCGCCGTCTGCGCGAGGTGGAGGGCCGGGAACGCGAGCCGATCGCGATCGTGGGAATGGCATGCCGCTTCCCCGGTGGCGCGTCCTCGCCGGAAGGCCTCTGGGACCTGGTCGCCGACGGCCGGGATACGGTGGGCGAGTTCCCCACCGATCGCGGCTGGGACCTGGACGGGCTGTACGACCCGGACGGGACCGGCGAGAACACCAGCTACGTCAACCGGGGCAGCTTCCTGCCCGACGCGGGTGACTTCGACCCGGAGTTCTTCGGGATCAGCCCGCTCGAAGCAGCCGTCATGGACCCGCAGCAACGACTGCTGCTGGAGGCATCCTGGGAGGCGGTGGAGCGCGCCGGCATCGATCCGCTGTCCCTGAAGGGCAGCGCGACGGGCGTGTACGCCGGACTGGTGTACCACGACTATCCGAGCAGCGCGGTGACCGGCGCACTCGTTTCCGGCCGGGTCGCCTACACCCTCGGCCTGGAGGGGCCCGCGGTCACGGTCGACACCGCCTGCTCGTCCTCCCTGGTCGCACTGGACCTCGCCGTCAAGGCGCTGCGGTCGGGTGAGTGCTCCCTCGCGCTGGCCGGCGGGGTGGCGGTCATGTCGTCACCGATCACGTTCGTGGAGTTCAGCAGGCAGCGCGGCCTGGCGCTGGACGGCCGGTGCAAGCCGTTCGCCGCGGCGGCCGACGGCACCGGCTGGGGCGAGGGCGTGGGCATGCTCGTCCTGGAACGCCTCTCGGAAGCCCGGCGCAACGGCCACCGGGTGCTGGCGCTGGTCCGGAGCACGGCGACCAACCAGGACGGCGCCAGCAACGGCCTCACCGCCCCCAACGGACCCTCCCAACGCCGCGTGATCCAGCAGGCGCTGGACGGCGCGGGCCTCTCGGTGGCCGACGTGGACGTGGTGGAGGCCCACGGCACGGGTACGACGCTGGGTGATCCGATCGAGGCGCAGGCCCTGCTCGCCACGTACGGGCAGGAGCGGCCCGAGGACCGCCCGCTGTGGCTGGGCTCCGTGAAGTCGAACATCGGCCACACGCAGGCGGCCGCGGGCGTCGCCGGCATCATCAAGATGGTCCAGGCGATGCGGCACGGCCTCATGCCCCGGACGCTCCACGTCGACGAGCCGTCACCGAACGTCGACTGGTCGGCCGGCAACGTCAGGCTGCTGACCGAGGCCCGCCCCTGGCCGGCGCGCGAGGAACCGCGCCGCGCCGCCGTCTCGTCCTTCGGCGCCAGCGGGACGAACGCCCACATCATCCTGGAGGAGGCCAGGCCGGTCGAGGCCGCCGCCGAGCCGGCGGAACGCCGGGAGCTCCCGGTCGCACCCATCGTGCTGTCGGCCAGGACGAGCGAAGCGCTGCAGGCCCAGATCGAGCGCGTCACCGCCGTCGAGCAGAGCGACCTGGACGTGGCGTTCTCCACGGCGACCGGCCGGTCGGCCTTCGAACACCGCGCGGTGCTGGTCGGGTCCGAGAACATCGTCGACGTCGTCCAGGACGGACAGTTGGCGTTTCTGTTCACTGGGCAGGGGAGTCAGCGGCTGGGGATGGGGCGGGAGTTGTATGAGGTGTTTCCGGTGTTCGCGGATGCCTTTGACGAGGTGTGTGCGGCGGTGGGGCTGCCGTTGAAGGAGGTGGTCTGGGGTGAGGGGGAGGCTCTGGATCGTACGGAGTTCACGCAGCCGGCGGTTTTCGCTGTTGAGGTTGCGTTGTTCCGTCTGGTGGTGTCGTGGGGGGTGACCCCGGACTTCTTGGTGGGTCACTCGATCGGTGAGGTGGCGGCGGCGCATGTCGCGGGTGTTCTGAGTCTGGGTGATGCGGCGCGGCTGATCGTGGCGCGGGGTCGTTTGATGCAGGGGTTGCCGTCGGGTGGGGCGATGGTGGCCCTTCAGGCGACGGAGGAGGAGGTTGCTCCGTATCTCACGGACGAGGTGGGGATCGCTGCCGTCAACACGCCCTCCTCGGTGGTGGTTTCTGGTGCCGAGGCTGCGGTGTCTGCTGTGGTGTCGGCGGTGGTGGGGCGGTTCGGGGAGCGTAAGTCGTCTCGTTTGAAGGTGTCGCATGCGTTTCATTCGCCGTTGATGGAGCCGATGCTGGCGGAGTTTCGGCGGGTTGCGGAGTCGGTGTCGTATGGCGAGGCGCGGATTCGGCTGGTGAAGGATGTGGGGTCGGCTGAGTTCTGGGTGCGGCATGTGCGTGAGGCGGTGCGGTTCGCCGATGACGTGAGCCGGTTGCGTGAGGAGGGTGTGAGCCGGTTCCTGGAGATCGGACCGGACGCCGTCCTCACCGCGATGGTGCAGCAGAGCGTCGATGACGCGGTGGTGGCCACGGCCACGCTGCGCCGTGACCGTCCCGAGGCGGTCACGCTCCTGTCGGCCGTGGGACGGCTCTACGCGACCGGTGTACCCGTGGACTGGCAGGCAGTGCTCGCCGGACGCGGAGCCCGGCAGGTGGACCTGCCGACCTACCCGTTCCAGCGGCGGCGCTTCTGGCTGATCGACGAGACGACGAACGCGGATCCGGCGTCCATGGGGCTGGGAGCGGCACGCCACCCCTTGCTGGGCGCGACGGTCATGATGGCGGACTCCGACCAGCTGGTCTTCACCGGGCGACTGTCGGTCGGCTCGCAGCCATGGCTCGCCGACCACGTCGTGGACGACGTCGCCGTCTTCCCGGGCACAGGCTTCGTCGAGCTGGCCGTCCGCGCCGGGGACGAGGTGGGCTGTGGCCGTATCGAGGAACTGGCCGTCGGGACACCACTGGTCCTCCCGGAGCGCGGTGGTGTCGCCGTTCAGGTCGTGGTCGGGGCCACGGACGGATCGGGCTGCCGTTCCGTGACGGTGTACGCGCGCGACGAGAACGCCATCGACACGCCGTGGACACGGCATGCGACAGGACTGCTGGCCGCGAGCGTGACCGACGGAAGCGCGCTGACCCAGTGGCCGCCGTCCGGTGCCGAGGCGGTCGACCTGGACGGCTTCTACGGCCGGCTCGACGAGGCGGGCCTCTCCTACGGCCCGGCCTTCCAGGGGCTGACAGCCGCCTGGCGGCTCGGTGACGAAGTGTTCGCCGAGGTCAGCCTGCCCGAGAACGTGGATTCAAGCGCCTTCGGGCTCCACCCGGCAGTCTTCGACGCGGCGCTGCGCGCGTTCGCGCTGACCGGGGGCACCGAGAACGACGCGGCTCTCCTGCCGTCCGCCTGGCGAGGCGTGGAACTGCACGCGTCCGGCGCGAGTGCGCTGCGCGTCCGGGTGACCCGCCGTCACGATGCCGAGATCACCCTGGCGGTCGCCGACGCGACCGGCGAGCCCGTCGCGTCGGCGGAATCCCTGACACTGCGTCCGGTCTCGGCTCTGGGGACTCCGCACACCGACTCGCTCTTCCGCGTCGACTGGACGCCGGCAGAGGCGAACGGATCCGTGCCCGCACCGGCGGACCTTGACGCGTCCATGGACGTGGATGCCTCCGTGGAGGTGTTACGGGTCGGTGGCTCGGGGGTGGCTTCGGCTGTTGCCCGGGTTCTGGAGGTTCTGCAGTCGGCCGTGTCGCGCGTGGTGGTGGTGACGCGGGGTGCGGTGTCGGTGGCGGGTGAGGACGTCACCTCACTGCCGGGTGCTGCGGTGTGGGGGCTGGTACGTAGTGCGCAGTCGGAGGATCCGGGGCGCTTCGTGCTGCTGGATCTGCCCGCTGCCGATACCGACGTCGATGCCGATGCCGATGCCGATGCCGATGCCGGTACGGGCCTCGCTGTCGCTGCGGGCCCCGATGGCGAGCGGGTCGCGGTGGCGCGGGCTTTGGCGGTTGGTGAGCCGCAGGTCGTGGTGCGTGGGGGTGCGGCGTATGTGCCGCGGCTGACCCGGATGTCGAGGGCGAGTACGGGAACTGGGTCCGAGCCGGTGCCGTCGTCGGTGTTCGGTGGGTCGGTGTTGGTGACGGGTGCGTCGGGTGCGTTGGGTGGGCTGGTGGCCCGGCATCTGGTGGCGCGGCATGGTGTGGAGCGGTTGTTGTTGGTGAGCCGGCGGGGTGCGGATGCGCCGGGTGCCGCTGAGTTGGCCGCGGAACTGACCGGTCTGGGTGCGCGGGTTGAGTTCGCGGCGTGTGATGTGGGGGATCGTGAGGCGCTGGCGGGTGTGTTGGAGGGTCGCTCGCTGAGTGGTGTTGTGCATGCGGCGGGTGTGCTGGATGACGGGTTGATCGGCTCGTTGACGCCGGAGCGGCTGGAGCGGGTGCTGCGTCCCAAGGCGGATGCGGCTTGGTATCTGCATGAGTTGACGCGGGAGATGGACCTGTCGGCGTTCGTCATGTTCTCCTCCGCAGCCGGCGTCCTGGGCGTCGCGGGTCAGGGCAACTACGCGGCTGCCAACGCCTTCCTCGACGGGCTCGCCGCGCACCGGCGGGCCCAGGGCCTGGCCGCCCAATCCCTCGCCTGGGGACCCTGGAGCCAGGCGGCCGGCATGGTCGGCACCCTGAACGAAGCCGACCGGTCCCGCATGGAACGGGGCGGCATCCTCCCGCTGTCCAACCGCGACGGACTCGCGCTGTTCGACGCGGCTGCGCGAACGGACGAGGCTGCCGCGATCCCCCTCAAGCTGAACCTCGCGGCGGTTCGCGCCGGTGGTTCCATACCGGAGGTACTGCGCGGTCTGATCCCCGTCGTCACGCGTGGCACGGCCCGGACCCGCACGGACGCGGACGGCATCCGCCAGCGGCTCGCGGGCCTCACCGAGAGCCAGCGGCTCGACATGCTGCTGACCCTGGTCCGTGCGCAGGCCGCCACGAACCTCGGCTACACCGGACCGGAAGCCGTCGGCCCGGACCGTACATTCCGCGACCTGGGCGTCGACTCACTGGCGGCCATGGAACTGCGCAACGGCCTCGGCGGCGCGACGGGACTGAAGCTTCCGGCCACGCTCGTCTTCGACTACCCCACCCCCGCCGTCCTCGCGCGCCACCTGCTCGACGAGATCTCGGGCACCGTGAACGCGGACCACGTCACGGCAGCCGTGACGTCGGCCGACGACGACCCGATCGCCATCATCGGCATGGCGTGCCGTTACCCGGGGGGAGTGGCCTCGCCGGAGGACCTGTGGCGGTTGGTGGCCGACGGGACGGATGTCGTCTCGGGCTTCCCCACCGACCGGGGCTGGAACCTGGAGCGGCTCTACGACCCCACCGGCACCCGGCCGCAGACCAGTTACGTCAACCAGGGCGGATTCCTGCACGACGCGGCGCAGTTCGACCCCGGATTCTTCGGGATCGCGCCGAACGAGGCGCTCATGATGGACCCGCAGCAGCGGCTGCTGCTGGAGGCGTCCTGGGAGGCACTGGAGCGTGCGGGTATCGACCCGACGACGCTGAAGGGCAGTGCCACCGGTGTCTTCACCGGGATGACCTATCACGACTACTCCCACAACAGCGCCACCGGTGCCATCGCCTCCGGCCGGGTGTCCTACGTCCTCGGGCTCGAAGGCCCGGCGGTGACGATCGACACGGCGTGCTCCTCCTCGCTGGTCGCGCTGCACTGGGCCGCCCAGGCGCTGCGGTCGGGCGAATGCTCGCTCGCCCTCGCCAGCGGCATCACGGTGATGGCCACGCCGGAGAACTTCATCGAGTTCAGCGAACAGCGGGGACTGTCGTCCGACGGGCGGTGCAAGTCGTACGCGTCTGCGGCCGACGGCACCGGCTGGGGCGAGGGTGTGGGCATGCTGCTGGTCGAGCGGTTGTCGGACGCCCGGCGCAATGGTCATCCGGTGCTCGCGGTGGTCCGCGGTACCGCGACCAACCAGGACGGCGCCAGCAACGGTCTGACCGCCCCCAACGGTCCCGCTCAGCGACGAGTGATCCGGCAGGCCCTGGCGAACGCCGGTCTGACGGGTGCCGATGTGGACGTGGTGGAAGGGCATGGCACGGGTACGACGCTGGGTGATCCGATCGAGGCGCAGGCGCTGTTGGCCACGTACGGTCAGGATCGTCCTGAGGGTCGGCCGTTGTGGCTCGGTTCGATCAAGTCGAACATGGGTCACACGCAGGCCGCGGCCGGTGTCGCGGGCATCATCAAGGTGATCGAGGCGATGCGGCATGGTCTGATGCCGCGAACGTTGCATGTGGATGAGCCGACGCCGCAGGTGGACTGGGAGGCGGGTGACGTCCGGCTGCTGACCGAGGCACGCGAGTGGCCGGCTGAAGGTCGTCCGCGTCGCGCGGCGGTCTCGTCCTTCGGGATCAGCGGCACCAACGCCCACGTCATCATCGAAGAAGCACCTCCCGCCCTCGACGAGCCGTCGGCCGTGACGGTCACGGGCCCTGTCGCGTGGCCTCTGTCGGCCGACGGCCCGGAAGCATTGCGCGACCAGGCCGCGCGCCTCCTCGTCCACGTGCGGGACGAGCCGGACGCGAGTGCCGTGGACGTGGGTCTGTCGTTGGCGACCGGTCGCGCCGCTCTCGCACACCGAGCGGTGATCGTCGCGGACGACCGTCCCAGCCTCCTCGAAGGCCTCACCGCGCTGACCGACGGGAAGCCGTCCCCGTCCGTGCTGGTCGGCACGGTCACCGAGGGCAAGTTGGCGTTTCTGTTCACTGGGCAGGGGAGTCAGCGGCTGGGTATGGGGCGGGAGTTGTATGAGGTGTTTCCGGTGTTCGCGGATGCCTTTGATGAGGTGTGTGCGGCGGTGGGGCTGCCGTTGAAGGAGGTGGTCTGGGGTGAGGGGGAGGCTCTGGATCGTACGGAGTTCACGCAGCCGGCGGTTTTTGCTGTTGAGGTTGCGTTGTTCCGTCTGGTGGTGTCGTGGGGGGTGACTCCGGACTTCTTGGTGGGTCATTCGATTGGTGAGGTGGCGGCGGCGCATGTCGCGGGTGTTCTGAGTCTGGGTGATGCGGCGCGGTTGATTGTGGCGCGGGGTCGTTTGATGCAGGGGTTGCCGTCGGGTGGGGCGATGGTGGCCTTGCAGGCGACGGAGGAGGAGGTTGCTCCGTATCTCACGGACGAGGTGGGGGTCGCTGCCGTCAACACGCCGTCGTCGGTGGTGGTTTCTGGTGTTGAGGCTGCGGTGTCTGCTGTGGTGTCGGCGGTGGTGGGGCGGTTCGGGGAGCGTAAGTCGTCTCGTTTGAAGGTGTCGCATGCGTTTCATTCGCCGTTGATGGAGCCGATGCTGGCGGAGTTTCGGCGGGTTGCGGAGTCGGTGTCGTTTGGTGAGGCGCGGATTCGGCTGGTGAAGGATGTGGGGTCGGCTGAGTTCTGGGTGCGGCATGTGCGTGAGGCGGTGCGGTTCGCCGATGATGTGGGCCGGTTGCGTGAGGAGGGTGTGAGCCGGTTCCTGGAGATCGGGCCGGACGCCGTCCTGACGACGATGGTGCAGCAGAGCGTCGATGACGCGGTGGTGGCCACGGCCACGCTCCGTCGCGACCGTCCCGAAGCGGTCACGCTGCTGTCGGCCGTGGGCCAGCTGCATGTCAGCGGTGCCTCTCCCGACTGGGCCGCGGTCTTCGCCGGCCGCGGAGCCCACCGCATCGACCTGCCCACCTACCCCTTCCAGCGGCAGTCGTTCTGGGTGGAGTCGGGGCGCGGGCCGGACGAGTCGGGCCATCCACTGCTCGACGGTGTGGTGACGGTCGCGGGCGCGGACCAGGTGGTGCTGTCGGGTCGTCTGTCGGTGGGTTCACAACCGTGGCTCGCCGATCACGTCGTGGCGGAGGCGATCGTCTTCCCCGGTGCCGGCTATGTGGAGTTGGCGGTTCGCGCGGGCGACGAGGTGGGCTGTGGCCGTGTCGAGGAGCTGACGATCGAGGCGCCACTGGTGCTGGACCGGCGGTCTGCGACAGCCATTCAACTGGTCGTCGGGGCCGACGACGGATCGGGTCGCCGGTCCGTCGAGGTCTACGCCCGTACCGAGAACGAGTTGTACGCGGCCTGGGAGCGGCATGCGGCCGGAACACTCGCCGCAGGCACCGAGTCCCTGGCGGCGGACCTGACCCAGTGGCCGCCGCCGGGAGCGGTACCCGTGGACGTGACGGATCTGTACACGGGTCTGGCCGAAGCCGGAGTGCAGTACGGCCCGGTCTTCCAGGGGTTGAGGGCGGCTTGGCGGCTCGGTGATGAGGTGTTTGCCGAGGTGGCGTTGTCGGGGGCGGTGGATCGGTTCGGTCTGCATCCTGCGCTGCTGGATTCGGCTCTGCATGCGATTCCGTTGTTGTTGGACGGGGATCGTGTGGTGTTGCCGTTCTCGTGGGCGGGTGTGGAGCTGCATGCTTCCGGCGCTGACACGTTGCGGGTGCGGGTGGTGTCGTCGGGGTCGGACCAGGTGCGGTTGGATGCGGCGGACGGTTCGGGTCGGCCGGTGGTGTCGGTGGGTTCTCTGATGTTGCGTGAGCTGTCGGCGCAGTCGCTGGCGCGGGTCGATTCGTTGTATCGGGTGGAGTGGACGCCGGTTGCCTCCAGCGGTGGTGTGGTCGGCGACGCGGAGGTGTGGCGTGCCGAGGGTGAGGGTGTGCTGTCGGCGTTGGGTTCCCTGCTGGAGGTGCTGCAGTCGCAGAGTGGCGCGCTGGTGGTGGTGACGCGGGGTGCGGTGTCGGTGGCGGGTGAGGATGTCACTGATCTCACCGGGGCTGCGGTGTGGGGTCTGGCGCGCAGTGCGCAGTCGGAGGATCCGGGGCGTGTTGTGCTGGTGGATCTTCCGGGTGGTGTTGATGCCGCGGAGATCGAGGCGGGTGTCGGGCTGGCTCTGGCGACCGGGGAGCCGCAGGTGGCGGTCCGGGACGGAAAGTGTCTCGTGCCACGCCTTCGACCGGTGACGGGCACAGGTACGAGTACGGGAACTGGGTCCGAGCCGGTGCCGTCGTCGGTGTTCGGTGGGTCGGTGTTGGTGACGGGTGCGTCGGGTGCGTTGGGTGGGTTGGTGGCCCGGCATCTGGTGACGCGGCACGGTGTGGAGCGGTTGCTGCTGGTGAGCCGGCGGGGTGCGGATGCGCCCGGTGCCGCTGAGTTGGCCGCGGAACTGACCGGTCTGGGTGCGCGGGTGGAGCTGGCGGCGTGTGATGTGGGGGATCGTGAGGCGCTGGCGGGTGTGTTGGAGGGTCGCTCGCTGAGTGGTGTCGTGCATGCGGCGGGTGTGCTGGACGACGGGTTGATCGGCTCGTTGACGCCGGAGCGTCTGGAGCGGGTGTTGCGTCCCAAGGCGGACGCCGCCTGGTATCTGCATGAGCTGACGCGGGAGATGGACCTGTCGGCGTTCGTCATGTTCTCCTCCGTCGCGGGGGTGCTGGGCGGGCCCGGTCAGGGCAACTACGCGGCTGCCAACGCCTTCCTCGACGGGCTCGCCGCGCACCGGCGGGCCCAGGGCCTGGCGGCGCAGTCGTTGGCCTGGGGTCTGTGGGCGACCGAAGCAGGCATGGGCGGCGAGCTGGTCGAGGGCGACCGGGATCGGCTGAACCGGGCCGGCATGGTGGGCCTGACCCCCGACCAGGGCATCGGGCTCTTCGACGTGGCCGGTGCGTCGACCGCGCCGGTGCTGGTCCCCGTCAACCTCGATGCCAGGACACTGGAGGCCAATGAGCTGCCGCCGCTGCTGCGCGGCCTGGTACGCGGTGCCTCGACCCGGCGTGCGGTGTCGGACCACGACGCGGGCGGCGCCGAGGCGCTGCGGCACCAGCTGGTCGGGTTGTCCGCGGACGAACGCCACGAGGCACTGCTGACGCTCGTACGTACCCACGCGGCGGCCGTACTGGGACACGCGGGACCGGAGGCCGTCGAGTCCGAGCGGGCCTTCAAGGACCTCGGGTTCGACTCGCTCGGTGCGGTGGAGTTCCGTAACACGCTGAACTCCGTCACGGGCCTGCGGCTGCCACCCACTCTGATCTTCGACTACCCGAACGCCCGGGTCCTGGCCGAGCACCTCGTCGACGAAGTGGCACCGGACGAGGGAGACGGCAGCGCGGGCGATCACGAGGAGAGGATCCGTCGCCTGCTCGGGACGATCCCGCTCACCCGGCTCCGTGACGCGGGGCTGATGGACACCCTGCTCGAACTCGCGGGCGCCGCTCGCGCCACCACGGCCGAACCCGAGCCGGAGCAGGACTCGATCGACGAGATGGACACCGAAGCCCTGATCAGCATGGCCCTGCAAGACACCGAGCTCGACGACGCCGCGCGACAAGCCTGAGGACACCATGCCCGACACCGACCAGAAGCTCGTCGCGGCGCTGCGCGCGTCGCTCAAAGAGACCGAGAACCTCCGCACGCGCAACCGTGCCTTGCGGGCCGCTGCGGATGAGCCGATCGCGATCGTGGCGGCGAGTTGCCGTTATCCCGGTGCTGCTTCGCCGGAGGAGTTGTGGCGGTTGGTGGCCGAGGGGAGGGATGCCATTTCGTGGTTTCCCACCGATCGGGGCTGGGACGAGGCGGGTATCTATGATCCTGAGCCCGGGTTGCCCGGCAAGACGTACACCCGTGAGGGCGGGTTCTTGTATGACGCTGCGGAGTTCGATCCCGCGTTTTTCGGGATCGCGCCGAATGAGGCACTGGTCATCGATCCGCAGCAGCGGTTGTTGCTGGAGGCGTCGTGGGAGGTGCTGGAGCGTGCGGGGATCGACCCGACGACGCTGAAGGGCTCCGCGACGGGCGTCTTCGCGGGAATGATGTACCACGACTATGCGTACAACAGCAGCACGGGAGCGATCGCTTCGGGCCGGGTGTCGTACACGCTGGGGCTCGAAGGTCCGGCGGTCACTGTCGACACGGCGTGTTCGTCGTCGTTGATCGCCCTCAACCAGGCGATCCAGGCGCTGCGTTCGGGTGAGTGCTCCCTTGCCCTCGCGGGCGGCGTCACCGTCATGGCCACCCCCGAGACACTCGTTGAGATGAGCCTCCAGCGCGGCTTGTCGGTGGACGGCCGGTGCAAGTCGTACGCCGCCGCCGCCGACGGCACCGGCTGGGCCGAGGGGGTGGGCATGCTCCTGGTCGAGCGGCTGTCGGACGCCCGGCGCAATGGTCACCCGGTGCTCGCGGTGGTCCGCGGCATGGCCACCAACCAGGACGGCGCGAGCAACGGCCTCACCGCCCCCAACGGCCCCTCCCAGCGACGGGTGATCCGCCAGGCCCTGGCCAACGCGCGTCTGTCCGCGGACCAGATCGACATGGTCGAGGGTCATGGCACGGGCACGACGCTGGGTGATCCGATCGAGGCGCAGGCCCTGCTCGCCACGTACGGGCAGGACCGCCCCGAAGGCCGTCCGCTGTGGCTCGGTTCGATCAAGTCGAACATCGGTCACACCCAGGCCGCGGCCGGCGTGGCGGCCATCGTCAAGGTGATCGAGGCGATGCGGCATGGTGTGATGCCGAGGACGTTGCATGTGGATGAGCCGACGCCGCAGGTGGACTGGGAGGCGGGTGACGTCCGGCTGCTGACCGAGGCACGCGAGTGGCCGGCTGAGGGTCGTCCGCGGCGTGCGGCGGTGTCGTCGTTCGGGATCAGCGGAACCAACGCCCACGTCATCATCGAAGAAGCACCGCCGATCGAGGAAACGCCCGTCGAACGGCGCGAGTTGCCTGCCGTTCCGCTGGTGGTGTCGGCCAGGACGCGCGAGGCATTGCAGGCCCAGATCGACCAGCTCACTTCCGTCGACGCGGACGAGTTCGACGTGGCGTACTCCGCGGCCACAGGTCGCGCCGCTCTCGAACACCGTGCGGTGCTGGTCGGGTCCGAGACCGTGGTCGGCACGGTCACCGAGGGCAAGTTGGCGTTTCTGTTCACCGGGCAGGGGAGTCAGCGGCTGGGTATGGGCCGTGAGTTGTATGAGGTGTTTCCGGTGTTCGCGGATGCCTTTGACGAGGTGTGTGCGGCGGTGGGGCTGCCGTTGAAGGAGGTGGTCTGGGGTGAGGGGGAGGCTCTGGATCGTACGGAGTTCACGCAGCCGGCGGTTTTCGCTGTTGAGGTTGCGTTGTTCCGTCTGGTGGCGTCGTGGGGGGTGACCCCGGACTTCTTGGTGGGTCATTCGATCGGTGAGGTGGCGGCGGCGCATGTCGCGGGTGTTCTGAGTCTGGGTGATGCGGCGCGGTTGATCGTGGCGCGGGGTCGTTTGATGCAGGGGTTGCCGTCGGGTGGGGCAATGGTGGCCCTGCAGGCGACGGAGGAGGAGGTTGCTCCGTATCTCACGGACGAGGTGGGGATCGCTGCCGTCAACACGCCCTCGTCGGTGGTGGTTTCTGGTGCTGAGGCTGCGGTGGCGGCTGTGGTGTCTGCTGTGGTGGGGCGGTTTGGGGAGCGTAAGTCGTCTCGTTTGAAGGTGTCGCATGCGTTTCATTCGCCGTTGATGGAGCCGATGCTGGCGGAGTTTCGGCGGGTTGTGGAGTCGGTGTCGTATGGCGAGGCGCGGATTCGGCTGGTGAAGGATGTGGGGTCGGCTGAGTTCTGGGTGCGGCATGTGCGTGAGGCGGTGCGGTTCGCCGATGATGTGGGCCGGTTGCGTGAGGAGGGTGTGAGCCGGTTCCTGGAGATCGGACCGGACGCCGTCCTCACCGCGATGGTGCAGCAGAACGACGAGGGGACGGTGGCGGCCACCCTGCGCCGCGACCGCCCTGAGGTGGCGAGCCTGTTCACCGGCATCGGCCGGCTGTTCACCGTGGGAGCCCGGGTCGACTGGGAGGCTGTGCTCGGCGGACGCGGCGCGCGGCGGGTCGACCTGCCCACCTACCCCTTCCAGCGACAGCCGTTCTGGCTGGAGTCGGCGCGCGTCCTGGACGAGTCCGGACACCCGCTGCTGGACGGTGTGGTAGCCGTCGCGGGCACGGACCAGGTGGTGCTGTCGGGTCGTCTGTCGATGGGTACGCAACCGTGGCTCGCCGATCACACAGTGAGCGGAGCCGTCCTCTTCCCTGGCACCGGCTTCGTCGAGTTGGCGGTTCGCGCGGGCGACGAGGTG
Source organism: Streptomyces sp. NPDC102514 (assembly GCF_055584525.1). Classification (NCBI taxonomy): domain Bacteria; kingdom Bacillati; phylum Actinomycetota; class Actinomycetes; order Kitasatosporales; family Streptomycetaceae; genus Streptomyces; species Streptomyces sp. NPDC102514. Next base: position 91,455 of record NZ_JBVJLW010000011.1, read on the forward strand.
GGCTGTGGCCGTGTCGAGGAGCTGACGATCGAGGCCCCACTGGTGCTGGACCGGCAGTCTCCGACGGTCGTTCAGCTGGTCGTCGGGGCCGACGACGGATCGGGCCGCCGTTCGCTCGAGGTGTATGCCCGCGGCGAGGACGAGCCGTTCGCGGCTTGGGAGCGGCACGCGGCGGGAACGCTGGCCGCGGGATCAGGCGCCCAAGCGGAAGACCTGACCCAGTGGCCGCCGTCCGGTGCCGAGGCGGTCGACCTGGACGGCTTCTACGGCCGGCTCGACGAGGCTGGCCTCTCCTACGGCCCGGTCTTCCAGGGGTTGAAGGCGGCTTGGCGGCTCGGTGATGAGGTGTTTGCCGAGGTGGCGTTGTCGGGGGCGGTGGATCGGTTCGGTCTGCATCCTGCGCTGCTGGATTCGGCTCTGCATGCGATTCCGTTGTTGTTGGACGGGGATCGTGTGGTGTTGCCGTTCTCGTGGGCGGGTGTGGAGCTGCATGCTTCCGGCGCTGACACGTTGCGGGTGCGGGTGGCGTCGTCGGGGTCGGACCAGGTGCGGTTGGACGCGGCGGACGGTTCGGGCCGGCCGGTGGTGTCCGTGGGCGCCTTGACTTTGCGTGAGCTGTCCGCGCAGTCGCTGGCGCGGGTCGATTCGTTGTATCGGGTGGAGTGGACGCCGGTTGCCTCCAGCGGTGGTGTGGTCGACGGCGCGAAGGTGTGGCGTGCCGAGGGTGAGGGTGTGCTGTCGGCGTTGGGTTCCCTGCTGGAGGTGCTGCAGTCGCAGAGTGGCGCGCTGGTGGTGGTGACGCGGGGTGCGGTGTCGGTGGCGGGTGAGGATGTCACTGATCTCACCGGGGCTGCGGTGTGGGGTCTGGTGCGCAGTGCGCAGTCGGAGGATCCGGGGCGTGTTGTGCTGGTGGATCTTCCGGGTGGTGTTGATGTCGCGGGGATCGAGGCGGGTGTCGGGCTGGCTCTGGCGACCGGGGAGCCGCAGGTGGCGGTCCGGGACGGAAAGTGTCTCGTGCCACGCCTTCGACCGGTGACGGGTTCGGGGGCGGAGGGGTCCGGGCCGTCGTCGGTGTTCGGTGGGTCGGTGTTGGTGACGGGTGCGTCGGGTGCGTTGGGTGGGCTGGTGGCCCGGCATCTGGTGACGCGGCACGGAGTGGAGCGGTTGCTGCTGGTGAGCCGGCGGGGTGCGGATGCGCCGGGTGCGGTGGAACTGCTTGAAGAGTTGACGGCGCTGGGTGCGCGGGTTGAGTTCGCGGCGTGTGATGTCGGGGATCGTGAGGCGCTGGCGGGTGTGTTGGAGGGTCGCTCGCTGAGTGGTGTCGTGCATGCGGCGGGTGTGCTGGATGACGGGTTGATCGGCTCGTTGACGCCGGAGCGTCTGGAGCGGGTGTTGCGTCCCAAGGCGGATGCTGCCTGGTATCTGCATGAGTTGACGCGGGAGATGGACCTGTCCGCGTTCGCCCTGTTCTCCTCCGCAGCCGGCGTCCTGGGCGGGCCAGGTCAGGGCAACTACGCGGCTGCCAACGCCTTCCTCGACGGGCTCGCCGCGCACCGGCGGGCCCAGGGCCTGCCCGCCCAATCCCTCGCCTGGGGTCTGTGGGCGACGGAGTCGGGCATGGGCGGCGAACTGGTCGAAGGCGACCGGGATCGGCTGAAACGGGCCGGCATGGCGGGCCTCTCGCCCGACCAGGGCCTCGACCTCTTCGACGTGGCCAGTGGGTCGACCGCACCCGTGCTTGTGCCCATGAACCTCGATGCCCGGACACTGGAGGGCGAGGAAGTACCGCCCCTGCTCAGCGGTTTGGTGCGCAGCGCGGCTGTGCGGCGTGCAGTGTCGGCGCAGGGCCAGGGCGAGACGGGCGCGCTGGCACAGCGGCTGGCCGGGCTCTCCGCCGGGCAACGGCTTGAAGAGATTCTGACGCTCGTACGCACCCATGCGGCGGCCGTGCTGGGGCATACGGGCGCGGATGTCATCGAGCCCGAGCGGGCCTTCAAGGACCTCGGGTTCGACTCGCTCGGTGCGGTGGAGTTCCGTAACACGCTGAACTCCGTCACGGGCCTGCGGCTGCCACCCACTCTGATCTTCGACTACCCGAACGCCCGGATTCTGGCCGAGCACCTCGTCGACGGACTGGCACCGGCGACCGTGCCGCAGCAGGGCGCGGCCACCGCGACGGACCGCCGTGCCTTGCGTGCCGCTGCGGATGAGCCGATCGCGATCGTGGCGGCGAGTTGCCGTTATCCCGGTGCTGCTTCGCCGGAGGAGTTGTGGCGGTTGGTGGCCGAGGGGAGGGATGCCATTTCGTGGTTTCCCACTGATCGTGGCTGGGACGAGGCGGGTATCTATGATCCTGAGCCCGGGTTGCCCGGCAAGACGTACACCCGTGAGGGTGGGTTCTTGTATGACGCCGCGGAGTTCGATCCCGCGTTTTTCGGGATCGCGCCGAATGAGGCACTGGTCATCGATCCGCAGCAGCGGTTGTTGCTGGAGGCGTCGTGGGAGGTGCTGGAGCGTGCGGGGATCGACCCGACGACGCTGAAGGGCTCCGCGACGGGTGTGTTCGCGGGAATGATGTATCACGACTATGCCTACAACAGCAGTACGGGAGCGATCGCTTCTGGCCGGGTGTCGTACACGCTGGGGCTCGAAGGCCCGGCGGTCACGGTCGACACGGCGTGTTCGTCGTCGTTGATCGCTCTCAACCAGGCGATCCAGGCGCTGCGTTCGGGTGAGTGCTCCCTTGCCCTCGCGGGTGGCGTCACCGTCATGGCCACCCCCGAGACACTGATCGAGTTCAGCCGTCAGCGGGGACTGTCGTCCGACGGGCGGTGCAAGTCGTACGCGTCTGCGGCCGACGGCACCGGTTGGGCCGAGGGTGTGGGCATGCTCCTGGTCGAGCGGCTGTCGGACGCCCGGCGCAATGGTCACCCGGTGCTCGCGGTGGTCCGCGGCATGGCCACCAACCAGGACGGCGCGAGCAACGGCCTCACCGCCCCCAACGGTCCCGCTCAGCAGCGGGTGATCCGGCAGGCCCTGGCGAACGCCGGTCTGACGGGTGCCGATGTGGACGTGGTGGAAGGGCATGGCACGGGTACGACGCTGGGTGATCCGATCGAGGCGCAGGCCCTGTTGGCCACGTACGGGCAGGACCGCCCCGAAGGCCGTCCGTTGTGGCTCGGTTCGATCAAGTCGAACATGGGTCACACACAGGCTGCGGCCGGTGTCGCGGGCATCGTCAAGGTGATCGAGGCGATGCGGCATGGTCTGATGCCGCGGACGTTGCATGTGGATGAGCCGACTCCGCAGGTGGACTGGGAGGCGGGTGACGTCCGGCTGTTGACCGAGGCGCGTGAGTGGCCGGCTGAGGGTCGTCCGCGTCGCGCCGCGGTGTCGTCCTTCGGGATCAGCGGCACCAACGCCCACGTCATCATCGAAGAAGCACCTCCCGCCCCCGACGAGCCGCAGCACGCCGCTGAGGAAGTGCCGCCCGCCTCGACGGTCACGGGCCCCGTTCCGTGGATCTTGTCGGCCGGCGATCCGGAGGCGCTGCGTGAGCAGGCCGAGCGGCTGTTGTCCCACCTGAGTGAGCGGCCGGACCTTACGTCAGCGAACGTGGGTCTGTCGTTGGCGACGGGACGTGCACTGCTCGAACACCGCGCGGTGATCGTGGCGGAGGACGGTCCGGACCTGGTCACGGGCCTCACCGCGCTGGCCGGAGGACAGACCTCGCCCTTCCTCTCCATCGGCAAGCGCCGTGAGGGCAAGTTGGCGTTTCTGTTCACTGGGCAGGGGAGTCAGCGGCTGGGTATGGGGCGGGAGTTGTATGAGGTGTTTCCGGTGTTCGCGGATGCCTTTGACGAGGTGTGTGCGGCGGTGGGGCTGCCGTTGAAGGAGGTGGTCTGGGGTGAGGGGGAGGCTCTGGATCGTACGGAGTTCACGCAGCCGGCGGTTTTCGCTGTTGAGGTTGCGTTGTTCCGTCTGGTGGCGTCGTGGGGGGTGACTCCGGACTTCTTGGTGGGTCATTCGATCGGTGAGGTGGCGGCGGCGCATGTCGCGGGTGTTCTGAGTCTGGGTGATGCGGCGCGGCTGATTGTGGCGCGGGGTCGTTTGATGCAGGGGTTGCCGTCGGGTGGGGCGATGGTGGCCCTGCAGGCGACGGAGGCGGAGGTTGCTCCGTATCTCACGGACGAGGTGGGGATCGCTGCCGTCAACACGCCCTCCTCGGTGGTGGTTTCGGGTGTTGAGGCTGCGGTGTCGGCGGTGGTGGGGCGGTTCGGGGAGCGTAAGTCGTCTCGTTTGAAGGTGTCGCATGCGTTTCATTCGCCGTTGATGGAGCCGATGCTGGCGGAGTTTCGGCGGGTTGCGGAGTCGGTGTCGTTCGGTGAGGCGCGGATTCGGCTGGTGAAGGATGTGGGGTCGGCTGAGTTCTGGGTGCGGCATGTGCGTGAGGCGGTGCGGTTCGCCGATGATGTGGGCCGGTTGCGTGAGGAGGGTGTGAGCCGGTTCCTGGAGATCGGACCGGACGCCGTCCTGACGACGATGGTGCAGCAGAGCGTCGATGACGCGGTGGTGGCCACGGCCACCCTGCGTCGCGACCGTCCCGAGGCGGTCACGCTGCTGTCGGCCGTGGGCCAGCTGCATGTCAGCGGTGCTTCTCCCGACTGGGCCGCGGTCTTCGCCGGCCGTGGAGCCCACCGCGTCGACCTGCCCACCTACCCCTTCCAGCGCAAGCGCTACTGGCTGTCGGGAGCGGCGGCGGGAACCGGTGGCAGCGCGGCCTCCATGGGACTCACCCCGCTCGAACACCCCCTGCTCAGCGCCGAGATCGCGGTACCGGGCTCGGAGAAGGTGGTGTTCACGGGACGCCTGTCGACGGACATCCAGCCATGGCTGGCCGACCACGCGGTCTTCGGCGCGACGCTGCTGCCCGGCACGGCATTCGTCGAACTCGCCGTGCGCGTCGGCGACCAGCTCGGTTGCGGTGTCCTGGACGAGCTGACGCTGCACGCACCGTTGGTCCTGCCCGAGACAGGTGGCGTACGGCTGCGGCTGACGGCGGACGGACCTGCCGACGGGGGCGGGCGCCCCCTCACCGTGCACTCGCGCGCCGAGTCCGCCGACGAGGACACGGCCTGGACCCTGCACGCCGAGGGCATGCTGTCACCCGAGGCGGCTGCCGCCCCGGCCGTCCCCGACCTGACACAGTGGCCGCCGCCCGAGGCGACGAGACTCACCGTGGACGGCGCGTACGAACGCCTCCAGGACTTCGGATTCACCTACGGCCCCGTGTTCCAGGGACTCAAGGCGGCATGGCGGGCAGGCGACGAGACGTTCGCCGAGGTGACGCTCGCGGAGGAGGCCGGAACAGAGCCCTTCGTCCTGCATCCGGCGCTGCTCGACTCCGCGCTGCACGCGCTCATGCTCGGCTCGGGCGACGACGACACCGCGGCCCTGCCGTTCGCCTGGAAGGGCGTCCGGGTGCACGCGTCCGGCGCCACGGCCGCGCGGGTCCGGCTGGTCCGCAAGGGGAAGGGCGAACTGCAGATCCACGCCGTCGACGCGCAGGGACGTCCTGTCGCGTCCGTGGAGTCGCTGGTCACCAGGGAGGTGTCGGCCGAGCAGCTCGCACCCACCCGCACGGCTCCCGGCGACTCGCTCTTCCACATCGCCTGGACGCCCGCCGGTGCTGCCACCGCCGACGCGCACTGCGTGACGGTGACCGGCCTGTCGGAGCTCTCCGGCCAGGTCCCCCCGACGGTCGCGCTGACCCTTCCCGCCGGTACGGGTGACATCGCCGCCGACGTCAGAACCGTCACCGGCCACACGCTCGGAGCCCTCCAGGCCTGGCTCGCGGACGAACGGTTCGCCGACCGCAGGCTCATGGTGGTCACCCGTCGCGACGACCTCGCCCACGCCGCGGCGTGGGGCCTGGTGCGCGCCGCCCGGTCCGAGGACCCCGAGCGCTTCGCGCTGCTGGAGACGGACAGCGACGACCCGCAGACGATCGCCCGCGCCGTCGCCTCCGGCGAGCCCGAACTGCGTGCTCTGGACGGCGACCTCATGGTGCCCCGTCTCGCCCGCACCCCGGCGGCCCCCGAGACGGACCGGTCCCCGTGGGCCGGTGACGGCACCGTACTGATCACCGGTGGCACCGGAGGTCTCGGGGCGCTCGTCGCCCGGCACCTGATCGTCGAACACGGCGTCCGTGACCTGCTGCTGACCAGCCGCCGCGGCATGGACGCGCCGGGCGCCGCCGAGTTCCGTCAGGAGCTGACCGGCCTCGGCGCGACGGTCGAGATCGCGGCCTGCGACGTCGCGGACCGGGACGCCCTGCGGGCGCTGCTGACGGATCGGCGGCTCGGCGCGGTCGTGCACACGGCCGGTGTGCTGGCCGACGGCATGATCGCCAACCTGACGCCGCACGGCTTCGACCAGGTTCTGCGTCCCAAGGTGGACGGGGCGCTCAACCTGCACGACCTCACCCGCGACCAGGACCTCGGCGCGTTCGTGCTGTTCTCGTCGGCGGCGGGTGTCCTCGGTGCGCCCGGCCAGGGCAACTACGCCGCCGCCAACACCTTCCTCGACGCCCTCGCCGAGCTGCGCCGAACCGAGGGACTGCCCGCGCAGTCACTGGCCTGGGGGCTGTGGGACGGCGGCGGAATGGGGGGCGGCCTCAGCGAGGTCGACCTCCGCCGGATGCGCCGCCAGGGCACCCCCGCACTGGCCCCGGTCGACGGCCTCGCCCTGTTCGACACCGCGACAGCTCGTCCCGAGCCGGTGCTGGTGCCGATGGGACTGGACCTGCGGGTGCTGCGCAGCGGGACCGGCGGCGTGCCCCCCGTGCTGCTGCGCGGCCTGGCCCCGCTCACGCGGCGCGGTGCGGCGGGGGCCGGCACGGCCACCGCGGACCCCGAGGCGCTGCGGCGCCGGCTGGCGACCCTGCCGGCCGACCGGTGGGAGGACGAGTTGCGCGACCTGGTGCTGGGCATCGCCGCCGCCGTGCTCGGACACGACACCGCCGAGGCGGTGGACCCCGACCGCGATTTCCTGGAGTCCGGGTTCGACTCGCTCTCCGCGATGGAGCTGCGTACCGCGCTGAACGCCGCCACCGGACTGAAGCTGCCCACGATGGCCGTGTTCGACAACAAGAATCCGGCCGGTCTGGTCCGGGTCGTCACGGAGGAACTGGTGTCGGGGCCCGCCCTCGCCACCGACTCCTCCACCGCGCCCTCCTCGGACGAGGACGAGACCGTCACCGAACTGTTCCGGCGGGCGGTCCGGGCCGACGACAGCGAGGGAGCACTGACACTGCTGTCGGCGGTCGCGGCGCTGCGACCCCGGTTCAGCTCGTCCGCGGACCTCGGCCACGTCCCGAGGACGGTGCAACTGGCCGACGGCCCGCAACGCCCCCGGCTGATCTGCCTGGCCACGCCCATGGCGGGCGGCGGTGTGCACCAGCACGCCCGACTGGGGGCCGAGTTCAGGGACATCCGGCATGTGTCGGCGCTGCCGCTGCCCGGCTTCCAGCGCGGCGAGGCGCTTCCCGACTCCACCGAGGCGCTGACCCGCGTACTGGGTGAGGCCGTACTGGAGGCCGCGCAGGGCGAGCCCTTCGCTCTCCTCGGCTACTCCTCCGGCGGCCTCATCGCTCACGTCCTCGCCCAGCACCTGGAGCAGACGGTCGGCGTCCCGCCCGCCGCGCTGGTCCTCATCGACACCTTCCGTGTCGAGGACACGGCGATGGACGTCGGATTCGGCCGCCTCATGGGCGAGGTGCTGGAGATGGAGTCCGCGTTCGGCCGCTACGACGCCTCACGGCTGTCGGCGATGCCGCACTACTTCAAGGTGCTCGAAGGCTTCGAACCCGTACGGCTGACCGTACCGACCCTGTTCGTACAGGCGTCGGAGCCCTTCGTCGCACCGCCCGAGGGAGTCGACCCGGCGCAGATGCTGGCCCGGCCGTGGGATCCCGAGCACACCCTGCGCACCGTGGAAGGACACCACTTCACGCTCGGGCAGGAACACGCTCCGCGGACCGCCCGGGCCATCGAGGAGTGGCTGGTGACGCCCGGCTGAGCCCCGGGCGGCACCGGCGTACCCCCGGGAAATGCACGCCGCGTGCGGGGGACGCGGCACCACAGGCGAGAACGACCCGAACACAGGTGGTTGAGAATGATGGCGTCCACGCCCACGGCCAAGGGGACCGTTCCCTTCCGGGAGTACAAGACCTGGTACCGCATAACCGGCCGGCCGGGATCGGGCCGCCCCGCGCTCGTCGTCGTGCACGGGGGCCCCGGCTCCACCCACGACTACCTGCTGGGCCTGTCCGCCTTCGCCGAACAGGGCTGGCCCGTGGTGCACTACGACCAGATCGGCAACGGCGGCTCCACCCACCTGCCGGACGCCGACCCCGGCTTCTGGACGCCCCAGCTGTTCCGGGACGAGCTGGAGAACCTGGTGACCCGGCTCGGCATCGCCGGCGACTACATCCTGTTCGGGCAGTCGTGGGGCGGCATGCTGTCCGCCTGGTACGCCTCGGGCCGCCCCGCCGGACTGCGCGGACTGGTCATCGCCAACTCTCCGGCCTCGTACAAGCTGTGGCTCTCCGAGATGGACGTGCTGCGCTCCCAGCTGCCGCCGGGCGTGGACGAGACGCTGCGACGGCACGAGGCCGCCGGCACCACCGACAGCGACGAGTACATCGAGGCGATGATGGTCTTCTACGGCAGGCACGTCTGCCGTATCGATCCGTGGCCGGGCGACATCATGGCCTCGTACATCGAGGCCGTCTCCGACCCCACGGTCTACCACACGATGAACGGCCCCAACGAGTTCCACGTCATCGGCAGCCTGCGCGACTGGTCGGTGATCGACTGCCTGCCCGACATCGAGGTACCCACCCTCGTCCTGTCGGGCCGCCACGACGAGGCCACCCCGACCACCGTGCGCCCCTTCGAGGAACTCATCCCGAACGCCCGCTGGGAGATCCTTGAGGAGTCCAGCCACAACCCGCACTTCGAGGAACCCGAACGGTTCTACGAACTGCTCGGCACGTTCCTCGAATCGGTCCACGCGGCCGGCCCGCGCACCACCACCGTGAGCGGGGGCTGAGACGGCGATGGATGCCAACGTCGAGGAGATCGTAGAGGCGCTCCGCGGTTCGCTCGTCGAGAACGAGCGGCTGCGGCAGGACAACGACAACCTGCGCGCCGTCGCGGACGAGGCCGCCGAGCCCATCGCGATCGTCTCCATGGCCTGCCGCTTTCCCGGCGGAGTCGGAACCCCGGAAGAACTGTGGGCGCTGGTCGACGAGGGCCGTGACGCCATCGGCCCCTTCCCCGACGACCGGGGCTGGGACCTGAGCGCCCTGTACGACCCGGAGCCCGGGAAGCCCGGCAAGAGCTACGTCCGGCACGGCGGATTCCTGCGCGAAGCCGCCCTGTTCGACCCCGAGTTCTTCGGTGTCAGCCCGCGCGAGGCGCTCACCATGGACCCCCAGCAGCGGCTTCTGCTGGAGATCACCTGGGAGGCGATGGAGCGCGCCGGCCTGGACCCGCTGTCGCTGCGCGGCAGCCGCACCGGTGTGTTCGCCGGCGCGATGTACCACGACTACGGCATCACCAGCAGCGACGGCAGCCTCGTCTCCGGCCGCGTCGCCTACACCCTCGGCCTGGAAGGCCCGGCGGTCACCGTCGACACGGCCTGCTCCTCGTCGCTCGTGGCACTCCAGTGGGCGTCACAGTCCCTGCGGTCGGGGGAGTGCACCCTCGCGCTGGCCGGCGGAGTCAGCGTCATGGCCACGCCCGAGACGTTCATCGAGTTCAGCGAACAGCGCGGACTCTCGCCCGACGGCCGCTGCCGCTCCTTCGCCGCCTCCGCCGACGGCACCGGCTGGGGCGAGGGCGCGGGCGTCCTGCTGCTGGAGAAACTGTCCGACGCCCGCCGCAACGGACACCCCGTACTGGCCGTCGTACGCGGCACCGCGGTCAACCAGGACGGGGCGTCCAACGGCTTCAGCGCCCCCAACGGCCCCTCCCAGCGCCGTGTGATCCAGCAGGCGCTCACCGCGGCCGGACTGACGCCCGCCGACATCGACGCCATGGAGGGCCACGGCACCGGCACCTCGCTCGGCGACCCCATCGAGGCGCAGGCACTGCTGGCCACGTACGGCCAGGACCGCGCGCAGCCACTGTGGCTGGGGTCGATCAAGTCGAACATCGGCCACGCCCAGGCCGCCGCCGGAGTCGCCGGCATCATCAAGATGGTCGAGGCCATCCGGCACGGCACGCTGCCGAGGACACTGCACGTCGACGAGGCGTCGCCGCAGGTGGACTGGGAAGCCGGCCGGGTCCGCCTCCTCACCGAGGCCCGGACCTGGCCCGACACCGGCCGTCCGCGCCGCGCCGCCGTCTCCTCGTTCGGCGTCAGCGGCACCAACGCCCACGTGATCATCGAGCAGGGGGATTCCGCGCCCGAGCCCGCGGCGCCCCGCCCCTCCTCCGGCGCGCCCGTGCCGCTGCCGCTCTCCGCCAGGACCGAACCCGCCCTGCGCGCCCAGGCCAGGCAGCTCGCCGACCACCTGAGGACCGACCCCGGTTCGGACCCCGTGGACGTGGGCTTCACCCTGGCCGCCGGCCGCGCAGGGCTGGGCCGCCGCGCCGTCGTCGTCGGCCGCGACCGTACGGAGATCCTCGACGGACTGGACGCGCTGGCCCGGGACACCCCCTTGGACGCCGCCGCGCGGCCGACCGGGCTGACGGCGTTCCTCTTCACCGGACAGGGCAGCCAACGACTCGGGATGGGCCGTGAACTGTACGACGCGTTCCCGGTGTTCGCGCACGCCTTCGACGAGGTGTGCGCGGAGCTCGACCCCGCCGTGCGTGAGGTGATGTGGGGCGACGAAGAGGCCCTCGGCCGTACGGAGTTCACGCAACCGGCGATCTTCGCCGTACAGGTGGCGCTGTTCCGGCTGTACGAGTCCTGGGGTGTGCGCCCCGACTACGTGGCCGGTCACTCGATCGGTGAACTGGCCGCCGCGCACGTCGCCGGAGTGTTCTCGCTGCCGGACGCCGCCGCACTCGTCACGGCAAGGGGCCGGCTGATGGGAGCACTGCCGCCCGGCGGTGCGATGGTGGCCGTCGAGGCCACCGAGGAGGAGATCGTCCCGCTGCTCGGGGAGGGGGTCGGCCTCGCCGCGGTCAACGGCCCGACCTCCGTGGTGCTCTCCGGCACCGAGGACGCCGTCAGCGCCGCCGTACGGCGGCTGGGCGAACGCAGGACGAACAAGCTGAAGGTGTCCCACGCGTTCCACTCACCGCTGATGGACCCGATGCTGGAGGACTTCCGCCGGGTCGCGCGGAGCGTGACCTACGCCGAGCCGCGGGTGCCGGTCGTCACCACGGGCGAGGTGACCGACCCGGACCACTGGGTGCGGCACGTGCGGGAGGCGGTGCGGTTCGCCGACGCGGTGACCCGGCTGGAGGCCGAAGGAGTCACCCGTTACCTGGAACTGGGACCCGACGGCGTCCTGACCGCCATGGCCCGCCCCTGCCTCACCGGCACCGCCGAGACCGCTGTACTCGTCCCGGCCCTGCGCCGCCGCGAGCCCGAGCCGGTCGCCGCCCTCACCGCACTGGGCCGCCTGCACACCTCGGGCCTGCGCGTCGACTGGACGGCCGTGTTCGACGGACGCGGTGCCCGACGCACCGACCTGCCCACCTACCCCTTCCAGCGCGCCCGCTACTGGCTCGACAAGCGTGGCCTCGGCGGGGACGTCACGTCCGCCGGTCTGGGCCGGCCCGACCACCCGCTGCTCGGCGCGATGGTGCAACTGCCCGGTACCGACGGCGTGGTGTTCACCGGACGGCTGTCCACCGGAGCCCACCCCTGGCTGGCCGACCACACCGTGGCCGGCTCCGTCCTGCTGCCCGGCACCGCGTACGTCGACCTCGCCGTACGCGCCGGTGACCAGGTGGGATGCCGCCGGATCGAGGACCTCGCCCTGGGCGTGCCACTGATCCTGCCCGAACACGGCGGCGTCCACATCCAGGTCGCCGTCGAGGCACCCGACGCCTCGGGACGCCGCCCGGTGAGCGTGTACTCCCGCGCCGACGACGCCCCGCTCGACCGTGAATGGGTCCAGCACGCCGAAGGCACCCTGGTCCCGGACACCGGCGTACCGCCCACGGGACCGGCCGTGTGGCCGCCGCGCGACGCCGAGCCGCTCGCGGCCGAAGGGCTCTACGAGCGGCTGGAATACGGTCCGGCGTTCCACGGACTGCGCTCCGCATGGCGACGCGGTGACGACGTCTTCGCCGAGGTCGCTCTCCCGGAGGGCGTCGACGCCGGGCGGTTCGGTCTCCACCCGGCCCTGCTCGACTCGGCGCTGCACGCGCTCGACCTGCTGGACCAGGACGCCTCACTGCTGCCGTTCGCGTGGTCGGACGTCACCCTGCACGCCGAGGGCGCCACGACCGCGCGGGTCCGACTGGACATCCGCGGCGACGGGTCGGTGGCGCTGGAGCTGACCGACGTCACCGGACGCCCCGTCGCGTCGGTCGGGTCGGTGGCGCTGCGTCCCTTCACCGCCGAGGATGTGGCGACGGCCCACGCCCGGGTCGCGGACGCCCTGTTCCGTGTGGACTGGGTCCCGGCCACAGCCGCACACACCTCGGACGACGCCCTGGAAGTGGCCGTCCACCACTGCCCGCCGACGTCCGGCGACACACTCCGCGCGGTACACGCGGTGACCGCCGCCGTGCTGGAGGCCGTACAGCACGCGCTCGACGGCGACGCCGTCCTTGTCGTCGTCACCGACGCCTCCGACCTCGGCCACGCGGCCGCCCGGGGTCTCGTACGGGCCGCCGAGGCGGAGAACCCCGGCCGTTTCGTCCTGGTGGACACCGACGCCCCCGTCGAACCGTCCGCCCTCGTCGGGTACGGCGAGCCCGAACTGCGCGTGCGGGGCGGCGAGACACTGGTACCGCGGCTGGCCCGCGCGCCCCTCGGCACGGCCACACCCGGCAGGCACGTCCCCGGCGAGGACGTCTCCGGTGAGGACACCACGGGCCGCGACACCACGGGCTGGGACACCGGACGCACCGTCCTGATCACCGGTGGGACCGGCGCTCTCGGCGCCGCCGTCGCCCGCCACCTCGTCACCCGGCACGGAGTGCGGCGACTGCTGCTCGTCGGCCGCCGGGGTCCCGAGGCCCCGGGAGCCGCCGAACTCGTCGCGGAACTCGCCGCGGCGGGTGCCGAGGCCGAGGTGGCCGCCTGCGACGCGGCGGACCGCGACGCCCTGGCCGCACTGCTCGAAGGACGGGCCGTCGGCGGGGTCGTACACGCGGCCGGTGTACTCGACGACGGTGTGATCCCCTCGCTGACCCCCGAGCGCGTCGACCGGGTCCTGAGCCCCAAGGCGGACGCGGCGTGGCACCTCCACGAACTCACCCGCGACCTGGACCTGACCGCGTTCGTCCTCTTCTCGTCCGTCGCCGGCGTCCTCGGTTCACCAGGGCAGGGCAACTACGGCGCGGGCAACGCCTTCCTCGACACGCTCGCGCGCCACCGGCACGCCGAAGGACTCCCCGCGCTGTCACTGGCCTGGGGCCCGTGGGCCGGAGAAGGCATGGCGGACGGCCTCGACCAGGGCGGCATGATCACCCTGGCGCCGGCGGAGGGCCTCGCGCTGCTCGACGCCGCCACCGCCGCCGCCGAACCCGCACTGGTGCCCGTCCGGTTCGACCCGGCGGCCTTCGACACGCCCCCGCCGCTCCTGCGCGGCATCGTCCGCGGCCGACCGCGCCGCGTCCTGGCCGACGGCGCGCCCGCGGCCGACCTCCTGCTGCGGCGGCTGGCCGAACTCACCGACGAGGAGCGGATCGCCGAACTCACCGGCATCGTCCGCTCCCAGGGCGCCGCCGTCCTGCGCCACGCCGGCGCCGACGCCGTCGACCCCGACCGGACCTTCCGCGACCTCGGGTTCGACTCTCTCACCGCCATCGAACTGCGGAACCTGCTGAGCTCCGTCACCGGACTGCGACTGCCCGCCACCCTCGTCTTCGACTACCCGACCCCCGTCGACCTGGCACAGCACCTCCTCGACGAGCTGTCCGGGGCGGTGCCGGACACATCCGTCACCTCCACCGGGACCGCCGTGGACGACGAGCCGATCGCCATCGTCGCCATGGCCTGCCGTTTCCCGGGCGGCGTGGACTCGCCCGAAGGTCTCTGGCGGCTGGTCGACGAGGGCGTCGACGCGATATCGGAGTTCCCGGACGACCGCGGCTGGGACGTCGACGGCATCTACGACCCCGAACCGGGCAAGCCCGGCAAGACCTATGTGCGCGAGGGCGGCTTCCTGCACGACGCCGCCGGGTTCGACCCGGACTTCTTCGGCATCAGCCCGCGCGAGGCCCGCGACATGGACCCCCAGCAGCGCCTGCTCCTGGAAGTGTCCTGGGAGGCGCTGGAGCGGGGCGGCATCGACCCCACCACGCTGAAGGGCAGCCCCACCGGGGTGTTCGCGGGCGTCATGTACTACGACTACGCCGGCGGTACCGGCGGCGGCAGCCTCGTCACCGGTCGCGTCGCCTACACCCTCGGCCTCGAAGGGCCCGCGGTGACCGTGGACACGGCCTGCTCGTCGTCGCTGGTGGCCCTGCACTGGGCGGCGCAGGCGCTGCGGTCGGGGGAGTGCTCCCTCGCCCTGGTCGGCGGTGTGACCGTCATGGCGACCCCGCAGACGTTCATCGACTTCAGTGAGCAGCGCGGCCTGTCCGCCGACGGCCGCTCCAAGTCCTTCTCGTCCACCACCGACGGCACCTCCTGGGGCGAGGGAGCCGGCATCCTCGTGGTCGAGCGGCTGTCGGAGGCGCGCCGCCTCGGGCACCCCGTGCTGGCGGTGGTCCGAAGCAGTGCCGTCAACCAGGACGGCGCCAGCAACGGCATCACCGCGCCCAACGGGCCCTCGCAGCAGCGGGTCATCCGCCAGGCGCTGGCCAACGCCGGCCTGCCGGCGGCCGACGTCGACGCCGTCGAGGCACACGGCACGGGCACGACGCTGGGTGATCCGATCGAGGCCCAGGCCCTGCTCGCCACGTACGGGCAGGACCGCCCCGAAGGCCGGCCGCTGTGGCTCGGCTCGGTCAAGTCGAACCTGGGGCACACCCAGGCGGCGGCCGGTGTGGCGGGCATCATCAAGATGGTGCAGGGCATGCGGCACGCGAAGCTGCCCAGGACCCTGCACGTCCAGGAGCCGACCCGGCAGGTGGACTGGGAGGCGGGCGACGTCCGGCTCCTGACGCAGGCACAGGAGTGGCCCGACGACGGCCGCCCGCGTCGCGCGGGTGTGTCCTCGTTCGGGATCAGCGGCACCAACGCCCACGTGATCATCGAGTCGGCACCGCCGGCCGAGGACGAGCCCGCGGAACGCCGCGAACTGCCCGTCACGCCGATCGCCGTATCGGCCAGGACACCCGAGGCACTGCGCGCCCAGATCGAGCGGATCGCCGCGTTCGCAGCGGACCACGACCCGCTCGACGTGGCGTTCTCGGCGGCCACGGGGCGCGCTGACCTCGAACACCGGGCGGTGCTGCTGGGCCCGGAGACCGTCACCGGCGCGGGCAGCGACGGCAAGGTGGCGTTCCTGTTCACCGGCCAGGGCAGCCAACGCCTCGGCATGGGCCGGGAGTTGCATGAGGTCTTCCCCGTCTTCGCGGCGGCGTTCGACGAGGTGTGCGACGCGACGGGGCTCCCGCTCAAGGACGTCATGTGGGGTGACGAGGAGGCCCTGCGCCGCACCGAGTTCACCCAGCCCGCGATCTTCTCCCTGGAGGTGGCCCTCTTCCGGCTGGTGGAGTCCTGGGGCATCAGGCCCGACTTCCTGGCCGGACACTCCATCGGCGAGCTGGCGGCGGCCCACGTGGCAGGGGTCTTCGACCTCGACGACGCGGCACGCCTGGTGGTGGAACGGGGCCGGCTGATGCAGGCGCTGCCGCCCGGCGGGGCGATGCTGGCGATCCGGGCCACGGAGGAGGAGGTCACCCCGTGGCTCACCGCCGAGGCGGGCATCGCCGCCGTCAACGGCTCCACCTCGGTGGTCGTCTCGGGCACCGAGGACGCGGTGACGGCGATCGCCGGCCACTTCACCGACCGCAAGACCAGCAGACTCTCCGTCTCGCACGCCTTCCACTCGCCGCTGATGGACCCGATGCTGGCGGACTTCCGCACGGTCGCCGAGAGCGTCACCTACCACCAGCCGAGGATCCGCCTGGTCAAGGACATGACGACGGCCGCGTACTGGGTGGGGCACGTCCGTGACTCGGTCCGCTTCGCCGACGACCTGCGCCGGCTGCACGACGACGGCGTGCGGCGCTTCCTGGAGATCGGCCCGGACGGCGTCCTGACCGCGATGACGGAGCAGAGCACCGAGGGGACCGCGGTGGCCACGCTGCGCCGCGACCGCCCCGAGACGGCGAGCCTGTTCGCCGGCGTCGGACGCCTGTACGCCGAAGGGGTGCAGGTCGATTGGAGCGCCGCCCTCGCCGGGCGCGGCGCGCGACGCGTCGATCTGCCCACCTACCCCTTCCAGCGCGCACGGTACTGGGTGGGCGCGGAGGCCGGGGCAGTGGCCGGACTCGACCTGGTCGAGCACCCGCTGCTGACCGCGATGGTCGCGCTGCCGGACACCGGCGGTGCCGTGTTCACCGGACAGCTCTCCCTCGACTCCCACCCCTGGCTCGCCGACCACGACGTGCTGGGCACCCTGCTGCTGCCCGGCACCGGCCTGGTCGAACTGGCGCTGCAGGCCGCGGACCAGGTGGACTGCCCGGCCATCGACGAGCTGACCCTGGAAGCGCCCCTCGTCGTCCCGGAGAAGGGCGGCGTCTCGGTACGGGTGGTCGTCGGCGGCCCGGACGACTCCGGGGCGCGTACCGTCGAGATCTACTCGTCCTCCGACGAGGAGACGTGGATCCGCAACGCGACCGGCGGGATCGTCCCGTCCGGCGCAGCACCGTCGGGCGACCTCACCGAGTGGCCACCGCAGGGCGCGACGCCGCTCCCGGTGGAGGGCGCCTACGAACGGCTGCTCGCCCGGGGATACGACTACGGGCCGGTCTTCCAGGGGCTGAAGGCCGCCTGGCGGCGCGGCGCCGACGAGGTGTTCGCCGAGGTCGCGCTCCCGGAGGGGGCGGACGCGGCCCGGTTCGGCCTGCACCCGGCGCTGCTGGACGCGGCCATGCACGTCGGCCTGATCGAGGACGGCGAGGACGAGGCACCCGAACTGCCCTTCTCCTGGAACGGCGTCACGCTCCACCGGGCCGGTGCCTCGGCACTGCGCGTACGGCTCGCGCGCGGCGCCGGGGAGGACGGCTCGACGGTACTGGTCGCCGACGGGAGCGGAGCGCCCGTCCTGTCCGTCGAGACCCTCGCCGCACGCACCGTCTCGGTCGAGCAGCTGCGGGCCGGCGGCGAGCACCGCGAGTCGCTGTTCACCCTGACCTGGACCAAGACCCCCGCCGGCCCCGCACCACGGACGCCCGTCGTGGTGTACGAGGTGCCGCGCGCCGACGGCGACACACCCGAGGCGGTCCGCGCGACCACCGACGCGGTGCTGGCGCGGCTCCAGGGGTGGCTCACCGAGGAGAACACCGGCGAGAGGAAACTCGCGGTCGTCACCCGGTACGCGGTGCCGGCCGGAGGCACGGACGTCGATCTGGGGCAGGCACCCGTGTGGGGCCTGGTCCGGGCCGCGGCGGCGGAGAACCCCGGCCGGTTCGTCCTGGTCGACCTCGACGACGCAGCCGGCCCGCCGCCCCTCGTGGACGAGCCCGAGATCGCGGTCAGGGGCGGCGAACTGCTCGTCCCGAGGTTCGCCCGCGTTCCCGCCGCGGCGCTCGACGGTGCGAAGGACCCCTGGAACCCGGCGGGGACGGTCCTGATCACGGGCGGCACCAGCGGCCTCGGCGCCCTGGTCGCCCGGCACCTGGTGACGACGCACGGCGTACGGCGACTGGTCCTGACCAGCCGCCGCGGCGAGAGCGCGCTCGGCGCGGCGGAACTGCGCACCGAACTGGCGGCCCACGGAGCGCGGGTCGACATCGAGGCGTGCGACGTGGCCGACCGGACCGCGCTCGCCGCCGTGCTGGCCCGGCATCCGGTGGACGCGGTCGTGCACGCGGCCGGTGTCGTGGACAACGGCCTGGTCCGGGGCCTGACACCGGAACGTGTGTCGACGGTCCTGCGGCCCAAGGTGGACGGTGCGTGGAACCTCCACGAGCTGACGGCCGACCGCGAACTGACGGCATTCGTGCTCTTCTCCTCGCTCGGCGGCTCCCTGCTGGCGGCCGGCCAGGGCAACTACGCCGCGGCCAACGTGTTCCTGGACGCGCTCGCCCACCACCGCCGACGGGCCGGCCTGCCCGCGACCTCACTGGCCTTCGGACTGTGGGAGGCCAGGACCGGACTCGGAGAGCTGGACGGGGCCGATCTGCACCGCATGCGGCGCATGGGCCTGCCCGCACTCTCACCGGTGGAGGGCCTCGCGCTCCTGGACGACGCGTTGCGCACGAACGAACCAGCGCCGGCGCCGTTCAGCCTGGACACGGGCACCCTGCGGGGCCGGGACACCGACCGGATCCCCGCACTGCTGCGCGGCCTGGTGCGTGCCCAGCGCCGCCGCGCGGGCGACCGGATCGCGGACGACGGCGTCGAACTGCGGCGCAGGCTGGCCGCCCAGACGGACGACAACGAACGGGACCGCCTCCTGGTGGACCTCGTACGCACCCAGGTCGCGGCGGTGCTCGGCCACTCCGACACCGACGCGGTCCGCCCCGACCGGGCGTTCAAGGACCTCGGCTTCGACTCGCTCACCGCCGTGGAACTGCGCAACGGCCTGCGCGCGGCGACCGGACTGAAGCTGCCCGCCACCCTGGTGTTCGACCACCCGACGCCCACCGCGGTCGCCGAAGCGCTGCGCACGCGGCTGACCGACGGCCCCGAACCCGCCGGAGCACCACTGGAAGCGCAACTGGCGCACCTGGAGGAGGTTCTGGCAGCGGCGACACCGGACGCCGAAGCCTACGGACGCGTGGCCGACCGGCTGCGCGCCCTGACAGCCGACTGGCTCAAGACCCACCGGCCGGCCGGGAACGAGGACGCGGATCTGGACTCGCTCTCGGCAGACGAACTGTTCGACGTCCTGGACGACGAGCTGGACGCACGGACCTAGGAGGTGTCGCGGACCTCCGCGACACCCCGCTGGTCCCGTCCCGGACACCCGGTCCTCGCGGCAGACCCTCGACGGACCGGAACCACCACCGAAAAAGGGGAACCACCTCATGACCACCGAAGCCACCGACAGGCACCAGCAGGCCGAAGAGGCCCTGATGGGGCTCATCATGCCGCCCCACCCCATTGACCCGTTCCCCTTCTACGAGACGCTCCAGTCGGTGAACCGGGTCCACAACAGCACGGCCCTCGGCGTGTGGGCACTGACCGGCCACGCCGAGATCACCGAGTTCCTGAAACGGCCCGACGTGCACAGCGGCGCCCGGATCGCCGGCCAGATGCGCCCGGACTGGGCCGACCACTCCTCACTGCGCCTCTATCTGAAGTCGATGGTCACCCTCAACCAGCCCGACCACGGCCGGGTTCGGGTGCTGGCGAGCCGCGTCTTCACCCCCAAGAGGATCCAGACGATGCAGCCCGCCGTCGAGCGGCTCACCCGCAACCTCATCGACGGCCTCGCCGAGCGGGCGGCCGGCGGCGAGGCCGTCGATCTCGTCGAGCACCTGGCCACGCCGTTCCCGGTGGCGGTCATCTGCGAGATGCTCGGCATGCCCTTCGAGGACGGTGAGCGCCTGTGGGCGCTGGCCGACGACTGGTCGCAGGTCTTCGCCGGCATGTTCCCGGAGGAGGTACTGGCGACCGCCGACACCGCCGCCGACGAGCTGTCCGCGTACTTCCGCGGGGAGATCGAGGCACGCCGCACCAACCCGCGCGAGGACCTGCTGACCGGGCTCGTGAAGGAGTCCGACGACGGCCGCCTCGACGAGGACGAGCTGATAGCGCTCATCCTGTTCCTGTTCACCGCCGGCTTCTCGGCCACCACCAACCTGATCGCGGCCGGGATGGCCGGGCTTCTGGACCACCCCGACGAGCTGACCCGCTGGCGCGAGGACAGGACCATCACGTCCTCGGCCGTGGAGGAACTGCTGCGCTACAGCACCCACAACACCGCGTCGAGCCGGTTCACCACCCAGCCGGTCACCGTCGGCGGCACCGAGATCCCCGAGGGCGTCCTCGTCCTGGCCCTGCTCGCCGCCGCCAACCGTGACCCGCTCCGGTTCCCCGACCCGCACCGTCTGATCCTGACCCGTGACGACGGCCCGCACCTGAGCCTCAGCGCCGGCGCCCACTACTGCTTCGGCGGCACGCTCGCCAAGATGGAGGCCGCCGCGCTCTTCCCGGCGCTGCTCGACGCCTTCCCGAAGATCGAGCTGGCCTCCGAACCCGAGCGCCGTGGCGTCATGGGCCTGACCAGCTACGCCACGCTCCCCCTGAACCTCGGCCGCTGACCGGCTCGACACACCCGCAGAACCCCTGCACGGCAGAGTCCCCGCGCGATCGTCGCGCGGGGACTCCGTCGTGCAGGGGGGCGGCCGTCAGTCGGACGTGGGAACGGGCTCGGTCCTCGGCCGGTCGGTGCCGGTCTCCGCGCCGGGAGCCTTGACGCGACGCATGAGCAGCGCGGCCCCGACTGCACCTGCCAGCATCACGACGCCACCCGCCACGGCGGCGATGTTCATGCCGTCGGTGAACGCCTCCCCGGCCGAGTCCATGAGGGACCGGCCCGCCCCCGTGGACAGGTGCTGGGCCACCTCCGCGGCGCCGCCGAGCGAACCCTCCGCGGCCTCGGCGGCCTCGGGCGGGAGAGCGGACGTCGCGTCGGTGACCTCACGGGTGTAGACGGCGGCGCCGATACTGCCCAGGATCGCGACGCCCAGCGCCCCGCCGAGCTGGTTGCTGGTCTCCGGCAGCGCGGCCGCCGAGCCCACGCGTTCCGGCGGAGCCGCGGAAACGATGAGGTCCGCGGTCATGGGCATCGCCAGACCCACCCCTGCCGACACCACCGACGAGCCGATCACCGCGAGCGCCAGGGGCGAATCGGTGCGCAGCTGCGTCATGACGGCGAATCCCACCGCCGCGACGACCAGCCCGACGGCGATGATGTAGCCGGGACGGATCGTCCTGGCCAGCACGGCGGCCACCGAGGTGGTCACCACCACCGCGAGCGGCGCGGGCATCGTCCACAGACCGGCCTCCAGCGGACTCAGCCCGTACACCAGCTGCACCCACTGGGTGGCGAACAGCAGGAAGCCGACCAGCGCGAACATGGCCACCAGGTTCACGCCGACGGACGTGCTGAACCCGCGGTCGCGGAACATGCCCAGGTCGATCAGCGGGCTCTCGGTCGACCGCTGCCGCAGGACGAACAGCACACCCAGGCCGAGCCCGACCGCCATGCAGGCCCCGTTCTGCAGGGTGAGGCCGTCGGCGGCGACTTCCTTGATGCCGTAGACGACGGGGAGCACGGCGGCCAGGGACAGCACGGCACCGAGGAGATCGAAGCGGCCGGGCTTCGGCGCCCGGTACTCGGGCAGCAGCAGCGGGCCCAGCACCAGGATCAGCACCGTGACCGGGATGTTGATGAGGAACACGGAACCCCACCAGAAGTGCTCCAGCATGAGCCCCGACACGATCGGGCCCAGTGCGGCGCCGCCGGACAGCCCGGCCGTCCACAGAGCGATGGCGGTACGGCGCTGGCCGGGATCGTGGAACATGTTGCGGATCAGCGCGAGGGTGGACGGCGCGAGCACGGCTCCGGAGATCCCGAGGACGGCGCGCGCGACGATGAGCAGCTCGGCGCTGCCCGCGTAGGCCGCGGCGAGGGACGAGACACCGAACACCAACGCGCCCAGCATCAGCAGCAGCCGGCGCCCGATGCGGTCGCCGACGGTGCCCATGGTGAGGAGCAGCCCCGCCAGCATGAACGCGTAGATGTCCACGATCCACAGCTGCTGGGTGGCGCTGGGTTCCAGCGACGCGCTGAGGAAGGGCAGCGCGAAGTACAGCACGGTCATGTCCATCGACATCAGAAGGACAGGGACCACGAGGACGGCCAGGCCGACCCATTCCCTGGCGCTCGCTCGGTCGTGACTCACGGGCTCGACTCCAGATCTGTATCAGTCATGACGAGTCGGCCCGGGAGCTGACGCGCGTCCCTGCCGACACCGGGGCCCCGCGGGGCCCCGTGTCAGGGACGGCCGTCCGACGCTGCGGCCGCCTCGCGGGCGAGCTGCGCACGGTCCACCTTGCGGTTGGAGTTCAGCGGGAACTCGGGCACGTGCCGGAACACCTTGGGCACCATGGCCTCGGGCAGTTGCGCGGACAGCGTGCGGCGCAGCGTCGCCGGCGGGACGCGCTCGCCGGTGTAGTAGAGGACGAGTTCCAGCCCGCCCTCCGATGCCGGCCGGGTCACGGTGGCCGCGTTCTCGACCCCCTCGCAGCTCCGGACGACGTGGTCGATCTCGGCGAGCTCGACGCGGAATCCCGCGATCTGCACCTGGGCGTCCATGCGTCCGAGGTAGACCAGCTCGCCGTCGTCCAGGCGCCGCACGCGGTCGCCCGTCCGGTACCAGCGGCGGCCGTCCCGCTCCAGGAACCGGCCCCGGTCGTCCTCCGCGTCCAGGTAACCGGGCGTCATCTGCGGCCCGGTGATGCACAGTTCACCTTCCTTCGCCGCCTCGGCGCCCTCGTCGAGCAGCAGGTGGTCGTGGCCGGGGTGCACCTGTCCGATCGGGACGACACCGTTCACCGCCAGGTCGGGCGAGGTGTCCGGTGACCACCGGTGCCCGGTGATGGTGACGGTCAGCTCGGTCGGCCCGTACAGGTTCTCGATCTTCGATCGGGGTGCGGCGGCCTGCCAGGCGGCGGCGTCCTCGCACAGCAGCGCCTCGCCCGCGAAGAAACTCCACCGCAGCGTCGGCATCGACCCTGAGGTCAGACCGCCCATCTTCTTGATGAACGAGATGCCGCTCGGGGTGGAGAACCAGACGGTCATCCGGCGCTCGGCGAAGAACGCCGGCAGGTCCCGGTGGGCGGCCGGCGGCACGGCGTGCACCGCGGCGCCGCGGCCCCAGGCACAGAACATCTCGAACATCGCGCAGTCGAAGTTGAGGCCGACGTTCTGACAGAACACGTCGTCGGGGCCGAAGTCGTAGCGCTCGTCGAGCAGCGTGAAGTAGTGGTCGTTGGCCGCGTGCGTGATCGGCACACCCTTGGGGCGACCCGTCGAACCCGAGGTGAACAGGACGTAGGCGACATCGGACGGCCGCACGGTCACCGGCGCGTCGAGCGGGGTCGCGGACGCGGACTCGTCCAGGACGGACAGGTCCAGTCCGGTGTCCGCGAGCGCGGCCCGGCCCACCGGGTCGGCGACGACCGTCGAGACGCCGGCCGCGGTGAGCATGCGGCGGGTGCGCTCGGCCGGGAACCGCGGATTGAGCGGCACCACGGTGGCGCCCGCGTACAGCGCCGCCATGATCCCGACATACGCTGTCGCGCTCTTGTCCGCCAGCACGGCGACGTTGTGCGGTCCCTGCGGGGCCATGGCCGTCAGCGCGCCCGCCCGGCGCAGCGCCAGTTCGTGCACGGCCTCGTACGACAGGTCGTCGCCGTCCACCCGGACCGCGGTCCGGGTGGGTGACAGTTCGAGGCCGCGCAGGAACCGTTCGTGCAGTCCGTGGCCGGGGGCGGGGGTATCGATCATTTTCCTTCCTCCGAGTAGACAAAGGGGTGGGTAGGGGTGCCGATCCGCGAGGTATTACGTTTAGGTTGTCGGCGAAGCCGTCTACTTGGTGAACGCCGGAAAAATGGGAGAACGCATGTGGGACGAGTCTTTCGAGCGGATTCTCCGCAAAAACCTCCCGCTCATCGAATCGGGGGACGAAATCACTGCAGACCTGAGTCTGCGTGACCATGGCCTGGATTCCATGGCGATGGTTTCCATGCTTTCCTCGCTGGAGTCCGAATACGACGTCCGTTTCGTCGACGACGCTCTGCACATCGACAACTTCGCGACGCCCGAGACTCTCTGGAAGACCCTGGCGGCCATGCGCTGACCCGCACGCCGTCCGCCGCTATGCGATCGTGCTGCGCCGGCGCGGTCGCATAGCCGTGTCCGGCCGCAGCGCCACCACCTCGAACGCCTCGGTCATGACGTCCACGCGGCTCCACAGGGCGTCCTGCCCGGCGACGTGCACCCGCTCCACACCGAGCCCCTTGAGGGTGTCGACGACGGCGGGCCACCGCACCGTACGGGTCGTCGCGTCCAGCAGCAGGTCGCGCACCCCCGCGGCCGTGCGCACCAGCGATCCGTCGTGATCGGACACGACGACCGTCTCGGGATCGGAGAACTCCACGTCCGCGACGACCTCGGCCGCGATCTCCTGGCGCAGGGCGCCGAACAGCGCCGAGTGCATGGGAGGCCGCATGACGTACAGCGGCAGGCCGCCGGCCGCCCGCAGTCGTTTCTGCAGCCACTCCAGCGAGTCCTCGCGCACCGACAGCAGGTGGAAGTCGTGGTCGACGTGGCAGGCCACCTCGTTCCACTCGCCGCGCGCGTCCAGTTCGGCGCGGATCTCGGCGAGCCGGTCGGCGGGGACGCGGGCGAACGACTGGGTGACGACGTCGCGGTGCTCACGGGTGAAGTACGCCTCCACCCGACGGCCCCACTCGGCGGTCATCGTCACGGCCTCGGAGAACGGCAGCGCTCCGGACTGCACCGCCGCCGCCGTCCCGCCGAAGCTGGCGCCGGTGCACGCGACCGGCTCCACCCCGTGCTCGGCGACCGCGCTCCGGGCCAGTGCCAGACACGAGACGAGGAAGGCGAGGCGGGCCGGCTCCGGGAACGCCCCCTGGTCGCCCCGGGCCTCGGCTTCCCGGTACCGGTCGACCAGGGAGTGGCCCAGCACCCGGTCGGCCTCGGCGACGAACCGCCGGGCCACCGGATGGGCCACCAGGAACCGCGCCGAATCGGCGAACCGTGTCGGGCCGATTCCGGGAAAGACGATCGCCGACATATTCTCGTTATCCCTTTCGTCACGCACACGGCGTGGGTTCCTGAAGTCAAACGGTTCGATCTTACTGTTTCCGGTAAGTCTTGTGGGCCCCTGGTACCGGCATAACCCCTAAAGCCCCCTAGGACGCCGTTGATCGGCCAGGGGTTCTTGTGCCGCGTAAAAGGACCCTGTTAGAAACGGCCTTGCATTGGCTGAGTACGCCGGAAATCGGAAGGGTGGCGCATGAGCCCGAATGGAGCGCGTCCTGCCCGGGCGCACGCATCGGTGGACAACCTGCGGACATATCTGCTGGCTGCCGCCCGCACGGCACCCGACCGGCCGGCCGTCGTCCGGACGACCGCGGACGGTGACCTGGAGACGGTCACCTACCGGGAGCTGGAACGGCGCACCGACCGCCTGGTCGACGCTCTCGACGCCCTCGGCCTCGACGTCGGCGACCGCGTCGTCCTGGAGTCCGACACCGACGCCGACGCCGTCGCGGCCCTCCTGGCCTGCGCCACCCTGGGCCTGCCGTTCGTCCCGGCCAGCCCCGAGGTGCCGGACGAGCGCCTCCTGAGCGTCATCGACAGCGCCGCGCCCGCGCTCTACCTCCAGGCCGAGAGCGGACGGCGCACCGGAATCCCCGAATCGGTCGGCACCGCCCGGTTCGGCCCAGGCGGCCTCACGGTCGAGCGACCGCCGACACCACGGGTCCGCCGCCGCCGCGCGGTGACACCGCTCGACACCGCGTACATCACCTTCACCTCGGGAACGACGGGCCGGCCCAAGGGCGTCGTCATGAGCCACCGCGGGGTCGTCTCGTTCCTGCGCGGCGCGCAGGCCGCGGAGCTGATCACGGCCGAGGACCGGGTGGCGGGCACCTCTCCGCTGCAGTTCGACTTCGCGCTGTTCGACATCGGGTTCTCCCTCAGCCACGGAGCCGCGCTGGTGCCCGTGCCGCGCGACCGGCTCAACTGGCCCCGCCGCTTCCTGTCGTACCTGCGCATGACAGGGGTGACACAGGTCGACGGCGTGCCCTCGGCCTGGCGGTCGGTACTGCGGCACGAGTCCGAACTGCTGGCCGAACTAGGCCAGGAGGGCACCCTGCGCCGCATCCTGTTCTCGGGGGAGGCCTTCCCGCTGGACGAGCTGCGACAGCTGCAGGACCTGCTGCCCAAGGTCCACTTCACCAACGGCTACGGAGCCACCGAGACGATGGCCTCGTCCATCACCGACGTGCCGAACCCGCTGCCGCCCGAAACCGAGCGCCTGTCGATCGGCTACGGGGTCGCGGGCACGGAGATGACACTCATCGGGCCCGACGGCTCACTCGTGGACGGGCCCGGAGTGCTCGGCGAGATCTATCTGCGCACCCCGTCGCTCTTCTCCGGCTACTGGAACGACGCCGAGGCGACCCGGGCCGTCCTCGTCCCCGACCCGCTCCACCCCGAGTCGGGACAACTCGTCTTCAGGACCGGCGACCTGGCCTCCATGGGGGCCGACGGTGAGCTGTACTTCCACGGCCGCGCCGACTCCCAGGTACAGATCCGCGGCAACCGCGTCGAACTGGGCGAGGTCGAGCGCCGCATCGGCGGGTTCGAGGGGATAACCGGCGCGGTCGCGATGATCCTGCCGCGCGTGGACGACGACCCGGTGCTGCACGCGTTCGTCACCAGCGATCCCGACCGCCCCACGCCGGCGGTCAAGGAGGTCATCGCCTTCTGCCGCTCGGCCCTGCCCGGCTACATGGTCCCGCACCTGCTCCATGTGGTGGACGAGTTCCCGCTGACGGTCAACGGCAAGGTCGATCGCGCGGCCCTGACCGCGCTTGCGGCGTCCTGACCACACCTTCGGCCTCCACACCTTCGGCCTCCACGCCTCTTCTTCGTTGCGGAGTATGCACATGATCGAGCAGTCAAGAGCCGCGATGCTGGAGCTGGTGCTGGCTCAGGCCGACGCCGTGCTGCGGGCCGTCGACCCCGGTGCCCACGGGGACGGACCCACCGGCATCGCGGCCGACCACCCGTTCCTGACCGGCGGCCTGGACTCCCTGAGCCTGGTCCAGCTGCACCGGCGGCTCACCGCCGAACTGGGCGTGGAACTGCCCGTCACCGTCTGCTTCGACCACCCGACGCCGGCAGCCCTGGCCGACCACCTGGCGAACGTGGTCGACGGCACCGCCGAGCCGCAGGACGCCGTCGCCCCGACGGCGCCCGCCGCGGCCACGGTGTCCGACGAGCCGATCGCCATCGTCGGTATCGGCTGCCGCTACCCGGGCGGGGTCAACTCGCCCGAGGACCTGTGGCGGATCCTCACCGACGGCACCCATGTGCTCACCGACTTCCCCGACGACCGGGGCTGGGACCTCGACCGCCTCTACGACCCCGACGCGTCCGTGGCCGGCACCAGCTACGTACGGCGCGGCGGATTCCTGCCGGACGCCGCCGACTTCGACGCGGACTTCTTCAACATCCACCCCAAAGAGGCGCTCGCCATGGATCCCCAGCAGCGGCTGCTGCTGGAGACCTCCTGGGAGGCCCTCGAACGCGCGGGCATCGACCCCGGCCGCCTGCGCGGCACCGCGTCGGGCGTCTTCATCGGCGTGGAGCCGCACGAGTACGGGCCCCGCACGCACGAGGCCGCCGACGGCCTCGACGGCTACGTCATGGGCGGCAACCTGCCCAGCGTCGTGTCCGGCCGCGTCGCCTACACGCTCGGCTTCGAAGGGCCCACACTCACCGTCGACACCGCCTGCTCCGGCTCGCTCACCGCCCTGCACCTCGCGGTGCGGTCGCTGCAGAACGGCGAGTGCGGACTGGCGCTGGCGGGCGGCGTCACCGTGATCTCCAGCCCCGGCACGTTCACCACGTTCAGCCGCCAGCGCGGCCTGGCACCGGACGGACGGATCAAGGCGTTCGCCGCGGCGGCGGACGGCACCTGCTTCGCCGAGGGCGCGGGCGTGTTCGTCCTGGCCCGGCTGTCGGACGCGCTGCGCGACGGACACCGGGTACTGGCCGTGGTCCGCGGCACCGCCATCAACCAGGACGGCGCCAGCGCCAGCCTTACCGCACCCAACGGGCTGGCCCAGCAGCGGGTCATCCGCAACGCGCTCGCCGACGCGGGCCTCACCCCCGAAGAAGTCGGCGCGGTCGAGGCCCACGGCACCGGCACCACGCTCGGCGACCCCATCGAGGGCCAGGCCCTGGTCGCCGCCTACGGTCGCGGACGCACGTCGGAGAACCCCCTGTGGCTGGGCTCGGTGAAGTCCAACATCGGGCACACCGGCGCCGCGGCCGGCGCCGCGGGCATCATCAAGATGGTCCAGTCGATGCACCACGGCACACTGCCGCGCACCCTGCACGTCGACGAGCCGACCACCCACGTCGACTGGTCGCAGGGCACCGTCCGGCTGCTCACCGAGCCCGTCCCCTGGCCGGCCGCGGACCTGCCGCGCCGCGCCGGTGTCTCCTCGTTCGGCGCGAGCGGCACCAACGCCCACGTCATCATCGAGGAACCACCCGCCGTCGACGGCGCGAACGCCGCCTTCGCGGTACCGCCCGCGGACGCCCGCCCCGTGCCGGTCGTCCTGTCGGCCCAGAGCGAGAACGCGCTGCGCGGCCAGGCCGCACGGCTCCTCGAGAGCGTCGGCCAGACGTCCGTGCCGGACCTCGCGTACTCGGCCGCCACCACCCGCGCCGCCCTGCGCGAGCGCGCCACGGTCGTCGCCGCCGACCGCGACGAACTGCGCCGCGCCCTGACCGCCCTCGCCGAGGGCACCACCGCGCCCGGACTGGTCACCGGTACGACGGCCGCCACCGGCCGGACCGCGTTCCTGTTCACCGGCCAGGGCAGCCAGCGCCCCGGCATGGGCCGCGAACTGGCGCGCGCCTTCCCGGCGTTCGCGCAGGCGCTGCAGGAGGCCGCCGACCACCTCGACCTGTACCTCGAAGAGCCCCTGGGCGACGTGCTCTTCGCCGAGCCCGGCTCGCGGCAGGCCGCCCTGCTGAACCGGACCCGGTACGCACAGGCCGCGCTCTTCGCCGTCGAGGTGGCCCTGTTCCGGCTGCTGGAGTCCTGGGGCGTCACGCCCGGCCTGCTCGCCGGACACTCCATCGGTGAGATCGCCGCCGCACACGTCGGCGGCGTCATGACCCTCGCCGACGCGGCGCTGCTGGTCGGCGCGCGCGGCACCCTGATGGACGAACTGCCCGGCGGCGGCGCGATGATCGCCGTCCAGGCGGACGAGGCGGAGGTCGCCCCGTACCTGACCGGCGGGGTGGCCCTCGCCGCCGTCAACGGTCCGTCCGCCCTCGTGCTCTCCGGCGAGGAGGACGCGGTCCTGGCCGTCGCGGCACGCTTCGCGGAGCAGGGACGCAAGACCCGGCGGCTGCGCGTCTCGCACGCGTTCCACTCGCCGCTGATGGACCCCATGCTCGACGGCTTCCGCCGAGTCGCCGAAACCCTGGCCTACGCGGCGCCGCGCATCCCCGTCGTGTCCAACCTGACCGGGGAGCCGGTCGACGCGTTCGACGCGGACTACTGGGTGCGGCACGTACGGGAACCGGTCCGGTTCGCCGACGGCATGCGCTGGCTGGAGTCCCACGGCGCCACCACGTACCTGGAACTGGGCCCCGACGCCGTCCTGTCGGCGATGGGACGCGACTGCCTCACCGACGACGGCACGCCCGCCGCGTTCGCCGCGCTGCTGCGCGAAGGACACGACGAGGAGCGCCAGACCGTCACCGCGCTGGGCCTGGCGCACGCGGGCGGCGCCACCGTCGACTGGCACCGCTTCTTCGCCGGCCGGGGCGCCCGGCGGATCGCCCTGCCCACCTACGCGTTCCAGCGCAAGCGCTACTGGCTGGACGCCGGGAGCGGCCCTGGCACCATCGGACATCCACTGCTGGACACCGCCGTCGCTCTGGCGGGCACCGACTCGCTGGTCCTCACGGGCCGGCTGTCCACCCGGGCACAGCCGTGGCTCGCCGACCACGTCATCGCCGGCGTCGTCCTCGTACCCGGCACGGCGCTCGTCGAACTGGCCGTCCGGGCCGGCGACGAGGCGGGCAGCGGCGTCGTCGAGGAACTGACCCTTGAGGCGCCGCTGTCACTGACCTCGGACGCCGGCGCGGAGATCCAGGCCGTCGTCGGCGCCGCCGACCCGACGGGCCGACGCAGCGTCGAGATCCACTCGCGTCCCGCACGCAGCGACGACACCTGGACGCGCCACGCCAGCGGAGTGCTCGCCGAGCACGGCCAGGGTGCGCAGGGCGACCCGGCGGTGTTCACGCAGTGGCCGCCGGCCGACGCCGAACCGATCGACGTCGAAGGTCTCTACGACCGCCAGGCCGCCCAGGGATACGGCTACGGGCCGGCGTTCCGGCGCGTGCGGGCAGCCTGGCGGCGCGGCGAGGAGTTCTTCGCCGAGGTCTCCCTCGACGACGCGGGCGCCGACCGGTTCGGGCTGCACCCCGCCCTGCTGGACGCCACCCTGCACGCTGTCGAGGGACCGCAGGACGACGGCCAGGTGCACCTGCCGTTCGCCTGGCGGGGCGTCGAACTGCACGCCGCCGGCGCCACGGACCTGCGCGTCCACGCGGTCCTGACGGCTCCGGACCAGATGTCCGTGGAACTCGCCGACAGCACCGGCGCACCCGTCGCCACCGTCACATCGCTCGTCCAGCGACCCGTACCGCTGGACGGCGTACGGCCGGCCGGGGCGCGGGACGGCTCGCTGCTGCACGTCGAATGGACCGGCATCAAGGCCCCGGCCGAACCGGACACGGCCGCCGCGGAGTTCCACCTGGCATTCGTCCCCGACACCTTCGCCGGTTCCCCCGCCGAGGCGGCGCAGGAAGCGACACTGCACGCCCTGGGGCTCGTCCAGGACGCGCTGCGCGACGACACCCGGCTGGCGATCGTCACGCGCGACGCCCCCGGCGACCTGACACTCGCCCCCGTCCAGGCGTTGGTGCGGTCCGCCCAGGCCGAGAATCCCGGCCGGTTCGTGCTCATCGGCGCGGACCACGACGTGCCCGAACCGCAGGTGCGGACCGCGCTGTCCTGCGGAGAGCCGCAACTGGCCCTGCGCGACGGGCAGACGTACGTGCCACGACTGACCCGGACACCCGTGCCGGACGACCCGCGGCCCGTCGCCTGGGATCCGGAGGGCACGGTACTCATCACCGGCGGCACCGGAGGACTGGGCGGCCTCGTCGCCCGTCACCTCGTACGCCGCCACGGCGTCAGGCACCTCCTGCTCACCGGGCGCCGCGGACCGGACGGCCCCGGCGCGGCCGAACTGACCGCCGAACTGGCCGCGCTGGGCGCCGAGGCGACCGTCGCCGCCTGCGACGTCGCCGACCGCGAAGCCCTGGCCGCCCTGCTGGCGACGGTCCCCGACCGGCATCCGCTGACGGGGATCGTCCACTGCGCCGGCGTCGTCGACGACGGACTGGCCGGATCGCTCACGCCCGAACAGGTCCGCACCGTCTTCCACGGCAAGGCCGACGGCGCCTGGCACCTGCACGAACTGACCCGCGACCGCCCGCTCGCCGCGTTCGTCCTGTTCTCGTCCGCGGCCGGCACCGTGGGCTCACCCGGACAGGGCAACTACGCCGCCGCCAACGCCTTCCTCGACGCACTGGCCGAGCACCGGGCCGCAAGCGGCCTGCCGGCGACCTCCCTGGCCTGGAACCTGTGGGCGGGCGACGCGGGCATGGGAGCCCACCTGGACGAGGTCACCCTCCGCCGTGCCGAACGCTCCGGACTGCCCGCCCTGGACGCCGAGGAGAACCTCGCCCTCCTCGACCGGGCCCTCACCGCCGGCGTACCGGCCCTGGTGCCCCTGCGCGTCGAGGCCCCCGCGCTGCGCGCCCGCCCCGACGGCATCCCGCCGATGCTGCGCGGCCTGGTCCGCGGGCCCGTCCGCAGGCACGCCGCCACCGCGGGCGCGGCCGGATCCTCCGGGGCGCTCGCCGACCGGCTGGCCGGGAAGACGGACGCCGAACGCGAACGCATCGTCTCCGACCTGGTCCGGGCGCAGATCGCGGGCGTCCTCGGCCACGAGAGCGGCGGCGCGATCGACCCCCGCCGTGCCTTCACCGACCTCGGCTTCGACTCCCTGGCCGCCGTCGAACTGCGCAACGCCCTCGGCACGGCCACCGGACTGCGCCTCACCTCCACGCTGATCTTCGACCACCCCACGCCGCGCGCCCTGACCGAGCACGTACTCGACAAGGTGGCCGGCGCGGCCCCCGCCGCCGCCCCGGCGCCGGCCACCGTGCGGGTGGCCGCGGACGAACCCATCGCGATCGTGGCGATGGCCTGCCGCTACCCCGGCGGGGTGACCACCCCCGAGCAGCTCTGGCAGCTGGTGGCCGACGGCACCGACGCGATCAGCGCCTTCCCCGAGGACCGCGACTGGAACACCGAGCAGATCTACGACCCGGAGCCCGGCAAGCACGGCACCACCTACACCCGGGAGGGCGGCTTCCTGTACGACGCCGCCGAGTTCGACCCCGCGTTCTTCGGCATCAGCCCGAAGGAGGCGCAGGCGATGGACCCCCAGCACCGGCTGCTGCTGGAGGTCGCCTGGGAGGCCGTCGAGAACGGCGGGCTGGACCCCCACTCCCTGAAGGGCAGCTCCACGGGCGTGTTCGCCGGGGTCATGTACCACGACTGGTCGAACCGCTCGGGCTCCGTTCCCGAGGACCTCGCGGGCTTCACCGCCGGCGGCGGCCTCGGCAGCATCGCCTCCGGCCGCATCGCCTACACCCTCGGCCTGCACGGCCCGGCCGTCACCATCGACACCGCGTGCTCCTCCTCCCTGGTCGCCATGCACTGGGCCATGCAGGCGCTGCGACAGGGCGAGTGCACGATGGCCCTGGCGGGCGGCGTCACCGTGATGGCCACCCCCGAGACGTTCGTCGGGATGAGCCTGCAGAGCGGCTTGGCCCCCGACGGCCGCTGCAAGGCGTACGGCGCCGGCGCCGACGGCACCGGCTGGGGCGAGGGCGCGGGACTGCTCCTGCTGGAACGCCTGTCGGACGCGCGCCGCGCCGGACACCCGGTGCTCGCGGTGGTCCGCGGCTCCGCGATCAACCAGGACGGCGCGTCCAACGGCCTGTCCGCGCCCAACGGCCCGGCCCAGCAGCGCGTCATCCGGCAGGCCGTGGCCTCCGCCGGCCTCACCCTCGCCGACATCGACGCGGTCGAGGGCCACGGCACCGGCACCACCCTCGGTGACCCCATCGAGGCCCAGGCGCTGATGGCCACGTACGGACAGGAACGCGCGGGCGGCGAACCGCTGTGGCTCGGGTCGATCAAGTCCAACGTCGGGCACACCCAGGCCGCCGCCGGAGTCGCCGGCATCGTCAAGATGGTGATGGCGATACGCAACGGCGTGCTGCCCCGCACCCTGCACGCCGACACGCCCTCCCCGCACATCGACTGGACCGAGGGCGCCGTCGAACTGCTCGACGAGGCCAGGCAGTGGCCGGCACACGGCCGGCCGCGTCGCGCCGCCGTGTCCTCGTTCGGTGTCAGCGGCACCAACGCCCACGTGGTCATCGAGGAGGCGCCGCCTCCCGGCCCGCAGGAACCGCGCGGCGAACGGCCCCCGGCCGTCCCGCTCACGGTGTCGGGGGCGTCCGCCGAGGCACTGCGCGACCAGGCGGCGCGGATCGCCGCCCACCTGCGCGACCACGAGGACCTCGACGAACTCGACGTCGCCGCCTCGCTCGCCCGGGGCCGCGCCGCCCTGGAACACCGGGCCGTGGTCGTGGACACCGACCGGGCCGCTCTGCTCGCCGGACTCGACGCCCTCGCGGCCGGGAAGCCGTCCGCCTCCGTCGTCCAGGGCGTGCAACGCGGCGACCCGCGCCCCGTGTTCGTCTTCCCCGGCCAGGGCTCGCAGTGGCAGGGCATGGGCGTCGACCTGCTGTCGTACTCCCCGGCCTTCGCCACCCGTGTCGGCGAATGCGCCAAGGCCCTGGAGCCGTACGTCGAGTGGGACCTGCTCGACGTGCTGAACGGCGCGCCCGGCGCGCCGGGCCTGGACGACGTCGACGTCGTCCAGCCCGTGCTCTGGGCGGTGATGGTGTCACTGGCCGAGGCATGGCGCGCCGCCGGCGTGGAACCTGCCGCCGTCGTCGGCCACTCCCAGGGCGAGATCGCGGCCGCCTGCGTCGCGGGCGCCCTGTCGCTGGAGGACGGCGCACGCGTCGTCGCCCTGCGCAGCCGCGTCATCCGCCAGGACCTGGCGGGCCGGGGCGGCATGATGTCCGTCGCCCTGTCGTCCGACCGCGCGACGGAGCACCTGGCCGACTGGGACGGCCGGCTGCAGCTCGCCGTCGTCAACGGTCCCGGCTCCGTCGTCGTCTGCGGCGACCCGCAGGCCCTCGACGAACTGCGGGCCCGCCTGGACGCCGACGGCGTCCAGGCCCGCCGCATCCCCGTGGACTACGCCTCCCACTCGGAGTTCGTGGAGGAGATCCGCGAGCGGCTCCTCACCGAACTGACCGGTCTGACGCCGCGGACCTCGTCCGTCCCGTTCTACTCCACCGTCACCGCCGCAACCCTGGACACCGCGGGCCTCGACGCCGAGTACTGGTACACCAACCTGCGCCGGCCCGTGCGCTTCGAGGAGACGACCCGGGCCCTGCTGGCCGACGGCTTCGAGATCTTCGTCGAGTCGAGCCCGCACCCCGGCCTGCTGACCGGCCTCGGCGAGACCGCCGAGTCGGCCGGCGCGGCCGTCACCCTCGTCGGCACGCTGCGCCGCAAGTCCGGCACCCCGCAGAAGTTCCTCACCTCACTGGCCGAGGTGTACGTGCGGGGCGCCGGCGTCGACTGGGAGACCCCGTTCGCCGGAACCGGCGCCCGGCGCGTGGACCTGCCCACCTACCCGTTCCAGCGCAAGTCCTACTGGCTGCACATGTCCGAGGAGACCGCCGATCCGCAGGCCAACGGGCAGGCCTCCGCCGACCACCCGCTGCTGGGCGCCGCGGTACGCATCGCCGGGGCCGGGGGAGTGCTCCTCACCGGCCGCCTGTCGCTCGCCGGCCAGCCGTGGCTTGCGGACCACGCCGTCGGCGGCACGGTCCTGTTCCCCGGCTCCGGCTTCGTGGAACTGGCCGTACGCGCCGGTGACGAGGTCGGCCGCGGACGCGTGGACGAACTGATGCTGGAGGCCCCCCTTGTCCTGCCGGAGCGCGGCGGCGTGGCGATCCAGGTCGTCGTCGACCTGCGCACCGTCTCGGTCCACTCACGGTCCGAGGACGCCCCCGCCGACGGCGCCTGGACCCGGCACGCCCAGGGCACGCTCGCCGAGGCCAGCCCCGAACCGGACCCCGAGGCCACGTCCTGGCCGCCGCCGGGCGCCGAACCCGTCGACCTCACAGGTTTCTACGACCCGGCCTCCGACGACGGCCTGCTGTACGGGCCCGCCTTCCAGGGCCTGCGCGGCGCCTGGCGGTCCGGCGACGAGGTGTTCGCGGACGTCGAGCTGCCCGAGCGGACCGCCACCGAGGCCGTCCGGTACGGGCTGCACCCGGCCGTGCTCGACGCGGCCCTGCACGCCACCGCGCTGCTCGCCGCCGACGACGGGCGCATCACGCTCCCGTTCCTGTGGACGGGGGTCGACCTGTACGCCGCAGGCGCGGCCGCACTGCGGCTGCGGATGACCCGCCTGGGCGAGGACGAGTTCGCGCTGCGCCTGACCGACACCACGGGCCGACCCGTGGCCCGGGTCGAGTCGCTCGTCCTGCGTCCGGTGTCCGCCGGCGGACTCGTCCGCACGGACGTGTCCCACGACTCGCTGTTCGAACTCACCTGGACCCCCGTCGAACCGGGCGGGACCGCGTCCGCGACGGTCGTGCACCGCTGCGTGGGCGGCACGACCGCGGAAGCCGTCCACGCGGAGACCGCCTCGGTGCTGGACATCCTCCGGTCCTGGCTCGCGGAGGACCGCGACGACGCCGTGCTGTCGGTCGTCACACGGGGCGCCGTGTCGGTCGACGGCGAGGACGTCACCGACCTCGCCGGCGCCGCGGTCTGGGGCCTGGTCCGCAGCGCCCAGACGGAGAACCCGGGACGCGTCGTGCTGATCGACCTGGACCCGGGCGACACCGGCCACGCCTCCGTCGACCCCGGCCCGCTGGTGGCCACCGGCGAGGCGCAGATCGCGATGCGCTCGGGCACCCTCCACCGCCCGCGCCTGACCCGCGTCACCGCCGGCCGGACCGGTGCCGAAACCCCCTCGACGGCCTTCGGCGACCGGCCCGGAGCCGTGCTCGTCACCGGCGGCACCGGCACCCTGGGCAGCCTGGTCGCCCGCCACCTCGTCACCTCCCACGGCGTCACCGAACTGCTGCTCACCAGCCGCCGCGGCCCCGACGCACCCGGCGCCGCCGAACTGGCCGCCGAACTCACCGAGCTGGGCGCCCGCGTGGAGGTGGCCGCCTGCGACGCCGCCGACCGGGACGCCCTGGCCGCCGTACTCGCCGGCCGTATCCTCGCGGGAGTCGTGCACACCGCGGGCGTCCTCGACGACGGGATCATCTCCTCCCTGACACCGGAGAAGATGGCCGCGGTGATGCGCCCCAAGGTCGACGCGGCACTCAACCTGCACGAACTCACCGCAGGTCAGGAACTCTCGGCCTTCGTGCTCTTCTCGTCCGCGGCGGGCGTGACCGGCGGCGCCGGCCAGGGCAACTACGCCGCCGCCAACTCCTTCCTCGACGGCCTCGCCGCCCTGCGGCGCGCACGGGGCCTGCCCGCGCAGTCACTGGCCTGGGGACTGTGGGAGGAGGCCAGCGGCATGACCGGAACCCTGGACGAGACCGACGTGGCCGGCATGCAGCGCGACGGTGTCCTGCCCATCGCCTCCCACGAGGGCCTGGCGCTGCTGGACGCCGCCGGACGCCTCGACCGGGCGTTCCTGGCCCCCGTCCGGCTCGACCTGACCGGACAGCGCCGTTCCGACCTGCCGTACCTGATGCGGGACCTGGTGCGTGGCCCGGCCCGGCGGGTCGTCGAGGCCACCGCCGCCCCCGAGCCCGCCGAGAGCCTGCGCGACCGACTGGCCACCCTGTCGCCGGCCCGCCGCGAACAGACACTGCTCGACATCGTCCGTACCCAGGCCGCCGCCACCCTGGGCTTCGCGGACGCCGACGAGGTCGACGCGGAACGGTCGTTCCGCGACATGGGCTTCGACTCCCTGGCCGCCGTGCGGTTCCGCAACGCCCTCGGCGAGGCCGTCGGGGAACGGCTGCCCGCCACCCTCGTCTTCGACCACCCGACCGCGCTCGTCCTCACGCGCCACCTGCTCGCGGAACTGGCGCTCGGCGAACCGGACCCGGCACCGGAGACAGCACAGGAGCCCGCCGAGGACGCCCCGGACCGCACCGCGGCGATCCAGAAGATGAGCCTGGCCGAGCTGCTCCTCACCGCACGACGATCAGGAGATCCGACATGACCCAGTTGCTCGACGCCACCGAACAGCGCGTCTACCCCACGGACGAGGAACTGCTGCACCGCGTACTGACCCCCTACCGGGCCAAGCGGTGCGAGTACCTCACCTCGGCCACGGTCGTCCTCAAGGACACCGCCGAGGACGGCGCCCGGCTCAGCGCCGACTGCTCCTTCCTGATCCCCGAGTCCTGCTACATCGACGACACCGGGCACTTCAACTCGGTCGAGTTCAACATCTGCTTCAACCAGATGGCCTACTACCTCGTCGCCAAGGCGGTGAAGGAGTCGCTGATCGAACCGTTCTCCCGCTGGACGATCGAGGAGTTCTGGACCCGCCAGCTCGGGGACATCTTCATCACCGACTTCAGGAGCAGCTTCCGCAGCGCCATGAGCGGCCGGCACTTCCGCGGCCGCATCGAGATCGCCGACATCGCCGACTGGGACGGCAACGATCTGCGCGACGCCCTGGTGATGCTGCGGACCCGGTGCCACTACTGGGACGAGCAGGGCGGCGAGAGCCACGGCGAGATCGGCGCCGCCATCACCAATCCGCCCGAGAAGTGAACCGGCCCGGCTCCGCGGAGGACGCGACGATGAGCAGCACGCAACGGCCTGGGCTTCCGGAGGAAGCACAGCAGATCGACATCGAGCACATATACGGCCGTCTCGCCGACCGAGGCCTGCGGTACGGTCCGGCCTTCCGCAACCTGCGCGCCGTGTGGTCGCACGGTGAGGAGGTCTACGCCGAAGCCGGACTGGACGGCGCCGCCGCCCGCGACGACGGCTACCTCCTGCACCCCGCGC
The DNA here is from genome assembly GCF_055584525.1 of Streptomyces sp. NPDC102514. Taxonomy (NCBI): domain Bacteria; kingdom Bacillati; phylum Actinomycetota; class Actinomycetes; order Kitasatosporales; family Streptomycetaceae; genus Streptomyces; species Streptomyces sp. NPDC102514. The sequence goes on from NZ_JBVJLW010000011.1 coordinate 129,863, forward strand.
TGTTCGACGCCGCCCTGCAGACCGCGCTGGTGCCGGACCTCGACCACGACGACAGCACCTTCCTGCCGTTCGCGCTGCGGGGGATCCGCCTGCACAAGGCCGGTGCCCGCAGCGTCAACGTCCACACCGTGCCCGGCGAGGACGGCGTCTCCCTCGCGCTCACCGGCGCGGACGGCGAACCGGTCGTCACGGTCGGCACCCTCGTCAGACGCCGCGTCACCGCCGACCAGCTCGACGCCGCGGCACAGCGCACCCGCCTGCTCCGCCCGGTGTGGAAGGCCGTGGAGCAGAGGCCGGCCTCCGTGGACCAGCAGCACTGGGCGTTCCTCGGCACCGACCACATCGGTGTCACCGGCGCTCTGAAGTCCGTCCGCCGCTCGTTCGACTCCTACGCCTCGCTCGCCGCGCTGGACGCCGCCCTCCGCAAAGGCGCACCGGCACCCGACGTGGTCGTGGTGTCGTGCACGGACCAGGATTCGCCCGTGCGCTCGGCCGCCCAGCGCGCCCTCATGCTCGTACAGGAGTGGTCGGCCGACAAACGCCTCGCCGGGGCCCGCCTCCTCCTGGTCAGCAGCGGAGCCGTCGCGGCCCACAGCCAGGAGGCGCTGTCCGACCTGCCGGGCGCCGCCGTGTGGGGACTGCTGCGCAGTGCCCAGTCCGAACACCCCGGCCGTTTCGTACTGGTCGACGTCGACGACCCCGACGACTCGGGCCGCGCCCTCGTCGCCGCCGCGGCCTGTGACGAACCGCAGCTCGCCGTCCGCCACGGCGCCCTGTTCCGGCCCCGACTGGTCCGCTTCCCACCGCCCCGGCGCACGAACCTCACGGGCACGGTGGTCATCACCGGCGGCACCGGAGCGCTGGGCAGCCTGCTCGCCCGGCACCTGGTCGTCCGCCACGGAGTGCGGCACCTGGTCCTGCTCAGCCGCCGCGGCCCGGACGCCCCCGGAGCCGCCGACCTGAGCGCCGAACTCACCGCGCACGGCGCCCGCGTCGACATCGTCGCCTGCGACACCTCCGACCGTACGTCGCTGGAAGGCGCCCTGGCCGACGTGCCGGCGCCCTCCGCCGTCATCCACACCGCCGGCGTGCTGTCCGACGTCACGGTCGACGCCCTGACCCCGCGCCGGCTCGACAAGGTCCTGCGGCCCAAGGCCGAGGCCGCGCTCCACCTCAACGACCTGATCAGGGACCCCGACTGCGCCTTCGTCATGTTCTCGTCCGTCACCGGCCTGATCGGCAACCCGGGACAGGCCAACTACGCCGCCGCCAACGCCGTTCTCGACGGGCTCGCCCACCGCCGGCGCACCCTCGGCCTGCACGGACTCTCCCTCGCCTGGGGCCTGTGGGAGAGCGAGGACGGTATGGGCTCCGGCCTCTCCGCCACCGACCTCATGCGCATCCGGCGCTCCGGCTTCGCACCGCTCGGCCACGAACAGGGCCTGGCGCTCTTCGACGCCGCGCTCGCCGCCGAGGAGGCCGTCCTCGCACCCGTACGACTGAACGAGGCGGCCCTCACCGGCAACGTCCCGCCCGTCCTCGCCGACCTGGCGCCCGCCGCCTCCGCCGGCCCGGACACCCACCGGCTGCGCGCCCTGCTGGCAGATCTGCCCGAGTCCGAGCGCGACGCCGCCGTCCTGGAATCCGTCCGCGCGGTCGCCGCCTCGGTCCTCGGCTACGACAGCCCCGACGACATCGAGGCCGAGCGGGAGTTCGGCGCTCTCGGCCTCGACTCCATCGGCAATCTCGAACTCAGCCGCCGCCTGTCGACCGCCACCGAACTGCAACTCCCCGCGACCCTCGTCTTCGACCATCCGACCCCCGCGGCTCTGGCTTCCCACCTGCGGCGACTCCTTCAGGAGAACAAACAGTGAACACCGTTGTCGTCGGCGGCGGCGTGATCGGCCTGGCCACCGCGTGGCGAGCCGCACGCCAAGGCCTCTCCGTCACCGTCATCGACCCCACACCGGCCGGCAAGACCTCCCACGTCTCGGGAGGCATGCTCCCGGCTGTCAACGAGCAGCTCTACGACCAGGAGGACCTCCGCCGCCTGTGCCTCGCCTCCCGCGCGCTCTACCCGACCTTCGTGGCGGAGCTGGAGGAGTTCGCCCCCGCCGGGTTCCGGCGTGACGGCGTACTGGACGCGGCCTTCGACGAAGACTCCCTGAACAGCCTCGACCGCCAGCAGGCCTTCCAGGAGTCGCTCGGCGTCCGCACCGAACGGCTCACCCCCGAGGAGTGCGCCAAGCTCCAGCCGGCGTTCGCCCCGACCGCGGGCGGCCTGCTGTCGCCCGACGAGGGCGCCGTCGACCCGCGCACCCTGAACGCCGCGCTGCTCACGGCCATCGCCGCCCTGGGCGGCACCGTCGTCCGCAAGCGGGCCGTCCGCGTCGGGGACCACACCGTCGTCCTCGACGACGGCGACGAGGTCGCCTTCGACCGGCTCGTCCTCGCGGCCGGCTGCTGGACGCACCAGATCGGGGGGCTGCCCGAGAACGCTGTTCCGGAGATCCGTCCCGTCAAGGGCCAGATCCTGCGCCTGCACTCCGACCCACCGCTGGTCAGCGTGGCCACCCGCGCCCTGTCCAAGGGCCGCTCCCTCCTCCTGATACCCCGCACGGACGGCGAGCTGGTGGTGGGCTCCACCTACGAGGAACGCGGCTACGACGAGACCATCACGGCCGAGGGCACCCACGACCTGCTGACCCGCGCCGCCGAGATCGTCCCCGGCGTCGGCGCCCTCCGCTTCGCCGAGATGAGCGCCGGGCTCCGCCCCGCCTCACCCGACGAACTCCCGGTCATCGGCCCGAGCACCGTGCCCGACGTGTACCTGGCCGCCGGCCACTTCCGCATGGGCGTCCAGCTCGCTCCGGTCACCGCGGCGGCGATGGCCGCCTACCTCACGGACACGGCGCCGCCGGCGCAGGTACTGCCCTTCACGCCGCTGCGCTTCGGCTGACCTCCCGGCACAGCCCGACAACGCCCTCCCGCCGAACCGGCGGGAGGGCGTTCGCCGTCCGGGGAACGCGCAGGGCCAGCAAGAGGCGCGAGGAGCTGTGTGTCGGTCACCGCGGGTTGAGCGCACAGTTCCCCACGCCCCTGGCGGGGCCATGGTGCCCACCGTCCTGGTGGGGCACCCCCTCCCGTCGACAAGCCTGCGCCCCCTCACCAAGCGGTGAGGGGGCGCAGGCTTGTCGACGGGAGGGGCCGCCGGCCCGGCCGGGGTCAGGAAGGAACCGGCGCGGGCACGCCCAGCGTGCCGGTGGCGTTGTCCGTCCACGCGTGGTCCTTCACCGAGCGGGACCTGATCGTCAGGCTGCGGCCCGCCGCCGGATTCTCGGGACCGACGACCACCTGGAGCAGCGCGGCGTCCTCGGAGCCGAAGGTGACGGGCGCGTTCAGAACGAGTTCCGCCACCTCGTCCAGACCCACCGTCAGGGCCGCGTGCAGCGCGAGCTCGATGAACGCGGTGCCCGGCAGGACCACGGTCCCCATGACGATGTGATCGCTCAGCCACGCGTGCGAGTTGAGGGTCACCCGGCCCGTGAACAGGTGGCTGCCGTCCGGGAGTTCGGTCGCCGTGGCCAGCAGCGGATGCGAGGTGGACTCCAGGCCGAGGACGGCCGGGGAACCGGCGGGCTCGGGTGCGTCGAGCCAGTAACGACGACGCTGGAACGCGTACGTGGGAAGAGTGACGTTCCGGGCCACGCGCCCGGCGAGGACGCCCGTCCAGTCGACGGCGACACCGCCCGCGTGTGCCTGGACGAGGCCGGCGAGCAGGGTGGCCGGCTCCGGGGCCCCCGGCCGGACCAGCGCCGCGGCGCTCGCCTGGGGCAGTGCCTCGCGGGCCAGCGCGGTGAGGACGGCGTCCGGGCCGATCTCCAGGTACAGCGTGACGCCGTCGTTGTGCAGTGCCTTGAGGCCGTCGTGGAAGCGGGTGGTGCTGCGGACGTGGTCGGTCCAGTGGCCGGCCCCGGTGACCTCGGAACCCGCGAACCCGCCGGTGACGGTGGAGACGAGGGGGATGGCGGGTGCGTGGTAGGTGAGGTCCGCGGCGATGTGCTCGAAGTCGTCGAGCATGGGGTTCATGTGGGGTGAGTGGAAGGCGTGGCTGACGGTGAGGCGGCGGGTGCGTCGTCCTTGGGTGGCGAAGTGCTGGGCGATGGTGGTGACGTCGTGTTCGTCGCCGGAGATGACGAGGGCGTGGGGTCCGTTGATGGCGGCGATGCCGGTGTGTTGGGTGAGGTGTGGGGTTGTTTCGTCCTCGGTGGCTTCGACGGCGATCATGGCGCCGTGGGTGGGGAGGGCCTGCATGAGGGTGCCGCGGGCGGCGACGAGTCGGCAGGAGTCGTCGAGTGAGAGGACTCCCGCCACATGGGCGGCCGCGATCTCACCGACGGAGTGGCCCATCAGGTGGGTGGGCGAGACGCCGAACCGGTCCACCACGAGCCGGGCGAGCGCCGTCTGCAGCGCCAGAAGCCCCGGCTGGGTGTAGCGGGTCTCGTTCAGCAGGGCCGGGTCGTCGCTGAAGACGACCTCCTTGACGCTGTGTTCGGCGTCGAGGTACCGGTCCAGAGCGGCGCAGGCCTCGTCGAAGGCCTCGCGGAAGACCGGATAGGTGTCGTAGAGAGCGCGTCCCATCCCCGGGTGCTGGGAGCCCTGACCGGTGAAGAGGAAGGCGACCTTCTCGGTGGGCGGCTGGGCACGGAAGGCGACGGGGGAGGGGTCCTGCGCGAGGGCGCCGAGTTGTGCGAGCAACTCCTCACGGGTGGCGCCCACGGCAGCGGCGTTGTGTTCGAAGGTGGTGCGCGTGGTGGCCAGGGAGTGGGTGATGTCGGCAGCGTGGAGCTCGGGGTGTTCGTTCACGTGCTCCAGGAGCCGTTCGGCCTGGGCGCGTAGTGCCTGTTCGGACTTGGCGGACAGGATCCAGGGGAGGAGGGTTCCCTCGGGGACGTCCGGTGCGTGTTGAGTGTCCGTGTCCTGTGGTGTGGGTGGGGCTTCGAGGATGAGGTGGGCGTTGGTGCCGCTGATGCCGAAGGAGGAGACGGCGGCGCGTCGGGGCCGGCCGGTTTCGGGCCAGGGGCGGGCTTCGGTGAGGAGTTGTACGTTGCCGGTGGTCCAGTCGATGTGCGGGCTGGGCTCGTCGACATGCAGGGTCGCGGGCAGGGTGCCGTGGCGCATGGCCTGGATCATCTTGATGACCCCGCCGATACCGGCCGCCGCCTGCGCGTGACCGATGTTGGACTTGTAGGAGCCCAGCCACAGCGGCAGGTCGGGGCGGCGGTCCTGTCCGTAGGTGGCCAGCAGGGCCTGCGCCTCGATGGGGTCGCCGAGGGTGGTGCCGGTGCCGTGGGCTTCGACGGCGTCGACCTGGTCGGGGGTGAGGCGGGCGTTGGCGAGGGCTGCTTTGATGACGCGTTGTTGGGAGGGGCCGTTGGGTGCGGTGAGGCCGTTGGAGGCGCCGTCCTGGTTGACGGCGGAGCCGCGGATGACGGCCAGGACGGTGTGTCCGTTGGCCTGGGCGTCGGAGAGGCGTTCGAGGAGGATCATGCCTGCGCCTTCGGCCCAGATGGTGCCGTCGGCGGCGGCTGCGAAGGATTTGCAGCGGCCGTCGGGGGCGAGGCCGCGTTGGCGGCTGAATTCCATGAACATGCCGGGGTTGGCCATGATGGTGGCGCCGCCGGCGAGTGCCATGGTCGTTTCGCCGTTGCGCAGGGACTGGCAGGCGAGGTGGAGGGCGACGAGTGAGGAGGAGCAGGCGGTGTCGACGGTGACGGCCGGGCCTTCGAAGCCGAACGTGTAGGAGAGGCGTCCCGAAGCGACGCTCGCGGTGGTGCCGGTCAGGAGGTAGCCCTCGACGGGTTCCCCGTCCTGGTAGGTCAGCGACGCGTACTCCCCGGCCGCCACACCCGCGAAGACGCCGGTGGCGCTGCCGCGGAGGGTGTCGGGGCGGATGCCCGCGTTCTCGAAGGCCTCCCACGCGGTCTCCAGGAGAAGTCGCTGCTGAGGGTCGAGCGCGAGGGCCTCACGCGGGCTGATGCCGAAGAACTCGGCGTCGAAGCGGTCCGCGTCGTAGAGGAAACCGCCCTCACGGGCATAGGACTTCCCCCGCACGTCGGGATCGGTGTCGAAGAGGTTCTCGATGTCCCAGCCACGGTTGTCCGGGAACGCGCCGATCGCGTCCCGCCCGTCCGCCAGCAGCTGCCACAGCTCCTCCGGCGTATCGGCGCCTCCCGGGAAACGGCACCCCATACCGACGATCGCGATCGGATCGTCCGCGTCGCCGTCCGCCGGCACGGTACGGACCGTGTCGGCGGCCTCCGCGAGGGCGGTCTCCGCCTGTTCGTCGCCCAGCAGTTCGCGCCGCATGTGGGCGGCCAGCACCGCGGGGGTCGGATAGTCGAACAGCAGCGTGGACGGGAGCTGCATCCCGGACGCCTCGTCCAGCGAGTAGCGCAGTTCCACCGAGCTGAGCGAGTCGAAGCCCAGATCCTTGAAGGACTGCGCGGGGTTGATCGCGTCGGACGACGCGTGCCCGAGGGTGGCGGCCACGTGACCGCGCAGGAAGTCCAGCAGGATCCGCTCCTGCTCGGACTCGGTGCGGCCCGCGAGCGACTCCCGCAGACCGCCGACGTCCTGCTGTGCTTCGGCTGACTGCGCCGCGGTGCGCAGCGGCGTGCGGACCAGTGCGCGCAGGACCGGAGCCACCGGGGCGGACGCGGCACGGGTGCGCAGGCCCGCCAGGTCGAGCTTGGCCGGGACCACCACCGCACGGTCCTCGCCGAGCGCCGCGTCGAAGTACGCGAACGCATCGTCGGCGGGCATCGGGATCAGCCCGCCGCGGGTCATGCGGGCGCGGTCCTGTTCGTCGAGGGTGTCGGCCATGCCGGTCTGCCACAGGCCCCAGGCGAGGGATGTGGCGGGGTGTCCGGTGGTGTGGCGGTGTTCGGCGAGTGCGTCGAGGAAGGTGTTGGCGGCGGCGTAGTTGGCCTGGCCGGGGGAGCCGAGGACACCGACCACGGAGGAGAACAGCACGAAGGCGTTCAGGTCCATGTCCAGGGTCAGCCGGTGCAGGTTCCACGCACCGTCCACCTTCGGACGCAGCACCGCGTCGAACCGCTCGGGAGTGAGCGCCGTCACGATGCCGTCGTCGAGGGTGCCTGCGCAGTGCACGACCGCGCCGAGCGGGTGCTCCGCCGGAAGCCCGGCGAGCAGATCCTCCAGCGACCGGGGGTCGGCCACGTCGCAGGCCGCGATCGTGACCTCGGCGCCCAGCTCGGCCAGTTCGCCGACGAGCGTGTCGCCCGCGGCTGCGCCGCGGCGACTGGTGAGCAGCAGCCTCCTGACGCCGTGCGTGACCACCAGGTGACGGGCGAGGAGCCTGCCCAGGGCGCCGGTTCCGCCGGTGACGAGGACCGTCCGGTCCGTGTCGAACCGCACCGGTGAGCCGTCCGGCTCCGAGCCGTTCGACGTCGGGTCCTGCGACTCCGAGCCGTCCGGCGCCGGTACGGGGGCGCCGGGACGGATGCGGCCGAGACGCGGCACGAGGAGCGAACCGTCGCGTACGGCGAGCTGCGGTTCCGCGGTGGCCAGGGCGGCCGGTACGGCCCGCAGGGACGCGTCCGAGCCGTCGAGGTCGATCAGGGTGAACCGGCCGGGGTGTTCCGACTGCGCGGTGCGGATCAGCCCCCAGACCGCCGCTCCGGCCAGGTCGGCCGACTCGTCGCCGCTGCCGGTGGTCGTCGCGCCCCTGGTGAGGACCACCAGACGGGAGTCGGTGCGTTCGTCGGCCACGACCGACTGGACGAGGCCGAGCACGTGGCGCGTGACGGAACGTACGGACCGCACCGTGTCGGCGCCGGGTTCGCAGACGCACCAGGTGACGAACACCGCCGGTCCGGAAGCCCTGTCCGGCGGTGCCGCCGCCGGGAGCGTCATCGAGTCCGGCCGGACCTCCACCGCGGTGCCGAGCGCCGTCGGCGGCGACGCGAGGTGGTGGTTGTGCGGATCGGCGACCACGGTCCACGCGGTCTCGGCAGTGGCCCGGTCGTTGTCCGCCGGTACGGGAAGGGCGAGCCAGTCGACCCCGTAGAGCTCCGCGGTGTCGGCTGAACGCACGGCAGCGAGTTGGTCGGCGCCGACGGTCCGCAGGCTGAGGGAGCGGATCGTCAGCACCGCCGCACCCGTCCGGTCGGCGACGACGAGCGAAACGGTGTCCGGGGCGGAGGATTCGATGCGGACCCGCAGCGCGGTCGCTCCCGTGGCGTACAGGGACACACCACTCCAGGAGAACGGGACCCTGACGGAGTCGCCGGCCGTCCCGTCACCCGCGACGAACGCCGCAGGCTGGAGCGCCGCGTCGAGCAGGGCCGGGTGGATGCCGTACGTGCCCGGGTCCGTGCCCGCGGGGAGGGCGACTTCCGCGTACAGCGTGTCCCCGTCCTGCCAGGCCGACCGCAGTCCGCGGAACAGCGGCCCGTATCCCAGTCCCGCTTCGGAGATCCGGTCGTAGAACTCCTCCGGGTCCAGGTAGGCCGAGGCGGCCGGGGGCCAGAGGTCGTCCGAGAACACGTCGGCCGACGCGGGGACCGCACCGGGCTCGGCGGTGAGTGCGCCGGTGGCGTGCCGGGTCCAGTCGTCGCCCGTCGGCGCGTCCTCCGGCCGGGAGTAGACAGCGAACCGGCGGCGTCCGGATTCGTCCGCGGCCTCGACGAGGACCCGCAGCTGGAGCGCGTCGCGGTCCGGCACGGCGAGGAACACATGGTGGGTCAGTTCCTCGATCTGCTCACAGCCCACGTGCCCCGCCGCGTGGAGGAGAAGGTCGACGAACGCCGCGCCGGGCAGCACCTGGGTGCCGAAGACGGTGTGTTCGGGGATCCAGGCGGGGTCGGCAGCCGAGACGCGGCCGATGAACAGGTGTCCGCCGCCGTCGGGCAGCTCGACCGAGGTGGTCAGTACCGGATGGCTCGTCGCCGTCAGCCCCGGACCGCCGGCACCCGCGGTGGGCTTCGGCGCCTCCAGCCAGTAGCTCTGGCGTTGGAAGGGATAGGTGGGAAGGGCGGCGGCGGGAGCCGTGCCGGTCAGCAGGGTCCAGTCGAGGCTGCTGCCGTGGGTGTGCGCGGCGGCCAGGGCGGCGAGGAAGGCCTGGGCCTCGTTCCGGTCGCGGTGCATGAGGGGGACGAACGTGACGTCGTCGCCCTGCGGCACGCACTCCTTGGCCATGGTGGTCAGCGTGGCGTCCGGGCCGAGTTCGATGAAGTGGCGGACGCCCCGGTCGTGGAGGGTGCCGACGCCGTCGGCGAAGCGGACCGCTTCCCGCACGTGACGGACCCAGTAGGCAGGGGTGGTGATGCGACGCGGGGCGGCAGCCCGGCCGGTCAGGTTGGAGACGAGGGGGATGGCCGGTGCGTGGTAGGTGAGGTCCGCGGCGACGCGCTCGAACGCCTCCAGCATGGGATCCATGTGGGGTGAGTGGAAGGCGTGGGAGACGGTGAGGCGGCGGGTGCGTCGTCCTTGGGTGGCGAAGTGCTGGGCGATGGTGGTGACGTCGTGTTCGTCGCCCGAGATGACGAGGGCGTGGGGTCCGTTGATGGCGGCGATGCCGGTGTGTTCGGTGAGGTGCGGGGTCGCTTCCTCCTCGGTGGCTTCGATGGCGATCATGGCGCCGTGGGTGGGGAGGGCCTGCATGAGGGTGCCGCGGGCGGCGACGAGTCGGCAGGCGTCGTCGAGTGAGAAGACGCCTGCGACGTGGGCGGCGGTGATTTCGCCGATGGAGTGGCCGGTGACGAAGTCGGGTGTGATGCCGTGGGAGGTGACGAGGTGGTGCAGGGCTGTTTCGAGGGCGAAGAGGGCGGCCTGGGTGTAGCGGGTCTGGTTGAGGAGGGTGGGGTCGTCGTCGAAGACGACGTCCTTGACGCTGTGTTCGGCGTTGAGGTGGTGGTCCAGGGTGGTGCAGACCTCGTCGAAGGTGTCGCGGAAGACGGGGTGGGTGTCGTACAGGCGTCGTCCCATGCCTGCTCGCTGCGACCCCTGACCCGTGAACAGGAACGCCGTCCTACCGGTGTGCGGGGTGCCGCGGACCAGGGCGGGTGACGGTCCGCCGGCCGCGAGGGCGTCGAGGGCGCGGTCGAAGTCCTCGTGCCTGTCGGCGATCACGACGGCCCGGTGCGGGAACAGGGTGCGGGTGGTGGCGAGAGCATGCGCGACCCGCTCCGGACGCAGCCCCGACTCACGACCGAGATGGACACGCAGCCGCTCGGCCTGGGCGCGTAGTGCCTGTTCGGACTTGGCGGACAGGATCCAGGGCAGGAGGGTTCCCTCGGGGACGTCCGGTGTCTGTCGGGTGTCCGTGTCCTGTGGCGCGGGCGGGGCTTCGAGGATGAGGTGGGCGTTGGTGCCGCTGATGCCGAAGGAGGAGACGGCGGCGCGTCGGGGGTGGCCGGTCTCGGGCCAGGGGCGGGCTTCGGTGAGGAGTTGTACGTTGCCGGTGGTCCAGTCGATGTGCGGGCTGGGCTCGTCGACATGCAGGGTCGCGGGCAGGGTGCCGTGGCGCATGGCCTGGATCATCTTGATGACCCCGCCGATACCCGCCGCCGCCTGCGCGTGACCGATGTTCGACTTCAGCGAGCCCAGCCAGAGGGGCTCGTCACGGTCCTGTCCGTACGTGGCGAGCAGGGCCTGCGCCTCGATGGGATCGCCCAGCGAGGTACCGGTGCCGTGGGCTTCGACGGCGTCGACCTGGTCGGGGGTGAGGCGGGCGTTGGCGAGGGCTGCTTTGATGACGCGCTGTTGGGAGGGGCCGTTGGGTGCGGTGAGGCCGTTGGAGGCGCCGTCCTGGTTGACGGCGGAGCCGCGGATGACGGCCAGGACGGTGTGTCCGTTGGCCTGGGCGTCGGAGAGGCGTTCGAGGAGGACCATGCCTGCGCCTTCGGCCCAGATGGTGCCGTCGGCGGCGGCTGCGAAGGATTTGCAGCGGCCGTCGGGGGCGAGGCCGCGTTGGCGGCTGAATTCCATGAACATGCCGGGGTTGGCCATGATGGTGGCGCCGCCGGCGAGTGCCATGGTGGTTTCGCCGTTGCGCAGGGACTGGCAGGCGAGGTGGAGGGCGACCAGTGAGGAGGAGCAGGCGGTGTCGACGGTGACGGCCGGGCCTTCGAAGCCGAACGTGTAGGAGAGGCGTCCGGAGGCGACGCTCGCGGTGGTGCCGGTCAGGAGGTAGCCCTCGACGGGTTCGCCGTCCTGGTAGGTCAGCGACGCGTACTCCTGCGTGACCACTCCGGCGAAGACGCCGGTGGCGCTGCCGCGGAGGGTGTCGGGGCGGATGCCCGCGTTCTCGAAGGCCTCCCACGCGGTCTCCAGGAGGAGTCGCTGCTGGGGGTCGAGTGCGAGGGCCTCACGTGGGCTGATGCCGAAGAACTCGGCGTCGAAGCGGTCGGCGTCGTAGAGGAAGCCGCCCTCACGGGCATAGGACTTCCCCCGCACGTCGGGATCCGGGTCGTAGATGTCGTCGAGGTCCCAGCCACGGTTGGCGGGGAACGCTCCGATGGCGTCCACTCCCTCGGTGACCAGCCGCCACAGGTCCTCCGGCGAACCGGCGTCGCCCGGGAAGCGGCACCCCATGCCCACGACGGCGATCGGGTCGTCGTCGGGCGCGGTGCCCATGGTCCCGGTCTCCGCGCCGCGGAGTGGCTCCGCGGCCTCGGCCGTCGAGGGAGCCTGGTCGTCGACCAGTTCGTTCCGGAGGTAGGCGATCAGCGCGGCGGGCGTGGGGTAGTCGAAGAGCATGGTGGACGGCAGGTGCAGGCTCAGCGTCTCGCCGAGGGCGAGGAGCAGTTCTATGCCGGCCAGCGAGTCGAAGCCGAGGTCCTTGAACGGGTGCTCAGGGTCGATCACCGGCGGGGAGCTGTGGCCCAGGACGATCGCGGCGTGCCTGCTGAGCACGTCCAGGAGGAGGTCGTGCTGTTCCTCCTCGTCGAGTGCGGCGAGGCGCCGGCCGAGCGAGGAGTCGTCCTGGCCCGGGTCGTTCCGCCGCTCGGCGGCGGGCGGTGCCTGCGCGGGAACGAGGTCCGCCAGCATCGGGGACAGCCGAGCCGGCGCGCGTCCCGCGCGGGCACCGGCGACATCGACGCCGGCGGGCACGAGTGCCGCCCGCTCCGTACCGAGGGCCGTGTCGAAGAGTGCCAGCGCGCGTGCGGCGGGCATCGGGGCCAGCCCGCCGCGGGTCATGCGGGCGCGGTCCTGTTCGTCGAGGGTGTCGGCCATGCCGGTCTGCCACAGGCCCCAGGCGAGGGATGTGGCGGGGTGTCCGGTGGTGTGGCGGTGTTCGGCGAGTGCGTCGAGGAAGGTGTTGGCGGCGGCGTAGTTGGCCTGGCCGGGGGAGCCGAGGACACCGACCACGGAGGAGAACAGCACGAAGGCGTTCAGGTCCATGTCCAGGGTCAGTCGGTGCAGGTTCCACGCACCGTCCACCTTCGGACGCAGCACCGCGTCCAGCCGGTCGCGGTCCAGTTCGGTGACCACTCCGTCGTCCAGCACACCTGCGCAGTGCACGACCGCGCCGAGCGGGTGCTCCGCCGGAAGCCCGGCGAGCAGATCCTCCAGTGACCGGGGGTCGGCCACGTCGCAGGCCGCGACGGTGACCTCGGCGCCGAGACCGGTCAGCTCCTCGACGAGGGCGCCTGCCGCGTCGGGCCCACTCCTGCTGGTCAGCAGCAGCCTGCGGACACCGTGCCGGGTGATCAGGTGGCGGGCGAGAAGGGCACCGAGGGCGCCGGTGCCACCGGTGACGAGCACCGTCCGCTCCGCGTCGAACGCCGTGACGGGCAGCGGGTCGACGGTCACGGGAACGAGCCGGGGGACGAGCAACCGGCCCTCACGCACGGCCAGTTGCGGCTCCCCGGCAGCCAGGGCCGCGCCGACGGCCTCGGCGGAGGCCGGTGAGCCGTCGAGGTCGACGAGGGTGAGCCGGTCCGGGTGCTCGGACTGCGCCGAGCGGATCAGGCCCCATACCGCCGCGGCGGCCGGACCGGCGTCGGAGCCGCCGAGGCCCGCGGCCACGTCCGTGGACACCGCGCCCTCGGTGAGGACGACCAGGCGGGAGCCGGCGCCCCCGTCGGCCAGCGTCTCCTGGAGCAGTTCCAGCACGTGGGCGGTCGCGGTGTGCGCCGCCTGAGCCAGGTCGGTGCCGTCGCCGGCGGCGACCCTGGCGACGACCGTCCCGGGCCGGATCGCACCGCCGCGCAGGGCCGTACGCAGCGCTGCCGCGTCCGGGTACGCCTGTGCGGCGGGGCCGAGCGCCACGAGGACCGCGGCGCCGAGCCGGTCGCTCGCCTCTCCCACCAGGGCCCAGGTGCTCCCCTCGACGGATGCGGCGGCGTCCGGCGGGGTGGGCACCGTGCGCCACACGACCTCGTGCAGCGCGCCGTCGCGGCCGGAGTGGGCCGCTTCGAGCTGCTCGGGGCGGACCGGACGCAGGGCGAGGGAGGCGGCGGTCAGGACGGGCAGGCCGGAGGGGTCCGTGATCCGCAGCGAAACCGTCTCCGGTGCCGGGCGGGTGATCCGGACGCGCAGGGCGTGCGCACCGGTCGCGTGCAGGGTCACTTCGCTCCATGCGAAGGGCACATGAATCGTGCCGTCCGCGTCGGACGTGGCCAGCAGGAACGGATGCAGCGCGGAGTCGAGCAGACCGGGGTGGACGCCGTAACGATCCGGGCCGGTACCGGGGGGCAGCGCGACCTCGGCGTACAGCGTGTCGCCGTCCCGCCAGGCGGCCTTCATGCCCTGGAAGACCGGTCCGTAGCCGAGCCCCGCTTCGGCGATCCGCCGGTAGAAGCCGTCGGTGTCCAGGGGCTCCGCGGCGGCCGGGGGCCAGTCCGCGTCCGGGGCCGGAGCGGTGGGTGCGGCGCTGCCCGCCGGCGCGTCGGTGAGCGTGCCGGTGACGTGACAGGTCCAGTCGGAGCCCCATGGGGCGTCCTCGGGCCGGGTGTGGACGGCGAAGGCCCGCCGCCCTGTGTCGTCCGCCGGCCGGACGAGGACCCGCAGGTGCAGGGCGCCGCGGTCGGGAAGGGCCAGGAACGCGTGGTGAACCAGCTCTTCGACGCGGGTGCAGCCCACCAGGGTCGCGGCGTGCAGCAGCATGTCCACGAAAGCCACGCCCGGCATGACCGGGGTGCCGAAGACGGCGTGCTCGGCCGCCCAGGCGGGGGCCGAGGCGTTCACCCGGCCGGTCAGGAGCAGCCCGCCCTGGTCGGGCAGTTCGGCCGCGGTCGTCAGCAGCGGGTGTCCCGTGGCGGTCAGACCCGCCGACGCCACGTCGCCCGTGGTGCCGGCGGTGAACCAGTGCCGTTCCCGCTGGAAGGCGTAGGTGGGAAGGTCGGGGAGCGTGCGAGGCGCCCCGAGGTGCGCGGTCAGGTCGGCCGGTGCCCCGTTGGCGTGGACCTGCGCCAGGGCGGTGAGGAAGGTGACGGGCTCGGGGTGCCCGGTCCTCAGGACGGCGGTGCCGGTGGCCTTCCCCGCGGTGGCCTCGTTCACGAGCGCGGTCAGGACCGGGTCGGGGCCGAGTTCGATGAAGTGGCGGACGCCCTGTTCGTGGAGGGTGCTGACGCCGTCGGCGAAGCGGACCGCTTCCCGGACGTGACGGACCCAGTAGGCGGGGGTGGTGAGGTGGTCGGGATCGGCGATCAGGCCGGTCAGGTTGGAGACGAGGGGGATGGCCGGTGCGTGGTAGGTGAGGTCCGCGGCGACGCGCTCGAACGCCTCCAGCATGGGATCCATGTGGGGTGAGTGGAAGGCGTGGGAGACGGTGAGGCGCCGGGTCTTGACACCGTGCTCCTTGAGGACGGCGGCGAGGTCCGTGGTCAGGTCCTCGTCGCCCGAGATGACGAGGGAGGAGGGGCCGTTGACCGCCGCGATGGAGACGTGCTGCTCCAGACCTTCGAGCAGCGGACGGACCTCGTCCTCCGTGGTGCGCAGGGCGATCATGGCGCCGTGGGTGGGGAGGGCCTGCATGAGGGTGCCGCGGGCGGCGACGAGTCGGC
Source organism: Streptomyces sp. NPDC102514 (assembly GCF_055584525.1). NCBI lineage: Bacteria > Bacillati > Actinomycetota > Actinomycetes > Kitasatosporales > Streptomycetaceae > Streptomyces > Streptomyces sp. NPDC102514. The sequence goes on from NZ_JBVJLW010000011.1 coordinate 144,898, forward strand.
AGGCGTCGTCGAGTGAGAAGACGCCTGCGACGTGGGCGGCGGTGATTTCGCCGATGGAGTGGCCGGTGACGAAGTCGGGTGTGATGCCGTAGGAGGTGACGAGGTGGTGCAGGGCTGTTTCGAGGGCGAAGAGGGCGGCCTGGGTGTAGCGGGTCTGGTTGAGGAGGGTGGGGTCGTCGTCGAAGACGACGTCCTTGACGCTGTGTTCGGCGTTGAGGTGGTGGTCCAGGGTGGTGCAGACCTCGTCGAAGGTGTCGCGGAAGACGGGGTGGGTGTCGTACAGGCGTCGTCCCATGCCTGCTCGCTGCGACCCCTGACCCGTGAACAGGAACGCCGTCGCACCCTCGCGTGCCACGCCCGTGACGACCGCGCGCGATGCCTCCTGGCGGCTCAGCGCCCGCAGACCGGCGACCAGTTCGTCGCGCCCGCTGCCGACGACCACGGCCCGCTGCCCGAAGCGCGCGCGGGTGGCGACGAGGGCGTGGCCGATGTGCGCCGGGTGGAGGTGTGAATGCCGGGTGACGTGCTCCAGAAGCCGCTCGGCCTGCTCACGAAGAGCCGGTCCGGTTCTGGCGGACAGCGTCCAGGGCAGGAGGGTTCCCTCGGGAACGTCCGGTGTCTGTGGGGTGTCCGTGTCCTGTGGTGCGGGTGGGGCTTCGAGGATGAGGTGGGCGTTGGTGCCGCTGATGCCGAAGGAGGAGACGGCGGCGCGACGGGGCCGGCCGGTCTCGGGCCAGGGGCGGGCCTCCGTCAGCAGCTTCACGTTGCCCGCGCTCCAGTCGATGGACCGGCTGGGCTCGTCGACGTGCAGGGTCCGGGGCAGGGTGCCGTGGCGCATGGCCTGGATCATCTTGATGACCCCGCCGATACCGGCCGCCGCCTGACTGTGGCCGATGTTCGACTTCAGCGAACCCAGCCAGAGGGGCTCGTCACGATCCTGTCCGTACGTGGCCAGCAGGGCCTGCGCCTCGATGGGATCGCCCAGCGAGGTGCCCGTGCCGTGGGCCTCGACCGCGTCCACCTGGTCGGGGGTGAGCCCGGCCCCGGCCAGCGCCGCGCCGATGACGCGCTGCTGGGAGGGGCCGTTGGGTGCGGTGAGGCCGTTGGAGGCACCGTCCTGGTTGACGGCCGAGCCACGGATGACGGCCAGGACGGTGTGTCCCTTGGCCCGGGCGTCGGAGAGGCGTTCGAGGAGGACCATGCCCGCGCCCTCGGCCCAGATGGTGCCGTCCGCGCCGGCCGCGAAGGACTTGCACCGGCCGTCGGCCGCGAGGCCCCGCTGCTGCCCGAACTCCACGAACATGCCCGCGGTCGCCATGACCGTGACACCGCCCGCCAGGGCCAGCGAACAGTCACCGGCCCGCAGGGACTGCACCGCCTGGTGCATCGCGACGAGCGACGACGAGCAGGCCGTGTCGATCGTCACCGCCGGCCCTTCGAGACCGAAGGTGTAGGCGAGGCGGCCCGAGGTGACGCTCGCGGTGTTGCCGGTGAGCAGATAGCCGCCCAGCCCGTCGTCGCCCTCGTGCAGCCGTGGGCCGTACTCCTGGGACATCGCACCCACGAACACGCCGGTGCTGCTGCCGTGCAGCTCACCTGGATCGATGCCGGCGCGTTCGACCGCCTCCCAGGCGACCTGCAGCAGCACCCGCTGCTGCGGGTCCATCGCGGTGGCCTCGCGGGGGCTGATGCCGAAGAACTCGGTGTCGAACTCGGCGGCGTCGTGCAGGAATCCGCCCTGCCGCGTGTAGGTCTTGCCGCGCACGCCGGGCTCGGGGTCGTACAGCGCGTCCAGGTCCCAGCCGCGGTCGGTGGGGAAGCCCGAGATGGCGTCCACCCCGTCGTCGACCAGCCGCCACAGGTCCTCGGGCGAACCGGCGCCGCCGGGGAATCGGCAGCCCATGCCGACGATCACGATCGGGTCGTCGGCGTCCACCGCCGACGTCACCACCTGGGCCACGGCCGGTACGGGGCCCTCGTCCAGGGCGAGTTCGCACAGTCGACGGGCGAGCCGCGACGGGCTCGGGTGGTCGAAGACGAGGCTTTCGGGCAGGGCCAGTCCGGTGGCGCTCGCGATGCTCTGCCGGAGCTGGACCGCCATCGTGGAGTCCAGGCCCAGCTCACGGAACGCACGGTCGACGTCCACCGTGTCCGTACTCAGATGACCGAGCACGATGGCCGTGCGCAGCCGCACCAGCTTCAGCGCCTCACGATGGCGTTCCTCCCGCGGGAGCGCCGCCAGCAGGTCCGGCCACGCGGGGCCCGCCGCCGGGGCCTCGTCGAGCTCCTCCGGCCGGTCGGGCGCCGCGGCCGGCGCGGCGGACCGGAACGTGTCCGGCACCTCGGGCCAGTAACTCCTGCGCTGGAAGGCGTAGGTGGGCAGCTCGACACGGCGCGGCGGCCGTCCCGTGAAGACGGCCGACCAGTCCACCGGCAGACCGCGCACGTGCAGCTCCGCCAGCGAGGTCAACAGCAGCGGCCACGGCGCCTCGTTGCGGCGCAGCGACCCCACGACGATCGCGTCCGGCAGCGTCTGGCGCACCCCGAGCGTCAGAACGGGGTGCGGGCTCGACTCGACGAACGTGCCGAACCCCGCCTCCGCCATGACCCGCAGCGTCGCCTCGAAGAGAACCGGCTGACGGAGGTTGGTGTACCAGTACCCGGCGTCCAGCCCCGCCGTGTCGACGGCGCTCGCGCTGACCGTCGAGTAGAACGCGATGTCGCACGAACGCGGCGTCACCCCGTCGAGCTGCTCCAGCAACTCCTCCCGGATGGCCTCCATGTGCGGCGAGTGCGAGGCGAAGTCCACGGCGGGGACGGCCTTCGCGCGGATCCCGTCGGCCTCGCAGCGTGCCAGCAGTTCGGCCACGGCGGCGGGGGACCCGGCCACGACCGTGGCACCCGGCCCGTTGACCGCGGCGATGCTCAACTCCCCGTCGGACGGGGCGATGTACTCGGTGACACGGTCGGCAGGCAGCGGCACCGACGCCAGTGCCCCGGTGCCCGCCAGCGTCATGATCGTCCGGCTGCGGAGCGCCACGATCCGCGCGGCGTCCGCCAGGTCCAGCGCGCCCGCGATGTGGGCCGCGGCGACTTCGCCCTGCGAGTGCCCGACCACCGCGTCCGGCCGCACACCGAGCGACTCCCAGACCCGGGCGAGCGAGACCATCACCGCGAAGAGCACCGGCTGGACGACATCGGCACGGTCCAGCGCGGGCGCGCCGGGTTCCCCGCGCAGTGTGTCCACCAGCGACCAGTCGACGTACGGGGCGAGGGCCTCGTGGCACGCCTCGATCGACGTACGGAAGACCGCCGACGTACGCAGCAGTTCGCGCGCCATGCCCTCCCACTGGGAGCCCTGACCCGGGAAGACCAGTGCGACCTTGCCGTGGTCGCCGGTGAGGCCCGTGATGAGCCCGGGGATCTCGGCGCCCGTCCGCAACGCCTCCAACTGCGCGTCGTGGTCGGGGCCGAGGACGACCGCGCGGTGCTCGAAGTGCGTGCGCGAGCCGGCCAGCGACGACCCGACGTCGTATGCGTCGGCGTCGGCGGCCCGCCGCTCCAGCAGCCTTCCGGCCTGGGCCCGCAGAGCCGCGTCCGTTCGTCCGGACACCGGCCACGGGGCCAGCGGGATCTCCGGCTCGCCGGCCCCCGGCGCCTCCTCCTCGGCCGTGGCCGGCTCCGGCGCCTCGGCGAGCACCACGTGGCAGTTCGTTCCGCCCACACCGAAGGAGCTGACCCCTGCCAGCAGCGGCGCGTCCGGCCACGGACCGCACTCGGTCTGCACGCGCAGGTTCAGCGTCCTGGGGTCGATGGCCGGGTTGGGGGTCTCGTAGTTGAGGCTGGCCGGGATCTCCCGGTGCCGGATGCTCAGCGCCGTCTTGATCAGTCCGACGATGCCCGCCGCACCTTCCAGGTGCCCGACGTTGGTCTTGGCCGAGCCGACGAGGACGGGGGAGTCCGCGGGACGGGCGCTGCCGTACGCGGCGCCCACGCCGGCCGCCTCCAGCGGGTCGCCGGTCGGGGTGCCCGTCCCGTGCAGCTCCACGTAGCGGACCTGTTGCGGGTCCACGCCCGCGTCCAGGCAGGCCTGGCGCAGCACCGTCGCCTGAGCCTCGGCGCTGGGCACGGTGAGGCCTTCGGTGGCGCCGTCGTTGTTGACCGCGCTGCCGAGGATGACCCCGTACACCGTGTCGCCGTCGCGCACCGCGTGTGCCAGCGGCTTCAGCACGACGACTCCGCCGCCCTCACCGCGTACGTATCCGTTGGCGCGGCTGTCGAAGGTGAAGCAGCGTCCGTCCGGCGACAGACCGCCGAAGCGTCCGGCGACCTCGGCGCTCTCGGGCGCGAAGTTGAGCGCCACACCGCCCGCGAGGGCCAGTGTGCACTCGCCCCTGCGCAGGCTGTCCACCGCCAGGTGGACCGCGACCAGTGACGACGACTGTGCGGAGTCCACCGACAGGCTCGGGCCGTGCAGGCCCAGCGCGTAGGACACCCGGTTGGCGATGACACCGCGGTTCAGACCCGGCAGCGAATGCTGCGTGATCGCGCCACCGCGCTGTGCCAGCGCCGCGTAGTCGCCGGCGATCGCCCCGACGATGACGCCCGTCGAGGTCGAGCGCAGCGTCTCCGGCACGATGCCCGCGTCCTCCAGCGCCTCCCAGGCCAGCTCGGCGAACAGCCGCTGCTGCGGGTCGATCGCGACGGCCTCGCGCGGTGAGATCCCGAAGAACTCGGCGTCGAAACCGTCCAGCCGGTCGAGGAACCCGCCCCGGCGCAGTCCCGCACGGTGCCGCTCCGACGCGTCCGGCAGCACCTCGTCCGGGTTCCAGCGGTCCGGGGGTACCTCGGTGATCGCGCTCCGGCCCGCGCGCAACAGCTCCCAGAAGGCGCCGGCGTCCGGTGCCTGGGGGAGGCGGCATGACAAGCCGGTGATGGCGATGGCGTCAGTACCGTGCACAAGATCACTCGTCATGGTGGCGAGCGCCTCCCTCATCACGCGCTCCGAAAACGCCCGGACTGGCGTTCGTCCTGAGGGATTGATGATTGGTTCCGCCACCCACCCCCAGCTACCCGTACAGCCCCCTATAGGACTCCGTCGGGGCCGTCGTGGTCTCGGTGACCTGCTCGGCAGGTGCCGGTGGCGGGCGGTGCACCTGGCGGCAGGGCTCACACCAAAGCCCCTGCCGCCAGGTGCTGTTGTGCCACATGTGTCGGCCGGGGCCATCGGGGGAAGGGACTCCGGCGGGACCGACGAAGCCGGCCGGCCCGTGGTGACGGGCCGGGCGGACGACGGCGAAGGGTGTCAGGCCGACTGGGGGGTGACGGTGTGGGTTGCCTGCAGGAGCTGCTCGCGGTTCCTGATGCCCATCTTGCGGTAGACGCGGGTCAGGTGCTGTTCCACGGTGCTGACGGTGACGAACAGCCTCTCGGCGATCTCGCGGTTGGCGTACCCCTGGGTGGCGAGGACGGCGACGCGCCGCTCGGACTCACTGAGCCCGTCGAAGTCGTCCTGGCCCGTGCTGTCACCGGTGCGGCAAGCCGCGTTGTCCCGGGAGGCGACGCTCTGGGGCGTGGACGTCGGAAGCAGCGACTGGCACAGGAACTCCGCCTGACAGGCCTTGGCCAGCCGCCAGGCCCGTCGCGCGGTCGGTTGCGCCCGCTTGTCGCCCAGCCGTTGGTAGGCGCGGCTCAGGTCGGCCAGGACGGCGGCGGCCTCGTACCGTGCACCGCACGTCTCCAGCAGCCTGAACGCGTCCCGCAGGAGCGGGAGTTGCTTCGCGGCCGCCTGGGTCAGGGCCAGTGAGTGCAGGGCCATCGCGTGCGAGCGGGTGAGCCCGTTGTCCGGTTTTGCGAGTTGTTCCTCGATGAGCCGGACCGCCCGGTCCTTCTCGCCCAGCCGCAGCCACGCGTCGGCCTCACCCAGCCGCCACGGCACGAGGGCGGGTGTGTCGAGATTCCAGCGGCGCATCAACCGGCCGCACTCCTGGAAGTCGCTGAGCGCCAGGTACGTGTTGCCGGTCGCGAGGTGATGGCGGCCCCGCGCGTACAGATAGTGCAGCCCCGCCCGGGTCAGGAACAACGCGGGCGGCGGCTCGGCCACCAGGTACTTGGCCGCGGCACGGTGGTCGCACCGAGCGGTGTGGGCCTCTATGAGGATGGCCAGTGCCAGTGCACTGCTGACGTTCCACTTCGGCCCGGACAACCTCGCGTACGCCGCCTCCGCTCGGCGCACGGCATCGTCCAGCCGGCCGCGCCGCAGCGCGATCAGCGCGCCGACGCACTCACCCTGGGCCCGCCAGCCGGGTGCGTCGGAGTTCCCCGCGTCGGCGGCGATCACCTCGTACCACTTGTCGGCGGCCTCGATCCGGTCCGCGTAGCACAGGGCGAGAAGTGCCTTGGGCAGGCCGCTCAGCTGCGACGTCGGCCGGTTCCTGGTGCCCTGGAACGTCTGGTCCGCCAGGGCCACCGCGTATTCGTCGGCCCCCCGTTCCAGAACGAGGGCGAGGGCGTGCCTCGCACGCAGTTCCGAGTGGGACGTCGCCGGCGCCGTGGTGGCCTCCAGCGGACGACTCAGCCGGTCGAGCACTCCCGGCACCTCCGAGGCCATCAGCATCCGCGTGCTGTACAGCGCGGTCGCCGCCTCCTCGTCGTTGTCGTTGAGGTGGTCGACCACTTCCACGGCTTCGTCGAAGCTGAGGTGGAAGAGCATGCCCTCGGCTATCCACCACGCGTCGTCCCCCGTCAGTTTCCCTTCGAGTATGGGGTCCTTGAGGCCGAGGAAGTGCAGGGCGGAGTCGGCGGGACTGAGCTGCCACTGGCCGTAGGCGTACTGGGACCTCACCGACAGGCGCTGTGTCTCGTCCGACGAGCACTCGCGGGCCAGCTCCAGGTACCGGATGGCCTGCGGCAGCGCCCCCTCCTCCAGTGACTGGGCCGCGGCGGCACGGAGGACGGGCAGCACCCACTCCTCGTGCAGCGGGCCGATGCCGACCAGGTGCACGGCGACCGTCTGGGGCGGGGCCCCGCTGTCGTGCAGCAGACGGGCGGCGCGGTACCGCAGGTGCGTCACCTTGTGGTGGGACATCTCGCCGAGGATCGCCTGTCGCACCCCCGCCTGCCGCAGCCGGGGCCCGTCCAGCGCGCCGACGCCCGAGAACAACCCGCTGTAACGTTTGAGCAGTTCCGGGTCGATGCCGCTCAGACGACTCAGCAGGACGGGGTTGACCGGGGCGTCCAGCAGCGCGAGGCACTGGGCGAGCCGGACCGCGCGCGGACCGAGCCGGTGCAGGTAGGCGAGGACCGCCTGGTGGAAGAGGGGACCGATCGCCGCGTCGACGGACGTCGGCTCCGCGGCTGATGCGGATCCGGATGCGGCGTGCAGCCGGTGCTCCTCGACGAGTGCCTCGGCGAGCAACGGATTGCCGCCGCTCATCCGGTGTATCTCGACGACGACCCGGTCCGAAGGCAGCGACGGGAGCCGGTTCGCGGCCAGTTCCTTGATGCCAAGCGGCGAGAACGGTTCCAGGTAGAGGTGCTTCGCGCTCGTCCGGTACAGCAGATCGTGCAGGACGGGCGGTGGCTGCTCGTCCACCGAGACACCGTGCATGAGCACCAGCGCCAGTGGCAGCTGGCTCAGGCGCTGAGCCAGGTAGCGCAGGCAGGAGAGCGTCGCCGGGTCGGTGTGCTGGACGTCGTCCACGACGATCAGCACGGGCCGCCGGGCCGCCAGTTGCGTGATGATCCGGTAGGTCTGCCGTGCGACGGTCAGCGGATCGTCCCGGGCGTCGGGCGGCGTGGGAACGATGGTCAGGCCCGACTGCCTGTCGGGCCGGGCGCTGCCTGCGTTCCCGGCGTACCCGGCACCGGTGGCGGACGAGTGGGCATTGATCGAATGCATGAGCTGGGCGAGTGCGCTGTAGGGGACGTGTCGCTCATCGGCTGAACTCACAGCGCTGAGCACCATGGTGCCCGCCGAGGCGGCCCGTTCCGTCAGAGTGCGGAATAACGTTGTCTTCCCCACCGCGGTGGCCCCGCTGACGGTGGCGATGACGCCGCTGCCGCGCGAGGACTGGATCAGCACGTCGTCGAGTTGTTCGAGTAATTTGCTGCGTTCCCGTAACACTGCTTGGAACACCCCTGTCAATCTTTGAGCATGGAGCCGGCCCGCCTCCGACGTGGTATGCGACGGAAGCCCTGCAAGTTTGTGACATTCATTCGGGCAATGTCCAGCAGCCAAATATTTGGCGTGCCGCGACTGGTCGAGCGCTCTCGGGCACGCCCCCATTGCTGCTCTGAACTGTGTTTTTGTCGATGCCGAGACGAAATTACCCGTGAGTCATGCCCGATCGGGTGGCTGGATCTCTCCGAGAAGGTGCCCATAGGAGGTGTTGTGTTGTCTTTTTTTTAACCCTGGGAAGGGGAACATTACTGTCCGGTTCTGGTCTGACGGCAGCTCCACCGGCCGACCGTCGACGCGGTCGTGTTAGCGGTCGCCGACTCCCGGGGGCAGAGCAAAGTGTGGTGCCCCGGACGGGGTGATACGCGCGTCCGCCAGAGGGTTTTCCCGTACGGAGGCAGTACGGGCCGCATGGCGCGAAAGTGTTGGCGTGATCTACTTTGCATCCGCGTTCCGCGCTCCGGCCCGATGAGGTCAGGATTCGATCTTGCCCGGGCGCGCGGCGGGAGGTTCCGGAAAAGCAGAGCGTCGTTCAACAAATGCCTGTCGGGCGTGTGCAAGTTCACTTCGCCGCGACGACGAGTGCCTTCGTCCGCTTTGAAGATTGCCCGTTCTTTTGCCCGTCCGGGCAAGGCCCGTGACAGCGGGTGAGCCGTTCACGTCGTCCTTACCCGGAGGTAATACAATTGAAGTCCGATGTGACACCGATCGGCGGGTGCGTGCCGTATCGCCGGGCTCGTGGACAATCGGCCGCGGACCGCTGTCAGAAGCCGCGCGGGGTGCAGGTGCCCCACACTTCACACAAGGCGTCGCAGACTTCGCCGACCGTTGCACCGGCGGCGAGGGCGTCCTTCATCGCATACAGCACGTTGCCCGTGCTCGCGGCTGTCCGCCGCATCCCGGTCAGTGCCGCGTCCACCCGCTCATGGCTGCGCCAGGCCCGTAACTTCGCCATGCGTTCGGCCTGTCGGGCCTCGACGGCCGGGTCGACGAGAAGGAACGCGCAAGGCTCCTCCCCGGCGGGCCGTGCACCGTCGGCGCCGACCGTGACGCGTTCGCGGGCGCCGGCCCGCCGGGTGACGTCGCGCGCCGAACGCTCGATCTCGCCCTTCTGGAAACCGTGTTCGACGGCGCCGACCGCGCCGCCCAACTCCTCGATCCTGGCCAGCAGTTCGACGACCGCCACCTCGATGTCGGCGGTCATCCGGTTCGCCTCGGGCAGGTGTGCGGCAGACAGCACTCCGTATCTGCGCGTGCCGGGACGAGGCGTCAACGACGCCGGGTGCTCCGCCCCGAACTCCCCACGCGTCACCCGCGCCCAGATCCGTCGTGCCGCCCGGAACCCGGCGACCTCCTCCGACGCGGGGACGCGCGCCGCGAAGGAGAAGGACAGCCACGGAGCGATGTCGTCCACGTCCGTCCCCGCTGCCACCGCGGTCCGCACGTACGCGATGCCGTCGGCCGGCGCGAAGGCGACCTCCTGCGCCGCAGTGGCCCCCGCCGCGGCCATGTGGCGGCCCGAGAAGGACACGGTGTTCCACCGGGGGAGCTGGGTCCGGCAGTACCCGATGGTGTCGGCGACCAGCCGGAGCGACGGCTCGGGCGGGAAGACGTGGCTGCCCCGGGCCATGTACTCCGTGAGCACGTCGTACTCGATGGTCCCGGTCAACCTGTCGGCCGGTACGCCCTGTTCCTCGCCCACCAGCTGGTACATCAGCAGCAACAGCGCGGCCGGGGCCCTGACCGTCATCGACGTGGACACCCGGTCGAGCGGTATGCCGCCGAACAGCACCCGCATGTCGTCGAGGGAGTCGACGGCCACTCCCGACCTGCCGACCTTGCCCAGGGCGAGCGGCGCGTCGGAGCCGTACCCCATCTGTGTGGGCAGGTCGAAGACGACCGACAGGGCCGTCGTGCCTCTGGAGACGAGCTGCTGATAGCGGGCGTTGGCCGCGGTCGCCGTACCGAAGCCGGTGTACTGAGGCAGCGGGCACGGCCTTTCGGCCTCCAGGGGCCGCCCGGCCTCCAGCGGTCGGTACGCGTCCCGGGCGCAGGGGCACGCGGCCGGCTCCGCCACCCGCTCCGCCGAATCCCGGCCCGTGCGGCGCTCGACGCCGTGGAGTGCCCCGACGGGCAGATCGGACTGCGGTCCACGTGCCACGCGGTGCTCTCCTTCGGTCACGGCCGGACCGCGCGGTCCGGGACCGAACGTGGGATCGGATCCGGTTCCAGGTCTGGGCCCGGGACCGTGCGACAGCGGCGCACGCTTCGTGTTCATCGCCTAGCCGCGCGCGGGCACAGCGGTGCCGTGCGGTGGGACGAGGGGGGTGTTCGCACCGGTGGCCGCCGGGTCGTGATCAGGATGGGGAGGTGGCCGCACCGGTGTCAATGCCTCGCGAGCGACCGTGCGCACGTTCGGGAAGATCTAGGCAACCGGGTCAAATCGGTAGGGGCGAAGAGGGGGTGCCCTTGACGTTCACCACTCCGCCTGTCCCGTCGCCGTCGTATGGGGGGCGAGGGTGCGCCGCGTTCGAGCAGCTTGCCGACCCCGGGTTCCTGCCGGTGCACATGTCACCGGAGCAGCTCGTTCCGGGCGCGGAACCGCTCGGCGATCCGGGCCCGAGTCGTCCGCACAGGACACGGGCTGACCTGCCACTCCGCCGACAGCACTGCCCGCCGCTCGCGCGACGGTGCGCGGACGACGTTCTCCTGGACGACGCGGAGATCGGGCCGGCCGATCACTCGGTGACCTGCCGGACGACGTAGCCGACGCCCCGGACGGTGTGGATCAGCTGCGGCTCGTCGTCCTTGGCGTCGGCGGTCGTGTCGGGGTCGCCGTCGAGTTTGCGGCGCAGGCGGCTGATGACCAGCTCCACCACGTTCGAGCGGCCGCCGAAGCCGTACTCCCAGACGTGGTCGAGGATCTGGGCCTTGGTCAGCACGGTGGGCGACTTGCGCATCAGGTAGCGCAGGACCTCGTACTCGGTCGGGGTGAGCGTCAGCAGCCGCTGGCCCCGGCGCACCTCGCGGGTGTCCTCGTCCATCGTGAGGTCCGCGACCGTCAGCACGGACCGCTGGAAGGCGGGTCCCGCGCTGCGGCGCAGCACGGTCCGCAGCCGGGCCATGAGCTCCTCCACCGCGAACGGTTTGACGAGATAGTCGTCGCCGCCCCTGGTGAGGCCCGCGACCCGGTCCGCCACGCCGTCCCGGGCGGTCAGGAAGACCACCGGGACCATCGTTCCGGAGAGGCGCAGGCGGTCCAGGACGGCGAAACCGTCGAGCCCCGGCAGCATCAGGTCGAGCACCACGATGTCCGGGTGGAACTCGGCGGCGCGGTGCAGCGCCTCCTCGCCGGAGTTCGCGGTGACCGCCTCCCAGCCCTCGTAGCGGGCGACCGTCGCGACCAGGTCGGCGATGGGCGGGTCGTCGTCCACGACGAGAAGCCGTACTTTTTCCACGTGCCCATAGTGCTTCACGTGGCCGGATGCGTCATGGGCGAGGACCCTCCGGGACCAGATCGATAAACACTTGAAAGTTCATCGACAGGAAAACGACAGGGTTGGCGAGGCAGGCTCGGAGTCCCAGGACCCGAATGAGGATCCAGGGCCCGATTCGAGGGTCCGAGGACCCGATCAAGGAGTTGCCGTCCGTGACGACTGTCCAGACGACCGTTCCGCCGCCTACCGCGGCGGTGCGCCCCAAGATGGTGGCCCGCGCCGGCCTGTACGGCGTGCTGGCCCTGAACGTGGTCGTCGTGACCGTGTTCTTCATCCAGGCAGGGTTCGCCTCGAACGCCCTCATCGTGCTGGGCAGACTCGCTGGCCTGTACGGCGCGCTCCTGATGGCCTTCCAGCTGCTGCTGGTCGCCCGGCTGCCGTGGTTCGACCGCCGTATCGGCATGGACCGGCTGACCTCCTGGCACCGCTGGGTGGGCTTCGGCCTGCTCATCACCCTGCTCGGGCACGCCGTGTTCATCACCTTCGGCTACGCCCAGTCGTCCTCGATGGACCCGGTGAACCAGCTGATCGACCTCGGGCAGACCGTCGAGGGCGTGTTCCGCGCGATCGTCGCGCTCGGCCTGATCCTCGTGATCGGCGGGGTCTCGGCCCGCTTCGCCCGCCGCAGGCTCGCCTACGAGACCTGGCACTTCATCCACCTGTACGCGTACGTCGCGGTGGTGCTGGCGTTCACGCACCAGGTCGCGGCCGGTACGACGTTCACCGCGTCGTCCGCCGCCACGACGTACTGGTACGTGCTGTGGGGCGTCGCCCTCGGCGCGGTGCTCCTGGGCCGGGTCGTGCTGCCGCTGTGGCGGAACATGCGCCACCAGCTGCGGGTCTCCGCCGTGGTGCCCGAGTCCGACACCGTCGTGTCCGTCTACATCACGGGACGCGACCTCGACCGGCTGCCGGCCCGCGCCGGGCAGTTCTTCCTGTGGCGGTTCCTCACCAGGGACCGCTGGTGGCAGGCCAACCCGTTCTCCCTGTCGGCGGCCCCCGACGGCCGCTCGCTGCGGCTCACCGCCAAGACCGCCGGTGACGGCACCGCCGCCCTGCGACACCTCAAGGTGGGCACGCGGGTCTTCGCCGAGGGCCCGTACGGCGCCTTCACCGCGATGCACCGCACCCGCTCCGAGGCCGTACTCATCGCCGGCGGCGTCGGAGTCACCCCGATCCGGGCCCTGCTGGAGGAACTGCACGGGCACGCCGTGGTCATCTATCGGGTGGGCTCCGACCGGGACGCGGTCCTGTACGAGGAACTGCGCGAACTCGCCCACGCCAAGGGTGCCGAGCTGCACCTGGTGTCCGGTCCTGTCAGCCCCGACAAGCTGGCACCGCACGAGCTCGCGCGGCTCGTGCCGGACATCAACGACCGGGACGTCTTCCTGTGCGGGCCGCCGCCGATGATGAACGCGGTCCTCGGCAGCCTGCGCGAGCTGGGCGTACCCAAGCCGCAGATCCATTTCGAGCGCTTCAGCCTGGCGGGCTGAGAGACACCGTGAGCGGGATGAGGATGAGAGAGACATCGTGAAGCGAGCAATACCTGTCCTGGTCCTGAGTGTCGCGGGCCTGATCCCGGTGTGGCGCTACGCCCCCTCGGACGGCACGACGACGACCACCGAGGCCTCGGCGCCCGCCTCGACGCCCTCCGCGTCCTCCTCCGGGGACGGCTCGTCCCAGGTGGTCAAGGGCACGACGGTGAACACCGAGAAGGGTCCCGTCCAGGTCGAGGTGACCTTCGACGGCGACAAGATCACGGCCGTGAAGCTGCTCCAGCAGCCGAACCATCCGCAGACCGAGGCGGCCGTGCCGAAGCTGATCGCGTCGACGCTCCAGGCGCAGAGCGCCGACGTCGACACGGTGTCCGGGGCGACGATCACCAGCGACGGTTACCGGGAGTCGCTGCAGGCCGCCATCGACGCGCAGGCCGAGTCCGCCGCGGCGGCCTCCTCCTCGCCGTCCGCGTCGGCCGCCGCGTCCCAGGTCGTTGCGGGGTCCGCGGTGAACACCGAGAAGGGCACCGTCCAGGTCGAGGTCACCTTCGACGGCGACACCATCGGTTCGGTACGGATGCTCCAGCAGCCGAACCATCCGCAGACCGAGGCGGCCGTGCCGAAGCTCATCGCGTCGACGCTTGAGGCGCAGAGCGCCGACATCGACGCGGTGTCCGGCGCGACGATCACGAGCGAGGGATACGTCGAGTCGCTGCAGGCGGCCCTCGACGCGAGGGGCTGATGACAGTGGTCGTACCCGGTGTCGAAGCCTCCGTGACCGGCCCGGTCCATCGGGTCGAGCAGATCATGGGGCTGCCGATCTCCCTGCGGATCGAGGACGGCGTCCCGGCCCGGGACGCCGTCGACGCCGCGGACCGGGTGTTCGCCTGGCTGCGTGAGGTCGACGCGCGGTTCAGCCCCTTCCTGCCCGACAGCGAGGTGTCCCGGCTGGACCGGGGCGAACTGGCGGACGACGGGCTGAGCCCGGATCTCGTCGAGGTCCTCGACCTGTGCGAGCGGTACCGGGTCGAGAGCGGCGGCGCGTTCCAGGTGCGGCTGCCCGGCCGGGGGCTCGATCCCTGCGCCATGGTCAAGGGCTGGGCCGTCCAGCGTGGGGCCGAGCTGCTGCGGGCGTCGGGGGTGACCACGTTCTGCCTCAACGCGGGCGGTGACGTGGTCGCGGCGGGCCGGCCCTGGCGGATCGGGATACGGCATCCCGAGCGGGCCGATCGCGTCTGCGCGGTGGCGGAGGTCGCGGAGGGGGCGGTGGCCACGTCCGGGCGGTACGAGCGGGGGGACCACATCTTCGACGGCCGTACGGGTCTGCCGGCGACCGGGCTGCTCAGCCTGACCGTCGTGGCGCCCACCCTGACGGAGGCGGACGCGGTGGCGACGGCGGGCTTCGCGATGGGGGCGGAAGGGGTGGAGTGGGCTGCGGCGCGTGGGGGGTGCGAGGTGTTCGCGGTGGACGCGGGGCGGGGGGTTCTGCGCAGCGCGGGTTTTCCCAACGGATGACTGCCCACCATCGTCGGGTGCGGGTGGGTGGGGGTCGGCCGCGCCGTTCCCCGCGCCCCTGAAGGCCGCGGTCCGACGACCGGCTGTCGTTGGCCGCAGGCCGGTGGGGGTTGCCCGCGCCGTTCCTCGCGCCCCTGGGGGCGCCGCGTGGCGACTGGCTGTCGCTGGCTGCGGGTGCGTTGTGGCTGGTCGCGCAGTTCCCCGCGCCCCTGAGGGGCGCCGTCTGATGGCTGTGTGACGTTGGCTGCGGGCCGGTGTGACGTTGCCCGCGCCGTTCCTCGCGCCCCTGACGGGGCGGGGGTGCGGGGAACTGCGCGATCAGCCCCCACCGGGCCGCAGGTGACGGACAAGCCGCCGTGAGGTGCAGGGGCATGTCGAGCCAAATCACGAACAAAATTGTTGACAATCTTGTTCGTCTAGATTTAGGTTCGACACGCACTCACTCAGGGAGGGCGCACATGCCGAAAGAAGCCCGTCCGAGCACCGGAGAGCAAGCCAAGCAGCATGCGCTCACGCAGCTGCGGCAAGCCATCCTGCAGGGCGACATGGCCCCGGCCCAACGCCTCGTGGAGAACGAACTCGCCGAGCAGTTCGAGGTCACCCGGGCCAGTGTCCGCGCAGCCCTGATCGAGCTGGAGTCGGAAGGGCTCGTCGAACGCATCCGCAACCGCGGCTCCCGCGTCCGCGTGGTGACCGTGGAGGAGGCGGTCGCCATCACCGAGTGCCGCATGGTCCTGGAAGGACTGTGCGCGGGCAAGGCCGCCGTCGAGGCCACCGACGAGCAGCTGGACCAGCTGACCGCCCTGGGCGAGGCGATGTCCAAGGCCGTCGCCGACGGCGAACCGGTGACCTACTCCGACCTCAACCACGAACTGCACGCCCACATCCGGCAGTTCAGCGGCCAACAGGTGGCCGTGGGACTGTTGGAACGGCTCAACGCCCAGCTGGTACGCCACCGTTTCCAGCTCGCGCTGCGCCCGGGGCGCCCCCAGAAGTCCCTGAGTGAGCATCTGGCCATGATCGACGCGATCAGGGCCCGGGACCCGCAGGCGGCCGAAGAGGCCGTCCGCTCCCACCTCGCGGGTGTGATCGACGCGCTGCGTGAATGACGTAACGCGTGCATGACGCCGCGGGGTGGGTCAACCGGCCTGTCCAGCAAGGAGATTGCAGGTATGACCCACGGCAACGCGCCCAACACCCCACGGTCGACGCTCGTCGTCACCGCCCACGCCGGGGACTTCGTGTGGCGGGCGGGAGGAGCCATCGCCCTCGCCGCCGCCCGCGGTGAGAAGGTCACCATCGCCTGCCTGACCTACGGCGAGCGCGGCGAGTCCGCGAAGGCGTGGCGCGCGGGCAAGTCCCTGGAGGAGATCAAGGGGATCCGCCGCGGCGAGGCCGAGGCGGCAGCCGCCGCGCTCGGCGCCGAGGTCGTCTTCTTCGACGCCGGCGACTACCCCCTGACCGTCACCCCGGAACTGACCGACCGTCTGGTGGGCGTCTACCGCGCGTCCCAGCCCGACGTCGTGCTCACGCACCCGCTCGACGACCCCTACAACGGCGACCACCCGGCCGCCGCACGTATGGCCCTGGACGCCCGTGTCCTCGCGCAGGCCATCGGCTACCCGGCCGAGGGGGAGATCATCGGCGCCCCGCCGGTGTTCTTCTTCGAGCCCCACCAGCCCGAGATGTGCGGCTTCAAGCCGCAGGTGCTCCTCGACATCTCGGAGGTCTGGGAGACCAAGCGCAAGGCGATGGAGTGCCTGGCCGCCCAGCAGCACCTGTGGGACTACTACACGGACCTCGCCGTCCGCCGCGGTGTCCAGTTGAAGCGCAACGCCGGACCCAATCTGGGTCTGGCACACAAGACCATGGCCGAGGCGTACATGCGGCCCTATCCGCAGGTCACAGGGGAGCTGGCATGAGCGGCGTGATCGTCACCGACCCGCCCAGGGCGGAAGCGAAGGACGTCGAGGCGCTCGCCGCCTACGGAGTCGCCACCGTGCACGAGGCGATGGGCCGCACCGGCCTGCTCGGCACCCATCTGCGCCCCGTCCAGCAGGACACCAGGGTCGCGGGCACCGCGGTCACGGTGCTCTCCTGGCCCGGCGACAACCTCATGATCCACGCGGCCGTCGAGCAGTGCGGCGAGGGCGACATCCTGGTCGTCACGACCACCTCGCCCTCCACCGACGGCATGTTCGGCGAACTGTTCGCCACCGCGCTGCAGCGGCGCGGAGTGCGCGGCCTGGTCATCGACGCGGGCATCCGGGACACCGTGGAGCTGCGCGAGATGGGCTTCCCCGCCTGGTCCGCCGCGGTCAGCCCGCAGGGCACGGTCAAGGCGACCGGCGGCAGCGTGAACGTGCCGGTGGTCGTCGGCGGCCAGGTGATCCGTCCCGGCGACGTGATCATCGCCGACGACGACGGCGTGGTGTGCGTGCCGCGCGAGCGGGCCCGCAGGACCGCCGAGGCGTCCGAGGCCCGGGAGGCCAAGGAGGCCGGGGCCCGCGCCGCCTTCCAGGAGGGCCAGCTCGGCCTCGACCGCTACGGCCTGCGCGAGACCCTCGTACGCCTCGGTGTCTCCTACCAGTCGTACGACGAGTACGAGCGGGAGCGCGAGGGGGAGCGGGACGGCGGGCGGCGCGGTGAGCGGCACGGAGGCGGGTCGTGACCGGCGCCGCCGATCCCCGTACGCAGGCCCCCACGGGAGTCCGTACCGACGAGGTGCGCTGCATGCTCATGCGCGGCGGTACCTCCAAGGGCGCCTACTTCCTCGCCGGGGACCTGCCCGCCGAACCCGCCCCGCGCGACGCCCTGTTGCTGCGGATCATGGGCAGCCCCGACCCGCGGCAGATCGACGGCCTGGGCGGTGCGCATCCCCTGACCAGCAAGGTGGCGGTGGTCTCCGTGTCCGCCGACCCGGAGGCGGACGTCGACTATCTGTTCCTCCAAGTCGGCGTAGAGAAGCCCGAGGTGAGTGACCGTCAGAACTGCGGCAACCTCCTCGCGGGCGTGGGCCCCTTCGCCGTGGAGCGCGGTCTGGTCCCGGCGGACGGCGACCGTAGCTCCGTACGGATCCGCATGCTGAACACCGGGGACCTCGCCGTCGCGGAGTTCCCCACGCCGGGCGGGCGCGTCGACTACTCCGGCTCGGCGGAGATCTCCGGTGTACCGGGGTCCGCCGCGCCGGTGGTCATCGAGTTCCCGCCGGGGACCGGCCCGCTGCTGCCGACCGGCCGTGCGCGCGACCTCGTCGCCGGCACCCCGGTGACGTGCGTGAACAACGGCATGCCGACCGTACTGATCGCGGCGTCCTCGCTCGGTGTCACCGGCTACGAGGAGCCCGCCGACCTGGAGGCCGACCGGCAACTCGCCGACCGGCTGAGGGAGATCAGGCTGGAGGCCGGGAAACTCATGGGCCTGGGCGATGTGGAGAACACCACCGTGCCCAAACTCAGCCTGCTCGCAACCCCGTCGGACGGCGGCGCGGTCATGACGCGCACCTTCATACCCGTGCGCTGCCACACCTCGATCGGGGTCCTGGGCGCGGCGAGCGTCGCCGCGGGACTACGTATCGAGGGAGGGGTCGGGGAGGGCGTGGCGAGCGTGCCGGAGCACGGGGACCGGATGCGCATCGAGCACCCCACCGGCTTCCTCGACATCGAGACGGCCCTCGCCCACGACCTCCCGGGCGGCGCGCCCGTCGCCCGGCGCACCGCCGTCGTCCGTACCGCGCGCAAGATCTTCGACGGCACGGTCTTCCCCCGGCCCGTCTGAGCCGAGCACCAGCCCTGGCCGCGCACCACCCTGGCCGAGTACCGCCCTTGAGCCGCACCCCACCCCTGAGGAGGCCTCATGGCCCCGCCGCTCGGCGACATCGCCCACCTCGGGCACGTCGAACTGCTCACCCCCGAACTGGACGCCAGCGTCCGGTTCTTCACCCAGTACCTCGGGCTGACCGAGAACGGCCGCTCGGCGGACGGGACCTCCGTCTACCTGCGGACCTGGGACGACTACGAACACCACAGCCTCGTCCTGACCGCGCACGAGACATCGGGTATCCGCCGCACCGCTCTGCGCGCCTCCAGCGAGGAGGCGCTCCAGCGCCGGGTGAAGGAGGCCGAGAGCGCCGGCCGCACCGGCCGCTGGGTCGAGGACGAGCCGGGCCTCGGCCCGCTGTACGTCACCACCGACCCCGACGGCCACGAGATCGCCCTCTACTGGGAGAGCGAGTGGTACAGGGCGCCGGACGGCCTGAAGCCGGGCCTGAAGAACCAGCCGCAGGCCAAGCCCGGCCACGGCGTGGGCGTACGCCGTCTGGACCACGTCAACTTCCTTGCCTCCGACGTCGGTTCGAACGGCGACTTCGTCCACGAGGTGCTCGGCGCCCGCCCGACCGAGCAGATCCAGCTCGACGACGGCAGGATCGCCGCCCAGTGGCTGACCTTCAGCAGCAAGTCGTACGACGTCGTCTACACCGAGGACTGGACCGGCTCGACCGGGCGCCTGCACCACATCGCGTTCGCCACGGACACCCGTGAGGACATCCTGCGGGCCGCCGATCTCGCCCTGGACACCGGTGTGTTCATCGAGACGGGCCCGCACAAGCACGCCATCCAGCAGACGTTCTTCCTGTACGTGTACGAGCCCGGCGGCAACCGGATCGAACTGTGCAACCCGCTCACCAGGCTGGTACTGGCCCCCGACTGGCCGCTGGTCACCTGGACGGAGAACGAGCGCAAGAAGGGCCAGGCGTGGGGTCTCAAGACCATCGAGTCCTTCCACACCCACGGCACTCCGCCGGTATCCGCTCCGTAGGCCGCCACGCCACCGGTTGCCGTTCCGGCGACCGCCCACCCCGTCGGTTCCTATGATTGTTGACAAAAACGTTGACAATCATAGGGCGGATTCCTAGCGTCAAGCGCATCACCGGGTCAGCCGTCGGCCGTCAGTCGCACGGATCGCGCGGCCCACCTCCCGAATCCCCTCCAGGAACCCGACTCCTGGACGAGAGGAACAACGATGTCCCCCTCCTCTTCCTCCTTCGCCCTGTCCTCACGCGGCAGCAGAATGGCCCTCCTGGTCCTGGGCCTGTGC
Source organism: Streptomyces sp. NPDC102514 (assembly GCF_055584525.1). Classification (NCBI taxonomy): domain Bacteria; kingdom Bacillati; phylum Actinomycetota; class Actinomycetes; order Kitasatosporales; family Streptomycetaceae; genus Streptomyces; species Streptomyces sp. NPDC102514. The sequence goes on from NZ_JBVJLW010000011.1 coordinate 164,682, forward strand.
TGGCTGGCCGTGCTCTTCGACGGCCTCGACATGTTCATCTACGGCTCCGTGCTGCCGCACATGCTGGCCGAGAAGTCCCTCGGCCTCACCCCGGACCGGGCGGGCGACCTCGGCAGCTACGCCACCTTCGGCATGCTGATCGGCGCGCTGACCGCGGGGACCGTCGCCGACCGGGTGGGCCGCAAGAAGCTGATGGTCGCCTGCGTCACGCTCTTCTCGCTGGCCTCCGGCCTCTGCGCCCTGTCGGGCAGCGTGGCGGTCTTCGGCCTCGGCCGGACCCTCGCCGGTGTCGGTCTCGGCGGGCTGCTGCCCACCGCGATCAGCATGGTCTCCGACTACGCCCCGCGCACCCGCGCCGCCCTCACCATCGGCCTGCTGATGACCGCCCACCACGCGGGCGGCATCCTCTCCGCCTACGTGGCCCTGTGGATCGTGGAACCCCTCGGCTGGCGTGCCGCGTTCTGGGTCTGCGTGGTCCCGCTGCTCTTCGTCCCGGCCCTCGCGAAGTTCATGCCCGAGTCGCTGAGCTTCCTCGTCGCCAAGGGCCGCACCGAGGAGGCCCGCGCACTGGCCGGCCGCTTCGAGGTCGAACTGCCCGCCGAGAGCGGCAAGAAGGCCGCGGGTGACCGCTGGAACGCCCTCGCGAACCTGTTCCGCGGCGGCGAGTGGACCCAGACCCTGCTGTACTGGCTGGCCTCCTTCGGCGGTCTGCTGCTGGTCTACGGAGTCGCCACCTGGCTGCCCACGCTGATGCGCGGCGAAGGGTACGAACTGGGCTCGGCCCTGACCTTCGTCGTCCTCTTCAACCTCGGCGGCATCGTCGGGATGCTGGTCGCCGGACGGGCCGCCGACCGGTTCGGCGCCCCGCGCATCTCCTCGCTCTGGTTCGCGCTGACCGCCGCCGGGGTCTTCCTGCTCAGCGTCCACATGCCGCTGGAGCTCACCTTCGTGGTCGTCTTCCTCACCGGGGTGTTCCTCAACAGCGCCCAGGTCATGATCTACGCGACGGTCTCGATCCGCTCCACCCCCGACAGCCGCGCCACCGCCGTCGGCTGGACCTCGGGCATGGGCCGCTTCGGCGCGGTGTTCGGGCCCTGGCTCGGCGGGCAGCTGCTCGCCGCCGGGAACGGCGACTGGGGCTTCACCGCCTTCGCGATCGCGGGCCTGTCGTCGATGGTCTTCATCGGCATCGCCGCGCTGCGCAGCGCCAAGCGGGCGGCGGGGAGCGACACGCCTCAGGGGCTGGTCACCGCCCACTGAGCCCACGGTGAGGGCCGCCGTGCGGGACGCTCAGCCGTGGGCGTCCCGCCGGCGACCGGACTGCCCGTCGCGGGACTGCCTGTCGACGGACGGCCCGTCTCCCGACAGCTGGTGTCCGGACAGCTGGTGTCCGGACAGCTGGTGTCCGGCCAGCGCGTGGGAGATGTCCCGCGTCGCCGGATACAGCCCGAGATACAGGGCGTACAACTCGTCGTAGCGGGCGCGCAGGAGCGGGTCGGGGGCGACCCGCTCGCGTACCGGGTTCCACGCGTCGATGCGCGGGTCGCCGACCGCGTCGGCGGCCAGGAACGCGGCCCCGTAACTCGCGCCGAGCGACACGGTCCTGACCTCCTGCTCCAGGCCGGTCACCGAGGAGACGATCCCGGTCCACAGGCCGCCGCGGACGCCGCCGCCCACGGCGACGACCCGGCGGACGTCCGCCCCGGCCGCGCGCATCGCCTCGACGTTGTGCCGGACACCGAAGGCCGTGGCCTCCAGGGCGGCGCGGTAGAGATCGCCGCGGGTGTGCTCGATCGTCAGCCCGGCGATCACACCCCGGGCGTGCGGATCGGCCACCGGCGTCCGCTCGCCCGCGAAGTACGGGAGCATCAGCAGCCCGCGCGCACCCGGCCCGGACGCCGCGGCCTCGGCGAGCAGGGTCGCGTGGTCGGGTGCCCCGGACAACTCCCGCAGCCAGTCCGTGATCACGCCGGACGTGGCCATGCCGCCCGCGAGGCTGCGGGTGCCGGGCAGGGCCCCGACCGTGCTCCACAGCTCGGGCACCAGCAGACGGTCGGCCAGGGTGTGGATCAGGAACATGGTGCTGCCGTACATGAGCATGAGGTCACCGGTGTGTTGGGCCCCCACGCTCAGCGCCTCGGACCAGGCGTCGACCGTGCCGGTGATCACCGGGACTCCGACGGGCAGGCCGGTGGCGTCCGCGGCCTCGGCCGTGACCCGCCCGGCGATGTCCCCGGGCCACAGCAGCCGGGGCGGCTCCAGCCAGGGTGCGATGTGCCGCGTCCACGGCGCGTACCACTCCTGGGCGACGGAGTCGTACAGCGGGACGGCCTGGCTCGCCGAGTGGTGGTCGAGCGTGTAGGCCCCGGTGAGCCGCCGTACCAGGTACGAGCTGGGCATGTAGAGGCGCCGGGCCCGCGCGACCGTCTCCGGTTCGTGCTCCGCCAGCCAGGCGATCTTGGGGCCCACGGCCTGGGTGGAGAGCAGGGAGCCGCAGCGCCGCAGTACGGCGTCACGGCCCAACTCGGCCTCCAGACGGGCGATCTGCTCGGTGGCGCGGGTGTCGACGCCGTACAGGATCGCCGGACGCAGCGGGGTGTCCGCCGCGTCGGTGAGCGTGACGCACGGGCCCATCCCGCTGACGCCGACCGCGGTGACGGACACGCCGTCGTGCGGGGACTTCAGCAACTCCCGGGCGAGGGAGGCGAACTCGTCCCACCACACCCGCGCGTCCATCTCGACGTGCCCGGGGCGCGGCCGGTCGACCGTGTGCGGCCGTACGGCCGTCGCGAGGACCGTTCCGTCCTCGTCCACCAGCACGCCCTTGCTGCTGGACGTACCGATGTCGACCCCGAGCACCGTCATGTCCCCGCGCCCCGCCTTCGTCTCGACGTTCTCTCCGTCCTCCCTGTTCTACGGGAGGGAGAGGGAACCGTCGCGCTGCGGGGGAATCGCCACGCCGTTCTGCTGGAGCGCGACCGTGCGCGCGGGGGAGGGGATGCGGATGCCTTCGAGGCGGTACCGCTTGTGCAGCCGCTTGATGAACTCGTGCTTGATCCGGTACTGGTCGCTGAACTCGCCGACGCCCAGGATCACCGTGAAGCTGATCCGCGAGTCCCCGAACGTGTGGAAGCGGATGGCGGGTTCGTGCTCGGGCATTGCGCCGTCGATCTCCGTCATGACCTCGGTCACGACCTCGGAGGTGACGCGCTCCACGTGCTCCAGGTCGCTGTCGTAACCGACGCCGACCTGCACCATCAGGGTCATCTCCTGTTCCGGCCGACTGTAGTTGGTCATGTTGGTGCTGGACAGCTGGGCGTTCGGGATGATGACCAGGTTGTTGGAGAGGTTGCGTACGACGGTGTTGCGCCAGTTGATGTCGACGACGTACCCCTCCTCCCCGCTGGTGAGACGGATGTAGTCGCCGGGCTGGATCGTCTTCGAGGCGAGGATGTGGATGCCCGCGAAGAGGTTGGCGAGGGTGTCCTGGAGTGCCAGCGCCACCGCGAGACCGCCGACGCCCAGGGCCGTGAGCAGCGGGGCTATCGATATCCCCAGGGTCTGCAGCACGACCAGGCAGCCGATGGCCAGGACGACGACCCGGGTGATGTTGACGAAGATCGAGGCCGATCCGGCGACACCGGAACGGGACTGGGTGACGGCCCGCACCAGACCGGCGAGGACACGGGCCACGGTGATGGTGGCGGCGAGCATGACCAGGACCGTCAGGATCTGGTTGACGGTGTGGTTGACCTTGCCGGACAGCGGCAGTGCCGCCGCCGCGGCGGCCACTCCGCCGGTGATCGCCGCGACCGGTACCAGCGCGCGCAGCGCGTCGACGAGGACGTCGTCGCCGGTCCACCGGGTACGGGTCGCGTGCTTGCCCAGCCAGCGCAGCAGAAAGCGGAGCAGGACGGTCGCCACGAGCCCGGCGATCAGCCAGACGCCTGCCAGGATCCAGTCGTGGGCAGTGAGGTCTCGGTTCACCGACTGCCTCCCGTCGTGCGGGGGAGAGGGCGTACGCCCGTCATGTGTGTCGTCACCTGGTAGCCACCTGCTGCTCGATTCCGGGATGTGCCGCCCCGTCGGTCCTGACATGGTGTCGACCGGCGGGACTGGCTCATCTTGCTACATGCGTGCGGGTGCTTCGCGGCGCAGCCGCACAGGTCAGGCCATCTCCCACGGACAACGGCGCCAACTCGGTACATCTCCGCGCCTGTTGACGCCCGCTCCGGCCGGTACGGGAACCGAGTCCGCCCTGCCGCCCGCCCCGGCGGGCCGACGGCGAGGCTGTTCCGGGCCAGGTACCAAGTTGGCCTGGATCCATCGACACAGGCACCTCACACGTCACGGACCGCCCTGAGGCAGGGGCGCAGCCCCGCCTCCAGGTCCACGGGGAACGGTACGCGGAAGGCAGGGGCGCAGCCCCGCCTTCAGGGGCGCGGGGCGCGGTGCGCGGAAGGCAGGGGCGCAGCCCCGCCTTCAGGGGCGCGGGGAACGGCGCGGCCAGCCACACACCCCCCGCAGCCGCGACACTCCCGCAAGCGGCACAGCGCAACCGCAGCCGCGACACTCCGGCAAGCGGCACTTCGGCAAGCGGCCCAGCGCACCCGCAGCCGCCACACTTCAGCAAGCGGCCCAGCGCAACCGCCACGACACTCCACCAAGCGGCCAGCGCACCCGCTCAGATCATCTTCAGCCGCACCAGCGCGCCCAGCGTGAGCGCCCCCGGCAGCAGCGGGAGCCAGACCGTGATGATGCGGTACGCGAGCACCACCGCCGTCGCCAGGGCGGCAGGCCCGCCCGCCGCGACCAGCGCCACGATGAGCGCGGCCTCCACCGAGCCGATCCCGCCCGGCGTCGGCACCAGCGCGACGGCGACCGTGGCCGCCAGGTAGGCGACCGCGATGTGCAGCGGCGGCACCGGCAGCCCCAGCGCCTGGCCGACCGCGGCCAGCCCCGCCGCCTGGAAGACGGGGAACGAGAACGAGCCGCCCCACAGCGCCAGCGCGCGAACGGGCCGCGTGTGCACCGACCGGGCCTCGCCCAGCGCGGTCCGCAGGAAGGAGAACACGGCGGTACGCACCCGTCGTACGAGCAGCAGGACCGTCACCGCGACGAGCACCACCGCGCCGACGGTGAGCAGCAGCGGTCCCACCGCGCCGTCCGGGAGGAGACCGCCGACCCGCAGCGCGTCGGGGAAGGCGATCAGCAGGCCCAGCAGCAGCCCGACCCGTGCGATGGACTCCGCCAGCAGATACAGCGCGAGCGCGGACGACGAACGGGCCAGCGGAACCCCGCACACCGTCATGAACCGCAGATTGACGGCGCTCGCGCCGAGGCCCGTCGGCAGGAGGTGGTTGGCCGCGCCCGCCGCGAACTGCGTCGCCAGCAGCCGCCGTTTGGGCAGCTTCTGGACGAGGGCGCCCTGCCGGGTGACGGAGGCCGCCACCCACGTCATACAGGTCGCGGCGGCAGCGGCCAGCAGCCAGGGCCACTTCGCCGAGGCGAGATACCCGAAGCCCTCCGCCAGCACGGACCGGTGCTGCACCGCGACCACGGCCACGAGGGCGAGCGGGAGCAGACAGAGGATCTGCCGGACCGGAAGGCGTCTGGGGAGGCTGTGGGGGAGCCGTTCGACCGTCACATCGCAAGAGGCTTTCCGTGCCGCACCAACGGGGGGTTGCGGACACGGGGACACGGGCTGACACGCTGCGCACGGCCTCGCGTCGCCCGCCTCGGCGGGGGCCGGGATGCCGGGAAGGTAATTCGTTTCGGTGAGTGTCATCGTGATTCCCTTGACCTCAAGAAAACTTGAGGTTCTACGGTCGGTCCCATGAGTATGGAGACGACAGCCTGGACGCAGTTGTACAGCGTCATGAACGCCCAGCGGGAGCGCCGGCCCTTCGCCCGCGTCACCCTCCGACGTATCGCCGGATTCGCCCGCCCGCACCGGCGCCGGATCGGACAGTTCGTGGTGCTGAGCGTGGCGACGGCCCTGCTCGCCGTGGCCACGCCGGTCCTCGCCGGACGTGTGGTGGACGCGATCGTGGCCGGCGGCGACGAGGCGACGGTCGTCCGGCTCGCCCTGCTCATCGCGGTGATCGCGCTCGCCGAGGCGGCGCTCGGCCTGGTGAGCCGCTGGTTCTCCGCGACGCTGGGCGAGGGACTCATCGTAGATCTGCGGACAGCCGTGTTCGATCATGTGCAGCGCATGCCGGTCGCGTTCTTCACACGCACTCGTACGGGCGCGCTCGTCAGTCGTCTCAACAACGACGTGATCGGTGCCCAGCGCGCCTTCAGCAACACCCTCTCCGGAGTGGTCGGCAATGTCGTGACCCTGCTGCTCACGCTCGCCGTGATGCTCACCCTGTCCTGGCAGATCACCCTGCTGGCGCTCGTCCTGCTCCCGGTGTTCGTGATCCCGGCCCGCCGGGTGGGCAGGCGCATGGCGAAACTCCAGCGCGAGGCCGCCGACCTCAACGCCGCGATGGGCACGCGGATGACCGAACGCTTCTCCGCGCCCGGCGCCACCCTGATCAAACTCTTCGGCCGGCCCGCCGAGGAGTCCGCGGAGTTCGCGGCCCGCGCCCGCCGCGTACGGGACATCGGGGTGCGCACGGCGATGGCGCAGACCGTGTTCATCACGGCCCTCACCCTCGTCTCCGCCCTGGCCCTCGCGCTGGTCTACGGCCTCGGCGGCTGGTACGCCCTGCGCGGCAGCCTGGAACCGGGCGCCGTCGTCTCGCTGGCCCTGCTGCTGACCCGCCTGTACGCGCCCCTCACCTCGCTCGCCGGGGCACGCGTCGAGGTCATGAGCGCCCTGGTCAGCTTCGAGCGCGTCTTCGAGGTGCTCGACCTGAAGCCGCTCATCGAGGAGAAGCCGGACGCCCGCGCGGTGCCCGAGGGGCCGGCCTCCGTCGAGTTCACCGACGTCCGCTTCGCGTACCCGTCCGCCGACAAGGTCTCCCTCGCCTCCCTGGAGGAGGTCGCCGCGCTCGACACCCGGGGCGGCGCCGAGGTCCTGCACGGCATCTCCTTCCGCGCGGAACCCGGCCAGACCGTCGCCCTCGTCGGCTCGTCCGGCGCGGGCAAGTCGACCGTCGCCGCGCTGCTGCCCCGGCTGTACGACGCCGACGAAGGCACCGTACGCATCGGCGGCGTCGACGTCCGCGAACTGAGCGCCGAGTCGATGCGCGCGACCCTCGGCATGGTCACCCAGGACGGCCACCTCTTCCACGAGTCGGTCCGCGCCAACCTCCTCCTCGCCCGGCCGGACGCCGCCGAGGACGACCTGTGGGACGTACTGCGCCGGGCCCGCCTCGAAGACCTCGTGCGCTCCCTGCCCGACGGCCTCGACACGGTGGTCGGCGAGCGCGGCTACCGGCTCTCCGGCGGCGAACGCCAGCGCATGACCATCGCCCGGCTGCTCCTCGCCCGCCAGCGCGTCGTCGTCCTCGACGAGGCCACCGCCCACCTGGACAACACCTCGGAGGCCGCCGTCCAGGCGGCCCTCGCCGAAGCCCTGGAGGGACGCACCGCCGTCGTCATCGCCCACCGGCTGTCGACGGTACGGGCCGCCGATCTGATCCTGGTGGTGGAGGCGGGCCACATCGTCGAACGCGGCACGCACGACGAGCTGTTGGCCGCGGGCGGCCGGTACGCACAGCTGTACCGAACCCAGTTCGACAGGCCGGTCCGCGACGGCCGGGCCCGCACGGACGGGGCCGGCGTGACCGGGATCGCCGGTGCGGGAGGGGCGGTTGCGGGAGAAGCGGTCGCGTAGGCCACTTGTGAGGGCCCGAGCGGTTCGTCATTCGGACGCGGGCGGTCATTACAGGCCTTTCATGTTCAACGAACGGCTCCTCGAGAACGGCGTCGGCGACTTGATCGGTACGGTCGGCGACGCCTCGGAGCGGGTGCTCCCGAAGCCCGGATCGGCTCCTGCGAAAGGGAGTTGATCAAGCGCCGCGGGCCCTCCCGCGGCCTCCCCGGCTTCCGTCCCGGCACCAAGAAGTGGATCGGCCGGTTCGGCTACCAGCGCTTTCACGGTTCGACCGGGCGCACCCCGTCCCACTAGCGCGTGAGCGGCCATCACGCCCACCGCAGGCCCCAGTCGGCGGCTGGAGTCAACGCGCATAGCTTCCACGGACCCCGGTGCGGTTCACAGGTCACACGGCACGCGTTTTTCGTCAAGGCACTCTCAAGACTCAAAAGATGAGCGCAAGTTGCACACATCCCCTCTACATACTGGTCCTCATGGTCTAGATTGACCGTGCTTCAGCTGTTCGGACACATGGCGACAAATAACGATCAAAAGGTTTGGCGCCACAAACAAGCAATAGTCGCGTCCCAGACCCTCGACGCGACAGTGATCCACTCCCGGATCCCGGGAGGAACCATCGAGTGCGGGGAGCACCCGGGGTTCCGAGGGGATTCCGCGCACCTTGAGAGTCCGGCACGACCTTCGAGTCCGCCGTAGCCGGGGTGCGTCGACCAAGTAACGCCCGCACAGCGAAATCGGCATGCGCGGGAGGCGGGGGCCTCCCGAGAAGAGGGAACGGCGCGACACGGGGGGCGGTGCCTCCCGGGGGGAGGACCGGTGCGGGAGGCGGGGGCCTCCCGGGGGGAGGGGCGGTGTCGTACGAACACGTCGAACCACTGGGGACCTGGGGGGTTCTGTGCAACGGGGGGATCTAGTCAACCCTTTTCCGTCGGCACGCGGGCGACTGGCGAACGAGACCATCAGCCGGCCCGCGAGCGACTGGGAACAGCGCTACCGCCGTACCGTGATCATCACCGATACGGTGGCGACCGCGGTCGTGGTGGCGGGGATCGGTAACTTCTTCGGGGCCCGGGACGCGGCCAACTGGCACGAGAAATGGGTGATTCTCGCCTTCGGCACCGAACTGCTGGTGCTGGGAGCCCTCGCGGTGAGCCGGTCGTGGGCTCCGGCCGTGCTCGGCCAGGGGGCCGAGGAATTCCGCCGGCTCGGACGCTCGCTGTTCACGGCGGCCGTCGTCCTGGCACTCGGCGGAATCGCCCTGACCTCGCGCAACATCAAACTCTGGATCTTCGTCGCGATTCCCGCGATCGCGATCGTCACCATGACCGCGCGGTATCTGCTGCGCCTTCGGCTCCACAAACAGCGTAAGGAAGGACGGTGCCTGAGACCGGTGCTCGCCGCCGGGAGCCCGGCCACCGTGCGCGACCTGATCAACCGCACCCGCAAGTTCCCGCACCTCGGCTGGCAGGTGGACGGGGTGTGCACGACGGACGGTCTCGGGCCGGACGGTGACCAACTGGACGGAGTGCCGGTCGTCGGCCGGCTGGCGGATGTCGCCAACCACGTCCGGCGCGACGGCTACCGGGTCGTCGCCGTCACACCGGACCCGCACTGGTCACCGGACCGGCTGCAGCGGCTGGCCTGGAACCTCGAAGGCAGCGAAGCCGAGATGGTCGTGGCCCCCGTACTGATGGAGGTGGCCGGCCCGCGGCTGCACGTCGACGCGGTGCTCGGGATTCCGCTGCTGCGAGTCAGCATGCCCACCTTCACCGGGGGCCGCCGGGCCGTCAAAGGGGTCGTCGACCGGATGGGCGCGGCCGTCCTGCTGCTGCTCTTCGCACCGCTGATGGTGCTCGTCGGGCTGCTCGTGCTGATGGACAGCAGAGGCGCGGCGCTCTACCGCCAGCGAAGAGTCGGCAAGGACGGCCGCGAGTTCACCATCTTCAAGTTCCGCACCATGGTCGTCGGGGCGGACCGGGCACGAACCGAACTGGCCGACCTCAACGAGGGCGCCGGCCTGCTGTTCAAGCTCCGCCGGGACCCGCGCGTGACCCGGCTGGGGGCGGTGCTGCGCCGGTACTCGATCGACGAACTGCCGCAGCTCTTCAACGTACTCACCGGATCGATGTCGCTCGTCGGCCCGAGACCCCCGCTGCCGGAGGAGTCCGCCGCGTACGGCCCGGACATCCGGCGGCGGCTGCTGGTCAAACCCGGACTCACCGGTCTGTGGCAGATCAGCGGGCGCAGCGACCTCCCGTGGGAAGAGGCGGTCCGCCTCGACCTGCGGTACGTGGAGGACTGGTCGCTCGCCCTGGACACGGTGATCTTGTGGAAGACGCTACGCGCGGTGCTCTACGGACACGGGGCGTACTGATGCGCGGGGGACTGCGGCTCAGGAAGCCGGTAGGCGCACGGACCGCAGGCCGGGAGGGCCTGCATGGGGGGAGAAACGGATCATGAAGGTCAGCGTTTTCGGGCTCGGCTACGTGGGCTGCGTATCAGCCGCGTGCCTGGCCAGCATGGGGCACGAGGTCATCGGGGTGGACGTCAACCAGGTCAAGGTCGACCTGGTCAACGACGGCAAGGCCCCGGTGGTGGAGGAACGTATCGGCGAACTCATCGCCGACGTCGTACGGACCGGCGCCCTGAGAGCCACGGACGACGTCCGTGAGGCGATCATGGGCAGCGAGATCTCGCTGGTCTGCGTGGGCACACCCTCGGAGGCCAACGGCAGCCTGTGCACCACCTATTTGGAGCGTGTCACCGAGGAGATCGGCGCCGCGCTCGCCGAGCGGGGCGGGCGGCACACCGTCGTGTTCCGCAGCACCATGCTCCCGGGCACCTGCCTGAACCTGCTCCTGCCGATCCTGGAGAAGTACGTCGGTGGCACGGCCGGGGTGGACGTCGGGGTCGCGGTCAACCCGGAGTTCCTGCGCGAGGGCACCAGCGTGCGGGACTTCTTCGACCCGCCCAAGACCGTCATCGGCGAACTCGACCGGGCGAGCGGCGACGCGGTACGGGCGCTGTACGACGGCCTGCCCGGCGAGGTGTTCCGGGTACCGGTCCCGACGGCCGAGGCGATCAAGTACGCCGACAACGCCTTCCACGGCCTCAAGATCGGCTTCGCGAACGAACTGGGCGCCGTCTGCCAGGCGCTCGGCGTGGACTCGCACCAGGTCATCGACGTGTTCCTGGCCGACCGCAAGCTGAACATCAGCCCCGCCTATCTGCGGCCCGGCTTCGCCTTCGGCGGCTCCTGCCTGCCCAAGGACCTGCGCAGCCTGGTCCACGCGGCACAGCGGGCCGACGTCTCTGTACCGATCCTGTCCCACGTCCTGCCCTCCAACTCCGCCCATCTGCAACGCGCGGTGGAGATGGTCGAGCGCACCGGAAAACGCCGGGCCGGACTGTTCGGGCTGTCCTTCAAACCCGGCACCGACGACCTCCGCGAGAGCCCGCTCGTCGAACTGGCGGAACGTCTCTTCGGCAAGGGGTACGACCTGAAGATCTACGACGCCAACGTCAGCCTCTCCAGGCTGCTCGGCGCCAACCGCGAGTACATCGAAACCCGGCTGCCCCACCTCGCACACCTCCTCGCGGACTCCGTCGAAGAGGTGCTCGACCACGCCGAGGTCTGCCTGGTCGGCACCAGGGACCCGGCCGTCCTGTCGGCACTGCCCCATGGCGAGGGCCCCGTGCTCATCGATCTCATCCACCTTCCCGACGCCGACGCGCGCCGGACCGAACCGGGGTACATGGGCCTTGCTTGGTAACACATCGTCCGACGAGACGACCGGCACCGACAGGACCGGCCGGCGCGCGCTGATCCTCGTGGAGAACCTGTCGGTGCCCTTCGACCGGCGGGTCTGGCAGGAGTGCACGACGCTGCGCGACGCGGGCTGGGAGGTCCACGTCATCTGCCCGCAGGGAACCAGACGGGACACCGAGCCGGAGGCGGTGATCGACGGGGTGCGGATCCACCGCTACCCGTTGCGCGCCGCCACCGGCGGACCCGCCGGCTATCTGCGGGAGTACGGATCCGCGCTGTGGCACACGCTCCGGCTGGCCCGCAGGGTCGGCCCGGTCGACGTGGTCCACGCCTGCAACCCGCCCGACCTGCTGTTCCTGCCCGCGCTGTGGATGAAGCGGCGCGGCGCCCGGTTCGTCTTCGACCAGCACGACCTGGTGCCCGAGCTGTACCTCTCCCGGTTCGACCGCGGCGAGGACCTGCTCTACCGCGGCGTGTGCGCACTGGAACGGATGACCTACCGGGCCGCGGACGTCGTGCTCGCCACCAACGAGAGCTACCGGGACGTCGCGGTCGGCCGTGGCGGGCAGCGGCCGCAGGACGTCTTCGTGGTGCGCAGCGCGCCGCAGACCGACCGGTTCCAGCCGGTACCGCCCGAGCCGGAACTCAAGCGCGGCAAGCCCCATCTGCTGTGCTACCTCGGCGTCATGGGCCCGCAGGACGGGGTCGACTACGCCCTGCGGGCGCTCGCGAAACTGCGCGACGACCTCGGCCGGACCGACTGGCACGCGGTGTTCGTCGGCTCCGGCGACGCCTTCGACGCCATGGTGGAGCTGTCCCGGCAGCTCGGCCTCTCCGAACAGGTGCAGTTCACCGGCCGCATCCCGGACGCCGACCTGGTGCGCTACCTGTCCACCGCGGACGTGTGCCTCTCACCCGACCCGCGCAATCCGCTCAACGACGTGTCGACCATGAACAAGGTCCTGGAGTACATGGCCATGGGCCGGCCGATCGTCTCGTTCGACCTCCGCGAGGCACGTGTCTCCGCCGGCGACGCCGCCGTCTACGCGCCCGCCAACGACGAGGCCGAATTCGCGAAGCTCGTCGCGCTGCTGCTGGACGATCCGGCGATGCGCGCCGAGATGGGCAAGACCGGCCAGGAGCGGATCAGCGGACAGCTCTCCTGGCGGAACTCGCAAGCGGCGCTGCTCGCCGCCTACACCGCTGCCTGCCGCGACCGCACTCCGGTGTCGGCGGGCGGCCCCACCCGCACAGGGAGGAGGCCGCTCCGTTGAGCGACGACACCATACGCCTGGTCACGATCGGGCGTATTCTCCGCCGGCGCCGGCGGCTCCTCGCCCTCCTCGTCGTGGTGGGCGCGCTCGTCGGCTACGGCACCTCGATGCTGTTCCCACCCGCGTACACGGCCTCGGCATCGGTCCTGCTGCCGGGGCAGTGGGAGGAGCGCGAACTGCTCACCCAGGCGGAGATCGCGACCAGTTCGGTCGTGATCGACCGCGTGGCCGCCACGCTCCACTGGGAGGGCGTCAGCGGCAGCGATCTGCGGAAGAAGGTGAGCGCCGCCGCCGCCAACGGGAACATCATCAAGATCTCGGGCACGGCCGACACTCCGGAGCGCGCCCAGCGGCTCGCCGACCGGTCGGCCCAGCAGTTCGTCGCCTTCGCCGCGCGCGTCGCGGGCGACAGCACCGACTCCGACGCGGCCACGGGCCCCGAGGCCCTGCGCCAGCAGGTGGAGGAGACCAACCGCCGGATCACCGACCTGTCCAAGGCCTCGGATCCGGGACAGACAGTGGAGAGCGTGCAGGCCCGCACCGCGCTCGCGAATCTGCGCACAGCGCTGGAAGAGGCCATGCAGAAACTGGACGAGGCCGACCCGGCGACCAGCAAGGCCGGCATGGTGGTCATGGGACCGGCGGCCAGGCCGACCGGCGAGGCGCCACCGACAAGGGTGCAACTCATCGTCGGCGGGGCGCTGCTGGCGTTCCTGCTCACCGTCGTCGCCCATCTCGCCGCAGCCCGGATGAACCGCCGGCTGCGCACCGAACCGGAGATCGCCGCGGCACTGGGCTCCACACTCCTCGGCACCGTCGACGTACCCGAGGAACACCCCGCGCACGGGCGGCGGGAGACCGGCCGGGCGGCCCGGATCCGCCGACTGCTCGGCGTCGACACCCGGTGGGACGCCCCGGACCCGCAGACGTACGGCGACGAGGCCGGCCGGCGCATCCGCTACCGGCGGGTCTGCGTACGCCTGCGCAACCAGCTGCCGGCCCCCCGGCGGCTGCTCGTCGTCGTACCGGACGGCGACGGAACCGCCCGCCGGGCCGCCGACCAGCTCGTCACCGAGGCCAAGAGCGATCCGGTGCTGCGCGTGGTGGACGTCCAGGTGACCCAGCCGATGGTGCCCGACCGCGACACCGAGTCCGGCGTCCTGGTCGTGCTCAGCGCGGGCAGCTGGACCGCCGGAGACCTCTCCGCCGTCGCCGAGGCCTGCGCGGACGCCGGACACGAGGTCGTCGGCATCGTCGTCGCCGGCACGGTCCGGGCCCGGCCGACCCGGTCCGCCGACCGGCCCGCGGACAACACCCCGCTGGCGCTCGCGGTTCCCGGCACCACCACGGGAGGTCCGGCATGACGACGAGTACGACCGCGGAGTCGTCGGCCGCCACTCCGCTGCTCGATCTGCACGCACTGGTCGTGGCGGTGCGCAGGCGCCGCCGCCTCTGGAGTTCCGTGGCACTGCTGGGGCTGCTCCTCGGCGCGGCCGTGGCCGTCCTGCTGCCGCCACCGCCGAGCGCCACGGCCAAGGTGCTGGTCGTGCATCAGGACGACCAGCCGAACGACACCGGGACGCTGATCCGTACCGACGTCGCGCTGCTGGGCACCACACGGATCGCCGACAAGGCCCTGCAGGCCCTCAAGTCCCCGGAGAAACCCGAGGACTTCATGAAGGACTACCGGGGCACCGGCCTGACCAACAACCTGCTGCAGATCGATGTGACGGGCAAGACCGAGGAGGAGGCCGTGGCCCGCGCCAAGGCGCTGGCCGAAGCGTTCGTCGCGGACCATGTGCGCAGGATGCGGGAAGCCGCGCAGGCCGAGGCCAAGGCCCTGCTCGACCAGCGCGACCGCATGCGGGACGAACTCACCGAGGTCAACAACGCGATCGGCGACCGCTCACCGGAGAGCGACCCGCAGGCGTCGGCCGGCCTGGAGTCCCTCTTCGCCCGCCGGGCCCTGCTCAACTCACGGATCGCCGACTTCGACCAGCGCGCCGCGGACGCGCGCACCGGCACACCCAAGGTCATCGCGGGCACCCAGATCGTGGACGCCCCGCGCGCGGTCGAGCAGTCCCTGCCCCGGTCGGCCGCCACCAACGCCGTGATCGGGCTCGTTCTCGGGCTCGTCCTCGGCCTCGGCCTTGCCGCGGTCGGCACGGTGGTGGCGGACCGGCCCGTTCTGCGCAAGGAGATCGCGGCGAACCTGGGCGCCTCGGTCGTCGCGGAACTGCGCGCCGTGCCCCGCTGGTCGGCCGGGCTGTGGCGGCCCCGGCGGACCAGCGCGGCCCGCGAACGCCTCACCGCGACCCTGGTCCGCGCCGTACGGGGCTCCGCGGAACCCGTGTCGCTGCTGGAACTGGGCTGTGCGCGCAGCACGAGCGTGATCGCCCTGAACGTCGCCCGAGCACTGGCGACGGAGGGCCCGGTCGTCGTCATCGACGGACTGCCCGGACGCGAACTCGCCAACAGCCGCCAGGAGCCCGGCGGCCCCACCGTCGTCAGGGGCGAGGACGCCGCGGCCGTGCCGAAACAGGCACGCCGGCTCGGCGTCGGCTCGGTCGCCCCCGGCACCGCCTGGACCGATCTGCAGTACCTCGGCGGCCAGAGCGTGCTCGTCGTGCGCGCCGGACACGGCAGCGCCGCCTGGCTGCACACCGTGGCACGGCAACTCGCCGACCAGCGCATCCCGGTGATCGGCGTGGTGCTCATCGACCCCGATCCGCGCGACCGGACCGACGGCACGCTGTGGGACGGGCTGCAGACCGCGCTGCGCGGCGCCCATGAGCGGCCCGCCCGGCAGCACGGGACCGGCCAGCCGCGGACGGAACGGCCCTCCATGACGGCCGCACGCATCCCGTACAGCGACCAGGAGGCCAGGTAGATCATGTGTGGCATCGCAGGCACTTACCTGTGGCCGGACGGCAAGGCCGTGACCGACCGGCTCACCGATGTCCTCGCCCACCGCGGCCCGGACGGCGCGGGCCGCTACAGCCACTCCGCCGGTGACGGCGAGGTGCACCTCGGGCACCGCCGGCTGGCCATCATCGACCTGTCGGAGACCGGCGCCCAGCCGATGGTCTCCGACGGCCTCTCCCTCACGTACAACGGCGAGCTGTACAACGCGCCGCAACTGCGCACCGAACTGGCCGCCGCCGGGGTGCGGTTCCGCGGTACCTCCGACACCGAGGTGGTCCTTGAGGCCTGGCGGCGCTGGGGTACCGACTGCCTGCCCCGGCTGCGCGGCATGTTCGCGTTCGCCGTCTTCGACGAGCGGACCGGGGAACTCGTGCTCGCCCGCGACCAGCTCGGCATCAAGCCGCTGTTCCTGCTCCGGCGCGGCAAGGGCCTGATGTTCGCCTCCGAACTCAAGGCGCTCGCCGCCGTGACCGGCGGAACGCTGGAGGTGGACCAGGCCGCGCTGGTGGCCTCCCTCCTCTACTACTGGGTGCCGGACTCGCGCTGCGCGTTCAGCGAGGCGGAGAAACTCCCGCCGGGAAGCTGGTTGCGGTGCCGGCCCGACGGCCGGATCGAGCGCGGCCGGTACTGGAACCTCAGGGACGTCGCCGCCGAGGGCCAGGAGCGCGCCCGCAGTGGCGAACTCCCCGACCTGGCCGCCGTCGTCGAGGAGTCGACCCGGCAGCACCTCCTCTCCGACGTGCCCGTGGCGACCTTCCTCTCCGGCGGCCTCGACTCCAGCTATCTGACCGCGCTGGCGGCCCGCGACCGGCCCGGGATCTCCGCCTACACGATCGGATTCCGCCCCGAGGACGCCAAGTTCGAGGCGATGCCGGACGACCTGCGCTACGCCCGGCAGGTCGCCGAGCAGTTCGGCGTCGACCTCCACGAGATCGAGATCGCCCCGGACGTGCTCGACCTGCTGCCGCGGATGACCCACCACCTGGACGAGCCGATCGGCGACCCCGCCGCGATCAACACCTTCCTGATCTGCTCGGCCGCCCGCGAGGCCGGGGTCAAGGTGATGCTCTCGGGCATGGGCGCCGACGAACTGTTCGCCGGCTACCGCAAACACCTCGCCAACCTGCTCGCGCTGCGCTACCAGCGCATCCCGCGCCCCCTGCGGCGCGGCCTGTCCGCGACGGTGGACCGGCTGCCGGTCGCCACCTCGCGCCGCGGCTTGAGGTCGGTGCGCTTCGCGAAGCGGTTCCTCTCCTTCGCCGACCTGCCGGAGGAGACCGCGTTCCGGCGCAGCTACACCATGTACGACCAGGACGAACTGCTCGCCCTGGTCAATCCGGACCTGGCCGGGACGGTCGACGACGTGCTGACCGAGCACGCGGACGTCTACGAGGACAACGACCTCGACGACTTCGTCAACCGCATGTGCCTGGGCGACGCCCGGATGTTCCTGCCGGGCCTGAACCTCGCCTACACCGACCGCTCCAGCATGGCCGCGTCGACCGAGGTACGGGTGCCGTACGTGGACGTCGAGGTGGTCAAGGCGGCGTTCGCCTTCCCCGGCCGTCGCAAGATCGCCGGACGGCAGAGCAAGGCGGTCCTCAAGGAGGCGGCCACCTCGGTCCTGCCCCGGGAGATCGTCTACCGGCCCAAGGGCCTGTTCAGCGCCCCGCTGCGGGCCTGGATGAGCCGGGACCTGGCACCGCTGGTGCGCGAGGTGGTGAACGACGGTGTGCTCGTCAGCTCCGGGATCCTGCGCCGCGACGCGCTGGCCCGCATGGTCGCCGAGGACGCCGCCGGACAGCGGGACTTCTCCAAGCACCTGTGGCATGTGCTGACCCTTGAGTACTGGTACCGCGACGCTACTTCCGGCTCCGACCGGAGCCAGGCGGCATGACGGCACGACGGCGTAGAAATCAAGAGGAGCTCGGGTGAAACAGGTTGTGCAGAACTACAAGAGCGGCGAACTGGCGCTGCTCGACGTGCCCGTGCCGGGGTGCAAGCCCGGCGGGGTGCTGGTCCGCAGCGCCTTCTCGCTGATCTCCACCGGCACCGAGCTCATGAAGGTGTCCGAGGCCGGTATGTCGATGGTGGGCAAGGCCCGCTCCCGGCCGGACCAGGTGGCCAAGGTCATGCAGAGCGTGGCCACCAACGGCGTGCCCGCCACCTACCGCAAGGTGATGGGCAAGCTCGACTCGTACACCCCGCTCGGCTACTCGCTGTGCGGGGTGGTCGAGCAGGTCGGCCCCGGCATCGACGATGTGAAGGTCGGCGACCTCGTGGCCTGCGCGGGCAACGAGCACGCGCTGCACGCCGAAGTGAACTGGGTGCCGAAGAACCTCTACACCCCGGTCCCGGACGGTCTCGCGCCCCGGCACGCGGCCTTCGGTACCGTCGGCTCGATCGCGATGCAGGGCGTCCGGCAGGGCGAGCCGCAGCTCGGCGAGGTGGCGCTGGTCATCGGCCTCGGCCTGATCGGGCAGCTCGTGGCCCAGCTCCTCACCGCCTCGGGAGTACGCGTCGTCGGGGCCGACCCCGACCCGGCGCGCTGCGAACTCGCCGAACGCCTGGGCGCCGCGGCCTGCGGGGACCCCGCGTCCGCGGCCGTGGAGGCGGCCGTCGCCGAACTCACCGACGGCCACGGCGTGGACCAGGTGTATCTGGCGGCGGGCGGCGGCAGCAACCAGCCCGTCGAGCTGGCCGCCCGGCTCTGCAGGGACCGCGGCCGGGTCGTCGACATCGGCAAGTGCCGGCTGGACCTGCCCTGGAACGCGTACTACGAGAAGGAACTCGACGTCCGCTTCTCCCGCAGCTACGGCCCCGGGCGCTACGACCCGTCGTACGAGCTGGAGGGACGGGACTACCCGATCGGCTATGTGCGCTGGACCGAGCGCCGCAACCTGGCGTGCTTCCTCGATCTCGCCGCCCGTGGCCGTGTCGACGTGGAGCTCCTGATCTCGCACGTCGCCGCCTTCGACGACGCCGTCGAGACGTACCAGCGCCTCAAGGACGGCGAGTTGAAGGCCGTAGCCGTGCTGTTCCGCTACCCCGGCCGCGCCGACGACCCGGCCGGGGCGGGGACCCCCGCGCCCACGGTGACCGTGTCCGAGGTGCGACGCGGTGGAAAACCGTCCGCCCCGGCCCGGTCGGCCGACGCGCCGGTGCGGGTGGCGTTCGCCGGCGCGGGGAACTACGCGACGTCGATGCTGCTGCCGCACCTGGCCCAGCGCGACGGCGTCGAGCTGACCACGGTCGTCACCACGACGGCCCTCTCGGCGGCCAACGCGAAGCGGAAGTTCGGTTTCAAGGAGGCGAGCACCGACCTCGACGCCATGCTCGACGACAAGTCCGTCGACGCGGTGTTCGTCGTCACCCGGCACAGCTCGCACGCCGAACTGACCCGCCGGGCACTCATCGCGGGCAAGGCGGTGTTCGTGGAGAAGCCCCTCGCCCTCTCGGAGGAAGAGCTGGCCGGTGTGCTCGCTGCCGTGGAGGAATCCGGCAACGACCGGCTGCAGGTGGGCTTCAACCGCCGCTTCGCGCCCCTGCTCACGGAGGCCAGGAAGAAGTTCGGTGCCCGGACAGGACCGGCGAGCCTGCGCTACCTGGTCAACGCGGGCCGCCTGCAGGGCGGCAGCTGGTACCTCCAGCAGGGCACCGAGGGCTCCCGGTTCGCCGGTGAGGGCGGCCACTTCATCGACACCGCGAGCTGGCTCCTCGACGCGGACCCGGAATCGGTGTACGCCACCGCCGCGCCCGGCAACGAGGACCTGAACGTCGTGCTGCGCTACCCCGACGGGTCCACCGCCACCATCAGTTACGTCACCACGGGCGCGGCCGGCTTCCCCAAGGAGACCCTGGACCTCGTCGCCGACGGCAAGGTGCTGCGGCTCGACGACTTCGTCCGTGCCTCGGTGTATTTCGACGGCGGGTCCGGACGGAAGCGGTGGGTCAGTTCACGGCTGCCCAAGGCCCGGGACAAGGGCCAGAACGCCGAACTGGCGGCGTTCATCAGGGCCGTGCGGACCGGCGGGCCCATGCCGGTGCCGCTGGAGTCGCTGGTCGCCACCACGGCGGCCACCCTCGCCGTGCCGTCCGGCCTGGCCGGCGGCGCGCCGGTGACGTTGACGGGGGCGCGATGACCGTGAGCACCACCGCGGGCTGGTACCTGCGGCGGCTGTCCCGGATGGGACCGCTGGAGGTCGCCGGCCGGGCGGGCGACACGGTGCGCAGACGGCGGTGGCGGGCGCAGCCGCCCGACGCGCCGAGCGTGACCGGCGCCCGGTTCACCGCGGCACTGCCCGCGGGAACGATCGCCGCGATACCTCCGGACGCCGCGAAACGGCTCGTCGCCGAGGCGGACCGGCTGATGGACGGCCACGCCGAGTTCTTCGGCGTGGCCCGGGACGACCTGGCCGACCCGGACTGGTGGTACGACCCGAAGACCGGGCGCCGGGCCCCGGGGGGCTACGGCTTCGACGTGCCGTACCGCAGCGAGGACGCGGCCGGGGACATCAAGCAGATCTGGGAGCCGTCCCGGCACCAGTACCTCACGGTGCTCGCCGCCGCCTACGCGATCACCGGGAACGAACGGTACGCCGAGCGCGTGGCCGCACATCTGCGGTCGTGGTGGACGGCCAACCCGCCGCTGCAGGGCGTGCACTGGATCAGCGGTATCGAGCTGGGCATCCGGCTGCTGTCCTGGGTGTGGATCCGCCGGCTCCTCGACGGCTGGCAGGGCGCGGCCGGGCTGTTCGAGGACAACGCGGTGGCGCGGAACCAGATCTGGCACCACCAGCGCTGGCTGGCCGCCTTCCCCAGCCGGGGCTCGTCGGCGAACAACCACATCGTCGCCGAGACCGCCGGACAGTTCGCCGCGGCCTGCGCGTTCGACTGGTTCCCCTCCTCCGGCCGGTGGCGCACCGACGCGCTGCGGTCCCTCGACCGGCACCTGCGTGCCAACACCTTCCTCTCCGGCCTCAACCGCGAGCTGGCCAGTGAGTACCACGGACTCGTCCTGGAACTCGGCCTGGCCGCGCTGGCCGAGGCGGACGCCGCCGACGTACCCGTCCCCGCGACGGTGCGTCTGGTGCTGCTGCGGATGACCGACGCGCTCGCCGCCGTCGTGGACGACCGGCTGCGGCCACCGCGCCAGGGGGACGCGGACGACGGGCACGGTCTGATCGTGGACGGCACGGGCACCGACCGCTGGGCCTCGCTGCTGGCCACCGGGGACGCCGTGTTCGGCCGGCTCGACTGGTGGCCGGAGGTGACCGGCACCGACGTACGCACCCCGCTGCTGGCCGCGCTCATCCACCCGTCCGCGAAGGCGCGGCCGAACGCGGAGAACGAGCCGTCCCCGCACCACGGGACCACGGCGGCGGTGACCCGCCCGGCATCGCGCCCGGCCCACTTCGCCGACGCCGGGCTCACCGTGCTCCGGGGCCCGGACGGGATCTGGTGCCGCTGCGACGGCGGTCCGCACGGCTTCCTGTCCATCGCCGCGCACGCCCACGCGGACGCGCTGTCCGTGGAGGTCCGGCACGACGGGGTCGACGTCCTCGCCGACCCGGGGACGTTCTGCTACCACGGGCAGCCCGAGTGGCGGCAGTACTTCCGCTCCACCCTCGGCCACAACACCCTGCAACTGGACGGCACCGACCAGTCCGTCTCCGGCGGGCCGTTCCTGTGGACCCGGCACGCCCGCACCCGCGTCCTCGACGCGCGCACCTCCGACGCGGGCGTCTCCCGCTGGTGCGCCGAACACGACGGCTACCAGGGCTCGGTGCACCGCCGCCGGGTGGAACTGACCGCCGAAACAGCCGAGTTGCGCGTGGTCGACGAGGTACGGGGCCCGCGCCGGGCCGCGCGCCTCGCCTTCCACCTCGGGCCGGCGATCACCGCGGACCTGACGGGGGACCGGGCCGAACTCACCTGGATGCGCGACGGCGAGACCCGCTCCGCCGTCCTCGATCTGCCCGGAGAGCTGAACTGGCGGGCGCACCGCGGCGAGAGCGACCCGCCGCTCGGCTGGTACTCAGCGGGCTTCGGACGCAAGGAGCCCGCCACCACGCTCGTCGGCACCGGATTCGCCGACAGCGCCCAGCCGTTCACGACCGTACTCAGCTTCCGCGACTAGAAAGTCCGCGACCAGAAAGGGGGAGGAAGCGTGCGATTCAAGTGGCGGAGGCGGGCGTTGCCGGTGGCGGCGCTGGCCGTCCTGGCGAGCGGCTGTGTGAGCACGTCGGACGCCCCGTCGGAGCCGACCGCCGCGCCGTCCACGTCCGGCGCCCGGTCCGTGGCGGGCGTGTGCGCCAAGCCCGCGCCCGGACCGGCGAAGGCACCGGCGGGAGCGGTGACGGTCGACCCCGCGAAGACCGGTGACCTGGCCGCCAAGACCAAGAGCAGCCCACCGGACACCACGTTCTGGCTCAAGCCGGGCACGCACCGGCTCGAAGCGGACCGTTACGCGCAGGTCATCCCCAAGAAGGGGGACCGCTACCTCGGCGCGCCGGGCGCGGTCCTCGACGGCCACAAGACCAACCAGTACGCGTTCGGCGGCACCGCCCGTGACGTCACCATCAGCCATCTGACCGTGCAGAACTTCGTCGCGCCGCACGACGAGGGCGTGGTCAACCACGACTCGGCCGACGGATGGGTGATCGAGCACGCCACGATCCAGCGCAACTCCGGCGCCGGGCTGATGGCCGGAGCCCGCCAGCAGGTCCGCGCCAACTGCCTGCGGGACAACGGCCAGTACGGCATGAACGCGTACAAGTCCGGCGACCCCCTCAAGGACCTGGTGGTCGAGGGCAACGAGATCACGGGCAACAACACCGGCGACTGGGAGCGGCGGCGGGAGGGCTGCGGCTGCACCGGAGGCATCAAGTTCTGGGCCGTCGACGGCGCCGACATCCGCGGCAACTGGGTGCACGACAACCGTGGCGCCGGGCTGTGGGCGGACACCAACAACAACGACTTCCGCATCGAGAACAACGTCCTCGAGGACAACGACGGCGCCGCGCTGATGTACGAGACCAGCTACAACGCGGTCATCCGGAAGAACACGATCCGGCGGAACAACTGGGTCGAGGGCCGCAAGTACGCCGAGCGCGGCGACAGCTTCCCCTTCGCGACCGTCTACCTGTCCGAGTCCGGCGGCGAACCCCGGGTCCGCGCCCGCACGGACAAGATCGAGATCTACGGGAACGTACTGGAGAACAACTGGTCCGGCATCACCCTGTGGGAGAACGCCGACCGGTTCTGCAACAGCCCCGCCAACACCTCGTCCGGTGACTGCACCCTGCTGATGCGGGACACCGACCGCTGCAAGCGGCCCGCGATCGCCAGAGCACCGCTGTACGGCGACTGCCGGTGGAAGACCCAGCGCGTGGACATCCACGACAACCGCTTCACGCTGGACAAGTCCGTCGTCAAGTGCACGGCCAAGTGCGACCGCATGGCGGTGCTGTCCAACTACGGCACCTACCCCAAGTGGTCGCCGTACAAGGGCGAGAAGGTGGCCGAGGCGATCACCCGCAAGCAGCACAACCGCTGGCACGACAACGTGTACGTCGGACCCTGGCAGTTCGTCGCCCACGACCCCAGCCGGGTGCTCGACTTCGGCCAGTGGCAGGGCACGCCCTACCAGCAGGACACCGGCAGCACCCTCGACCCGCAGGCCGGTGGTTGAGATGACCGGGGACCTGCGGAGCGGCACACCCAAACTCGTCGGCGTCGTCTGGGGCCTGCTGATCCTCAACACGCTGGGCTCCGCCGGGGCGAAGACCATCGTCCCGCTGCCGCGCTCGCTCATCCAGCTGGTCACCATGGGCGCGCTGGTCGCCGCGTTCACGCTGGCGCTCGCGCTCAATCTCCAACTGCGCATCCGGGCCAGCGCCTTCGTGCTCCTGCTCACCCTGCTGCTGGTGCCGAGCCTGATCTCCAGCCTCCAACTGGAGTCGGGGCTCGGCGCGTTGTTCCGCTGCACCCGGCTGGCCCTCTTCGTCGGCACGCTGTGGCTGCTCAGCCGCTGGTGGGACGGCGACCTGACCTTCGTACGGCACCACATCCGGATGTACTTCGCGGTCCTCGGGTCGGTCGCCGCGGGCCTGGTCGTCTCCCCGGGCGCGGCCATGCCCGAGCTGTACGGCGGACGGCTGGTCGGCGCCCTGTGGCCGCTCACCCCGCCACAGATCGGACAGTACGCAGCGGTGATCATCGGGCTCACCGTGCTGCTCGTGCTGGGCCGCCGGGCCGACCGCACCAGCGCGACGGTCGTCATCGTGCCCTCACTGGTCCTGCTCGCGCTGACCCACACCCGCACGGCCACCATCGGCATGCTCATCGGGCTGGTGCTGGCGATCGGCTCGCTCGTCCTGACCAGCGCCGCCGCCCGCCGTTTCTTCACCTGGGCGGTCCTCGTCGCCGTGGTGGCCGCGGTGGGGTTCGCCTCCGCGCTGCGGACCTGGTTCCTGCGCGGCCAGAGCCAGGAGAACCTCACCAGCCTCACCGGCCGGGCCAAGGTCTGGGACGCCCTGCTGGCGGAGCCCCGGACGACCGGGGAGAAGCTGTTCGGGATGGGCCTGGGCGACAAGTCGTTCGGCGGGCTGCCGATCGACAACAGCTGGCTGGCCGTCTACCACGAGCAGGGCTGGATCGGCGTCGTCCTCGTGGCGGCCGTGTTCGCCGTGCTGGGCGGGGTCGCGCTGCTCCGGCCGCCCTCGCTGCCGAGGGCCTGCGCGATCTTCCTGATCAGCTACTGCGCGATCGCGTCGTACACCGAGGCGGGCCTCGGCGACGCCTCGCCGTACCTGCTCCATCTGGCCCTGGCCGCCTCGCTGCTGGCGATTCCCGCCCCGCCCGCGCCGCCATTGAAGCCAGTGGTCCCCAGACGACATGTCCCGCGCTGGGCCAAGGAAGGGAGGTGACCTCGACCATGCATGTCCTCGTGGTGCACAACCGCTACAACTCGGCACAGCCGAGCGGGGAGAACAACGTCGTGGACCAGGAGGCCGAGCTGCTGCGCGCGGCCGGCCACCGGGTCGGCCTGTTCGAGCGGCGCAGCGACGACATCGCCGGCCGGTCCCTGCTGGGCAAGGCCGCGCTGCCGCTCCTGGTGCCGTGGAACCCGGCGGTCCGCTCGGAACTCGCCGACCGGCTCCGGGCCGAGCGGCCGGACGTGGTGCACATCCACAACGTCTTCCCGCTCCTGTCGCCCGCGGTGCTCGCCGCCTGCGCCGACGCGGGCGTGCCCGCCGTGGCCACACTGCACAACTACACCCAGGTCTGCCCGCCCGGCACGCTCCAGCGGGACGGCCGGCCGTGCACCGAGTGCGTCGGCTCGTCGCCGCTGCCCGCCGTCCGGCACGGCTGCTACCGCGGCTCCCGGCTGGCGACGGTACCGCTCGCGGTCAGCCTGTCGGTCAACCGGCGGCGCTGGTGGTCGGGCGTGGAGCGGTTCTTCTGCATCTCCGCCGCCCAGCGCGACGTCCTGGTGCGGTCCGGGATGCCCGCCGAACGCCTCGCGGTGAAGCACAACTTCGTGCCCGAACCGGACGTCCGCCGCACGGGCCCCGGCGAGCACGTGCTCTATCTGGGCCGCCTCGCGGAGGCCAAGGGCGTACGGCTGCTGATGGCCGCGTGGGACGAGCTCGCGGCGAACGGCGGGGTGGGCGTACCACTGATGATCGCCGGCACGGGACCGCTGGAGGCCGAGGTGACCGCTTGGGCGGCGGACCGGGACGACGTGCGCTACGTCGGCCTGTACGACCCCGCCCGGTGCCGGCAGGCCATCGCGCGGTCGGTCGCCGTGGTGGCCCCCTCGACCTGGCTGGAGGCGTTCGGCCTGGTGGTCGTGGAGGCCATGGCGGCCGGGGTCCCGACCGTGGCCGCCGCGCACGGAGCGTTCGTCGAACTCGTCGAGGACGGGGTGAGCGGGCTGCTGCACCGGCCGGGCGACCCCGCCTTGCTCGCCGCCTGCCTGCGCCGGATCACGGCCGGTCAGGAGCGCAACCAGGAAATGGGCCGGGCGGCCCGGCGCCGGTACGAGCAGGGCTTCAGCCCGGCCGTCGGCCTCGAACGCCTGGTGGAGGGGTACCGCTCCGCGATCGCGGAGCGGTCGGGCGGCGGGGAGAGCCCGCCGCCGATACGTGACGGAAACACTGGCTCGCGCCGGGGGCACCAGCGCGAGCGGGATGGGGGCAGTAGATGACACGATGCCGACTCTGCGGCTCGGCGGCGCTCGAAAGCGTCGTCGACCTGGGAGCGACCCCGCCGTGCGAGAGCTTCCTCGCCGCGGAACAACTGGACGAAGCCGAACCGGCGTACCCGCTGCACCTGCGGGTCTGCACCGACTGCTGGCTCGCGCAGATCCCTCCGCTGATCACCCCGGAGGACACGTTCAAGGAGTACGCGTACTTCTCCTCCTTCTCGACCTCCTGGGTGGAGCACGCGCGGACGTTCGTCGCCGACGCCGTGGAGCGGGTGGGCCTCGGCCCCGACGCCTTCGTGGTCGAGGTCGCGAGCAACGACGGATATCTGCTGAAGCACGTGGTGGACCGGGGGATCCGCTGCCTGGGCATCGAGCCGTCGGTGAACGTCGGTGCCGCCGCACGGGACGCCGGTGTGCCCACGCTCACGGAGTTCCTGTCCCCGGAGACCGGCGCCGCCGTCCGCGCCGAGCACGGCCCGGCGGACCTGGTCGTCGCCAACAACGTGTACGCGCACATCCCCGACGTGGTCGGCTTCACCCAGGGACTGCGGGCCCTGGTCGCCGACGACGGCTGGGTCTCCATCGAGGTGCAGCACCTGCTGACCCTCATCGAGGACAACCAGTACGACACGATCTACCACGAGCACTTCCAGTACTACACGGTCGCGTCCGCGATCCGGGCCCTCGCCAGCGGCGGACTCGCCCTCGTGGACGTCGAGTTGCTGCCCACCCACGGCGGCTCCATCCGGCTCCATGCCCGCCCCGCCGAGGTGGCGGGCGAACCGTCGCAGCGGGTGGCCGACGTACTGGCCAGGGAGAAGGCCGCCGGGCTCCAGGAACTGTCCGGGTACACCGAGTTCTCCGCCCGGGTCGCCAAGGTGCGCAGGGACCTCCTGAAGTTCCTCATCGAGGCGGCCGAGCGCGGCGAGACCGTCGTCGGCTACGGCGCCCCCGGCAAGGGCAACACCCTGCTCAACCACTGCGGCATCCGGCCCGACCTGCTCGCGTACACCGTCGACCGCAACCCGTACAAGCACGGCAGGTTCACCCCGGGCACCCGCATCCCGATCCTGGCGCCCGAGCAGATCGCCGCCGACAAGCCGGACTACGTGCTCGTCCTGCCGTGGAACCTGCGGACCGAACTGGTCGAGCAGTTGTCCTTCGTGCACGAGTGGGGCGGCCGGCTGGTCTTTCCCATACCGGAACTCAGCATCGTCGAGGACGCGTCGTGAAGGAGATTGCAGCATGAAGGTCGTTCTGTTCTGCGGCGGTTACGGGCTGCGCATGCGCAACGGGGCCTCCGACGACACGCCCAAGCCGATGGCCATGGTCGGCCCCCGGCCGCTGATCTGGCACGTCATGCGCTACTACGCGTACTTCGGGCACACCGAGTTCATCCTCTGCCTCGGCTACGGGGCCCACCACATCAAGGACTTCTTCCTCAACTACGAGGAGACGACGTCCAACGACTTCGTCCTGCGCCAGGGACGGACCGAGTTGCTGTCCACCGACATCGCCGACTGGACGATCACGTTCGCGCAGACCGGCATCGAGTCACCGATCGGGGAGCGGCTGCGCCGGGTACGGCACCACCTCGACGGCGACGAGATGTTCCTCGCCAACTACGCCGACGTGCTCACCGACGCACCCCTGCCCCAGATGATCGACCAGTTCGCCCGCCGCGACGCGGGCGCGTCGATGATGGTGGTGCCGCCGCAGTCCTCGTTCCACTGCGTCGACCTCGGCGAGGACGGCCTGGTGGGAGGCATCACCGCGGTCAGCGACATGCCGCTGTGGGAGAACGGCGGCTACTTCGTGCTCCGCCAGGAGATCTTCGACCACATCCCGGAGGGCGGCGACCTGGTCGCCGACGGCTGCGGCCAACTGGCGAAGCAGGGACGGCTGGTGGCGCACCAGCACCGCGGCTTCTGGAAGCCGACCGACACCGTCAAGGAGAAGGCCGCGCTCGACGAGGCCTACGCCCGGGGCGACCGCCCGTGGGCCGTCTGG
Source organism: Streptomyces sp. NPDC102514 (assembly GCF_055584525.1). Classification (NCBI taxonomy): domain Bacteria; kingdom Bacillati; phylum Actinomycetota; class Actinomycetes; order Kitasatosporales; family Streptomycetaceae; genus Streptomyces; species Streptomyces sp. NPDC102514. The sequence goes on from NZ_JBVJLW010000011.1 coordinate 192,659, forward strand.
GAGCGGGACGGCGTGAGCGGGCACAGAGCCGGCGTCTCGGCGGGGACGGCGTGATCGGGCTCGGGTCCGGACGCCTGGACCGGATCGTCGCGGTGGGCGCGCACTGCGACGACATCGCCATCGGTGCCGGCGGCACCCTGCTGACGATGTGCCTCGCCCGGCCCGGCCTCCGCGTCGACGCCCTGGTCCTCACCGGCGGCGGCAGCGAGCGCGAGCAGGAGGAGCAGGCCGCGCTCGAAGCCTTCTGCCCCGGCGCGGACCTGCGGCTGACCGTGCTCAAACTGGCGGACGGCCGACTGCCCGCGCAGTGGGAGGAGGCCAAGGCCGCCGTCGAGGAACTGCGCGCGCGCACCGACCCGGACCTGGTCCTCGCACCGCGGACCGACGACGCGCACCAGGACCACCGCGGCCTGGCGCAACTGCTGCCCACCGCCTTCCGCGACCACCTCGTACTGGGCTACGAGATCGTCAAATGGGACGGCGACCTCGGCCGGATGGCGGCGTACCAGCCGCTGACGCCGGACACCGCCGAACAGAAGGTGCGGCTGCTGCAGGAGCACTACGCCTCGCAGCGGCACCGGCCCTGGTACGACCGGGAGGCCTTCCTCGGCCTCGCACGCATCCGCGGCATCGAATGCCACGCCCGCTACGCCGAGGCGTTCGCCGTCCACAAACTCACGCTCGACCTGGGCACTTGTGACCCGGGCACTTCACCACTGGGGGAATGAACCGTGCGCGTACTGCTGACCGGCCACCAGGGCTACCTGGGCACCGTGATGGCCCCGGTCCTCGCCGCCGCCGGGCACGAGGTCGTCGGTCTCGACGCCGGCCTGTTCGCCGACTGCGTCCTCGGCCCGCAGCCCGACGACCCGCGGGGGCACCGGGTGGACCTGCGCGACATCACGGCCGAGCACGTGGCCGGGGTGGACGCCGTGATCCACCTGGCCGCGCTCTCCAACGACCCGCTGGGAGCGCTGGCACCGGACCTCACCTACGACATCAACCACCACGCCTCCGTACGACTGGCCCGGCTGGCCCGCGAGGCCGGGGTGCGGCGCTTCCTGTACGCGTCCACCTGCTCGGTCTACGGCGCCGCCGGCGGCGACGAACTCGTGGCCGAGGACGCCCCGTTGCGCCCCGTGACGCCGTACGCGGAGTCCAAGGTGCGGGTCGAGGACGACCTGCACGCGCTCGCCGACGACGACTTCAGCCCCGTGTTCATGCGCAACGCCACCGCCTTCGGCTACTCGCCCCGGCTGCGCGCCGACATCGTGCTGAACAACCTCGTGGGCCACGCGCTCCTGTCCGGCGAGGTGCTGGTGCTCTCCGACGGCACACCCTGGCGCCCGCTGGTGCACGCCGCCGACATCGCCCGCGCCTTCACGGCCGCGCTGACCACGCCCCGGGAGGCCGTGCACGACCGCGCGTTCAACATCGGCAGCGAGGTCAACAACGTCACGGTCGCCGAGATCGCCGAACAGGTCGCCGAGGCGGTCTCCGGCTCGAAGGTGCGGATCACCGGCGAGAACGGCGCCGACCCGCGCTCGTACCGCGTGGACTTCGCCCGCTTCCGCGCCGCGATCCCCGGCTTCGACTGCGAGTGGACGGTGAAGCAGGGCGCCCACGAACTCGCCGACGCCTACCGCAAACACGGGCTGACCAAGGAGGACTTCGAGCGCCGCTTCACCCGCCTCGCCGTGCTGCGCGCGGCCTCCGAGGCGGGCTCCGTCGACGACACCCTGCGGTGGCGCCGATGAGCACGCCCGGCGAGGAGATGCACGCGCTGGTGGAGCGGCTGTACCCGCTCTGCCGGAGCATCACCGGCGACGGGGTGCGCGCCACCCTGGACATCGTCGACGAGTACGTTCCGCTGCAGGTGCACGAGGTGCCGACCGGGACGCAGGTGCTCGACTGGACGGTCCCGCAGGAGTGGAACATCCGGGACGCCTACATCGCCGATGCCGAGGGCAACCGGGTCGTCGACTTCGCCGCGTCCAGCCTGCACGTGCTCGGCTACAGCGTCCCCGTGTCCGCCACCATGCCGCTGTCCGAGCTGCGCGAACACCTGTACACCCTGCCGGACCAGCCCGACCTGGTCCCGTACCGCACGAGTTACTACGAGCCGAAGTGGGGCTTCTGCCTGTCCCAGGAGACCCTGGACGGGCTGCCGGACGGCGACTACGAGGTGCGCATCGACTCGACGCTCGCCGACGGACACCTCACCTACGCCGAGCACGTCGTCCCGGGGCAGGTCTCCGACGAGGTGATCGTCTCCTGCCACGTCTGCCACCCGTCGCTGGCCAACGACAACCTGGCGGGCGTCGCGGTGGCGACCTACCTGGCCCGTGCCCTGGCGGAGACGACCCCGTACTACACCTACCGGTTCATCTTCGCGCCCGGCACCGTCGGGGCGATCACCTGGCTGGCCCGCAACGCGGAGCGGATCGAGCGCGTCAAGCACGGGCTCGTACTGGCCTGCGCGGGGGACTCGGGCCAGGTGAACTACAAGCAGAGCAGGCGCGGCGACGCGGAGATCGACCGCGTGCTGCAACATGTGCTGACCGCGTCCGAACGCCCGCACCGGATCAACGAGTTCACCCCGTACGGCTACGACGAGCGGCAGTACTGCTCACCCGGGTTCAACCTCGGCGTGGGCTCGCTCAGCCGGACCCCGTACGCCGGCTACCCCGAGTACCACACCTCGGGGGACAACCCGGACTTCGTCTCCCCGGAGGCGATGGAGGACACCCTCGCCGTCTGCCGCGAGGCCTTCGCCGTGCTCGACCGCAACCGCAGTTACGTCAACCTCAGCCCCTACGGCGAACCACAGCTGGGAAGGCGCGGGTTGTACGACTCGCTCGGCGGGCGCAGCGACGCCAAGCAGGCCCAGATGGCCATGCTCTGGGTGCTCAGCCTCTCCGACGGCGAACACAGCCTGCTGGACGTCGCCGAACGGTCGCAGTTGCCGTTCGACACCGTCGCCGTCGCGGCCGACGCCCTGCACGGCGCCGGGCTGATCAAGGCATGACGCCGATGGCCACCGAGGGGGACAAGACGCCGACACCGGCGGACCGGGCCACGAACGCGGACCGGTCCGCCGACCGGTCCGCCGACCCGTCCGCCAGGAAGGGCATCGTCGGCCGGCTGTCCTGGGGACTGGCCGACCAGGCGGCCTCCAGCATGACCAACTTCGCGGTGGGCATCTACGTGGCACGGTCGCTGGGACTGACCGCGTTCGGCGTGTTCAGCCTGGCCTGGCTGACCTACGGCGTGGTGCTCAACGTCGCCCGCGGGCTGGCCACCGACCCGCTCGTCGTGCGCTTCAGCGGCGTACCCGAGGCGTCCTGGCGCTCGGCGGCGGCCCGCTCCTCGGGGGCCGCGCTCGGCGTGGGCGCGGCCCTCGGCGCGGTGTGCCTGCTGGTCGGGCTCGGCCTCGGCGGACGGGTGGGACCGGCGTTCATCTCGCTCGGCGTCGTCCTGCCCGCACTGCTCCTCCAGGACGCGTGGCGGTTCGCGTTCTTCGCCGCGGGCGCCGGACGGAAGGCGTTCGTCAACGACCTCGTGTGGGGCGTCGCGCTCGTCCCGGCCATGGTGATCGCGGCCCGCGTGGACACCGTCGCCGCCTTCGTCCTCGCCTGGGGCGCGTCCGCCGCGGTCGCCGCCGGGTACGGCTGCCTCCAGTCCGGCATCCGGCCCCGGCTCACCCGGGCAGGCGGCTGGCTGAGCGAGCAACGCGACCTCGGCTACCGGTACTTGGTCGAGAACGTCAGCCTCAGCGGCGCGAGCCAACTGCGCGCGTACGGGCTCGGCGTGATCGTCGGCGTCGGCGCGGTGGGCGCGGTCCGGGGCGCGGAACTGCTCCTCGGCCCGTTCCTCGCCCTCCTCATGGGCCTTTCCCTGGTCACCGTCGCGGAGGCGGCCCGTGTACTGCGGCGGGCCCCGCACCGGCTGGCCAAGTTCTGCCTCCTCCTCGGCGGGGGACAGGCCGCCGCCGCGCTGCTCTGGGGCGCTGCGCTGCTGCTGATGCCCGACCGGGCGGGCGAGTTCGTGCTCGGCGACGTCTGGAACTCCGCCTCGCAGCTCATCGTGCCCGCCACGCTCGGCGTCGCGGGCGCCGGACTCGGCAGCGGCGCGGCGGCCGGGCTGCGCGCGCTCGCCGCCGCCCGCCGCAGCCTGCGCTGCCAGCTCTTCGCCTCCGCCTGCTATGTCGGCGGCGGCCTCGGCGGAGCCGCCCTGGCCGGCACGGTCGGCTCGGCCTGGGGTGTCGCCGCCGCGACCGTCTGCGCCTCGGCCGTCTGGTGGCTCCAACTGCGGTCCGCCCTGCGCGAGCGCGCCCACCATCCCATTCCCGAAGTGAGGACCTCATGACCGCCCACCCCAGGCTGAGCGTCGGCCTGCCCGTCTACAACGGCGAGGAGTACCTTGCCGAGTCGCTCGACGCCCTGCTCGGCCAGACGTACGAGGACTTCGAGCTGGTCATCTCCGACAACGCCTCGGCCGACGGGACCCAGGACATCTGCCGCGAGTACGCCGCGCGGGACGCGCGCATCCGGTACATCCGGCTGCCCCGCAACATCGGCGCCGCGCCGAACCACAACTATGTGTTCACCGAGTGCCGCGGCGAACTGTTCAAGTGGGCCTCGCACGACGACCTGTACGCCCGCGACCTGCTGCGGGCCTGTGTCGAGATCCTGGACGAGCGCCCCGACGTGGTCCTCGCGCACAGCGGCCAGGCCGTCATCGACGGCGACGGCAAGGTCAAGGTCCCCTACGAGTACGGGCTGGCCACCGACTCGCCGCACGCGCCCGAGCGCTTCCGCAGCCTGCTGTTCGAGCCCGGCGGCGACGACTTCTACGGCGTGATGCGGGCCGACATGCTGCGCCGGGTGAAGCCGCACGACAGCTACCACCACGCGGACCGCACGTTCGTCGCCGAGATCACCCTGCACGGCCCCTTCCACCAGGTGCCGGAGCTGCTGTACTTCCGCCGCGACCACCCCACCCGCGCCGAGCGGGCGAACCCCTCCAAGCGCTCCCGCTGCGTCAACCTGGACCCGCGCCGGGCAGGCCTCCTGCACCCGACGCCCCGGCTGCTCGCCGAGTACGTGTGGGGCTTCGCCTCGGCGATCCGGCGGGCGCCGCTGTCCCCGGCCGACCGGCGCGCCTGCCACCGCCATCTGGCCTCGTGGATGACCAGCCGGGTCCGGCCGGGCGCGGGCGAGCGGGTCGAGGACCGCGCCCCGGTCGACCCGGCCCGGTACGCCGTCTCCGTGGACGCCGTCGTCGCCGGCCGTGAGGGCAGGCAGGCGTGAAGCCCGGAACCGGGGTGCCCGGCGGGTCCGGGGCGGCCGGGGTGCCTGGGGGTGAAACACCGGTGCGCGTAGGGGTGTTCGGCCTTCTCGGCTCCGGGAACCTCGGCAACGACGGATCGCTGGAGGCCGTACTCGGATACCTCCGCGCCCGGCATCCGGACGCGGCCGTGGACGCGCTGTGCGGGGGACCGGACGTCGTCATGGCCCGCTACCGGATCCCCGCGACCCGGCTGCACTGGTACCGGGGGGAGTACCGGACCGCGTCGCGCCTGGGTTCGATGGTGGGCAAGGGCCTCGGCAAGTTCGTCGACGTCTTCCGCACCGCCGCCTGGGTGCGCAAGCACGACGTGGTGATCGTGCCGGGCATGGGTGTTCTGGAGGCCACGCTGCCCCTGCGACCGTGGGGCTTCCCCTACTCCCTCTTCCTGCTCTGCGCGAGCGGCCGGCTGTTCGGCACCCGCGTCGCGCTCGTCGGCGTCGGCGCCGCCGCGATCGGCAACCGGCCGACCCGGGCCCTGGTGCGCTGGTCGGCGCGGCTGGCCGCGTACCGGTCGTACCGGGACGCCCTCTCGCGGGACGCGCTGCGGGACATGGGCGTGGACACGGCACACGACGAGGTCTACCCGGACCTGGCGTTCGCCCTGCCGACACCGCGGGCGAGCACGTCCTCCGAACAGCCTGCGGGCTCCCGGGGCCCGGTCTGCGTCGGCGTCATGGACTTCCACGGCGGCAACGACGACCGCGCCCGCGCCGAGGAGATCCACCGCCGCTACCTCGACGGGACGACCCGGTTCGTCCGCGCGCTCGTCGAGGACGGCAGAGCGGTCCGGCTGCTCACCGGCGACGAGTGCGACGCGTCGGTGGTCGCCGCGATCCTCGCCGCGGTGGACTCACCCCTGGTCACCGCCTCCGAGGCGTCCTCGCTGGCCGACCTGATGAAGGAGATGGCGGCGGCCGACACCGTCGTGGCGACCCGCTACCACAACCTGGTCTGCGCGCTGAAGGCCGGCACACCGACGCTCGCCCTCAGCTACGCGGCGAAGAGCGACGCGCTGATGGCGCGGATGGGGCTCGACGCGTACTCCCACCCGGCCCGCGAGATCGACCCCGACGAACTGCTGCGCCAGTTCAGGGAACTGGAGCGCAGAGCGCCGGAGATCCGGCGGACCCTCACCGAGCGGAACCAGCTCGCCACCCGCCAACTCGACGACCAGTTCGCCGCGTTGACCTCGGCCCTGTTCCCGGCCGACCACCCCGAACACGCCCTGCGGAAGGCCTCGTGAACCTCATGAAAGCGACCGAAGTCCCGGCGATCGCCGGAGCGTACCTGTTCGAACCGACGCCGTACGCCGACGAGCGCGGTTTCTTCTGCCGCACCTTCGACGCCGACGTGGTCCGCTCGGTGGGCCTGGACCCGAACGCCTTCATCCAGGACAGCGTGTCCCGCTCGGTCCGGGGCGTCCTGCGCGGACTGCACCTGCGCTCCGGAGCGGGCGAGGCCAAGCTCGTGCGCTGCTCGTACGGGAAGATCTTCGACGTCGTCGTGGACCTGCGGCCGGACTCGCCGACGTACCGCAACGTGGCGTCGTTCGAGCTGTCGGGCGAGACGCAGAAGACCCTCTACATCCCGGCGGGCTGCGCGCACGGCTTCCAGGCGCTGACCGAGACCACCGACACCTCCTACCGCATCGACCGCCCGCACGATCCGGCCGAGGACGTGACGATCGCCTTCGACGACCCGGAACTCGGCATCCCCTGGCCGCTGCCCGCCACCTCGATGTCCCAGCGGGACCGGGAGGCCCCGAGCCTCGCCGAGGTCCTGAAGCAGAGAGAGAGCTGAAGTCACCGTGGACACCGAAGAGTTCACCCTGCCCCGGTCGACGCTGGCCAACCAGCGGCTGCACGCCCTGATCCCCGGGGGCGCGCACACGTACGCCAAGGGCGACGACCAGTACCCCGAGCACCTGGCGCCGGTCATCGACCACGGCCGCGGCGCCCACGTCTGGGACGTCGACGGCAACCGCTACATCGAGTACGGCTCCGGCCTGCGGTCGGTCAGCCTCGGCCACGCCCACCCGCGCGTGATCGAGGCGGTACGCCGCGAACTGGACCGCGGCAGCAACTTCGTCCGGCCGTCCGTCCTGGAGGTCGAGGCGGCGGAACGCTTCCTGGCCACCGTGCCGACCGCCGAGATGGTGAAGTTCGCGAAGAACGGTTCGGACGCCACCACCGCCGCGATACGCCTGGCCCGCGCGGTCACCGGCCGCCCGCGGGTCGCCATCTGCGGCGACCACCCCTTCTTCTCCACCGACGACTGGTTCATCGGCACCACACCCATGGCGGCCGGCATCCCGGCGGCGACCACCGACCTCACGGTCGCGTTCCCGTACGGGGACCTGGCCGCCACGGAGGAACTGCTCACCCGGCACCAGGACGAGATCGCCTGTCTGATCCTCGAACCCGCCACCCACACCGAGCCGCCGCCCGGCTACCTCGCCGGCCTGCGCGAACTGGCCGACCGGCACGGCTGCGTACTGATCTTCGACGAGATGATCACCGGCCTGCGCTGGTCCGAGGCGGGCGCCCAGGGCCTGTACGGAGTCGTCCCCGACCTCTCCACGTTCGGCAAGGCGCTCGGCAACGGGTTCGCGGTCTCCGCGCTGGCCGGGCGCCGCGACCTCATGGAGCGGGGCGGACTGCGCCACTCCGGCGAGCGGGTGTTCCTGCTGTCCACCACCCACGGCGCGGAGACGCACTCCCTCGCCGCGGCCATGGCGGTACTCACCACCTACGTCGAGGAGGGCATCACCGCGCGACTGCACGCCCTCGGCGAGCGGCTGGCTGCCGGTGTCCGCGAGGCCGCCGCCGGTATGGGCGTCGGCGACCACGTCGTCGTACGGGGCCGGGCCAGCAACCTGGTCTTCGCGACCCTCGACGAGAAGGGGCAGCCGTCGCAGGAGTACCGCACCCTGTTCCTGCACCGGCTCCTGGCGGGCGGGGTGCTCGCCCCGTCGTTCGTGGTGAGCAGCGCGCTCAGCGACGCCGACATCGAACACACCGTGGACGTGGTGGCCCAGGCGTGCGCGGTGTACCGGAAGGCGCTGGACGCGGGTGACCCCACCCCTTGGCTGACCGGACGCCCGGTGAAGCCGGTGTTCCGCCGCTCGGTGTGAGGTGACGTCAGCGGACTACGGCTGACCGGGCGGGCGACGGCGGTCGCCCGCCCGGTCGATCACCCACGCGGTGGCGGGTACCAGCGCCAGCGCCGTGCACCAGCCGCCGAGGACGTCGGTCGGATAGTGCGCGCCCAGGGCGACCTGCGCCCAGCCCATGGTGGCGCCCGCCACCAGGCCCGCGCCGAGCACGAGCAGCGTGCCGGCCGCCCGGCCCAGACCGGACCGGCCGACCGCGAGCAGCGCCACGATGAGCGCGAGCGCGGTGAGGAACGCGGTGTGCCCGCTCGGGTAGGACAGATTGTCGGGGCCGTGGATGGTCCGCCCCACCAGGGACTTGAAGAGGGTCGCCACCACGACGGTGACGCCGACCCCGGCCACGACGAACACGGCGGCGCGCGTTCGCCGACGCAGCAGACAGCCCGCCACGGCGACCAGGATGAGCGCCGCCGCTCCGACGGGCTCGCCGAGGAAGTCGATGGCGAGCGCGACACCCCGCCACGGCGACCGCACACTGTCGTCCGTCGGCTCGACGAACCACCTGTCCACGGTGCCGGGTTCGGTGTGCCCGCTGTACATGACGCCGAGGGCGACGACAACGGCGGCGGCGAGGACCGCGATCACCCCGAGCCCCGCGCGCAACGACTGGGGCAGCACCGGGGATGTTGGGTGGGTATCAGTCTCTAAGGCCACCCTTGTCACCCTAGCCAACGAGGGGTTGCGCCAAACCGCCTATGAACGAGGCCCATTCGCCACGGCCGACCCGCAGCACGGGCGCGTCACTCACGACTTTCGAGTCCCGAACGTACACAGCCTCCGACCCGGCAGCCACTTCCACGCAGTTGCCGCCGTCCGAACCGCTGTAGCTGCTCTTGATCCAGGCCAGACGCTCGCTGCTGCTCATGTCGCTGTCTCTCCTGCCAGACGTTCGATGAGGCGTGCAGACTGCTCGGTGTTGAGGGCCTGCGACCGCAGCATCCCATAGCGCAGGCCGAGGTGGCTGGCCGCGCCCACCTGGGCCACCACGACACCGACGCCCTGTGACTCCACGTATCCGAACCGCTGGTTCTCTCCTGTCTCCAGCACGACGAAGGATCCGTTGAGGCCCAGGTGGAAGTCGCGTGCCGGGGGCATGACCTGAAGCTGTACGTTCTCCAACTCGCCTACCACCAACAGGTGATGCAGTTGTCTGCGCATCACCTCGGCGCCGCCGACCGAGTTGGTCAGTGCCGTCTCGGCGATGACGAACGACAGGTCCACCGCAGGGGCCCTCGTGAGGATCTTCTGCCGGTTGAGGCGTGCCTCGGTGTGATTGTCGACGACATCCGACTCCAGCTTCGGCCGATGCCCCGCGTACACGGCGCGTACGTACTCCTCCGTCTGCAACAAGCCCGGAATCAGCAGCGGCTCGTACTCGAACCTGCTCACGGCGCCCGCCTCGATCAACGCGAAATTGCGGAAGAATCTCGGCAGCTTCGCCCGGTCGACCTCGTCCTGCAACACCTCCAGGACGCCGCCCGCTTTCAATGCCTGGTCCGCCGCCGTGGTGAACGCGACCTTCGCCGGGCGCCGCCCCTGCTCGACCGATGCGACCTGCTCCAGGGAGTAGCCGATCGCCTCGCCGAGCTGCTGCTGGTTCAAGCCGGCCCGTTTGCGCAGATGCCGGAGCAGCACGCCGTACGCCGACCACGCCCCCGGCAGATCGGGCCCCTCCTCCTTCGGCTTCGCCGTACGCCCCGCCCGCGTGTCCCCGACACCCCGTACCGTCCCCACAGCCCACGCCCTTCCATCCGCTCCGCACCGCACCGTTCGATGTCCAACGCGGATCGCGGAAACAGGGACACGCGCCGAACCCGTACAACGCCCGTACAACTCCCGTACAAGCAAAGGGCGTGCCGTACGAGAGGGACGAAGTACGGCCGTCATCCCTGTTCAGGGGGTCGTTCGTCGCCCCACGCTGGAACCGTGACCCAAGATCAGCTCACCGACGGGGCGAAGCCACCGCACACGCCCGCCCGCCGACTGGCCCTGTGCCTCAGCGGCACGAGACGCGGCGCCCGCCTCGCCCGGCAACTCACCGTCCAGCAGTTCACCGAGTGGACGGGCCTCCCGTACGACTCCGACCCGGCCAGGGCCGTCGCCCTCGTCACGGCCGAACTGGCGTCGAACGCGGTGCGCCACGGCAGCCTCCCCGGCCGGGACTTCCGCCTGGCACTGCACCTCCTGCCCGCCCACTTCCGCATCGAGGTGACGGACACCCGCCCCGAACGCGTACCCCCGGCCGCGACACCACAGCCCACGGACGAGCCCTCGGGCCGCGGCCTGCTCCTCGTCCAGACCTACGCGGACCGCTGGGGCCACACGGTCCACGACACATACACGAAAACGGTGTGGGCGGAGGTCCGCACCGGCCGTGACAGCGATACGCGAAAGGGATATTCACCTCTTGTGAACTGAATGCGTCGATCACATACTGATGTTGATCAACTGTCGCTTGCACGGAGTTGCGCCATGCCCCGATACCGCCGTGCCGCCGGCACCGCCCTGCTCATCGCCGCCGCGCTGACCGTGGGAGGCTGCGGAAGCGGAACCCCGTCGGCGACGCGTACTTCGGCCGTCCCGGCGGAAGAGACGGAAACGGAAGCCGAGCCGACACCACCGACGGACGACTCGAACGCGGTGACGGCCGACGACACCTCCATAGAGGACGCCCTGACGGTCGCGGGTGTCGACGACGCCTTGGTCAACCGGCTCGGCGAGGTCGGCGACGCCAACGGCTACGGCCTCGGGGAGGGTGTGGAGACCGACCTGGAGGATCGCCGTGGACTGGCGGTCGTCCAGGTGGACACGTGTCGCAACGTGGACGTCGGCTACCGGACCTGGCGGGGCATCCGGTACGCGGACGAGGCGAACGACGCGACCGAGGAACAGGCCGCCGAGATGGCGGACTTCCTGCGGACGGAGTTCTGCCCGAACGTCAAGGCGTTGAAGGAGGCCCCGCTTCCCGAGCAGACCCTCGACGCGGCGTCGAAGGACGACTTGGGCGGCCGGGGCCTCGCCTCACCACTGACCTGGTGGGACGGACGCTATCCGCGCGTCTCGTGGTCCAAGGCGTGCGCGGCACAGACGGGAATGCCCATCGGTGACCCCGTGGCCTACCGCCTGGCGAAGGACGAGGTGGTCTGCGCCACCGTCCCGCCGGCGGCGCCCCTGCGGGACTACCTGATCAGCGTGGACGTGGTGTTCGCGTCCCCGGTCGACGAGGACAGGGCACGCAGGGCGGCACTCGCCCTGCTCCCGTCGGACGCCTCACCGACGGAACCGACGGAGGGCACCAACCCCGACTGGTCGTACCTCGGCGGCGACTGCCTGAACACCAACTTCCGCACATCGACGATGAAGGCCCTGACGGACAGACTGGAAAAGGACGCGACCCCCTGGGCGTCAGCCATGTTCTACTCCGACGGCGCAACCGAGGACGGAGCGGTGGGCGACTACACGGGCAAGGTCAAACAGATAGCCCTGTCGACAGGAGCCAACGAACCGGGCACGACGGGGGAACTGACCTGCTGATCCGCAGGACCCCGAAACCTGTTCGCGTCCTACGCCGACGCGGGCACCGCGGGGAACACGATCACCGAGCCGTCGCTGTCGCGGGCGATCTCGATCGCCACGTCTGTCGTGCGGCTGTTGTCCACGGCGCCGTCACGCAGCTTGTGAATCCGGTGTGTCGCGCGCATCAGGCGATCGACTTCACCAGTCGTGAAAACGGGCCGTAGACCGTTAGGGCGTGCCAGCTCCAGCGCCGACAGACGGACCAGTACACCGGCGATGCCCGACTCCAGCTCGTCGAGGCGCTGTTGATCGGCCTTGAGAGCGCGGGCGAAGTTCTCGAACAGGTTGTCAGGGTCGGCCTGGGCGTGCTCGACGGCCTGCAGGACGGTGACCCGCCGTTTCAGCGCGATCGCCAGGGCGGCGAGTTCGAGATGGGCGCGGAAGGTACCCCCGTGGTCGTCGACGCCGGGAAACGACTTGGTCAGCGTGTCGATCTCGACAGCCTTGCCGTCGGGCAGCTTGTCGAGCGCGCTCCGCCACCGGGCAAGGCGACGGTCGGCGGCGCCTAGTGCGGTGTTGATGGCATGCACGGCCGAGTCCAGTCCCAAGGAGACGCCCAGCTTGCCTTGATCGAGGAGAATGGCGGTTGCTTTGTCGATGGCATCGCGACAACCGTCGAGTTCGCTGTGCTCGTCATCGAGTTTGTGCTCGTGCAACTGCTCCAGCAGCTCCGTGATGTGTTCGATGGCCTGTCGGCGCTTGGAATCGGCGTTCGCGCTGACTCCCACCGCTATGGCCATGAGCACGAGCGGCGCGGCCACGGTGAGCGCCGCGCTGCCGGTGAGTGCGGCACCGGCTGTCGCACCGGCTCCACCGACCGCGCCCGCTGCTGCCGCTTGCCCGACCGGCACGAACGTCGCGCCGGCGGCGATGCGGCCCGCCGAGTTCACGAGTGGGCCACGGATGCCACCGGCCACGCCCTTCGCCGCCATCGGACGAACGATGCCCTGACCGATCTGGGCGACGACCTTCGCGGGAACCACCATGCGATACAGACCATCGCCGGCAGCGGTCGCCTTGGCCGCCACGGAGGAACTTCGCGCCGACTGTGTAATGAGCTGTGACAGGTGCTGTGCCAAGGGACTCACGGCATCCAGCGGGATACCTCGGCTGCGGTCGAGCGCGTCGGGCAGCGGATGCAACTCAAGTGTGGCGATCGGCTGGGCGGCCAGACCGGCCAGCACACCGCGCAGCTCGACCAGGCGCTCGGCCGTCATCGGCTCGTCGCCGCCGACTGCGGGCACCCGTACGTCGCCGGTAGCCAGTGTCCACACCGGAACGGTTGCCTTGCGGTAGTCAATCATCGTTTCCCCGTCTCCCCTTGCACTCCAGCAACACCCTACGGCTGATGTCCGACAAGAACGGCACGAACCTCGTGTATCCGACTGCTGCTGTCCGCCGGTGAATTGACTCCTGTGGCGACCGGTACACACGTAGGGTGCTCCGGTGTTCAATCGGCTTCAGGTCAGTGTGGTGCCGCCGGGCCTTCGTTGGGCTGCCCGGGTGCAGGTCCGGATCGACGGTGAGGATGTGGTGGCACAGGCGGTGGGAGAGGGAGGTCGCGGCCCGTTCGCGGAGGAGGCGCTGCCCGCTCACGGTCACGGTCCTCTCTGGGCGACCGGCGAGGGGCGACGCGTAGTGCTGGGCGAGCCCGAGTGCACGGGCGGATGCTGTGGCTACCTGTCCGTGTTCGTGCAGCGTCTAGGCGGGCTCGTGGAGTGGTCCGACTGGCAGGTGCCTGTGGACAAGGAGCGGCCCCCGACGTTCTATTTCGACGCCGACCAGTACGACGCCGAACTCACCCGATCACTGACGGATCGGCGGTGGATGGTCAGGAGGAGTGAGTGACCTGCCACGGGCCCTGTCCTGCCTGCCCTGCAGGGCCTCGTACAAGCAGCCCTATGACAGGGACCGGGAGCGGATCTGCCCCCGCTGTGCGCAGTCGCTGATTCATGTGGGTTCCGCCTTTGCCGCGCCGCGGCGTCGGGACGTCGCGGCCTGGCGGACGCTGTCCGTGTTGCTGCACGCCGGCGTCCGTTTTCACAAGAGCTGCTGCGGTGGGCCCGGTTACCGGCCCCGGACCCTGAGCGAGGTCCGTGAGCGGATGGTGTACGCGCGGCGCAGTGGCGAGCCGTTCGCGAGGGCGCTCGTGCGGTGCGAGGTGCCGTTCGTTCCGTCGCGCGGTTGAGCGAGCGCCCGTAATACGCCGTAGTACGCCGGAGCCGTCGATGACACCGGCGATATCACCGATGGCGTGGAGCCGGAGCGGCCCTATGGTGAGGCTGCTTCAGGCGGCACGGGCCCCCACGGCCCGGTCGCAGGTCGTCCTTCGGATTCATTTCGCACACAGGACCGTGCACCGCCCCAACGCGCCATCCGAGACAACCTCGTTGCTTCCGTGATGTGACACCGCGTCCTCCGACTCGGGTCGGACACGGCCGGGCAAGCCGGGGCTCGACCAGCCACGGGTACGCCCGACCAGCCATGAGCAGGGCACGCACCACCGGAGTCACCGCTCCCGTGTCACCCACGGAACCTGGTGAAAGGACCGATCGTGCAAGCATCCCCCACACCCAGATCCACCACCACTCACTCCGCGCGGGCGGAGCGCGCGCCCCGCCGCCGACTGCGCGGCCGACTCGCCGCGCTGTCGGCCACGGCCGCACTGCTCGCCGGTCTGACCACCTCCCTCACCGGTGTCGCCGACGCCGCGGACAACCCATACGAGCGCGGCCCGGCGCCGACCAACGCCAGCATCGAGGCCGCCCGGGGCTCGTACGCCGTCTCGCAGACGACCGTGTCCCGGACCAGCGGTTTCGGCGGCGGGACCGTCTACTACCCGACCAGCACCAGTGACGGCACGTTCGGGGCGGTGGCCATCTCGCCCGGGTTCACCGCCTCTCAGTCGTCGGTGTCGTGGCTGGGTCCCAGGCTGGCCTCCCAGGGCTTCGTCGTGATCACCATCGACACCCTCAGCACCCTCGACCAGCCGGCCGCCCGTGGTGACCAACTGCTGGCAGCACTCGACTACTTGACGCAGAGCAGCAGCGTCCGTACCCGGATCGACAGCACCCGGCTCGGCGTCATGGGGCACTCCATGGGCGGCGGCGGCTCGCTCGAAGCGTCCAAGGACCGGCCGTCGTTGCAGGCCTCGGTCCCGCTCACACCGTGGAACACGGACAAGACCTGGCCCGAGGTCCAGACGCCCACCCTGATCGTCGGAGCGGACGGTGACACGGTCGCCCCGGTGTCGTCGCACGCCGAGCCCTTCTACACCAGCCTGCCGTCAGCGCTGAACCGCGCGTACCTGGAGCTGAACGGCGCCACGCACTCCGCCCCGACCTCGTCCAACACCACGGTCGCGAAGTACAGCATTTCCTGGCTGAAGCGGTTCATCGACAACGACACCCGCTACGAACAGTTCCTGTGCCCGCTGCCCGCGGCGAGTACGACCATCGAGGAGTACCGAGGCAACTGCCCGCACACCGGCTGAGCCGAAGCCGAAGCCGAAGCCGAAGCCGAAGCCGAAGCCGAAGCCGAAGCCGAAGCCGAACCCGACCACGACCACGGCCTGTCCGCCGACCTGCTCAGCAGGTCGGCGGACACGGAGCCTAGTTCTCCAGGCGGACCGGCATCAGGAGCGAGAAGGCGTCCTCGTCGTCGGGCCTGCGGATCACGAGCGGTGCCGTGGGCGCACCCAGTTCCAGGACCAGTTCGTCCCGGGCCCCGGCGGTGAGCGCGTGCAGCAGGTACTCGCGATCGACACCGACGTTGTCCCGCTCGTCGTCACCGTCGCCACCGTCGTCGCACACGACCACGTTGCCGTCCTCCGCCACCCTGAGCACGCTGAGGTCGCGGGGCGCGCCGTCCGGCTCCCCGGCCTCGCCCGTGCGGACAGGACCGTTCTCCAGCGCCGTGCGGAAGACCGCCGTATCGACGCGGACCCGGCGGCCGGCCGGGAGGTGGACGAGGCGGCGGTAGTCCGGGAACTCATGGCCGATGACCTGCCCGGCCGTCTGCCGTTCCCCGGCCTCCAGCGTGACGCGGTCACCGTCCACCACGAGGTCGACGGGCTCGCCGCCGGTCAGCAGCGCCCGCATCGCGTCGGCGAGCGGAAGAGGCACGAGCACCTGGGTCCGGGCCCCGTCGTGCCCGGTGGCGTGTGCTCGCGCGACGGCCATCCGGTAGCGGTCGGTGGCCACCAGGCGGAGTTCGTCACCTTCGACGTCGAACAGGATGCCGGCGAGCATCGGCAGCTCCGGGTCGGAGCCGGCCGCGAAACGGACCGTGTCCAGCGCGGCGGCCAGCTCCAGCGGCGACGTGGACACCCGAGTGGCGGCGGCAGTGGCGGCGGCAGCGGTAGTGGCCGCGGCGGTGGTGCGGAGCGAAGTCATGGGGTTCTCCCTGCGGTCGAGTAGAGCTCGGAGCGTGGAGAACTCACTGCGGGCATCGGACAGCCCCAGTTCGAGGCGGCGCAGGTGAGCATCGAGGAGCCCGCGCACCAGATCGGTGTCCGCGCCCGCCCACCCGGCCAGCACGAGCCGGATGTCCGCCAACGGCATGCCCGCCCGGCGCAACCGGGCCAGCAGGTGGGCTTCCTCCAACTGCCCCGGCTCGTACCAGCGATAGCCGCTGACGGGGTCCACCCAGGCCGGTACCAGCACCCCGGCACGGTCGTAGAACCGCAGCGCACTCACGCTCAGCCCACCGTCCCGGGCCATCTCCCCGATACTGCGCATCTCGTTCTCCACACCCGGAACCCTGAGCCCTCGACAAGGTCGAGGGTCAACCGAGGGGCAACCTGCTCCGAACGCCTCACACCTCGCCGAGCGTGGCGCGCGTGATGACTCCTATGTCGTCGGCGACCGGCCGGCGGAACACGCCACCCCTCGCGATGAACGTGTCGCCGTGCACCCGCAGATGGCGGGCGAACATCGGACACAAGGGCACGACCGTGGCGTTGTCGCGCATGCTGTCGGTAAGTGCCGTGCTCACCAGAAGCTCCACCAGTTCACGCCCACCGAAGTCCTGGCACACCTCTGTATGGAAAAATATTCGCTCTTCGCGCACACCGGGAAGTGCGCCCGGAATTACGCCGGGAAGTGCGCCGGGAACGACGACGAAGTCGGCTGTGCCGAGGGGTGTCCTGTCGGCACGTCTTACGCTGTAGGAGCTGATCGGGTCGGCGGGATCGAGCTCGACCGTCATGGACGTACCGAAGCTGCCGGTTAATTCCCGAGTCATCCGGCCAGCCTCGTCGGAGCGGGAGCGGGAGCGGGAGCGGGAGCGGCGGTGAGCGCGCGAAGCCGCTCGGCGTCGACATTGGCTCCGAATGCGGGGGTCCCGGGTTCGAGCCGGACACCCGCTGCGAGGCCGCCGATGGCGAGTGGGTCGAACCCGAGGCTGTCGATCAGCGCGGACACGACGGCGAGGTCCTCGGGCGAGTCGCCGGCGAGCGCGATGGCCTTGCGTCCGGGGACTGAGGCCGGACGAGCCCCGTCTTCGAGGTCGTGGTAGCCCATGTGGTTGAGGGCTTTCACGACACGCGAGCCCGGCAGGAACCGCTGAACGGCCTCGCTCGACGAGGTGTCGGCCGGGAGGATCGTGGCACGCGGGCCATCGACCTCCCACCAGTGGTTCATCGCGTCGACGACGAGCTTTCCTTCCAACTGCGGAACCGGCAGGTCGAGGTATTTGCCGAGCGGGAGGGCCAGCACCACCACGTCGGCGGCGCCCGCGGCCTGGGCCGGCCACACGGCCGTCGCTCCCGGGGTGAGGATCTTGGCGGTGAGCGCGATCCTGGACGGGTCACCGGACCCGGAGATCAGGACGCGATGGCTGGAGGCGACCGCCAATCGCGCCAGAACGGTGCCGAGTTTCCCGGCTCCGAGAATTCCGATGGTCGTGACGGGGTCGGTCATCGTGTCGCCCCCGCCGCGCCCGCAGCGCCAGCCGCCCCTGTCGTCCCCCCAGTGCCCGCCGTGCCCGCGGGCTGCTCGGCCAGCAGTTCGCGGACCCGGGGGATGACCTGGGTGCCGTACAACTCGACCGACCGGAGACGTGCGGAGGCCGAAACGGTGCCGGCGGCGGAGTAGATCATGTCGAACCGGCCCGCGTTCAGGACCCGTACCGCATGGGCGATCTTGTTCGCCACCGTCTCGACCGAGCCGACGTACAGCGAACCGCGGTCCACCTCGGCGTCGAACTCCTCCCGGCGGAGCGGCGGCCAGCCGCGCTGCGCGCCGATCCGGTCGCGGATCTCCTTGAAACCGGGGTGGAAAAGCTCCTTGGCTTCTTCGTCGGTGGCCGCGACGAACCCCGGCGAGTGCATTCCGACCGGCTGCGGGGTCGTGCCGAACTCGGCACTGGCACTGCGGTAGAGATCGACGTAGGGCGCGAACCGGTCGGGGGCGCCGCCGATGATGGCGAGCATGAGCCCGAAGCCGTACTGGGCGGTGCGGAGCACGGACTGCGGTGTCCCGCCCACTCCCACCCAGGTCTTGATGCGTCCCGAATCCGTCTTCGGGTGCACGTCCGCGTCGTGCAGGGCGGCGCGCGTGGTGCCTTCCCAGGTGACCGGCTTCTCGTCCAGGAGCCGGTGGAACAGCTCGATCTTCTCCTCGAACAGCACCTCGTAGTCCTTCAGGTCGTACCCGAACAGGGGGAACGACTCGGTGAAGGAACCGCGTCCGAGGATCACCTCGGCACGGCCGTTGGAGAGCGCGTCGACCGTGGCGAATCGCTGGAACACCCGCACCGGGTCGTCCGAGGACAGCACGGTCACGCCCGAGGCGAGCCGGATGCGCTTCGTGGCCGTCGCGATGCCCGCCAGTACCGTCTCGGGGCTGGAGATCGCGTACTCGGGTCGGTGGTGCTCGCCCAACGCCACGACGTCGATGCCGACCTGGTCGGCCAGAACCGCCTCCGTCACCGCGGCGCGGATCGCCTGCGCGGGCGAGAGGATCATGCCCCGGTCGTTGCGGGGCCGGTCCCCGAAGCTGTCGATCCCGAACTCGATCTGCGAGACATCCGTCGTGTTCACTCGTCCAACGCTTTCGTCGTGTCGAGGTGCGGCGGTCACCCGCACCACCTCCGCCGATCCGGTTGATGCGTCAACATGACATTCGATTGGTTGTCGTGTCAACCACATGGTGATGCGGCGAGCATGACTGCACGTGAGTGAACTGCCGCCCGGTCAGTCCGGCTGCCGCTCCATGTGGTCCAGGACGCGCTCGCTGAGCCGGCCGAGGGTGCTGAGCTGGTTCGGGGTCAGGGCGTCGATGAACAGGCGGCGGACGTGCTCGACATGCTGCGGCGCGGCCTCTTCGATCGCCTGGTAACCGGCCGGGGTGGCGACGATGAACGCGCCGCGCCCGTCGTCGGGGCACTCCTCCCTGGACACGAGCCCGCGTTTCGCCATCCGCGTGACCTGGTGGGACATGCGGCTCTTCTCCCACTCCACGAGCTTCGCCAGATCCAGGAAGCGCATCCGTCCGCCGCCCCTCTCGGTGAGGCTGACGAGGACGACGTAGTCCGAGGCGGACATCCCGGAGTCGGCCTGGATGCGGCGGGCCAGCCGTCCGATGAGTTTCTCGTGCATGCGGATGAAGCTGTCCCAGGCGTCCTTCTCTTCCGGGTTGAGCCAGCGCGGCGGTGCGTCCATGGCCGGAGTCTAGCGAGATCGTTGACACCTCATCCAGTCGTGGTGACGGTGCCGTCACTCGGCGAGGCCGTCGTGGTTAAGTTGATGCATCAACCTGAGGGAGTTAGGTTGATGCCCCGGCCGACGGGATTTCGCAGAGTCCGAGTCGAGCGAGATCGGGCCCCACGAGGAGGACACATGACGGTCGAAGTGATCGACGCACCCGAGGCGAAGCGTTACGAGGCCCGCGTCGACGGCGAGTCCAAGGTGGCGGGCATCGCGCAGTACATCCGTACGACGGAGCTGGTCGCGTTCGTGCACACCGAGGTCGAGGCGGCGTACGAGGGTGCGGGAGTCGGCTCCGCGCTGGCCCGCACGGCCCTCGACGAGGCGCGCGCCGCGAATCTGCGGGTGCTGGCTACCTGCCCCTTCTTCGCGGGCTGGATCAACCGGCACCCCGAGTACCAGGACCTGCTGTACCAGTCCCGCAGCAGGGTCAGTGACTGAAACGGCGGGCACGGCGGCAGGGGAGGCGGGTATGGGCGGCGAACCCGAGCGGAAGACGTACCGGGCGGAGTCGATCACGGTGACCTTCGAGGCCGGGCGCTGCCTCCATGCCGCCGAATGCGTCCATGGCCTGCCCGAGGTGTTCGACACGACGAAGCGGCCGTGGATCCGGCCGGACGCCTCCACGGCCGAGCGCGTGGCGGACGTCGTGCGGCGCTGTCCGTCGGGCGCGCTGCGGTACGAACTCGTGGACGGCGGAACGGAAACCCCCGACGGGCCCACCACGATCACCCGCAGTGCCACCGGGCAGCTGACCGTGCGCGGCGAGCTGAGCGTGGACACGCCGCAGGGCGCACGCGCCGAGACCAGGGTCATGCTGTGCGGCTGCGGACAGACCCGCCTCCAGCCGTACTGCGACCACGCGGGACCCTGCGGCCGGTGACGAGGCCGCGCTCCTCGATGCCGTCCCGGTCGGGGAGTTGCCCGAGCCCCCGAGCCCCCGAGCCCCCGAGCCCCCGAGCCCCCGAGCCTGAGACCGGCCATGGGTCGAGGGTGTCCGCCCACGGCGAGGGGGCGCGGGCCGGCCGCCTCTACGCGGTGGGAACCCTGTCGTGAGGCTTGTCGTGGACGGGCGGTACGGGGTGCTTGCTCAGGATCGACACGCGGTTGAACGCGTTGATGGTGACCGCCACCCAGATCGCGGCCGAGATCTGGTCCTCGGAGAGAACCTGTCGGGCGGCTTCGTAGGCGGAGGTCTGGGCCGTGGCGTCCGTCGGATCCGTCGTGGCCTCGGCCAACGCCAGGGCGGCGCGCTCAAGGGGAGAGAACAGGCCGGTGTCCCGCCAGGCGCTCAGGACTCCGAGTCTCTGCGCTGATTCACCGGCGCGCAGGGCCGCCCCGGTGTGCCTGTCCAGGCAGTAGGCGCAGCCGTTGAGCTGGGACACGCGGAGGTTGATCAGTTCCACGGTGGTGCGGTCGAGGCCGGCCTCGGCGGCGGTCGCCCGGACCGTCTCCGCGACCTGCACCAGGGCATGGAAGGCCTTGGGGCTCTGTTTGTCGATGAAGATCCGGCGGGGCTCGGAGTCCTGGGTGCGGTCGCTCACGTCGGGGCTTCCTTCCGGCCACGCTCGAAGTGGCCTGTGTGGTGCGGTGCTTGGGCGGTCGGCCCGCCCTGTGCCATCCTAGTTGATGTGACAACCAAATCCTGTGGGAGGTGCTCTCGATGAGCAACGCGGAAACCGACGGCGCGGCTCTGCACGGCGGTGCGGTCGTCGAGGGCGACCGGCCGACAGGGGCCCCCGCGGTCGATGTCCTGTCGGCGCGTGACGTCCCGCTCGGGGGCCCGCGTGCGATGCGCGTGCGGCGCACCCTGCCCCAGCGGGCGCGCACACTCATCGGCGCCTGGTGCTTCGCCGACCACTACGGCCCGCACGAGGTCGCCGTCTCGGGAGGCATGAACATGCCTCCGCATCCCCACACCGGACTGCAGACGGTGGGCTGGCTGTTCAGCGGCGAGGTCGAACACCGCGACACCCTCGGCACCCACGCCCTGATCCGGCCAGGTGAGATGAACCTGATGACCGGCGGACACGGCATCGCCCACTCGGAGGTCTCCACCCCGGACACCACCGTCCTCCACGGCGTCCAGCTATGGGTCGCGCTGCCCGAGGAACACCGCCGCGCCGACCGGGACTTCCAGCACCACGTACCCGGACCCGTGCAGGTCGACGGGGCCGTGATCAGGGTCTTCCTCGGTTCGCTCGCCGGCCGGACCTCCCCAACCCGGACCTTCACGCCGCTGCTCGGCGCCGAGATCGTCGTCGAACCCCGCGCGACGCTCACCCTCGCCGTGGACGCGGCCTTCGAGCACGGCCTCCTCGTGGACAGCGGGGACATCCGCCTGATCGACACCGTGCTGCGCCCCGCCGAACTCGGCTACGTGCCTCCCGGCGCCGACACCCTGACGATGGTGAACGAGACCGACGCCCCGGCGCGGGCCGTCCTCATCGGAGGACCTCCCTTCGGAGAGGAGATCGTCATGTGGTGGAACTTCGTCGGCCGCAGTCACGAGGACGTGGTGAAAGCCCGCGAGGACTGGGAAGCGTCCTCCGACCGCTTCGGCGTCATCGAGGACTTTCCCGGCGGCCCCCTGCCCGCACCGGCCCTGCCGAACGCCGTCCTCACACCGCGCCGCAACCCGCCGTCCCGCTGATCTGGGCCTTTGAGTCGAAGACCCGCCGCTGTACAGTGAAGTACGCCCCTGACCTGCAGAAAGCTAGCAGGGAGCTGTCTTCTGGGAGTCCGAAATGCTGCGTACTCTGTTCAAGTCCAAGATCCACCGTGCCACCGTCACCCAGGCCGACCTGCACTACGTCGGCTCCGTGACCGTCGACGCCGATCTCCTCGACGCCGCCGACCTGCTGCCCGGCGAGCTGGTCCACATCGTCGACATCACCAACGGCGCCCGTCTGGAGACGTACGTCATCGAGGGTGAGCGCGGATCGGGGGTCGTCGGCATCAACGGCGCCGCGGCCCACCTCGTGCACCCCGGCGATCTGGTGATCCTCATCAGTTACGCGCAGGTCACCGACGCCGAGGCCCGTGCGCTGAAGCCGCAGGTCGTGCACGTGGACGGCGACAACCGGATCGTGACGCTCGGATCGGACCCCTCCGAGCCGGTACCGGGCTCGGACCAGCGGCGGAGCCCGCAAGCCGTCCCGGCGGCCTGACCCGCGTCCACACCAGCACGCGCACTCGTACCGGCATCGCAACCCGTACCCACGAGGAGAATCCATGAGCGACATCACCATCCGTGACGACCGGGACCACGGTCGCCTGGAGGCGTACTCCGGTGACGAAGTGGCGGGCCGCATCGCGTACTTCGTCCTCGAAAGCCCCGGCCGCGCCCTCGTCCCGGTGCACACCACCGTGGAGCCCGCCCACGAGGGCAAGGGCATCGCGGGCTCCCTCGCCCGTGAGCTGTACGCGATCTCAGAGCGCGAGGGCGTGCCGGTCGCGCCGCTCTGCCCGTACGTCGTGAAGTGGGCCGAGCGGCACCCGGACGTGGCGCCGGTGGCGGACCCCGCGTTGCTGAGTGCGGCGAAGGGGTGGCTTGAGGCGCACCCTGGTCTGTTCTGAGCGAACCCCTTGCCGGGGTCGGGTCGCCGGGGTCGGTGTTCACAGTGCGGGACGGTGGGGGCTTGCCGCGCAGTTCCCCGCGCCCCTCACGGGGCCCGGCCCCTCTCAAGGGGCCACATGGGCCCCGTTGGGACCGCGACCGAGTGAGTGGGTGCGCGGGAGTCGGGTACGCGGGGGAGAAGTCCAGAGCCGACGTTCCCTCTGGCTGGAGGACATGATGACGCAACCGTTCCCCGACCCCGTACATCCGGATCCCACGCCCGGCCCGGACCGGCCGCAGCCCTTCCCGGACCCGGTGCCGACCCCGAAGCCCCGCCCGGTCCCGGGACCGCCGCCGCGCCCCGCGCCCGGCCCGGACCCGACCCCGGCACCACAACCGGACCCGCTGGGCTGAGACCACAAAAAAGCGGCGGGGGGGGGGGGGGGGGGGGGGGGGGGGGCGGGCGGCCGGGCGGGCGTGGGTGGTGGGGGGGGGGCGCGCGGCGGCGCCCCGGCGGCCCGCCGCCGCCCGCGCCGGGCGGGCGCGGCG
>NZ_JBVJLW010000011.1:216583-360752 GCF_055584525.1 Streptomyces sp. NPDC102514
CCGCCCGCCCGCCCCCCCCCCCCCCGCCCCCCCCCCCCCCCCCCCCCCCCCCCCCCCCCCCCCCCCGGGGGCCCCCCCCCCCCCCCCCGGGGCGGGGGGGGGGGGGGCCCCCCCCCCCCCCCCCCCCCCCCGCCGCTTTTGCTGTTGGGCGCGCTCAGACCCCATGCGCCCGCACCCCGCAACGAACCCTCAGGTCCTCAGCCGTCAGCCGGAGACCTCGGACCGGTCCCCGCCCCACAGCGTGTGGAACGACCCCTCCCGGTCGGTCCGCCGATACGTGTGCGCGCCGAAGAAGTCCCGCTGCCCCTGCGTGAGCGCGGCGGGCAGCCGCTCCGCGCGCAGCGCGTCGTAGTACGCGAGCGCCGCCGCGAACCCGGGCGTGGGCACCCCCTGCTGCACGGCGGAGACGAGCACCGCGCGCCAGTCGTCCTGCGCCGCCGCGATCTCCTGCGCGAACGTGTCGTCGGAGAGCAGGCTCGGCAGATCCGCGCGCGCGTCGTACGCGGCCCGGATCCGGTCGAGGAACGCCGCCCGGATGATGCAGCCGCCGCGCCAGATCGAGGCGACCGCGCCGAGGTCGATGTTCCAGTCGTACTCGGCGCTGCCGGCCGAGACCTCGTGGAAGCCCTGCGTGTAGGACACGATCTTCGACGCGTACAGCGCCTGCTCCACCTGGTCCGCGAAGGCCGACGCCTCGGACTCGCTCAGCGCCGTCGCCGAGGGACCGGCGAGCCCGCGGGAGGCCTCGCGCAGCGCGCTGTGGCCCGACAGCGACCGGGCGAAGACCGCCTCGGCGATGCCCGACACCGGAACGCCCAGGTCGAGGGCGATCTGCACGGTCCAGCGGCCCGTGCCCTTCTGCTCGGCCTGGTCCTGCACCACGTCCACGAACGGCTTGCCCGTCGCCGCGTCCACGTGCGACAGGACCTCGGCGGTGATCTCGATCAGGTACGAGTCGAGCCGCCCGGTGTTCCAGGTGCGGAAGATGTCGGCGATCTGCGCGGGGGAGTAGCCCGCCACGTCACGCAGCAACTGGTACGCCTCGCCGATCAGCTGCATGTCGGCGTACTCGATGCCGTTGTGCACCATCTTCACGAAGTGCCCGGCGCCGTCGGGGCCGACGTGCGTGACACACGGAGAGCCGTCCTCGGCCTTCGCGGAGATCTTCTCCAGCATCGGGCCCAGCGACTCGTACGACTCGACCGGACCGCCCGGCATGATGCTGGGGCCGTTGAGCGCGCCCTCCTCGCCGCCGGAGATGCCCGCGCCGACGAAGTGGATGCCCTGCTCGCGCAGGTCGCGCTCCCGGCGCCGGGTGTCCGCGAAGTGCGCGTTGCCGCCATCGATGATCATGTCGCCGGGCTCCAGGAGCGGGGCGAACTCCTGGATCACCGCGTCGGTCGGCTCACCGGCCTTCACCATGATCACCAGGCGGCGGGGCCGCTCGAGCGCCGCCACGAACTCCTTGGCGGTCTCGGTCGCGATGAAGTCGCCCTCACTGCCGAACTCCTCCACCAGCGCGTGCGTGCGCGCCGCCGTCCGGTTGTGCAGGGCGACGGCGTATCCGTTCCGCGCGAAGTTACGGGCGAGATTGCGCCCCATCACCGCGAGTCCCGTGACGCCGATCTGCGCTGAGTTGCTCATACGGTTTGGCTCCTAAGATCCTGAATCAGTGGTGCCGGTCCTGCCCGCCAGTATTGACCCACTGACCATCCTGACTTGCCGGTTCTCCGACCGCACATCCTGCCTTGCCGACGTTGTGTACGCAGAAGAGGCGTCCTCGCCTCAGCCTCCCGGCGAACTTCACCCTCGTGTCCGCCACCGGTAGGGACGGCGACCGTCGCGAACGAAGGGGCATTCCTGGTCACTTGGCGGGATAGGGAGGCTGATTGCCCTCTTGTCATGGCCTGTTAGCAGCGTTTACTTTTGCCGCTCCTGACGCTTGTTTAGGGGGCACCTTCATGGCCGTACGCGGCCGGCACCGCCGGTATCAGCCCAACAGGATCAACCGCGCGTCACTCACTGTCACGGTGGGCGGTGCCGGAATGGCGATACCGCTCATCGGGACCGGCGTCGCGAACGCGGCCGATGTGGACACCTGGAACAAGGTCGCCGCCTGCGAGTCCACCAACAACTGGAACATCAACACCGGCAACGGCTACTACGGCGGGCTCCAGTTCACCCAGTCCACCTGGGAGGCCTACGGCGGCCGGGCCTACGCGGCCCGCGCCGACCTCGCCACCAAGGACCAGCAGATAGCCGTCGCCGAGAAGGTCCTGGACGGTCAGGGGCCGGGCGCCTGGCCCACCTGCTCGCAGCGGGCGGGGCTCACGCGCGGTGGCGACAGCCCCGACATCAGCACCTCGGGCACCTCCACGCAGACCGCCAAGCGCAAGGTCGACGTACAGCCGCAGACCACGCCCCAGTCCCGGGCCGGGACCGCCGAGATGTACACGGTCGTGCACGGCGACACGCTCTCCGAGATCGCGGGCACCCGGAAGATACCCGGCGGCTGGCGGCAGTTGTACGAAGCCAACCGCAGGACCGTCGGCGCCGACCCGGACCTGATCGTTCCCGGCCAGCGGCTGAGCCTGCACGGCAAGGCGCCCGGTTCGAACGGCACCTCCACGTCGTCGTCCGGCAAGGCCCAGACGAAGGACAAGAAGGAGAAGAAGGACAAGGGGGTCAAGAGGGAGAAGGTGGAGAAGGCCGAGGAGAAGTCGGAGAAGAAGACCCACTCGGCCACCCACACCCTCGTCGCCCCGGTGAGTGCCGGTACCGGCACTCCGTACCACGCCGCGGGTTCCTCCTGGTCGAAGGGCTACCACACGGGCGTCGACTTCCCGGTGGCGACGGGTACGTCCGTCAAGTCGGTCGGGGCGGGCAGCGTCGTGACCGCGGGCTGGGGCGGATCCTTCGGCTACCAGGTGGTGATCCGGCACGGCGACGGCCGCTACACCCAGTACGCCCATCTGTCCGCGATCTCCGTGAAGGCCGGGCAGGGCGTGGGGGCCGGCCAGCGCATCGGCCGGTCCGGGTCCACGGGCAACAGCTCGGGCCCGCATCTGCACTTCGAGGTGCGGACGGGGCCCGGTTTCGGCAGCGACGTCGATCCGGTCGCGTACCTGCGCGCCGGTGGCGTCAGGATCTGACGCAGGAGCGCAGCACCATCGGGGCGGGCAGCAGGGGCAGGCACGGAAGGCCGTAGTAGAGGCCTTCCGGCCACGCCGGCCCGCCCGGGCCGTCCGGCACGTCGCCGGGCGGCGGGGGCCCGTTGGACCCGGGCGGCGGCACCAGGGCCGCCTCGCGTGCGGCGGCGAGCATTCCCCCGGCCGCCACCGGCGACCCCTCCCGGCCGCCCGGCACTCCGGTCCCGGTCGGGCGCGAGTGGTCACGTACGCCGCCATGGCCCGTGCGCGCGGCCGGTGCGACAGGCTCGCTCCGCACCGCAGGCACCGTGAACGATTCTTCTCGTGCACCCGTCGGCGTATACGCCTTGTCCCGCACGCCAGAGGAGATCCGCCGCTCGGCGGAGCCGGAACCGGAACCGGAGGCTGAGGCGGAGACCGCGGGCCGCGCGGGAGGAAAAAGCGCGGTGGCCTGCTCGATGGGGCTCGGCACGGCCTCCGGAGCCGCGGCCCCGGACAGGTCCTGGGGCACGCCCTGGGCCGTTTCCTGGGACTCCGCGGCCACGGACGCCGCTCCGGCAGCCGACGGAGTCGTGGCGGGCGCGACCGGCTGCGTACGCTCCGAGCCGCTGATCCGCTCCGTGGTGAGCAGGATCAGACCGCCCGCGGCGACGACCCCGCAGCCGAGGGCGAGCATGGTGCCCGTCTCGCCGTAGCGGAA
This sequence comes from Streptomyces sp. NPDC102514, assembly GCF_055584525.1. NCBI lineage: Bacteria > Bacillati > Actinomycetota > Actinomycetes > Kitasatosporales > Streptomycetaceae > Streptomyces > Streptomyces sp. NPDC102514. Next base: position 220,433 of record NZ_JBVJLW010000011.1, read on the forward strand.
CGTCTCGCCGAACATCGTGAGACCCACCGCGGCGGCCACGATCGGGTTCACGACGGTCAGCGTGGCCAGCGGGGCCGCGAGTCCGGCGCCCCGGTAGGAGGCCTGCGACAGCAGCATTCCGGCGGTCGCCAGAACGCCGATCACGGCGAGGCTCGGCAGGTCGGCGACCGCGACGCCACCGGTCCAGTCCACCGCGACGGTCTTCGTGAACACCGACGACATACCGAAGGCGACACCGGCCGCGATCGCCAGCAGCACACTGCGCACGGCCGGGTGCCGGTGCGCGGCGCGCGCCGCCGTCATCAGCGCCACCACCGCACCGCCGGTGACCAGGGCCACCACGACGCGCTGGGCGCTGTTCAGGGACTGCGAGTCGGCGGTGCCGACCAGGGCCAGGATCCCGGCCAGACCGACCGTCGCCATGATCGCGCCCCGCCAGGCGGCGGCCCCGGCCCTGCGGCGGACGAAGACGGCGGCCATGGGCAGCGCGAACACGATGGTCAGCGCGCCCAGCGGCTGGACCAGGCTGAGCGGCCCGTAGGCCAGCGCCACGACGTGCAGCAGTCCGCCGAGCGCGTTGAGGCCGACCGCGGCCCACCAGGCGAGCTGGCGCATGGGTGCGTACGTACGGTCGGGCGTGTTCGCCGCGACGCGTTCCTGCACGATGGCCCCGCCCGCGTAGGCGACGGCGGAGACGAGGGAGAGAACCACAGAAAGCACTAGTGCGCTCATGTGTCTCTCCTCTGCGTGTGGCGGACGCGCTCCGGAGGGTGCGGAGTCCGGTGCGGCGAACGGTCGGCTTCCATGGTTATGACGATCCCTTGTGAAAGGTCCCGTGTCGTCGTACCTGAGCAGTCATTGGGTCCTACTGCCGATGGAGTACGTCTTGGGCCGAGTCCTCCCCAGGTCGGGTGACACGAAGTACAACCCGCCCTCCGGCGCCGTTATGCCCCCTTGGTGTACTTGTTCTTCGTGAATCTCGATCCGGACCTCAAGCGGCTGGCCGCTCTCGAAGGTTTCTTCGCCCTGCGCACAGGACGGCCCCGCCCGCGCCCGGGACGACCCCCGCTGCCGACACTCGCCGAGGTCTACGCGACACCGGGCGTCACGGCCGCGCAGGATCGCGCCGCGTCGGATCGAGTCACGTCGGGTCACGAGGAGAGCGATCCGCTCACCTTCCGTGTCCGCAAGGTCGTCCGGCTGCTGGCCGCTCCGGAGACGCGCGTCGGGGTGTCCGTGGCGCAGCAGGGGTTCGCCGCCCGGCTGTGGTCCGTGGCCCTGGGATCGGCCGTGCTCTACGGCCGGGTGCCGGACCTCGACCCCCGCCTGCTGCACTGGGACGCCGACGGCAGCGCCCCCGACGATCTGTGGCTGTCGGAGGTGCGCGTGCTGCCCGGCGACGCCGCGACGATCCGGCGGCTCGTGCACCACGGCCACCTCGCACCCCTCTCGGCGGCGCTGCGGGCCAGGCACCCGGTGGCCGCGGGGCTGCTGTGGGGCAACGCGGCCTCCGCCCTCGCGAGCACCGCCCGCCTGCTCGACGGCCGGGCCGCCGCCCACGGCCGTACCGACGTACGCGATCACGTACGCGCGCTCACCGCCGAACTCCTCGACCACCCCGACCTGAGGGACACCGGGAACTGGGACGGAACTGCTTTCCGGCGGCGCAGTTGCTGCCTCTATTACCGGGTACCCGGCGGCGGGGTGTGCGGCGACTGCTGCTTCACGCAGGCACCGCGCTCTTCCCTGACCGACCCATCTGGGTGACCATGTGGGAACCAGCCGCAGAGACAGGAGGTTCCGGGTGCGAGTGGGACTGCTGACCCGCGAATATCCGCCGGATGTGTACGGCGGGGCGGGAGTCCATGTCGAGTTCCTCGCCCGGGAGCTGAGGCCCCTCACGGACCTGGGCGTGCACTGCTGGGGCGAGGGCGCCGGCGGCGGAGTGGTCCGGCACCGGTCCTGGCCCGTGCTCGACGGCGCCAACGACGCGCTGCGCACCTTCTCCGTGGACCTCTCCATGGCGGCCGCGCTGGAGGACCGCGACCTCGTGCATTCGCACACCTGGTACGCCAACCTCGCCGGCCACCTCGCGAAGCTGCAGTACGGCATCCCTCACATCATGACCGCCCACTCGCTGGAGCCGCTGCGCCCCTGGAAGGCCGAGCAGCTGGGCGGCGGTTACGCCCTCTCCAGCTGGGCCGAGCGCACCGCGATCGAGTCGGCCGACGGCGTGATCGCCGTCTCCGGGGCCATGCGCGAGGACATCCTGGGCTGCTATCCGTCCCTGGACCCGGCGAAGGTGCACATCGTGCACAACGGCATCGACACGAGCCTCTACCGCCCGGACCACGGCACGGACGTCCTGGAACGGCTCGGCATCGACACCGCGCGGCCCTACGTGCTGTTCGTGGGCCGCATCACCCGGCAGAAGGGCGTGCCGCATCTCCTGCGCGCGGTGCGCGACATCGACCCCGCCGCACAGGTCGTGCTCTGCGCGGGCGCGCCGGACACCCCCGAGATCGACCAGGAGTTCCGTGTCCTCTTCGAGGAACTGAGCCGGGTCCGCGAGGGAGTGCACTGGATCCCGCAGATGCTGCCCCGCCCCGAAGTCATCCAACTCCTCACCCACGCAGCCGTGTTCGTGTGTCCCTCGGTCTACGAGCCGCTCGGGATCGTCAACCTTGAGGCGATGGCCTGCGGAACCCCGGTGGTCGCCTCCCGGGTCGGTGGCATTCCGGAGGTCGTTGAGGACGGCGAAACCGGGGTACTGGTGTCCGTGGACGAGGACTTCGAGACAGGACTCGCACAGGCGCTGGACTCGGTCCTCGGAGATGCCGGGGCCGCCCGGCGGATGGGCGAGGCCGGACGGCAGCGCGCGGTGGGGGAGTTCGGCTGGGACGCCGTCGCCCGGCGGACGGTCCGGCTCTACGAGGAGATCCTCAAACAGGCGTAGTCCGGCCTGCCGGCAGGCAGGCCCGGACCAATGAGGGTTAGGGGAGCGGCCATGCGTCGTGGTGGACCTTCGGTGCTCGGGATCGTACTGGCGGGCGGGGAAGGCAAACGCCTGATGCCCCTCACCGCGGACCGTGCCAAACCAGCGGTCACGTTCGGAGGCACGTACCGCCTCGTCGACTTCGTGCTGTCGAACCTCGTCAACGCGGACATCCTGCGCATCTGCGTGCTGACGCAGTACAAGTCGCACTCGCTCGACCGGCACGTCACCACGACCTGGCGGATGTCCAGCCTGCTGGGCAACTACGTGACGCCGGTCCCGGCCCAGCAACGCCTCGGCCCGCGCTGGTACCTGGGCAGCGCCGACGCGATCCTGCAGTCCCTGAACCTCGTGTACGACGAACAGCCCGAGTACGTGGCGGTGTTCGGCGCCGACCACGTCTACCGCATGGACCCGCGCCAGATGCTCGCCCAGCACATCGACAGCGGGGCGGGCGTGACCGTGGCCGGCATCCGCGTCCCGCGGACCGAGTCGTCGTCCTTCGGGGTGATCACGCCGGGCACGGACGGGCAGACGGTCGAGCGCTTCCTGGAGAAGCCCACGGACCCGCCCGGTCTGCACGACGACCCCGAGTGCGTCTTCGCCTCCATGGGCAACTACATCTTCACCACCAAGGCCCTGATAGAGGCGCTGCAGCGGGACGCCGAGGACGCGAACTCCGTGCACGACATGGGCGGCTCGATCCTCCCTCAGCTGACCGACCGCGGCGAGGCCGGGCTCTACGACTTCAGCGACAACCATGTGCCCGGCGAGACCACCCGCGACCAGGGCTACTGGCGTGACGTGGGCTCCCTGGACGCGTACTACGACGCCCATATGGACCTGATCGCCGAGCGGCCCGCCTTCAACCTCTTCAACCGCAGCTGGCCCATCTACACCAGCTCCGGGCAGCTGTCGCCGGCCCGGTTCAACGCGGGCGGCATCGCGAGCGAGTCGATCATCAGCGCGGGCTGCCTCATCCGGGGCCAGGTCACGCGCTCGGTGCTCTCCCCGGGCGTCCTCGTCGACCCCGGAGCCGTCGTCCAGGGGTCGATCCTCCACGACAACGTGCACATCGGGCGGGGCGCGGTCGTGCGCGGCGCGGTCCTCGACAAGAACGTGCAGGTACCGCCGGGCGCGACCATCGGCGTCAATCCGGAACGGGACCGGGAGCTCTACACGGTCTCCAAGGACGGCGTGATAGCCCTCGGCAAGGGCCAGATAGTGCCGTAGTGCCCTAAGGCCGTAAAGGCGATCCGGGCAGGGGCCCGCGTTGGGCTGCCGGGGTGGCAGCGGCGCGGCCCGCCCACGGAGGTCCGGTGTGCCGGGCGGACCGGGCGGTCTCATGACGTACGAGACCGCGCGGTGACCAGCCCGACACGATGGAGGACCTCCGTATGAGACGGACCGGACGCCCCGCCCTGCGTACAGCCGTGGTCGTGACCGCCGCTCTGCTGGGGCTGGGCGGCGCCCTCTCGGCTCCCGCCCTCTCGGCTCCCGCCGCCTCGGTGGGGGCGGCCGGGCCGGGCGGGGACCGGCTCACCGATCTGGTCAACCCGTTCATCGGCACGGAGAGCGAGGGCAACACCTTCCCGGGCGCCGCCGTGCCCTTCGGCATGGTGCAGTTCTCCCCGGACACCGGCCACAACACCGGCTACGACCACTCCGACACCCGTATCCGCGGCTTCTCGCTCGTGCACCTCTCCGGTGTCGGCTGCCGCCTCGGGGGAGACCTGCCGGCCCTGCCCACCACGGGCGAGGTCACCGTCACCGACCACGCGAAGTACGCCGCCCGGTTCGACCACGCCACCGAGCGGGCGAGCCCCGGCTACTACAAGGTCGGCCTGGAGAACGCCCCCGGCAGCGGGACGAGCGGCGGGCGTGAGAGCGGCGGGGGTACGAGCGTCAGCGGTGCGAGCGGCGCGGATACGGGTCGCATCGACGCCGAGCTGACCGCGACCGGCCGCACCGGGGTGCAGCGTTACACCTTCCCGGCCACCGACAGGGCGAACGTCCTGCTGAACGCGGGCCAGGCGCTGCACGGGACGGTGTCCTCGACCGTGGAGATCCTGGACGACCGCACGGTCCGCACCGAGATCACCGGCAGCGGTTTCTGCCAGGCCGCCACCCGCCCGTACACGGTCCACACGCTCACCCGCTTCGACCGGCCGTTCACGACGTCCGGCACCTGGCGGGGCGACGCCGTCACCGAGGGCTCCACCCGGTCGAGCGGCACGGGACGGGGCGGCGCCTACGTGCGCTTCGACACCACGAAGGACCGCACGGTCGAGGCGACCACCGCGGTGTCGTACGTGGACGCGCGCGGCGCCGCCGTCAACCTCCGCGCCGAGGGCGGCCGCTCCTTCGACCGCGTCCGCGACGACGCCCGGCGGGCCTGGGAGGAGCGGCTCGACGACGTACGGGTGAAGGGCGGGAGCGGGACGCTGCGCCGCACCTTCTACTCCTCGCTCTACCGGTCCCTCCTCGCCCCCAACCTCGGCGGTGACGCCGACGGCCGCCACCGGGGCTGGGACCTGAAGGTCCACCGCGCGAAGGGCTTCACCTACTACCAGAACTGGTCCCTGTGGGACACGTACCGCACCCAGGCACAGCTCCTCGCCCTGCTCGCGCCGCGCGAGTCGCGGGACATGGCCCTGTCCGTGCTCGCCGTGGGGGAGGAGGGCGGCTGGCTGCCCAAGTGGGGGTACGGGCCGGTCGAGACGAACATCATGACCGGCGACCCCGTCACCCCGTTCCTCACCAACGCCTACCAGCAGGGGCTGCTGAAGGGGCACGAGGAGCGGGCCTACCGGGCGCTCAGGAGGAACGCCGACGGCGTACCGCCCGCCGGCTCGCCCGCGGCGGGACGGGACGCCAACAAGGAGTACATCGCGGCCGGATACGTGCCCATGGCCAAGGGCCGCCCGCACACCAAGAACGGCCACTCGGACTTCGACCACGGGGCGTCCGCGACGCTGGAGTACGCCCTGTCCGACGCGATGCTCGCCCAGATGGCCCGCGACCTCGGACACGGGGCGGACGCCGAGCGCTATGCCACCCGCGCCCAGAACTACCGGCGGATCCTCGACCCCTCGACCGGCTTCTTCCGGGCCCGGGACGCCTCGGGAGCCTTCCCGGGCGACCCCGATCCGGCCAGGAGCGAGGGATTCCACGAGGGCACGTCCTGGCAGTACCAGTGGCTCGTCCCGCAGGACCTGCCCGGACTGATCGGCCTGCTCGGCGGCCGGCGCGCGGTGAACGACCGGCTCGACACGTTCTTCGCGTACGAGCGACTCCTGAAGGACCCCGCGCGCACCGCACGCGAGGTGTGGGTCAACGGGCCGTACGCCTACTACGACGCGGCGCACTACAACCCGCAGAACGAACCCGACCTGATCGCCCCCTACACCTACCTCTCCACCGGTCAGCCGTGGAAGACCACCGACGTGGTGCATGCCGCCCTGACCCTCTTCACCGACGCGCCCACGGGCATGACCGGCAACGACGACCTCGGGACCATGTCCGCCTGGCACGTCCTGTCGTCGATCGGGCTCTTCCCGGTACAGCCCGGCTTCGACACCTGGGGTCTGTCGACGCCGGTCTTCGAGCGGACCGACCTCGTGCTCGACCGCCGCTTTCACCCGCTCGGCGCGCTGACCGTGACGGCTCCGGGCACCTCGGACGCCGGACGCGCGCCGGTCTCCGGGCGTGCGCCGGACTCCGGCCGCTACATCCGGTCGGTACGCGCCGACGGCACCGCCCACGCCCGTACGTATCTGACGCCCGGCGAGCTGCGGGGCATCCGGGAGCTGGCCTTCACGGTGGGCCGGGAGCCCTCCCGCTGGGGCACGGGAGCGGACGCGGCGCCGCCGAAGCTGGGGTGACACCGGCCACTCGGGGGGTGCCTCATGGGCCACACGGGTCCCGCTCCTGTCGCCCGTAGCGGTGGGAGCGGGACTTAATCTGCTGTTAACTGAGCGTAGCTTGATCGTACTTGACCGTAATCGTCCAGCCGGGATTGACTGCTGGCTCACCCGTCGTCGACGCGAGAGCCAAGCCATTGAATGTAAGGCCCTCTGACTCCGACCTTCTCGCACCACTCGACCTGGCGTTCTGGAACATCGAATCGCGCGAGCACCCCATGCACCTCGGGGCGCTGGGGATCTTCGAGGCCAACTCGCCCGCCGCGGGCCGGCAGGCGGCCGATCTGCTCGCCGCCCGCGCGGCCGGCGTACCCGGGCTGCGCATGCGGATCCGCGACATCTGGCAGCCGCTCGACCTCCGGCAGGCGTCGGGGTTCGACCTGCGCCGGCCGCTCGCCTTCGGCGGCGCCGCCCGTGAGGCCGCCCCCGACTTCGAACCGCTCGACCACGTCCGTCTGCACGCGCCCGCCGCCGACTTCCACGCCGTCGCCGGCGCGCTCATGCAGCGGCCCCTGGAGCGCGGCAGACCTCCGTGGGAGGCCCACGTCGTACCCGGCGTGGACGGCACCTCCTTCGCCGTGCTGTTCAAGTTCCACCACGCGCTGGCCGACGGGCTGCGGGCGCTGGCGCTCGCGGCGGCCGTCCTCGACCCCATGGACATGCCGGCGCCCCGGCCACGCCCCGCGGAGCCGGCGCGCGGCCCCCTCGCCGCTCTCCTCCCCGATGTGACGAAGCTGCCGGGACTGGTCCGCGGCGCGCTCTCCGACGTCGGCCGGGCCCTCGACATCGGCGCCTCCGTCGCCCGCGCAACCTGGGACGTACGGTCCTCCGCCGCCCTGGTCTCGAAGCCCACCGGCACCCGCCGGGTCGCGGGCGTCGCCCTGGAACTCGACGAGATCCACACGATCCGCAAGAGCGTGGGCGGCACCGTCAACGACGTCCTCATCGCCGTCGTCGCGGGCGCCCTGCGCCGCTGGCTCGACGAACGCGGCGACGGCAGCGAAGGAGTGTCGCCCCGGGCCCTGATCCCCGTCTCCCGCAGGCGCCCGCGCACCGCGCACCCGCAGGGGAACCGGCTCTCCGGGTACCTGATACGGCTTCCCGTCGACGACCCGGACCCCCTCGCGCGCCTCGCCACCGTGCGGACGGCCATGAACCACAACAAGGACGCGGGCCCCAACCGGGGCGCGGGCGCCGTCGCCCTGCTCGCCGACCACGTCCCGGCGATCGGCCACCGGCTCGGCATGCCCGTCGTCGGCCAGGCGGCCCGGCTCCTCTTCGACATCCTGGTCACCAGCGTGCCCCTGCCCAGCCTCGGCATGACGCTCGGCGGCTGCCCGCTGACCGAGGTGTACCCGCTCGCCCCGCTGGCCCGCGGCCAGGCCCTCGCGGTCGCCGTGTCGACGTTCCGCGGACGCGTCCACTACGGGCTCGTCGCCGACGCGGAGGCCGTCCCGGACCTCGACCTGCTGGCCAAGTCGCTCACGGTGGAGGTGGCGGAACTGAACGCCGCCTGCGTGTCCTGAGACACATCTCGCGGGCCCGGCGGATATCTGGAAGACGTCCGGCCGATATCCGGAGGGTTGTCTTCAGACTTGTCTTCCACGGGCCTGCGGGAGGCCGGATACAGGTTCGCGGGAGGCTGGGCCCAGGTTCGAGAGAGGCCGGGGACAGCTCCGTGAGGGGCCGGGGACAGGTCCGTGAGGGGCCGGTGATCATCGCGGGTTTGGTGCCTTTGCCCTGTGCTCCGTAAAATTCCGCCTTCGTGAGCGTGCGCGGTTCGAGCGCCGCGCGAGAACCCTAGGAACGGCAACGGCGATGACGGTGACAGACGACAGCCCGGCGACACCCGCCGTGGACACGGCACAGGCCCCGGACGGTTCGTACGGTCCCGGTATCGACCCCGAGCGGCTGGCCGTCTGCCTCGCCGTGCTCGACGAGCTGGAGAAGATCGACGTCGACCACCCCGACGCGATCCGCGTACGCCGCGCCACCGCGGGGATCTACCGCTCGGTCAAGCAGCGCCGCCGCCAGGACCGCAGGGCCGCCAAGACCGCCCACGACAAGGCCGTCACCGAGGCCACCGCCACCGGCTCCGCCCAGCGCATCGACGACGAGACCGAGGGCGTCCTGCCGTCGTCCGTCACCGAGGCCGGCGCCATCGCGGGGATACTCCAGCGCCCGCGCTCCTGCTACACCTGCAAGGTCCGCTACACCGAGGTCGACTACTTCTACCACCAGCTCTGCCAGAAGTGCGCCGCCGAGAACCGCGCCCGCCGTGACGCCCGCACCGACCTCACCGGCAAGCGCGCGCTGCTCACCGGCGGACGCGCCAAGATCGGCATGTACATCGCGCTGCGGCTGCTGCGCGACGGCGCGCACACCACGATCACCACGCGCTTCCCGAACGACGCGATCCGCCGCTTCAAGGCCATGCCCGACAGCGACGAGTGGATCGGCCGGCTGAAGATCGTCGGGATCGACCTGCGCGACCCCGCCCAGGTCGTCGCGCTCGCCGACTCGGTCGCCGCCGCGGGGCCGCTCGACATCCTGATCAACAACGCCGCGCAGACGGTACGGCGCTCGCCGGGCGCCTACAGCGAGCTGCTCGCCGCCGAGGCGGGGCCGCTGCCCGCCGGTGAACTGCCGCCCGCCGAGGTCATCGGCACGTTCGGCTCCGGGGCCGTGTCCGCGCTCCCCGTGGCCGGGGGCGGCGCGCTGACCGCGCAGGACGTCACCGACCTCGCGCTCATCTCCGGCTCCGCCTCGCTGGAGCGGATCGCCGCCGGTACCGCCATCGACGCCGGTGGGCTCGTGCCCGATCTGCACGACACCAACAGCTGGATCCAGGCGGTCGAGGAGGTCACGCCGATCGAGCTGCTGGAGGTCCAGCTCTGCAACTCCACCGCGCCGTTCATCCTCATCAGCCGGTTGCGGGGGGCGATGGCGGCGGCCGAGGCCGGGCGGACGTACATCGTGAACGTGTCCGCCATGGAGGGTGTCTTCAACCGCGGTTACAAGGGCGCCGGGCATCCGCACACCAATATGGCCAAGGCCGCGCTCAACATGCTCACGCGCACCAGTGCGCAGGAGATGTTCGAGAAGGACGGCATTCTGATGACCGCCGTCGACACGGGGTGGATCACGGACGAGCGGCCGCATCCGGACAAGATGCGGCTGGCCGACGCGGGGTTCCATGCGCCGCTCGATCTCATCGACGGGGCGGCGCGCGTGTACGACCCGATCGTCCGGGGGCAGCAGGGGGAGGACCTGTTCGGGGTCTTCTTGAAGGACTACGCGCCTGGTAAGTGGTAGTTCGCGGGGTTGCGCTGCGCTGGGCTTGAACGGGGGTGGGGTGCTGGGGCGTCTGGGGCGTCTGCGGGCCCGGTGGGGGCTGGTCGCGCAGTTCCCCGCGCCCCTTTGGGGGGGTCGGCCTGGGTTTTGAGGGTGCGGGTTCGGTGGGGGCTTGTCGCGCTGTTCCCCGCGCCCCTTCGGGGGGGCCTGGGTTTTGTGGGTGCGGGTGCGTGGGGGCTTGTCGCGCAGTTCCCCGCGCCCCTTCGGGGGCGCTCCTTACGGGGTTGCTCGGCGGACTCTTGTGCCGCCGTCCACCAGGAGGTCCGTGCCTGTGATCCACTTTGCTTTGTCCGAGGTCAGCCACAGGACGGCCTCGGCTATGTCCTGAGGTTCGCCCATGCGGCCCAGGGGGAGTGCGGTGGCCGGTTCCTGGTCTGGTCGGTCCCAGACGAAGCGGGCCATCTCGGTGCGTACGAGGCCGGGGGAGACCGAGTTGACCCTGACCCCCGGGGCCAGTTCGCCCGCCAGTTGCTGCGTCAGGTGGAGCAGGGCCGCCTTGCTCGTGCCGTACGCGCCGAGGCGGGGGCCCACGTGCGTCGCCCCCTCGGTGCAGATGTTGACGACCGAGCCGCCGTGCGCGCGCATCCAGGCCCGCCACGCGTGCTGCGTCAGCCGCAGCGCGGCCTCGACGTTGATCGTGAACGCTTCGCGCCACCGGTCCGGGTCGGCGTCCATGAGCGGGCCGTAGGGCTGGTTGGTCGCCGCGTTGTTCACCACCACGTCGATACGGCCGTACTCGTCCATCGCCAGCTCGGTCAGGCGGCTCAGGTGCGCCGGGTCGGCGACCGTGCCCGCCAAGCCCACGGCAGCGCCCAGACGCGCGGTGGCCAGGGCCAGCCCGTCGGCGTCCCGTGCCGTGACACACACCCGCGCGCCCGCCGCCACGAACCCCTCGGCGACGGCCAGCCCGATCCCGCGCGAGGCCCCGGTGACGATGGCGACCCTGCCCTCGAACCCGTACGACGATGTCATCCGCGTACCGTCTCATGACGGTCCGTCAGTCGACCGCGCCCAGACGGCTGTTCCGGGCCGATACGAGTTCCAGTACCGTGCGCCAGTCCTCCAGCACCCCGGCGTCCAGGCCGGCGGTACGGGCGGCCTCGTCGGCCTGGCGCAGGGTCAGTACGTCCTCACCGATCCGGCTGTCCGGGTCCTCCCGGTGGAGGCGTACCAGGCCGGAGACCCGCTCGCCCAGCAGGGGCCTGACCGCGTCGGAGGTGACGGCCGCGTGAGCCGCGGGATCACCCGGCCTCAGCAGGTGGCCGACCACGTGCACCAGCCCGGCCACCTGGAGTTCCTTGTCGGCCGGGCGGCTCCGGCGCAGCAGCGCGGCGGTCTGCAGGGCGTGGTCGTGCAGATCGACCGGGGCGCCGCCGAGGCAGGCGGTGCCCCGGGCTCCTCGGCAGGCGTGCAGCAGATCCATCAGCTCTTCGACTCTGCGCAGCTCCATGCGCCAGTCCTCCCTGCGGGCGAGAAAGGCCGTCGTCTCGCGCCAGCAGATCATGGCCGGATTTCAATCGGGCCAACGGGAACTGAACTGCACACCTGTCCGAGAACTCGTTCAGTGCCCCCTGTCGATCCACTCCTGGAGGTTCGGCGACTCGGCGCCGACCGTCGTCGAGTCGCCGTGGCCGGTGCGGACCACCGTCTCGGCGGGCAGGTCGAGCAGGCTGGTCCTGATCGACTCGATGATGGTCGGGAAGTGGGAGAACGATCGGCCCGTCGCGCCGGGGCCGCCCTGGAAGAGGGTGTCGCCGGTGAAGACGCTGCCCAGCTCCGGGGCGTACAGGCACACGGCCCCCGGCGCGTGACCCGGCGTGTGCAGGACGGTCAGCTCCACACCCGCCACGGTCAGCTTCTCGCCGTCGGACAGCTCGCCGTCCGGAAGGCGGTCCGGGTGGGTCTGCTTCCAGAGCGGCAGGTCGTCCGGGTGGAGCAGGATCGGGGCGCCGGTGCGGGCCGCCAGGGCCGGGGCCGCGTCGATGTGGTCGTTGTGCGCGTGGGTGCAGACGATCGCGCGCAGGGTGCGGTCGCCCAGTGCCTCGGCGATCGCGTCCGCGTCGTGCGCCGCGTCGATGACGACCGCTTCGGTGTCGTCGCCCACGATCCATACGTTGTTGTCGACGTCCCAGGTGCCGCCGTCCAGGCTGAACGTGCCCGAGGTGACCAGGTGCTCGATGCGTGCGGTGGTCACAGCTCCACCACCGATCGCAGGACGTCGCCCTGGTGCATGCGGTCGAAGGCCTGCTCGATGCCGTCGAGCGTGATGGTCTCCGTCACGAACGCGGCCAGGTCCAGCCGGCCCTGCTGATGGAGGTCGATCAGCATCGGGAAGTCCCGCGAGGGCAGGCAGTCGCCGTACCAGGAGGACTTCAGGCTGCCGCCGCGGCCGAAGACGTCCAGCAGGGGCAGTTCGAGCTTCATCTCCGGTGTGGGGACGCCGACCAGGACGACCGTGCCCGCGAGGTCGCGGGCGTAGAACGCCTGCTTGTACGTCTCCGGGCGGCCGACCGCCTCGATGACGACGTCCGCTCCGAACCCGCCGGTCAGCTCGCGGATCGCCTCGACGGCGTCCGTCTCCTTGGAGTTGACGGTGTGGGTGGCGCCCATCGTGCGGGCCTTCTCCAGCTTCCGGTCGTCGATGTCGACGGCGATGATCTTCGCGGCGCCCGCGAGGTTCGCCCCGGCGATCGCCGCGTCGCCCACGCCGCCGCAGCCGATGACGGCGACGGAGTCGCCGCGGCCCACGTTGCCGGTGTTGATGGCCGCTCCGATGCCGGCCATCACGCCGCAGCCGAGCAGGCCCGCGACCGCCGGGGACACGGACGGGTCGACCTTGGTGCACTGGCCGGCCGCGACGAGGGTCTTCTCGGCGAACGCGCCGATGCCCAGGGCGGGGGAGAGCTCGGTGCCGTCCTCAAGGGTCATCTTCTGCTTGGCGTTGTGCGTGTTGAAGCAGTACCAGGGGCGACCGCGGAGACAGGCCCGGCACTGGCCGCAGACCGCTCGCCAGTTGAGGACCACGAAGTCGCCGGGGGCGACGTCGGTGACGCCCTCGCCGACGGACTCGACGACTCCTGCCGCCTCGTGGCCGAGGAGGAAGGGGTAGTCGTCGCTGATGCCGCCCTGCTTGTAGTGCAGGTCGGTGTGGCAGACCCCACAGGCCTGGATCTTCACCACGGCCTCGCCGGGACCCGGGTCGGGGACGATGATCGTCCGGATCTGCACCGGCTCGTTCTTGCCGGGGGCGATGACACCGCGTACCTGCTGGGCGGCCATGTCGGGCTCCTTCACATGGACAGTGGGGCGCTGATCATGTTGGCACAGGGCCGGACGAGTGCGACATCGCCTGTGGACAAACAGGGATGACTTCGGATGGTTACACCTTGTTTTCAGCCCCATCGAGCGGCGGCCCGCTCATTTGGTTACTCTGTGCGGGACGGACAGCTCATTTGGGTCCCACCCACACCCACGGTCCGTCCCGGGACAAGCCAGTCACCACGGCCTGCTCTCATGCGAGTTGACCGGCGCCACCGCGTCCGAAGTGCCCTTGTTCAGACCCGAGCGGACGCAGGCGACCGGCAGCAGAGTGGTCCTGTGCGCCCCGAGGGTGACCCGACACATAAGGAGTGCGCGGTGACACCGGAGACGACGAATCTCGATCAAGGCCTCAAGGAACGGACAGAGGTCACGGACCGGGCGGAGAAGCTCGGCAGCCTGGACGTGTGGGCCAGGTCCGCCCCCATTCGGCTGGCGGGCTACGAGGACGATCTGGCCGAGCCTCACATCCTGCCCAGCGTGGACTGACCGCCGGGCCGGACCGCGGGGTCGGACCGTCGGATCGCCGGGCGTCCGTCCTGGGCGCTGGCGGCGGTGGGTGGGTCGGGGCCGTGCCGGTACGTCGAGCCCGTCGCCTTCCGGGTGCACTGCTCCAAGAATCGAAGAGTTCGGTCGATTGCAGGAGCCCTATGCGACGGGCTGCGACGTACCGGCACGGCCCGCTCCCGTGCTTTCGCGGGTGCCGGGTCGTGCCAAACTTGTATCCATGCTGATCAGAGACGCCGTGGCCGACGACTGGACGCGGATCTGGCCTTTCTGGCACCGGATCGTGGCCGCCGGGGAGACCTACGCCTGGGACCTGGACACCTCCGAGGGGGATGCCCGCGCCCTGTGGATGGCGCCGGGCAAGCGGGTGTTCGTCGCCGAGGACGAGGTGGCGGGTGTGGTCTTGGGCTCCGCCTACGTCACGCCGAACTACGGCGGCCCCGCGGCCGATGTCGCCAACGCCGCTTTCATGGTCGACCCGGACCAGACGGGCCGGGGTGTGGGCCGGGCCCTGGCGGAACACGTCCTGCGAACGGCCGAGGCCGACGGCTACCGGGCGATGGTCTTCAACGCCGTGGTCGAGACCAACCCGGCTGTAAAACTGTGGACATCCCTCGGCTTCAAGATCGTAGGCACGATCCCAGCAGCCTTCACCCACCCGACCGAAGGCAGAGTCGGATTGCACGTCATGCACCGAGAACTCTGACAACCACCAGATCTCTCGACTCGGTCGCCCACCTGCCTTTTGGGGACCACAGGAGCCGGGGCGCCCACCCGCCTTTTTTAGGGGCGCGGGGAACTGCGCGGCCAGCCCCCACCGGCCCGCACCCGACCTGCGACCCCCTAGCCCCAGCTTTTTGGGGGCGCGAGGAACTGCGCGATCAGCCCCCACCGGCCCGCACCCGACCTGCGACCCCTACCCCCCCGCCCCCCACCCCCAGCGGAGCAACCCGCGGAGCAACCCGCGTCCAGGGCCGCAACCCCTCCAACTCCCCGGCGACCCGCAAGAGAACCCCCTCACTACCCACCCGCCCCACCAGCTGGACAGCACCAGGCAATCCCGACGGCAGCACCCCGAACGGCACCACCATCGCCGGCCACCCCGTCAGATTCCACGGCGGAGTCAAGGGGGAGTAGGCGGTGTTGACCACAACGTTCCGCACCCACCCCCGCTTGTGCCACTCCGCCGCAGCCGGCCCCCGCCGCGCCAGCGCGGGCGTGAGCAGCACATCGTGCTCCGCGAAGAACGGCGCGAGCCGCTCCCGCAGCTGCTGCCGGCGCACACCGGTCCGTACCGAGTCCACGAACCGCCGCCCCACTCCCGCGTGCACCCGCGTCCGCGGTGCCAGCCGCTTCGGGTCGAGCCCCTCCGCGTCCACCGCCGTCCCGGCCGTCCAGTGCGCCAGTGAGGTCGTGCCCAGCCACACCGGATACGGCGGGTCCGCGCGCCGCACCCGGTGTCCCGCCCCGGCGAGCAATCGGGCCGCTTCACGGGCTCCGGCCGCGTACGGTCGGGTGACGGCGACGCCCGCGAGGGGGCTGCGCACCGAGACGGCGACCGAGAGCGCGGCGGGCTCCTGGGTGCGTACGGCGTCCGCGGCGGCCAGTACCGAGAACATAAGTCCGGCGTCCTTGACGGTCGTCGCCAGTGGCCCGTTCTCGGACATTCCGAACCAGTCGCCGTGGCCGATGCCCGCCGGAATCGTGCCGTGGCCCGGCTTGAGGCCGATCAGGCCGCAGTTGGCGGCGGGTATCCGCAGCGAGCCCATTCCGTCGTTGCCGAGGGCGAGAGGGACCATCTCCGCGGCAACCGCCGCCGCGCTGCCGCCGGAGGAGCCGCCTGCCGTGCGTGTGGTGTCCCACGGGTTGCGCGCCGTGCCGTACACGCCCTCCGTGGTGCCGAAGACGCACAGTTCGGGGACGTTCGTCACGCCCACCACGACGGCTCCCGCCGCCCGCAGCCTGGCCACCGTGACGTGGTCCTCGGCCGCCGGGGTGTCCGGGCTCGCCGCGCTGCCGTTGCGGGTGGACTCGCCGCGTACGGCCAGGTTGTCTTTGACCGCCACCGGTACGCCCGCCAGGGGGAGGTCGGCCAGGTCCGCCCGGGACGCCACCTCGTCCGCCTCGGTGAGTGCGGCCGCCGCGCGTACGTGGCGGAAGGCGCCCACGCGCGCGTCGAGCAGCTCGATGCGCGCGAGGTGCTCGGCCACCACCTCGCGCGGCGTGACCCGCTTCTCGCGGACGGCGGCGGCGATCTCGGCGGCGGTCCAGCCTGCCCAGCTGGTCACGGTGGCTCCTCGGGGGGTGGTTCTGCTGATGAGCACCACCGGTGGGTGCTGGTGGGTACTGGTGAGTCCGAGAAGTACTGTGCCTCGGCCCCGGGGCTCCCGTCGAGAGTCGTCTCGGCTGCGGCCTTCGTGCCTGGACGCGCTTGGACATTCGCTGCGGTCCTCTTGGACTTTTGGCGGTGTGTCCGGCCGACTGTTTGCGCGGAGTGGCAGGTCATCCGACCACTGGGCCAACTCGGCTCTCTTCCGACCCCATTGACATGCTCTGAAGGCGGCCCAATCATCACACCTCCGATGAATGGGAGGTGCCCGTGAGTACGGACGTCAAGAGTGCGTATCCAGGCAGGAGTGCGTCCCCGGGACGCTCCCGGCTGGTCGGTGTCATGACGGCACTCCTGCTGCTCGCGGCACCGGTCCCGCTGGCAGGCGCGGAGGAGATGTCCCAGGCGGCCGATCCCGCTCCTCCTGTCACCGTTCCCGCCCTGACCGACTGGACCCCGGAGGACGGGCATTACGCGTATGAGGGGGGTGGCGGCCGTGATGGCCGTGGGACACGCCTTGTTGCCGGGGGTGCGGCGGAGCGCCGCGTTGCCGACACCCTTGCCGGCGACCTGCGTGCGGGCGGGCACGGGACCGTTCCGGTCGTGGGTGGGGGAGCGCGTACGGGTGACATCGTTGTCGATGTCGTGCCCGGCAAGGCCGCCTTGGGGGCGGAGGGGTACGAACTCCGCGTGGGC
This sequence comes from Streptomyces sp. NPDC102514, assembly GCF_055584525.1. NCBI lineage: Bacteria > Bacillati > Actinomycetota > Actinomycetes > Kitasatosporales > Streptomycetaceae > Streptomyces > Streptomyces sp. NPDC102514. Next base: position 237,555 of record NZ_JBVJLW010000011.1, read on the forward strand.
AAGCGCCTGTCGGTGACCGCCGCCACCGAGGCGGGTGCCTTCTACGGCACCCGGACCGTTCTTCAACTGCTGGCGCAGGGCGACCGGGTGCCCGCCGGACGTGCCGTCGACGTGCCCCAGTACGAGGAGCGGGGCGTCGGCGTCTGCGCCTGCTACGTCCACATCACCACCGAGTGGCTGGAGAACCTCGTACGCGACATGGCGTACCACAAGCTCAACCAGCTGCTGCTCGAACTCAAGGTGAAGAGCGACGCGCACCCCGAGGCCAACACCTGGGGCTACTACACCAAGGACGAGATACGGCGGCTCGTCGCTCTCGGCGAGAAGTACCACGTCAGCATCGTCCCGGAGATCAACTCCCCGGGGCACATGGACCCCTGGATCGAGAACCGGCCCGATCTCCAGCTCACCGACTCCGACGGCAACAAGCAGCCCTCCCGGCTCGACATCACGCGCCCCGAGGCCTTCGCCTACTACACGGGCCTGATGGACGAGTACGCGCAGGTGTTCACGTCCGGCTCCTGGCACATGGGCGCCGACGAGTACATGCTCGGCTCCGACTTCGCCAAGTATCCGCAGGTCCTGGAGTACGCCCGGGCCAAGTACGGCGCGGACGCCACCCCGCAGGACGCCTTCATCGACTTCGTCAACCGGGTCCACTCCTACGCGGCGGGCAAGGGGAAGGAGCTGCGGATCTGGAACGACGGTCTCACCGGCGCCAACACCGTGCCCGTCACGGCCGGTACGACGGTCGAGCACTGGCTGAACGTGGCGACGAAGCCCAGCCAACTGCGGGCGCAGGGCTACCCGTTGATGAACGCGGCCTACGCCCTCTATCTCGTGCGGGGCGGCTTCCACTCGGACACCAAGGGACTGTACGACCAGAGTTGGGACCCGCGCAGCTTCGAGGGCGAGAAGCTCGCCTCCCGTGCGGGGATCACCGGGGCGAAGATCAGCCTCTGGCCCGACAACGGCCGTGGCGAGACCGAGAACGAGGTCGCGGAGGACACCGATCCGGCTCTGCGCCACCTCGCCCAGGCCACCTGGGGAACTCCCCACCCGGACGCCACGTACGCACAGTTCACCGCTCGCGCGGCTGCCGTGGGCCACGCGCCGGGTTGGCGCGACCTCACCCGCGTACCGGTCGCGGACGGCACGTACACCTTCCACTCGGGGGCCAAGAGCGTCACCGCCGAAGTCGAGCGCACCCCGGACGGTTACGCGACCTTGCGCACTGCCAACGGCTGCCTGGAGGTGCGGGGCGGCAAGCTCACGCTCAACGTGCCGCTCCAGCCCGGAGTCGAGGTGTCCGAGCAGGCGTGCGAGGGCGGGAACACCGTGCAGCGCTGGCAGGTGGTGCCGGTGCGGGGTGGTTATCAGCTCGTCAACGCGATCACGCAGATGGCTGTCCACGTGAGCGACGACGGACGGCTGGTGCAGTACCCGCCGGACCAGCGGGGCGCCGCCGTATGGCAGTTGACGGCCGCGTGACCCGGCGCCCGGCTGTCCTCCGTCTCCGTCCCCTGACCTGAGGAGTGCGATCACATGGCAGTCTCCAGACGTCTCTTCGTCACGGCCGCCGCGGCACTCGTGGCGTCCAGCGGCACGTCACTGGCCCTGGCGCCCGCCGCCTCCGCGGTCCCTGTCTCGCCGGACGAGCCCTGGTACCGGATCCCCGTCGGGCCCGCCGACTCCCCGGACGAGCTGGTCCGCAAGGCGTCCCAAGTCCGGCCCACGGAACGGCAGATCGCCTGGCAGGCACTCGAACGCACCGCCTTCCTGCACTTCGGGGTGAACACCTTCACCGGGCTCGAATGGGGTACCGGGGACGAGGATCCGGACGTGTTCCAGCCGGTCGGCCTCGACACCGACCAGTGGGCCCGCGCCCTGCGTGACGGCGGCTTCAAGCTGGCCATCCTCACCGTCAAGCACCACGACGGATTCGTGCTCTACCCGTCCCGGTACACCAACCACTCGGTGGCATCCAGTAGTTGGCAGGGCGGGCGAGGGGATGTCCTGCGGTCGTTCGCCGAGTCCATGCGGCGTCACGGGCTCAAGGTCGGCGTCTACGTCTCACCGGCCGACGAGAACCAGTACCTGCACGGCGTGTACGCCAACGGCAGCGCCCGCTCCGAGCGGACCATCCCCACCCCGGTCCCCGGGGACGACCGCCCGGACGGGCCGACCTTCACCCTCCCGGCCACCGACTACGGCGCCCACATGCTCGACCAGCTCCACGAGGTCCTCACCGAGTACGGGCCGGTCGACGAGGTCTGGTTCGACGGCGCCCAGGGCCGCATCCCGCCGGACAAGGTCGAGACGTACGACTGGGACAGCTGGTACACGCTCATCCGGACCCTCGCGCCGGACGCCACGGTCGCCGTCTCCGGACCCGATGTGCGCTGGGTCGGCAACGAGGGCGGGATCGCCCGCGAGAACGAGTGGAGCGTCGTACCCGTCCAGGAGAAGGCCAACGGGCGCATGGACTTCGCGCTCTCGTACGACGCGCCGGACATGGGCGGCCGGGACGCCCTGGTCGCCGCCCAGCCCGTGGCCGACTACCTCCAGTGGTGGCCGGCGGAGGCCGATGTGTCCATCCGGGACGGCTGGTTCTACCACGCCGACCAACAGCCCAAGTCCGTGCAGCAGTTGACGGACATCTACTTCGGCTCGGTGGGCCGCAACGCGGTCCTGCTGCTCAACGTCCCACCGGACGACCAGGGCCTCCTTCCGGCCGCCGACGTGACCCGGCTGCGGGAGTTCCGCGAGCGTATCGACAGGGAACTCCCGGAGGACCTGGCCCACGGGGCGCGCACCACCCGGTCCCCGGGCACGATCACGGTGGACCTGGGCCGCTCCCGCGAGATCGACCGCATTCGCCTCGCGGAGGACACCCGCCATGGTCAGCAGGTGGAATCGTTCGTGATCGAGGCCCACACCGACGGAGCCTGGAAGCAGGTCACAGAGGCAGGCACGATCGGCGCCAGCCGCATCCTGCTCCTACCGACCCCGATCCGCGCCCGCCGCTGGAGAGTACGGGTAACAGCCGCCCGGCACACCCCCCGCCTGGCCGCCTTCGAACTACACCGCTCCCACCTCTGAGAGCAAGGCCCCAGGTACCCAAGGGACGCGAGGAACGGCGCGAGCAACCACAACAGACCCGCACTCAACAACGAACCTCCGCCCCCGCCCCCTAAGGGGCGCGAGGAACGGCGCGAGCAAGCACAACAGACCCGCACCCGACAACGAACCCCCGCCCCCGGCCCCGTTCAAGCGCCGCAGGCCCCCGTGCTGGCGCGTTCGATCAGCCCCGGCACCGGCACCCCCACAGCCCGCGCAGGCCCCCCGTCCAGCAACGACGTCAATTCCGCGGCAGCGACGCGTCCGAACGCCACCGTGTCCCGGGACAGCGCCGACAACCACGGCTTGACCATGCGGCACAGCGCCGAGTCCTCCCAGGCCACGACCGACACGTCACCCGGCACCGAGAAGCCCAGCTCCGTCGCGGCGGCGACCCCGGCGACGGCCATCACGTCGTTGTCGTAGACCAGCGCGGTCGGCGGCGCCCCGCTGCCCAGCACGCCACCCTCCAGGACGCGGCGCGTCACCGCCGCACCCTCCGCGTCGGAGTAGTCCGTGGTCACCGAGCACACCTCGGCGAGCCCGCGCCGGTCCGCCTCGGCGCGCAGCGTACGGATCCGCCGCTCCGTGTGCGCGAGGCCGGGCAGGCCCGCGATGTGCACGATCCGCCGGTGGCCGAGTTCGTACAGTCGTCCCACCACGGACGCCATCGCGCCCGCATCGTCCGCCCAGACCGTGGACAGCCCGGGATGCCGGGCGTCCGGCGCCCCGCCGATGACCACCGCGGGCAGTCCCAGCTCGTCGAGCAGGTCGGGGCGCGCGTCGTCGGTCCGCGGGTCGACGACCAGCACTCCGTCCACGCGGTGCTCGGCCCACCAGCGCCGGTACACCGCGCACTCGTCGTCGACGTCCTCGACCACCTGGAAGAGCAGCCCGAGGTGACGTTCGGCCAGAACCTCCTGTATGCCCGAGATGAGCTGCAGGAAGAACGAGTCCACGCCGAGCGTGTCCGCGGGCCTCGCCAGGACGAGCCCGACCGTCGCCGTGCCCTCCCCGGACAGCTGACGCGCCGCCGTGCTGGGCCGCCAGCCCAGTTGTTCGGCGACCCTGCGCACCCGGTCCCTGGTGATCTCGGAGACGCCGGGCCGGTCGTTGAGCGCGAACGAGACCGCGCTCTCGGAGACCCCGGCGCGCTGCGCGATGTCCTTCATCGTCGGCCGGCGCGCGGGAGACCGCTTGGCTGGCAACTGCTCCCCATTCCACTGAAGCCCTGCTCGGTGATGCCCTGTTTGCTGCCGACCTGCGTGCCGTCGGCCCGTTCAATGGCACTTCGTACTAAAGCGCTTGAGTCAGGTCACTCTAAAGCGCATTAGTGATCCGCTGCAAGCAGGCTGTCACAACGGCTCTGAGCTGGTCATATGTTGAACTAATGAATTTAGCGAGGCGGAATCCATTGACTTCCCCGCCGCGCAGGATGCAAGGTCTGCCCGTCACCCCAGACCCACACCGTCGCAAAGGAGCCCGGTCACCGTGCGCATGCCTCGCAGAGCACTCGCCGCCGCTGTCGTCGCCCTGGTCCTGCCGCTCAGCGCCTGCGGCTCCGGGGGTGACGACAGCGGTTCCACGGACGCCTCCGGCAAGGTCGAGGGCGACATCACCTTCCAGACCTGGAACCTGCGGGCCAACTTCAAACCGTACTTCGAGGGTCTGGTCGCCGACTTCGAGAAGAAGTACCCCGGCACGAACGTGAAGTGGGTCGACCAGCCCGCCGAGGGCTACGCCGACAAGATCAGCGCCGACGCGGCCGGCGGCACCCTGCCCGACGTCGTGAACGTCTCGCCCGACCTCGTCGCCCCGCTCGCCAAGGCGGGCCTCGCGCTCGACCTCGACAAGGCCGCCGCGCGGTACAAGAAGGAGTACCTGCCGGGTGCGTGGGCCAGCCACGAGATACCGGGCATGGAGGGCACGTACGCCTTCCCGTGGTACCTGAACACCGGCCCGCTCTTCTACAACAAGTCGCTGTTCAAGGAGGCAGGCCTGGACGCCGCGAAGCCTCCGAAGACGTACGACGAACTCTTCGACGACGCGCTGGAGCTGGCCGACAAGAGTGACGGCAAGGTCGCGACCCTGGCGAACGTGCCCACCATCGAGGACTTCGGCCGGTACGGCGGCGAGCTGATGAACAAGGAGGGCACGGCCTTCGCCTTCAACGACGCCAAGGGCGTGGAACTCCTCACCAGGTACAAGAAGTTGTACGACGCCAAGGCCCTCGACTCGCAGGCGCTGACGGCCACCCCCGAGTCGTCCGGGAAGAAGTTCCTCACCGGGGCCGTCGCCATGAACCCGGGCAGCGCCCTGGACCTCGGCAACTTCAAGAAGCAGGCGCCGAACCTCTACAAGAACATCGGCATCACCGACCAGATCACCAGCACCGGCAAGGTCAACATGTACGTGATGGGCGTGATGGTGAACGCGCGGACCAAGCAGAAGCCCGCCGCCGTCGCCTTCGCCCACTTCGTCACCGACGCGCAGAACCAGATGTCGTTCGCCAAGAAGGTCGCGATCTTCCCGAGCACGGCCGGTTCGCTCGACGACCCGTACTTCACCGAGGAGGACGGCACGGACGAGACCCGCGTCCGGATCGCCGCCGCGAGTTCCCTGAAGAACGCCGTGAACTACACGCCGGTGCTGTTCAGCGAGCAGATGAAGACCGAACTGCGCAACTCCGTCGCCAAGGCGCTGCAGGGCAAGGTGAGCCCGAAGGAAGCCCTCGACAACGCTGTCAAGGCGTGTGACCGCCTGCTCCAGCAGCAGGGCTGATCGACATGGCGAGTTCCTCCAGTACGGCCTCCTCCAGTACGGCTTCATCCGGCACGGTCTCCGCGGGCGGGGCGGCCGTCGGCAGTGCTTCCTCCGGTGACGGCGGTGGTGGCCGTGGCGGGCGTGGCGGGCCTTCCGCCGGGGCCGTCGCCCGGGTGCGGCGGCAACTGCCCACCAGTCCCTGGCTGTTCGCCGCCCCGGGGCTGCTGGTCGTGGCTGTCTTCATCCTCTATCCGTTCGTCTCGACCGTGGTCAACGCCTTCACCGACCGCCGGACCCTGATCCCCGGCGAGTTCGTGGGCCTGGCCAACTTCCGGGAGCTGCTGCACGACGAGATGTTCTGGATCGGCCTGCGCAACAGCACGCTGTACGTCCTCGGGGTCGTCCCCGCGCTCGTCCTGCTGCCCCTGCTGCTCGCGCTCCTGGTCCAGAAGAACATCCCCGGCATCGCCTTCTTCCGGTCGGCCTTCTACACCCCGGTCGTCGCCTCCATCGTCGTGGTCGGGCTCATCTGGGTGTGGCTGCTCGACGAACGAGGCCTGGTGAACTCGCTGCTGGAGGCGATCGGGGTCGGCAGGGTCGGCTTCCTGAGCGACCAGTGGCTGCTCCTGCTGAGCGCCATGACGGTCACGGTCTGGAAGGGCCTCGGCTACTACATGATCATTTATCTGGCCGCGCTCGCCAACGTACCGCGCGAGCTGCACGAGGCCGCGGCCGTGGACGGCGCCGGCGCGGTCCGCCGCTTCCTCACGGTCACCGTGCCCGCCGTCCGCTCCACGATGGTGCTGGTCGGCGCGCTCTCCTCGGTCGCCGCCTTCAAGGTGTTCTCCGAGGTGTACCTGATGGCGGGGCCCGGCGGCGGCCCCGCGGGCGAGGACACCACGCTCGTGATGCTCGTCCAGCGCACCGGCACCGGCCTGACCGGCCGGGTCGGCTACGCCTCCGCCATCTCCGTCGTCGTCTTCGTCGTCACCGTCGCGCTGATGCTGCTCGTGCTGCGCGCCGACCGGAAGGAGGACGCGTGAGTGCCGCCGAGAAGGTACGGGACGCGCCGGCCGGTGCGGAGGCGCGCCGCCGTGGCGGTCGCCGTCGTACGCGCGTCACCGATGAGAACGGGAAGCATGTACGGGTGTGGGAACTCGCTCTCCGGTACCTGCTGTTGCTCGCCGTGCTGGCGCTGACCGTCGGGCCGTTCCTGTGGCAGCTGTCCACCTCGCTGAAGGGGCCGACCGAGGACATCTTCAGTTCGCCGCCGAAGTTCCTGCCCGGTGAACCGACCCTGCACAACTACGAGCGGGTCGCCGACACCATCCCCGTGTGGGACTACGCCTTCAACTCGCTGAAGGTCGCCACCGCCAACGTCGTGACGAACTGCGTCGGCGCGGCGCTCGCGGGCTATGCGCTGGCCCGGCTGCGCTATCGCGGACGCAAGGTGGCCACGCTCGTGTTCATCCTCGCGATGCTCGTGCCCGTGGAGGGGATCATCATCGCCCAGTTCACGACCATGCGTGAGCTGGGCCTGAACAACACGCTCATCGGGGTCGTCCTGCCGGGGTGCATCGGCGCGATGAACGTCCTGCTGATGCGCAACGCGTTCCTCAATCTGCCGTACGAGATCGAGGAGGCGGCCTTCGTCGACGGCGCGAACACGTGGCAGCGGTTTCTGCGGATCGCGTTGCCCTCGGTGAAGGGGACGCTCGCTGTTGTGGCGATCTTCGCGTTCATGGGGGCGTGGGACGACTTCCTGTGGCCGTTGATCGTGCTCAGCGATCCGGAGAAGTTCACTCTGACCATCGGGCTCAACTATCTGCACGGCACGTTCGCCAATGATGAGCGGCTGGTTGCCGCGGGCACGATCATTGCCGTGGCGCCGTTGATCGCGCTCTTCGCCTGCCTTCAGCGGTACTTCTTCCGTGGGGTGGGGGAGGGGGCGGTGAAGGGGTGAGCTCTGCGGTGACCTCCCCCTTCTTCGCGGCTTCCGCCCATGGTTGTCGGGTGCGGGTGGGTGGGGGCGGAGGTTGGTTGCGCAGTTCCCCGCGCCCCTGAAAGAGCGACGGTCGGTTGTCGGGTGCGGGCCGAGGAGGGCTGGTCGCGCAGTTCCCCGCGCCCCTGAACGGGGGCGGCCGGTCGTCGGGTGATCCGTCGCGGCCCTGTCGGGGCGCTGCCCCGCCTCGAAGGGGCGCGGGGAACTGCGCGGCTCGCCCCCACCAGGCCGCACGGAGCTCCCCTGAAGGGCGGTGCCCGTGCATCCCCCGTGCCCCCCACACACACGCACCACAGAAACAGGACTAGGAACCCCGGATGTCTTCTGCTGTGCGCTTCGGCGTCAACTACACCCCTAGTGAAGGGTGGTTCCACCACTGGCTCGACTTCGATCTCGACTCCGTGCGGGCCGACCTCGACTCGATCGCCGCACTCGGGCTCGACCACATACGGGTCTTCCCGATCTGGCCCTACTTCCAGCCGAACCGCTCGCTGATCCGCCCGCGTGCCGTGGAACAGCTCGTCGCTCTCGCGGATGCGGCGGCCGAGCGGGGCATGGACGTCAACGTGGACGGCCTGCAGGGGCACTTGTCGAGTTTCGACTTCCTGCCCGCCTGGACGCAGACCTGGCACCGCCGGAGTCTCTTCACCGACCCGGAGGTCGTCGAAGGGCAGGCCGAGTATCTGCGGACCCTCGCCGCCGCCCTCGCCGACCGGCCCAACTTCATCGGCATGACCGTGGGCAACGAGGTCAACCAGTTCTCGGCGGGTCCCCACCCGGATCCCGACCGGACGACGGCCGACCTGGTCGACGCCTGGCTGGAGCGGATGCTCGCGGCCTGCGAGAAGGGCGCCCCCGGCAAGCTGCATCTGCACGCGGAGTACGACGCCGCCTGGTACCAGGACGACATGCCGTTCACCCCGGCCCAGGCCGCGCGGCGCGGAGCCGTCACCGCCGTGCACTCGTGGGTCTTCAACGGCACGGCCCAGCGGCACGGGCGTACCGGCGTCGCGACCGAACACCACGCCGCCTATCTGATCGAGCTGAGCAAGGCCTGGGCCGACGACCCCTCGCGCCCGGTCTGGCTCCAGGAGGTCGGCGCACCGGCGCCGCTGGTCCCCGCCGAGCACGCCGCCGCCTTCACCGAGGCGACCGTCGCGAACGCCCTGGACTGCCCGGACCTCTGGGGCGTCACCTGGTGGTGCTCCCACGACGTGTCCCGCGACCTCGCCGACTTTCCCGAACTGGAGTACGGGCTCGGATTGTTGAGCAACGACCGCCGGGCCAAGGACAGTGCGCGGGTGCTGGCCCGCGCCGCCCGCTCGGCCCGCGAGCACCCGTACACCCCCAAGGTCCGCACCACCGCGCTCGTCGTCCCCGACGACCCCGCCGGCCGTTCCGTCTGCGCGCCGGGCGGCCCGGTTTTCGAGGCGTTCTTCCGGCTCACCGCCGACGGCGCCCGACCGACCACCGTCCTCGCGTCCCGCGCGAACGACGTGGAGCACCTCACCGCACGAGGCATCACCGAAGTCGTCACTCCCGATCAGGTTCCGTAACCCCCACAGGAAACAAGAACTCCCACAAGGAGGCACTTGCTCGTGAACCCCACCAGACGCACCGTCCTGCTCGTCGCCGGCACCGGGACGGCCGCCGCCCTGCTCCCGGCAGGACCGGCCGCCGCCGGTCAGGAGGCCGCGACCGGCCCCGCCGCCGAGGCCGCCCCCGAGGCACCCCGGCCGTACGCCTCCTACTGGTACCCGGACTCGTTCCCCTCCGGCTCACCGGGCGCGGGCATCACCTGGCGCAGTCTGAAGGCGTGGAGCGCCGCCACCGACGCCGATCTGGCCTTCAACACGGCGTCCGTGCCGCTCGCCGAGCGCTTCACCCCGACCCCGGTGAACTCGACGGCCCGCGCCGGACAGGCCCGTATCCAGTCGCTGGTCTCCTTCGGCCCCACCGCGAGCAACCCCTCGCAGGGCGCGGCCACCGCCGACTACTACGCGCTCACCCACTGGAGTTACGTCGACGAGCTGGTCTTCTGGGGCGGTTCGTCCGGCGAAGGGCTGATCCTCGCGCCGAACGCGCCGATCGTGGACGCCGCCCACCGGCACGGCGTACCCGTCCTCGGCAATGTGTTCCTGCCGCCCGCCGCGTACGGCGGCCAGCTGCAGTGGACGCGCGACCTGGTGCAGAAGGACGCGGCGGGGCACTACCCGCTGGCCGCCCAGCTCGTCGCGGTCGCCGAGGCCTACGGCTTCGACGGCTGGTTCATCAACGCCGAGACGAGCGGCGGCAACGCGGCCCTCGCCACCGACATGCTCGGCTTCCTCACCGAGCTGAAGACGCTCAGCGCGGCCAAGGGACAGCGCGTCACCTGGTACGACTCGATGACCGTCAGCGGCTCGGTGAGCTGGCAGGGCGCCCTCAACAACCAGAACCGGGTGTTCTACCAGGCCGCCGACACGATGTTCATCGACTTCCGCTGGTCGGCGAGCAGTCTTGTCTCCTCCGGTACGGCCGCTCAGCAACTCGGGCGCAGCAAGTACGAGTTGTGGGCCGGCGTCGATGTCGAGGCCAACGGCTGGAACCGGTCCGTGAACTGGGACGCCATGGTCCCCAGCGGCTCGGCGCACATCGTCTCGGTGGGCTTCTACCGGCCCGAGTGGACCCGCAACCACCTGCCCGCCACCCGTACGCCCGGCGACTTCCACGCCGCCGACGACCGCTTCTGGAGCGGCCGTTCCCTCGATCCGGCCCGCCCCGACACCACCGACACATGGCGGGCGCCCGCCGTCTCCGTCGCCGACCGCTCGACCGTCACCGCACTGCCGTTCGCGAGTACGTTCAACACCGGGCACGGACTGCGCTGGTACGAGGACGGCGAGGTCACGTCGACGGCCCAGTGGAACCACCTCGGCCTTCAGGACCGGCTGCCGTCCCGGCGCTGGGTGACGCGTACGACGGGCCCGCATCCGGCGGTCACGTTCGACTTCGCGGACGCGTGGCGCGGCGGCAGCAGCGTCCTGGTCGACGGCACCCTGACCGCGCCCACCACGCTCGACCTCTACGGGACCCGCCTGCCGCTCGGCGCGGACACGGTCGTCGAGCTGACCCACCGGGCCGACTCGGGGGACGTGGGCGTGGAACTGGCCGTCGCCACCGCCGAACCGTCCGGCCCGGGGCAGCCCTACGCGTACACGTACTTCCCGGTCACCGTCGGCGACGGCTGGGAGACCTCGACCGTACGGCTGACCGGGCTGCCCGCGGACGGCACGGTGCACGCCCTCGGGGTCCGGCTCACCGGCACCGGGGACGGTGCCGTGAAGTGGCGGCTCGGCGGTCTCTCCGTACGCGATCAGGACGCCCAGGCGCCCGGCACGCCCGTCGACGCGAGCATCACGGGCGCCTCGGGAGGCGATCTGCGCCTCGCCTGGCGCGCGCCCACCGGCGGCGGCGTACGCCATTACACGCTGCACCGGGTACTGCCCGACGGCACCCGGCGCTTCCTCGGCGGAACCGCTCAGCAGGCCTTCTTCGTTGGAGGACTGACAGCTGAAGGAGGCGAGACGGCGGCGAGGTTCGAATTGCGGGCCGTTGGGGAGCTTTACACCGCGTCGGCCCCCGCGACCCTGACCCACACCTGGTGACCGCCGACCACCGGTACCACCGGTAACAGCAACAACCCGCACAACGGAGTTACGGAGCACCCCACATGCATGACGACCGCGGCCTGGTCGAAGCCCGCCTCAAGCGCGTGCTCGACGAGCGCATACGACCCGCCGTGTACCCCGAGTCCGTACCGCTGGAAGTGGCGGTGTGGAACGCGCCCGGCGAGCCGGTGCCCGTCGAGGAGGGGCTGGCGGCCACGCCGTCCCCGGTGGCGGTCGGCGACAGGTGGGGTGCTCCCTGGGGCACCAGCTGGTTCCGGGTGACGGGGACCGTGCCCGAGGAGTGGGCGGGGAAGACCGTCGAGGCCCTGCTCGACCTCGGCTTCGACGAGAACATGCCCGGCTTCCAGTGCGAGGGCCTCGTCTACCGGCCCGACGGGACCCCCGTGAAGGGCCTCAACCCGCGTAACCAGTGGGTACGGATCGGGGCGCCCGTCGCGGGCGGCGAGGAGGTGCGCCTGCACATCGAGGCGGCCTCCAACCCCGTCATCCTTGACTACCACCCCTTCCTGCCGACGCAGCTCGGCGACAAGGAGACGGCCGGCAGCGAACCGCAGTACAAACTGGAGCGGATGGACCTCGCCGTCCTCGACGAGACGGTGTGGCAGCTCGTCATCGACCTGGAGGTCCTCGGCGAGCTGATGGCCGAACTGCCCGTGGAGTCCGCCCGCCGCTGGGACATCCTGCGCGCGGTGGAGAAGGCCCTCGACGCCGTCGACCTGCAGAACGTCGGCGCCACCGCCGCCGCGGCCCGCTCCCAGCTGGAAGCGGTGCTGGCGGCTCCGGCCGTGCCCTCCGCCCACCGCATCAGCGCGGTCGGCCACGCGCACATCGACTCGGCGTGGCTGTGGCCGCTGCGCGAGACCGTCCGCAAGGTCGCCAGGACCACGTCGAACATGACCGCACTCCTGGAGGACGAGCCCGACTTCGTCTTCGCCATGTCGCAGGCCCAGCAGTGGGCCTGGGTGAAGGAGCACCGGCCCGAGGTGTGGACCCGGGTGAAGAAGGCGGTCGCCGACGGGCGGTTCGTGCCCACCGGCGGCATGTGGGTCGAGTCCGACACCAACATGCCCGGCTCGGAGGCCATGGCCCGCCAGTTCGTGCACGGCAAGCGGTTCTTCATCGACGAGTTCGGCGTCGACAACGACGAGGCCTGGCTGCCCGACACGTTCGGCTTCGCCGCCGGACTGCCGCAGATCATCAAGGCGGCTGGCTCCAAGTGGCTGCTCACGCAGAAGATCTCCTGGTCGCAGACCAACAAGTTCCCGCACCACACCTTCCAGTGGGAGGGCATCGACGGGACGCGGATCTTCACGCACTTCCCGCCCGTCGACACGTACAACTGCTCGATGAAGGGCAGCGAGATCGCCCACGCGGCGAACAACTTCAAGGACAAGGGCGTCGCCCGGCACTCCCTCGCCCCGACCGGCTGGGGTGACGGAGGCGGCGGCACGACCCGCGAGATGGTCGCCAAGGCGGCCCGCCTGAGGGACCTCGAAGGGTCGGCGACCGTGGTCTGGGAGGCCCCGGAGAAGTTCTTCGAGAAGGCGGAGGCCGAGTACCCGAACGCCCCGGTGTGGGTCGGCGAGCTGTATCTGGAGCTGCACCGCGCCACCCTCACCAGCCAGGCCAAGACCAAGCAGGGCAACCGCCGCAGCGAGCACCTGCTGCGCGAGGCCGAGCTGTGGGCGGCGACCGCGGCGGTCCGGACCGAGTTCACCTACCCGCACGAGAAGCTGGACCGGCTCTGGAAGACGGTCCTGCTCCACCAGTTCCACGACATCCTGCCCGGCTCGTCCATCGCCTGGGTGCACCGCGAGGCCCGCAAGACCTATGAGGCGGTGGCCGACGAACTGAACGGGATCATCGGCGCGGCCCAGCGCGCGCTGGTCGGCGAGGGCACGACCACCCTCGCCTTCAACTCCGCGCCGCACACCCGTGACGGCGTGCCCGCCGGCGGCGCGCGGACCCCGGCCGTCGGCGGCGAGTGCACGCTCGTGCCGCGCACGGACGGCGGCTTCGTCCTCGACAACGGATGCCTGCGCATCGAGATCGACGAGCGCGGACTCGTGGTCTCCGCGTTCGACCTCGCCGCGGACCGCGAGACCCTCGCCCCCGGCGAGGCGGCCAACCTGCTGCAGATCCACCCCGACTTCCCGAACATGTGGGACGCCTGGGACGTCGACGAGTTCTACCGGAACACGGTCACCGACCTGGTCGAGGCCGACGAGGTGGTCCCCGGCGACGACGGGGTCTCGATCCGGATCGTACGGAGCTTCGGCGCGTCCAAGGTCACGCAGGTGCTGTCGCTCGCGCCGGGGGAGTGGCGGCTCGACATCGACACCGAGGTCGACTGGCACGAGACGGAGAAGTTCCTGAAGATGGCCTTCCCGCTCGACGTGCACGCCGAGCGGTACGCGTCCGAGACGCAGTTCGGGCACTTCTTCCGGCCGACGCACACCAACACGTCGTGGGAGGCCGCCAAGTTCGAGGCCTGCAACCACCGGTTCGTCCACATGGAGGAGCCCGGCTGGGGCGTCGCCGTCGTCAACGACTCGACGTACGGCCACGACGTGACGCGTACGGTCCGTGAGGACGGCGGTACGACCACCACGGTCCGGGTCTCGCTGCTGCGCGCTCCGCGCTTCCCCGACCCGGAGACCGACCAGGGCGTGCACCGCTTCCGGCACGCGCTGGTGCCCGGTGCGGCGATCGGTGACGCGGTGCGGGAGGGCTGGCGGATCAACCTTCCCCAACGGAAGGTCGCCGGCGGGGCCTCGGAGGTCGCGCCCCTGGTGACCGTCGCGCAGGACGCGGTCGTGGTCACGGCGCTGAAGCTGGCGGACGACGACAGCGGCGATGTCGTGGTCCGCTTCCACGAGTCGAGGGGCGGGCGCAGTCAGGCGACGCTCACGGCGGGCTTCGACGTCGAGTCGGTCACGGTGACGGACCTGCTGGAACGCCCGATCGCCGATGCCACCGAGCCGGAGCGCGACGGCAACAGGATGACCCTGAAACTCCGCCCGTTCGAACTGGTGACGCTCCGCCTCAGGCGCGCCTGAGGTCTTTCGGCCGACTGCGGCCGCGCCGGGCCTCCACCGTGCCCCGTAACCTGCGGGTCCGGTGGGGGCCGATCGCGCGCTTCCCCCCGCGCCCGTGGAGACGGGCCGGTGGTCGGGTGCGCGTCCGGTGGGGGTTGCTCGCGCAGTTCCCCGCGCCCCTGAAAGCGGGGCTGCGCCCCAGCTTTCGTGCCTTTAGGGGCGCGAGGAACCACGCGCTCAGCCCCCTCCGCGCCGCAGGGTGCCCACCGGACCCCGGGCTGTCCCTTTGAGGGGCGCGAGGAACCACGCGCTCAGCTCCCTCCGGGCCGCAGGGTGCCCACCGGGCCCCAGGTCCCGCCCTCAAGGGGCGCGGGGAACTGCGCGACCAGGCCCCACCGGCCCGCGGGCGAAGCGCGGCCCCGGGCTCGGGTGCAGGTTCAGCCTGCTAAGGCTGGAGCTGGGCCCGAAGCCACTCCTCCACCTCGCCCACATGCGCGGCCGCAGCGGCCCGAGCCGCCTCCGGATCATGGGCGACCAGCGCCCGGTGAATCGCGGCATGCTCCCGCCGGGTCCGCTCGAACGCCCCCTCCTCCTGATACCCCCGCCACACCCGCGCCCGGAACGTCCGCGAGGACAGTCCGTCCAGGATGGCCGCCATCGTCTCGTTGCCCGCGGCGCCCGCGATGACCCGGTGGAACGCCAGGTCGTGGGAGAGGATCTCCTCCGGGTCGTCCGTGGCGTTCATCGCGGTCAGATGCTTCTCCACCTCGGCGAGCTGGTCGGCGGTGATCCGCGCGGCGGCCAGCGCCGTCGCCGTCGACTCCAGGATCCGCCGCACTTCGAGGAGTTCGACCAGCTGCGGACCGCGGGAGAGATCCGCGACGACCCCGAAGGTCTCCAGCAGATCCCCGGCCTCCAGCTGCGTGACGTAGATCCCGGACCCGTGCCGGGCCTCCAGTACGCCCAGCACCGTGAGCGCCCGGATCGCCTCGCGCATGGAGCTGCGCGAGATGCCGAGCTGCGCGGCCAGATCGCGCTCGGTCGGCAGCCGTGCGCCCGGCTCCAGACGGCCCTCGCCGATCATCGCCTTGATCTGGTCGATGGCGCGCTGGGTCACCGTCCCCTTCTGGGGGGCCGCAGCCGGGGCCGCCGTCGCCGCCTCGGGCAGGCTCTCGTCCACGCCATGTCCTCCTGTTGCCGGGTGCGCCGCAGTCTAACCACTCAGGTGGTCCGACCACTACGCGCGAAAACAGCGAAAATCACGGCCCAGGGGTGTTGTGGGAGCGAAGTGGTCTGATAAATATTCCTGGCACCTGCTCGATCGCACTCGATCACGCTCAATGAGGAGCCGATAGATGGCCGGCAGAACTGTGCGGTACAGGAACGGGCGAAACGCCTCGCGAGCGATCTGTGCGACGGCCGCGGCCGTCTGCGCCGCCCTCGCGTTCACGGCATGCGGCAGCACCAAGGACACCGTCGACTCCGGCGGCGGCAAGGGCGACGGCAGCGGCAAGGTCGGAGTGATCCTGCCCCTGCTGACCTCGCCGTTCTGGCAGTCGTACAACGACTACGTGCCCAAGATGGCGAAGTCCGAGGACGTCGACGCCCTCAAGACCGTCAACTCCAACAGTGACCCCTCGCAGCAGATCACGGACATCAACAACCAGCTGAACCAGGGCGTGAAGGGCCTCGTCGTGGCCCCCCTGG
The DNA here is from genome assembly GCF_055584525.1 of Streptomyces sp. NPDC102514. Classification (NCBI taxonomy): domain Bacteria; kingdom Bacillati; phylum Actinomycetota; class Actinomycetes; order Kitasatosporales; family Streptomycetaceae; genus Streptomyces; species Streptomyces sp. NPDC102514. The sequence goes on from NZ_JBVJLW010000011.1 coordinate 253,856, forward strand.
ACAGTGCCGCGATCTCCGCGGGCCTCGACCAGGCCGAACGCAAGGGCGTGCCCGTGGTCGCCGTCGACGTGGCGCCCGAGAAGGGCAAGGTCGCGATGGTCGTCCGCGCCGACAACGTGGCGTACGGGGAGAAGGCCTGCGAGTACCTCGGCAAGGAGATCCCCTCGGGCAAGGTCGTGCAGATCATGGGCGACCTCGCCTCGGTCAACGGCCGCGACCGCTCCGAGGCCTTCCGCACCTGCGTCAAGGAGAAGTTCCCGAAGCTGAAGGTCCTGGAGATCCCCGCCAAGTGGGAGTCCGACACCGCCGCCTCGAAGCTGGACACGCTCCTCAACGCCAACCCCGACATCAAGGGCATCTACATGCAGGCGGGCGGCGTCTATCTCGCGCCCACGCTGCAGACCCTCAAGTCCAAGGGACTGCTGAAGAAGGCCGGCGAGAAGGGCCACATATCGATCGTCTCGAACGACGGCATCCCGCAGGAGTTCGACGCGATCCGCAAGGGCCAGATCGACGCCACGGTCTCACAGCCCGCCGACCTCTACGCCAAGTACGGCATGTACTACATCAAGGCGGCGATGGAGGGGAAGACCTTCAAGCCGGGTCCCACGGACCACGGCTCGGAGATCGTCAAGCTGCCCAGCGGCAGCCTTGAGGACCAGCTGCCCGCGCCGCTCGTCACCAAGGACAACGTCGACGACCCCGAGCTGTGGGGCAACACGGTCAAATGAGTACACCACCACTCGTCGAGGCGCGGGACATCGCCAAGCGGTACGGCCCCACCGTCGCCCTCGCCGACGGACGACTGACCGTGCACGCGGGCGAGTCCCACGCACTCGTCGGCCGCAACGGCGCGGGCAAGTCCACCCTCGTCACCGTCCTGACCGGCCTCCAGGCACCCGACGAGGGCACGGTCCGCTTCGACGGCGAGTCCGCGCCCGCGCTGACCGACCGGGACGCCTGGCGGCGCAAGGTGGCCTGCGTCTACCAGAAGCCCACCGTCGTACCGGAGTTGACGGTCGCCGAGAACCTCTTCATCAACCGGCAGCCCCGGGGCCGCGGCGGCTTCATCAGCTGGCGCCGCCTGAAGAGCGAGGCCGCCGAGGTGCTCGACACCTGGGACGTGCGCGTCGACCCCGAGGCGCGGACCGCCGACCTCAAGGTCGAGGACCGTCAAATGGTCGAGATCGCACGGGCGTTGAGCTTCGGCGCGCGGTTCATCGTCCTCGACGAACCGACCGCCCAGCTCGACAACCGAGAGATCGAGCGCCTCTTCACCCGGATGCGCGCACTCCAGGAGTCCGGCGTCACCTTCCTGTTCATCTCGCACCACCTCCAGGAGGTGTACGAGGTCTGCCAGACCGTGACGGTCCTGCGGGACGCCCGCTGGATCACCACCGCACCGGTCGCGGATCTGCCGCGGGCCGCCCTGGTCGAGGCCATGGCGGGGGAGTCCATCGCCGCCGTGGAGGAGAAGGCCGCCCGTGGGGACGTGGCCGCCGACGCGCCCGTCGTCCTCGAAGCGCACGGGCTGACCTCGGACGCGTACGAGAGCGTCGATCTGAGCGTGCGCGGCGGCGAGGTCGTCGGTCTCGCCGGGTCCAGCGGCAGCGGCAAGATCGAGCTGGCCGAGTCCTTCACGGGACTGCACTCACCGACCGCGGGCACGGCCCGGCTGGACGGCAGGCGGCTGCCGTTCGGCGATGTGACGGCAGCTCTGCGGGCCGGTGTCGGCTGCGTGCCGCGCGACCGGCACGGCCAGGGTCTCGTCTTCGGGATGACCGTCGGCGACAACGCCACCCTGACCGTCCTGGACCGGCTCGGCCGGTACGGATTCGTCGGCACCGACCGGCGGCGCGGCGTCGCCGGTGAGCTGATCGAACGCCTCGACATCCACACCGAGGGACCCGACCAGCCCGTGTCCGACCTCTCCGGCGGCAACGCCCAGAAGGTCGTCATGGCGCGGGCGCTCGCCTCCGACCCCGGACTGCTGGTCCTGATCAACCCCACCGCGGGCGTCGACGTGAAGTCCAAGGAGTCCCTGCTCTCCCGCATGGACTCGGCCCGTGACGACGGCACCGCCGTCCTCGTCGTCTCCGACGAACTCGACGACCTGCGCCGCTGCGACCGCGTCCTCGTCCTCTTCCACGGCCGCGTCGTCGCCGAGCACCCGGCGGGCTGGCGCGACCACGAGCTGATCGCCTCCATCGAAGGAGTGGACCACCATGGCTGACACGAAGGCCCCGTCGGCCTCGGCCCCCACCCCTCTGCGCCCCCTGCGGAGCAAGGCCGACGCCAAGGCCGTACTCCTGCGCCGGGCACGCGAACTCGCCCTCGTACCGGCTCTGTTGCTGTTGCTGGTGCTCGGCGCGTTCGTCAACGACGCCTTTCTCACCGAGCAGAACCTGATCTCCGTCCTGGGTGCCTCGGCGGCCCTCGCGATGGTCGTGCTCGCCGAGTCGCTCGTCCTCATCACCGGCAAGTTCGACCTCTCCCTGGAGTCGGTCGTCGGCATCGCGCCCGCCGTCGGCGCGCTGTTGCTGCTGCCCGCCTCGCAGTCCGGCTGGGGCACGGAACTGCCCGCGGGGGTCGCCCTGCTCGTGATCCTCGTCGTCGGCGCGGTCATCGGCGGGTTCAACGGCTTCCTCGTCGTGAAACTCAAGCTCAACGCGTTCATCGTGACCCTCGCGATGCTCATCATCCTGCGCGGTCTCCTCGTCGGCGCGACCGAGGGCAAGACGTTGTTCGGGATGCCCGACGCGTTCTACACCCTGGCCACCACCACCTTCCTGACCGTGCCGATCTCGGTGTGGCTGGCGGCGGCGGCGTTCGCCGTGGCCGGACTCGTCCTCAAGTACCACCGCTGGGGACGGGCCCTGTACGCGATCGGCGGCAACCCGGACGCGGCACGCGCGGCCGGCATCCGCGTCGAGCGGGTCATGCTCGGCGTGTTCGTCGTCGCGGGGACCCTCGCCGCGGTCGGTGGGCTGATGCAGACCGGATATGTCGGTGCGATCAATGCCAACCAGGGGCAGAACATGATCTTCACGGTGTTCGCCGCCGCGGTGATCGGAGGGATCAGCCTCGACGGGGGCAAGGGCACGATGTTCGGGGCCCTCACGGGCGTTCTCCTCCTCGGAGTCGTCCAGAACCTGCTGACGCTTGCGCAGGTGCCGTCCTTCTGGATCCAGGCCATCTACGGGGGGATCATCCTCGTCGCGTTGATGATCGCCCGTGTGACGACCGGCCGGGCGCAGGACTAGGCGTGCGTGGTGTGCATCTGCGGGTCCGCTGTGGCTGAGCGCGCAGTTCCCCGCGCCCCTTACGGGGCCTGACCGAAAGGTATTCCTGTGTCCTCATCCGCCGCTCGCGTCACCGCGGTCGACACCTATGACATCCGTTTCCCCACCTCGCGTGAACTCGACGGGTCCGACGCGATGAATCCCGACCCCGACTACTCGGCCGCGTACGTCGTGCTGCGTACCGACGACGACACGGCCGGCGGACTGGAGGGGCACGGGTTCACCTTCACCATCGGGCGGGGCAACGACGTCCAGGTCGCCGCGATCGAGGCGCTGCGCCCGCACGTCCTGGGGCGGTCGGTCGACGAGCTGTGCGCGGACCCGGGATCACTCGCCCGCGACCTCACCGGCGACAGCCAACTGCGCTGGCTCGGGCCCGAGAAGGGCGTGATGCACATGGCGATCGGCGCCGTCGTCAACGCCGTCTGGGACCTCGTCGCCAAGCGCGCCCACAAGCCCCTGTGGCAGCTCCTCGCCGACGCCACCCCCGAATGGCTCGTCGCCCAGGTGGACTTCCGGTACATCGCGGACGTCCTCACCCCCGAGGACGCGCTCCGGCTGCTGCGGCAGGGCCGGGAGGGTTCGGCGGAACGCACCGCGCTGCTGAAGGAGCGCGGCTTCCCCGGCTACACCACCTCGCCCGGCTGGCTCGGCTACTCCGACGAGAAGCTCACCCGGCTGGCCCGCCAGGCCGTCGCCGACGGCTTCACCCAGATCAAGCTGAAGGTCGGCGCGGACCTCGCCGACGACGTACGGCGCTGCCGGGTGGCCCGGGCCGTCGTCGGACCCGACATCCGGATCGCCATCGACGCCAACCAGCGGTGGAACGTCGACGAGGCCATCGAGTGGACCACGGCACTGGCCGAGTTCGACCCGTACTGGATCGAGGAGCCCACCAGCCCCGACGACATCCTCGGCCATGCCGCCGTCCGCAAGGCCGTCGCACCGGTCAAGGTCGCCACCGGGGAGCACGTACAGAACCGGATCGTCTTCAAGCAGCTGCTCCAGGCGGGCGCGATCGACGTCCTGCAGATCGACGCCGCCCGCGTCGGCGGTGTCAACGAGAACCTCGCGATCCTGCTGCTGGCGGCCGAGTTCGGCGTCCCCGTCTGCCCGCACGCCGGCGGTGTCGGACTGTGCGAACTCGTCCAGCACCTGTCGATGTTCGACTACGTGGCGCTCTCCGGCACGACCGAGAACCGGGTGATCGAGTACGTCGACCATCTGCACGACCACTTCCTCGATCCGGTGGTGATCGGAGAAGGTCGGTACATGGCACCCACCCTGCCGGGCTTCTCGGCCACCATGCGGCCGGAGTCCATCGCCGAGTTCACCTTCCCCGGCGGCACGTTCTGGGCCGCCGACCTCGAACGGCAGCAGACCGAGCAGCAGACCGAGCAGCAGCGACAGCAGACGTCCAAGCAGCAGAAGGAGCAGGCGGCATGAGTGACTTCGAGGGACTCAAGGCGCTGGTGACGGGCGGTGCCTCCGGTATCGGCCGGGCCACCGCGGAACTCCTCGCCGCCCGCGGCGCGCAGGTCGCCGTGCTCGACCTGGACCCGGAGAGCGTCCGGAAACCCCTGCTCGGCTACCGGGCCGACGTCACCGACGACGAGTCCGTACGCCTCGCCGTCGCCGCCGCGGTCGCCGACCTCGGCGGCCTGGACGTGCTGATCAACAACGCGGGCATCGGTGCCCAGGGCACCGTCGAGGACAACGACGACGAGGCCTGGCACCGCGTCATGGACGTCAACGTCGTCGGTATGGTCCGCACGGCCAGGGCCGCCCTGCCCCACCTGCGGAAGTCGTCGCACGCGGCCGTCGTCAACACCTGCTCCATCGCCGCCACCGCGGGCCTTCCGCAGCGCGCCCTGTACTCCGCGTCCAAGGGCGCGGTCCTGTCGCTGACCCTCGCCATGGCCGCCGACCACGTCAGGGAGGGCATCCGCGTCAACTGCGTGAACCCCGGCACGGTCGACACCCCCTGGGTCGGCCGCCTCCTGGACGCCGCGCCCGACCCGGCCGCCGAGCGGGCCGCCCTGGAGGCCCGCCAGCCCACCGGCCGCCTCGTCTCGGCCGGCGAAGTCGCGGGCGCCATCGCCTACTTGGCGAGCTCGCTGTCGGGCGCCACCACCGGTACGGCCCTCGCGGTCGACGGCGGCATGCAGGGGCTGCGGCTGCGCCCGGCGGGCCGGTGACCGGCATGGGGACGCCTGCCGGTACCCACACGCTCGGCCGCGGCTCCGTCGACGTCACCGCGCTGGCCCTCGGCGCCGCCGGTATCGCCGGCCTCTACAGCCCGGTCCCCGAGGAGCAGGCGCTCGCGACCGTGGACGCCGCCTGGGACGCGGGCATCCGCTACTTCGACACCGCGCCCCACTACGGCATAGGCCACTCCGAACGACGTCTCGGCGCGGCCCTGCGCGGGCGGCCCCGGGCGGAGTACACCGTCTCGACCAAGGTGGGCCGCCGTCTGGAGCCCACCGACGCGGGCGGCGACGACCTGGCCAACGGGTTCGCGGTGCCCGCCACGCACCGCCGGGTGTGGGACTTCAGCGCGGACGGCGTACGCCGGACCCTCGACGCCAGCCTGGAGCGGCTGGGCCTAGACCGGGTGGACGTCGTCTACCTCCACGACCCGGACGACCACGGCGAGGAGGCCTTCCGCGAGGGATATCCGGCGCTGGAGAAGCTGCGTTCGGAGGGGGTGGTGGGCGCGATAGGCGTGGGCATGAACCAGGCCGAGATGCTCACCCGCTTCGTCCGCGACACGGATGTCGACGTGGTGCTCTGCGCCGGCCGCTACACGCTGCTCGACCAGGGGGCGCTCACCGACCTGCTCCCGGCCGCCCGGGAACGCGGCACGTCCGTCGTCATCGGCGGCGCCTTCAACTCCGGCCTGCTGGCCGACCCGAAGCCCGGGGCCAGATACAACTACCGGGCCGCGCCGCCCGAGTTGCTGGACCGGGCGCTGGCCCTCAAGGCGGCGGCGGACCGGCACGGCACGACGCTGCGGGCGGCGGCCCTCGCCTTCTGCGCCGCCCACCCGGCGGTCGCGGCCGTCCTCGTCGGCGCCCGCTCACCCCACGAAGTACGCGACTGCGCCGCACAGTTCACGGCGGACGTGCCCGCGAGTCTCTGGCAGGAGCTGCGGGAGACGGGCCTCCTGCCCGCCGAAGCTCCGGTCCCGTCCGAGGAGCCGTCATGAGGATCGCCCTGCACACCAAGGTCCGCGCCGACCGCATCGACGCGTACGAGGCCGCACACCGCCAGGTCCCCAGGGAACTCACGGACGCGATCCGCGCCGCCGGAGCCACGTCCTGGACCATCTGGCGCAGCGGCCCCGACCTCTTCCACCTCCTGGAGTGCGAGGACTACACGCGACTGCTCGCCGAACTGGAGAAACTGCCCGTCAACATCGCCTGGCAGTCCCGGATGGCCCAGCTCCTCGACGTGGTGCACGACTACTCGGCCGAGGGCACGGAGGCCGGACTGCCGGTCGTCTGGGAGCTGCCGTGACGGTCCGCACGGGCCTCGTGGACGCCCACCACCACGTGTGGGACCTGTCCGTACGCGACCAGGACTGGATCGTGGGCCCCGAACTCGCGCCGCTGCGAAGGAACTTCACGGCCGAGGAGCTGGCTCCGGAAGCCCGCGCCGCCGGAGTCGCCCGGACCGTCCTCGTGCAGACGGTCACGGTGGCCGAGGAGACCCCCGAGTTCCTGGCCCTCGCGGAGAGCAGCGAACTGATCGGCGCGGTCGTCGGCTGGACCGACCTCACCCGTCCCGGCGTCGCGGACGAACTGGCCCGTCTGCGGGAGCTGCCGGGCGGCCGTCACCTCAAGGGCATCCGTCACCAGGTCCAGGGCGAACCGGACCCGGAATGGCTGCTGCGCGAGGACGTACGCCGAGGTCTGGCGGCGGTCGCGGAAGCGGGCCTCGCCTACGACCTGGTCGTCCTGCCGCACCAACTGCCCGCCTGCGCACGGGCGGCGGACCGGCACCCCGGTCTCACCTTCGTGCTCGACCACGTGGGCAAGCCGCCCATCGGCGCGGGTGGGACGGAGCCCTGGGCCACCGAGGTGCGGGCCCTCGCCGCCCTGCCCAACACCGTCTGCAAGCTCTCCGGAATGGTCACGGAGGCGGACCGGCGGAGCTGGGCGGTGGGCGACCTTGCTCCCTACGCGGACACGGTGCTCGAAGCCTTCGGCCCCGGCCGGCTCATGTTCGGCTCCGACTGGCCGGTGTGCACGCTCGTGGCCTCGTTCGCCGAAGTCGTGCACATCGCCGATCAGTTGACCGGGAAGCTCGACGAGAGCGAGCGGGAGGAGATCTTCTCGGGTACGGCCACCCGCGTCTACCGCCTCTGAGCCCGGCGGGCTACGCGTCCAGCCGCGTCGGCGGGAAGAACTCCCGCACATACGTCCGCTCCCAGCACGCGCCAGTCCTCCGCAGCTCCTCCCAGGTCGTGTAGCGGTAGCGGTAGAGCCGCGCCCGGACATGGTGGGGCGGCGCGTCCGGGGGGAACGGGGAGTGGCGCAGGAGGCGGAGCGTGTCGCGGTCGTTCGCCAGGAGGCGCTCCACGAAGCCGCCGAACCAGGGCTCGGCGTAGGCGGGGGAGAGCGCGGCGAACCACATCATCCAGTCCAGTCGCAGATGGTAGGGGGCGAACTGGCGGGGCCAGTGCCGGGGATCGCCGGGCTTGCCCCGGAACCCGTACTCCAGCCAGCCCGCGTCCTCGCGGGGCACCGGGTCGGCCGTGCCCTCGACCACCACCTCGTACCGGATCCGGCTGACGCTGCCGAACGCCCCGTACGTGTTCACCAGGTGGAGCGGGTCGAAGGAGCGGTTCATCGTCTGGCGGCGGGAGATCATGTTGCGGACCGGGCCGTGGCTGAGGAACACGAGCAGCGCCGCGGCCGACAGGACCACGATCTCGTACCAGAGCGGGGCGTCGGGGACCTCCGGGGCCGTGCCGGGCAGGGTCAGGGCCGGCACGGCGAGCACGATCGTGATCCAGTTCAGCCAGGAGAAGTTGCCGGACAGGACCAGCCACAGCTGGGTGACGATCATCAGGGAAGCCGCCGCCGCGGCGACGGGCTGCGGGGCGAACAGCAGGAACGGCACGACGAGTTGGGTCACGTGGTTGGCGGCCACCTCGGCCCGGTGGAACGGCTTCGGGAGGTGGTGGAAGAACCAGCTCAGCGGACCCGGCATCGGCTGGGTCTCATGGTGGAAGTCGAGGCAGGTCAGCTTCCGCCAGCACGCGTCGCCGCGCATCTTGATCAGACCGGCCCCGAACTCCACCCGGAACAGGATCCAGCGCAGCAGGAGGAGCACCACGACGGGCGGCGCGATCTCGTCGTTGCCCAGGAACACCGCGAGGAAGCCGGTCTCCAGGAGCAGGGACTCCCAGCCGAAGCCGTACCAGGTCTGGCCGACGTTCACGATCGACAGGTAGAGCACCCAGGGAACGAGCCAGAGCAGCATGGCGCCCCACAGCGGGAGACGGCCGTCCAGCCCCGCGACGAGGGCCAGCGACACCGCGCAGCCCGTCCAGGCCCAGACAGCGAAGAAGCGGTCCGAGAAGTGGAGGTGGAACACGCTCGGCGCCCCCCGGAACGGCACCCGGGCCACGAACCGGGACACCGGCAGCATGCCTCGCTCGCCGATCAGCGCACGGAACTGGAGAGCCGCACCCAGGAACGCGACGAGATAGACCACCGCCAGCGCCCGCTGGAAGACCAGCCGGCCGGTCCAGTACTCGGGGGCGGTGAACCACTCCACGCCGGCCGCTCCCTTCTCTCTCTTTCTCTTTACCTCTTGCCCCTGCTCGCGGAGCGCCCAGATTACGACCCGGGCCGAGTCGATAATTCGGGTAAACCCTGACAAGGTGAACACATGGTTGATCGGGGTGAGAGCGCTCTGTCACTCCCGGACGACTGGCCCGCCCAACCGGATCCGATCCTGGCGCTCAACCGCATGGGCAGCTTCGACTGGGACCTGGACACCGGTCTCATGCGGATGGACGCCCTGGCCCACGAGATCTTCGACGTGCTTCCCGAGGAATACGCCGACCGTCCGGAGAACCTGGCCCCGCGCGTGCCGCCGGACGAGGCCCACCGCCTCGACACGCACGTCTCCCAGTCCCTCAAGGACGGCAGCGAGAACTACGGCGCGTACTTCCGCGTCCGCCGCCGGGACGGCACCCTGCGCTGGACCCACACCCAGGGCTACATCCAGCGCGACGCGACCGGCCGGCCGCGCCGCATCATCGGCATCATCCGTGACGCCACCCGGGAACTGAGCGAGGCCCAGGACCGGCGCGAGAGGGCCGCCCTGGACATCGAGGCCCGCCGCCGGCAGACGAACGTCGTACAGATCACCGCGGCGGCGCTCGCCCACGCCCGCACCGTCCAGGACGTCATCGACGTCCTGAAGAACAACCAGGGCGTCACCCACCTGGGCGCGACCAGCCTCGTCATGGGCCTCGTCGAGGCCGGCCGCATCCGGCTGGTCGCGGAGGGCCCCAGGGGCAGCTTCGTGCCCGGCACCCTGGTCACCGGCATCGACGAGCAGTACCCGATGAGCGAGGTCGTGCGCACGCTGACCCCGCGCTACATCGAGTCGCCGGAGGAGTTCGCCCGGCTCTACCCGCTGCTGTGGCCGCACATCACCGCCCTCGACATCACCTCGGCGGCCTATCTGCCCCTCATCGCACAGGCCAGACCCATCGGCGCCATGGGACTGCTCTACAGCGACCGGCGCGGCTTCTCCGCCCAGGACCGCAACGTCCTCGTCGCCCTCGGCAGCAGCATCGCGCAGAGCCTCCAGCGCGCCATGTTCTACGAGCAGGAGAAGGACCTCGCCCAGGGCCTCCAGCAGGCCATGCTGCCGCGCACGATCCCGCGCGTCCCCGGCGCCGACGTCGCCGTGCGCTACCGCTCGGGCTCCCTCGGCCGCGAGATCGGCGGCGACTGGTACGACGTGATCCCGCTGCCCGGCGGCCGGGTCGGCGCCGTCATCGGAGACGTCCAGGGACACGACACGCACGCGGCGGCCGTCATGGGCCAGCTGCGGATCGTCCTGCGCGCCTACGCGGCCGAGGGCCACACCCCCGCGACCGTCATGGCCCGCGCCTCCGTCTTCCTCCACGAACTCGACACCGAACGCTTCGCGACCTGCCTGTACGCGGAGGCCGACCTGGACACCGGAGTGGTCCAGGTCGTCCGGGCGGGCCACATCGACCCGCTGGTCCGCGACACGGACGGCGGCTGCCACCGGCTCGCCGTGGCGGGTGGCCTGCCGCTCGGCCTGTCCGCCGAGTTCGGACGCCTCGAATACCCGGTCGACACCCTGGAACTCGACCCCGGCCAGACACTCCTCCTGTGCACCGACGGCCTGGTCGAACAGCCGGGAATCGACCTTGACGACGGCATGCGGACCCTGCGCGCCCTCGTCTCCACGGGCCCCGACGACGTCCGCGACCTCGCCGACCGCCTCATCGACGTCGCGGAGGAACGCGGCGGCGAGGACGACGTGGCGCTCCTCCTGCTCCGCCGGGTGGGCAGGGACGCGCAGCGCTCCGGCGGGCGGGTCCAGCAGCACGTGGGGCCCGGGGACCCGGAGGCGCTCACCGAGGCCCGGCACATGGTCCGCGCGGCGGTACGGGCCTGGGGCGCCCGCGAGCGTGCCGACGAGATCGAGCTGATCGCCGACGAGCTGATCACCAACGCCCTCATGCACACGGAGGGCGCCGCCGTCGTCACCCTGCGCGCCCTCACCGGTCCGGACCGCCGGATCCGCGTCGAGGTCGAGGACGCGTCCAGCGCGCTTCCCCGGCGCCGGGAGGCGGGCGAGTCCGGTGTCTCCGGCCGGGGCCTCCTACTGGTGGACCGCCTCGCGGACGTGTGGGGCGTGGAGGCCCGGGGCGGTGGCAAGTGCGTCTGGTGCGAGTTCCTCGTGCCGGAACGGGAGTGACGGGGGGCCCGCGGGTGTCGAGTGCGGCTCTGTGGGGGTTGAGCGCGCAGTTCCCCGCGCCCCTTTCGGGGCGCGGGTGGCACCCTGGATCTATGCCGGAGCTGCCCGAGGTCGAAGCGCTGAAGGACTTTCTCGTCGGACATCTGGTCGGCCGCGAGATCGTCCGCGTGCTGCCCGTCGCGATCAGTGTGCTCAAGACGTACGACCCGCCGCTCGGCGCTCTGGAGGGCCGCGAGGTCACGGCCGTGCACCGGCACGGCAAGTTCCTGGACCTGGAGACCGCCGGCGGCCCGCACCTCGTCACGCACCTGGCCCGCGCGGGCTGGCTCCACTGGAAGGACCGGCTGCCCGATGGGCCGCCCCGCCCCGGCAAGGGGCCCCTGGCCCTGCGCGTCGCCCTGGAGACCGGCGAGGGCTTCGACCTCACCGAGGCCGGCACCCAGAAACGGCTGGCGGTGTACGTCGTACAGGACCCCGGGGAGGTGCCCGGGGTGGCCCGGCTCGGCCCGGACCCGCTGGCCGACGACTTCGACGAGGCCCGCTTCGCCGCGCTCCTGGAGGGCGAGCGCAGACAGCTGAAGGGCGCCCTGCGCGACCAGAGCCTGATCGCGGGGGTGGGCAACGCCTACAGCGACGAGATCCTGCACGCCGCGAAGATGTCGCCCTTCAAGCTGGCCTCCACACTGACCCCGCAGGAGACCCGGCGCCTGTACGAGGCGCTGCGGGCCACCCTCGTGGAAGCCGTCGAGCGGTCCCGCGGAGTCGCCGCGGGCCGGCTCAAGGCCGAGAAGAAGAGCGGCCTGCGCGTCCACGGACGGACGGGCGAGCCCTGTCCGGTCTGCGGAGACACCGTCCGCGAGGTCTCCTTCAGCGACTCGTCGCTCCAGTACTGCCCCACCTGCCAGACGGGCGGCAAGCCCCTCGCGGACCGCAGGATGAGCAAGTTCCTCAAATGACCGGTGGAACGACCGGGGCTCAGGGCGCCTCGATCGTCACGAGATGCTTCCCGTCCGCCGTGCGCACCTCGTACCGGGCGATGTCCGCCGTGTGCATCGCGGCAGCGCCCTGCATGCCCGCGGAGGGAGCCGAGGTCCCCTTGGGCACGGTCCAGCTCAGGACGACCTGTTCCGAGTCGTCGTAACCGATGGCGACGAGTTCGCAGGCCTGGTCCGCGGAGGCGTTCTTGACCTTCGCGTCCACCTCGCTGCCGTAGGCCCGGTCCAGGGTGGTGACCTCGGCCCAGACGCCGGTTCCCGGATCGGTCGCGGCGACCGTCCTGGCGTCGGAGCCCTCGTCGCCGGTGAAGACCGCGACCGCGGGCCCGCCGACGGCGAAGACCACGGCGGCGGCGACCGCGAACAGCCAGCGCCTGCGCCCGCTCCTGCGCGCCGTGACGACATCGTCCAGGAGCCGGTCCAGCAGGCCCGGCCCTGCCTGGGTCATGGGGTTGACCGAGCGTGGCGTCGCTTCCGCGTACGCCCGCAACGACCGTGTCGTCGCGGACAGTTCATGTATCTGAACCGCACACTGGGGACACTCCATGAGGTGGTCCTCGAAGCGGAAGGCGTCCGCCTCGTCCAGCACGCCTAGCGCGTATGCGCCGACGTCGCGGTGGCGTTCCAGCGACCTCATACCAAATCCTCATGCCGTGCCGATGGGTGGGGGTGTGCGGGGAGTAGCTACTTGCCCACCGGTACGCAGGGGACCGCCGAATCACTCAAGCCCCGTCCGGAATGCAACCTGGAGATTCGGAGCGGTCGGGCCCACGGATTGGTCGAGGTTCGAAAAAAACTGGTCAGGGGAGCCCACCGGGGGCTCCGTCGGGGGATCGGTCGGGGGAGTGGTCGGAAAAATCAGAAAAGATGGATCGCCAGATGTCCCAGCGGCAGCCCCAGCTGCCAGGCCGGGGTCCACACCTTGGGGCCGTCGTCCTCGCCGATGACGGGGCCACCGCCCGGCACCGCGTCCAGGTCGGGCGCGAGCAGTTCGGTCTCCTCCAGCCAGCGCCAGGCCGCCGTCGCCAGATCCAGATCGGGGGACGGACCGCCCGAGTCGGCGGCCTCGGCGGCGAGCCCGGCCATGCGCTCGCCCACCCAGTCCTGCCACGGCTGGTCGTACGCCGTCAGCGACAGCCAGGTCTCCAGCTGCGTGACCACCCGGATGCCGGAGAGCTCGCCACTGGTGTCGGACAGGAAGATGGTGAGAGCCAGCGCGTCACGCCCGGCTCTGAACTCGAAGGACGTGGGCGGCATCAGGTCGCCCGTCCGGAGCAGTTCGTCCGCGATGTACTCCGCGTACAACCAGGCCATGGGGACGGTGAGTTCTCCGCCGCCGGTGCCGTCCGTGCTCTCTTGACCTCTGTGCAGCATCCCTTCCTGCCTTCCTCCGGTGCGTGCGCGTCGCCCGAACCCGGGCCCCATCGGGGAACACGGATGAGGACAGCTGATTGCTCAACCATGATCCTCAGCAAGGCGCTTTACGGAGGCTTGACCTAACCCGCGGTTTCACCGCAGGTCGGCCGCGTATCCCGGAAGAACCCGGCGCAGGGCGCGCAGCGCGTAGTACGCGCGGGACTTCACCGTACCGGCCGGAATACCCAGGGCGGCCGCGGCCTCCGCCACGCTGGCCCCGCGGAAATACACCTGCACCAGGACTTCACGGTGTTCGGGAGTGAGAGTCTTCACAGCCTCCCGCACATCGAGGGTCGCGACCGAGCGTTCCGCGTGATCCGCCGCGACCCGCGCGCTCTCCAGCACGGCGTCCCCGACCTCCGCGGGCCGCGCCTGCCGGGCCCGCCGCGCGTCGATGGCCAGGCGCCGCCCCACGGTCAGCAGCCAGGGCCGTACGGAATCGAAGTCGTCGGCGCGCAGGGCCTCGGGATGCTGCCAGGCGCGTACGAATGTCTCCTGCACCAGATCCTCGGCGCGCTGGCGGTCTCCGTCGGAGAGCCTCAGCATCAGGGCGAAGAGCGGTGCTCCGTGCTCCCGCTGCAATTCGGCCAGCTCGTGCTCGGCGGTCGTCCTGCTGGTCATGGTGATGGCGGCCGTCATGGCCGTATGCCAGCGCAGGGCGTCCCGCCGGGACAGGGCCAGGACACGGCTCGTCGGCAGACGGTCGAACCCGTCGACGAACGGTACGACGAACGGTCAACCGGGACGGAAGGCTCCGCCTCCGCATCTGTCCGGACCTCGACGGTCCGGTCGGCCGGCCGGACGAAACTCCGGCCGGCGGCCCGGCTACGGCACCACCGTCACCGGCCAGCGGCCCGCCTTCACCAGCCGGATGGCGACGGAACCGACGATCCGGTGCCCGGCCTGCTCCGACGCGCCCACCACGACGGCATCCGCCTTGAGCTGCTCGGCCGCCGAGACGAGCCCGTTGTACGGGTCGCCGCGGAACGTGTGGAACTCCCAGCGCACATCGAATATGCCCTTGACCTGCTCGGCCGCCTCCTGGATGTCCCGGACCAGCTCCTCGGCGATCTGGTCGGTCGTGTCGGCGACCGGTACCCCGAGCGCCGCACCCGCCGCCATCACCGGCTGTACGTACACCAGCGTGAGCAGGGCCCGCTGCCGCCGGGCCAGCCCCGCGGCATAGGAGGCCGCCCGCAGCGAGGACTCGGAGCCGTCCACGCCGGCCAGGATCACCTTGGGGCCGTCGGTGCCACGTTCGAACTGGTGGGAGTGCTGTTCCGTCACGGCCCGAGGCTATCGGAACAGGCGGAACAGGCCGCCGTCCGGGACCCCGGGCACCGGTGCCGGGCCGCCCGGAAGCTGCTCCCAACGGGTGTTTTCATACGACCGCACCGGTGGCAGGGTGCTGGGGCGCACCACCACCGGGCGACTGATTAGTCATGAATAAGGATCAGTTCCTCTCGCGGCGCCGGGCCTTGCTCGCCGGTGCCGCCGCCCTGGGAGCGGCGGGTGCGGCCGGCGCGGTACAGCTGCTCGGCGCCGAACCCGGCCCCCCTCCCCGGTCCGCCGCCGCGCCCGCCGCCGGGGCCCAGGCGAACAGAGCGGTCCGCAGGCCCTCCGCCTACCGGCTGCAGCCCATCGCCGGATACGGTCCGGCCCGCGGCACACCCGCCCGCACCCTCGTACGGCACGAGCCGTTCCTGCGGATGTCGGACCGGGAGCACAGCATGGTGCTGAGCTTCGACGACGGCCCCGACCCCCGCTACACCCCCGGCATCCTGCGGACCCTCAAGGCTCACGACGTGCGCGCCATGTTCTTCGTGTGCGGCGAGATGGCCGCCGACCACAAGGACATGCTGCGCCGGATGTCGGACGAGGGGCACAGCGTCGGCAACCACACCTGGTCCCACCCGCTCCTGACCCGGCTCAGCAGGTCCGCGATCCGCTCCCAGATGGAACGCACCTCCGATGTCATCGAGGAGGCGTACGGCGAGCGGCCCGGCTGGTTCCGCGCGCCGTACGGGGCCTGGAACCGGGCCGTCTTCGAGGTCGGCGCCGACCTCGGCATGGAGCCGCTCGCCTGGACCGTCGACACCCTGGACTGGACCACACCGGGTGCCGGGACCATCGAGCGCCGGGTCATGAAGGGGGCCGGGCCGGGGGTCGTGGTCCTCTCGCACGACGCGGGCGGCAACCGCTCACAGAGCGTGCGGGCCCTGCGCGACTATCTCCCGCGGCTGCTGGACTCCGGATACCACCTCACCGTGCCCCGGCGGCAGCTCACCTAGGCCCCCAGACAGACGGACGGCCTCCGGCCGGGCGGGCTTCTCGCCCACCCGGCCGGGCGGTGCTCAGCGGACCTCCACCAGCCGGGCGAACGCGACGACATTTCCGTCGTAGCCGTTCTGCTTGGAGAAACCGCCTCCGCAGGTGATGACACGCAATTCGGGATGACCGGTGTTCCCGTAGACGCGGTCGCCGGGGAAATTGTTCTTCTCGAAGACCTCGATGCCGTAGATCTCGAACACGGCGGTCTTTCCGTCCCTGCGCCTCACCTCCACGCGGTTTCCCTTTTTCAGGGACCCCAGACCGTAGAAGACGGCGGGTCCCTGCCGGTTGTCGACATGGCCGACGACGACGGCCGTGCCCTTCTCGCCGGGCGAGACCGCACCCGAGAACCATCCCGCGAGGTTCGGGTCCTCCGGCGGCGGCGCGTCCACCCAGCCCTCCATGTCGAGGCCCACCGGAACAGTGGGGGCGTCGACCTGGATCGCCGGGATCCTGACACGGTCCGCCACGGAGAACGACAGGGGAGCCGGAGCGCCCGGCCGCGACCTGTCCGTGCCGGCACTGTCCGCGGCGGCGGCCGTCGCGGGCTGCGGGGGCCCCACGTCGAACTCTCCCGAGCCATTGCGGATGAGAGCGAGGCCGGTCAGCAGAACAAGCGCTATGACACCCCAGGGAGCGCGCTTCCTCGGGCGCTCCTCCTCTTCGGCGAGCTCGGACACGGACATTCGCAAACCCCTCTCGACGCGGCCGTCGCCAACGTCCGTCGCGCATACGAGAACGCTAAGCGCAGCCCGCGCGCGGGGCGACGGGAGAAAGGCGAACGGGTGGTGGACCGGGCCGCCGTGCGCCATACGAGTCGCGGCCCCGAGGAAATTTCTGACGGTCCGTGACCTGCGGCAATATCCGATTGTGTTCCTTTTCGTCGGCGTGTCCTCTCACCAGGACGGACCATTCTCGAAATGCGGCCCTGTGCACGACAACTGAGTGTCTGTCTGGGAGGCGTTCTCTCGCCGATCGACCCGGGGACGTTCCCCGGGGCGCCTTCCGCGGAGGATCACATGCGTAGCACTCGTGCCCTGGCGGTCTCTGCGACAGCAATCGCCGCCCTCGGACTCACCGCTTCCCAGGCCGTCGCCTGGGACACCTCTAGCAACATCGTCGCCATGCCCAGCGCCATCGCCCGGGGCGGACAGCTCACCGTCACCGTCGACGGGTGCCCGAACGGCGGCAGCATGACGTCCAGGGCGTTCCCCCGGGCCGATCTCTCGCCGATCAGGAACCACAGCGAGACGTCGAAGGGAACCACGACCGTCAACAGCTCGGCCTCGCCCGGCGCGTACGACATCAGGGTCCACTGCGAAGGCAAGCCCGCGCTGACGAAGTCCGCCGCCTTCACCGTCATCGGCGGTGTCCGCGGTGGTCTCGGCGGCAGCAGCTCCGACGGGGCCACACCGACCGACATGGCGATCGGCGGCTCCCTGGTCGGCCTCGCGCTCGTCGGCGGCGGGGTGTTCTGGATGCGCCGCCGCGCCGAGAGCAGGATCTGACCCCCACCCCCTCGCCGGACGGACTCCTCCCCTCGGAGACCGGAACGCACGTGGACGGCCCTTCGCCCCGGATCCTCAAAGGTCCCGGGGCGAAGGGCCGTCCGGTGCGTCGGCGGGCCGTACGGTCCGTCAGCCGCCCTGTTCGCCGGTGCGCCTGCGCGACCAGTGGTACGCCGCGCCGACCGAGCCGGCGATGAGCGCCGTCCCGAGGCCGATCTGACCGAGGTCGAAACCGCCCGCGGTACCGCCGACCCCCGCCTTGACGCCGTGGTGGGTGGGGGGATGTGTCGGGTCGTCCGGGCGGCCACCGGCGATGGTGAGGTCCGTATGGCCGGATTCGTGCCCGCACTGGAACGTCACCTCGTAGACCGCGCCCGGCCTGGCGTCCCAGTCGACGGTGGCCGAGGCGTTCGACTGGCCCTTGCGGATCGTCACCGTGTCGAAGACACCGGAACTGACCTTCGTCTCCTTCTTGCAGCCGTTGACCGACAGCGAGACGCGGCCGCCCGCGGCGATCGTCGTCGGCGAGACGTTGAAGCCGAACGAGGTGACGTTGCGCTCCGGCTCGTGCTCCCCGTCGCCCTCGGCGACGGCGACGGGCATGGCGAGGGTCAGTGCGGTCATGCCCAGCAGTGCGGCCGAGGCGACGCGTATCGCGCGCATGGTGAGTCCTCCGGGTCCCCGAGGAGCAGCCCGCGGACCGTTTCCGCTGCGCCGTACATGCACCTCGATGATCGAAACGCTAGGAAGGTGCGGGCGCGGGCGCGATCGCAGTCGCGCGAATGGGGCAATCATGTGGGCCGAACCGGGTAATCGGCACCTCCGCCCGGGGGACGGACGCGGCGTGGCGCCCGCCCCCGGGCAAGGTCACTTCCCGGCGTCGGGGAAGTGCGTCAGGAACGGGTCGGCGGTCGCCGTGATGCCGCGGCTGTAGGGCGCGTCGAAGTCCCAGATCAGGAAGAGCAGGAAGGCGATCAGCGCGGCGAACAGGCCCGCCAGGATCACCTCGCGCGGGGTGCGGCGGATCTGCAGGGCGAAGATCAGCCCCACCGTCACCACGGCCCCGGTGATCAGGCCGAACCACACGACGCCCGGCATGGTCGGCGCCGTCGAGTCGGCGCGGGCGGTGCGCGCGGCGTCCGCCGCGGTCACCTGGTCGAGGAGCGGCTGGTAGGCCTGGGCCTCGAAGTCCGTCCTCGGCTCGTAGTCGGTGACGTCCTGGCGGACCCGGTTCAGCAGTTCCGCCCCCCGCCCGGTGACATGGCCGTGGTCGGCCATGGTCTTCCACTCGGTGGTGACGACGTGATCGACATAGGCGTCGACGTCCGCGCGGATGCGGTCGCGGACGTCCGGCGGATAGACGCGTACCCGCTCGTTGATCTCGTGCAGCGCCTGCGCCTCCGTCTGCACGTGGTCCTCGGCGACGCCCCGCGCCTCCCACACTCCGGCGATGGCGAGGCCGAGCACGATCGCGTACACCACGCCGATCATCATCGTCATGTACTCGATGACGTCCGGGGTGTCGGACGGATCGTCGTCCTCGGAGACGGTGCGGTGCCGTACGAAGGTGACGACGAGGACGACGACGGCCGCGGCGGCCATCGCGAGGGCGAGAACAAGCCATTCCGACAAGGATTCCTCCAGGGGTCAGTGCGGGCGCCGGGTCAGCGCGGGCGCAGCGCGGCGGCGGCGAGCACGGCGGGCGCGGTGATGAGCAGGGTGAGCGACACGAGGGAGGGGCCGCCGCGGGGCGGGGCCTTGCGCGCCCTGACGCGGTACGGCGGATAGCTCACCGGGGTCGGCGACGGACCGGGCCGCGCGCTGGGGGGCGGTGCCGGGCGTGGCGAGGGAGGCGTCGGGCGTGGCGTGGCGGGGGTCGGCCGTGGCGTCACGGGAGCGGGCGGTACGACGACCGGGGCGACGGGCGCGGGTCGTGGCGGGGGCGTCGGCTCGGGCTTCGGCGGTGGTGTCGGGGCGGGGGCCGGCTTGGGCGGCGGTTTCGGTGAGGGAGGTGGCTTCGGCGGCGGACTGGGCGGAGGGGTCGTCGGACACGGGGTCGAGGGTGAGGGGGAAGGCGGGGGCGGCGGTGGTGTCGGGGTGGGGGTCGGGCAGGTGCCCGCGACCGACACCGCCGAGACTCCGCCGGGGCCCGAGGAGGCGTACGCGCACGCGTCGGCGGTCGCGGGGGCCGGCGCGCCGCCCGCGACCCAGGTCAGGGTGAGCAGCGCCAGTAGCCGTATGCCGAGAGCGAGTCGGAGCGGCCGCTTGGTTCTTTTTGGTCCAGGCACGATCGCGATCATCGGCCCCCGTGCGACCACATATGGGGGACTGGCGGTGTAATTGCCCCGAAGGAGGGACAAGGGGGCCTCAGGCCGTTGCCGAACGGCGCCGCGAGCGTTCCGGGACCTGGGCCGGGACCGGAGCCGCGCCGGGCGCCAGGATTCCTGGGCGCCTTCCCCGCCCCTTTCCCGGCGCCCCTTCCTGACGTCTCCCCGAGCCTCCCCGACCCCTCCCTGAGCAGGGCTCCCGGGCGTTACCAGAAAGAAATGTGTGCTCACTTTGAACACTCACCGCACCCCCGCCCGTACCTAGGGCCATACGCGGTGCTGAGCAGTGCCGCAACACCTATGCAAACAGCGGGAGTTACCAATGAAGACCTCCTGGCGGAGCGCCTCACTCGTAGCGTCAGCTGCGGCAGTGCTGGTGCTGACGACGGCGTGCGGTCAGGAAAAGGCGAGCGATGCGACCGGCAGCCAGAACGTGGGCGCGGCGCCCGCGGCGGGTGGCTACGGTTCGGCGGGAGCGGCGACCGAGACGGGCGCCGCCGCCGCGGACGGCCAGGGCGCGGTCGCCCAGAGCGCCGGCCAGCTTGCCGTGTCGGACACCGACAAGCTCGGTGAAGTGGTCACGGACAGCGCGGGCATGACGCTGTACCGCTTCGACAAGGACACGGCGGAGCCGCCGAAGTCGACCTGTGACGGCGACTGCGCCACGGCCTGGCCCCCGGTCCCGTCCTCGGGTGCCGCGGCCCCGGTGGGTATCGACAAGGCCCTGCTGGGCGAGGTCACCCGTTCCGACGGCACGAAGCAGCTGACCATCGACGGCTGGCCGCAGTACCGGTTCGCGAAGGACACCAAGGCCGGTGACGTCAAGGGCCAGGGCGTGGGCGGCACTTGGTACGCCTCGGCCCCCACGGGCAAGAAGGCGTCCGCAGGCGCCGGCGGCGGCACGGCGGAGGCCGCCGACCTGCCCGGTCTGTCGACCCGCAACGACCCGGAGCTCGGCGAGGTCGTCATCGACAAGAACGGCATGACGGTCTACCGGTTCGAGAAGGACGTCCCGTGGCCGATGAAGTCGAACTGCATCGGCGCGTGCCTGGAGAAGTGGCCGGTCGTCGAGCCGGTGGACGCCGCCGACACCAAGGGCATCGACAACAAGAACGACGGCAAGCGCGGCTACGTCATCAACAACCGTCCGGACGGCCTCAAGCAGCAGAGCATCGACTGCTGGCCGCTCTACACCTTCGCGGGTGACAAGAAGCCCGGCGACACCAACGGGCAGGGCGTCGGCGGCACCTGGTACGCCATCTCCCCCGAGGGCAAGCCGCTCGGCAAGCCGAAGTAGCCACATCGGAACAAGTACGCACAATCGCCGTTTCGCTCCCTCCGCATCGCGCGCAGGGAGCGAAACGGCTTTTTCACATCCGGACGCGTCACGGCCCGGCTCGTCCCGGTTCGGCTCGTGACTCTGCGCAGTTCCGTCGGATCCGTTTGGAATGCTTCGGGGCGATTTCGCTGGGCCTTCCATTCGGCACGTGCCCGAGGCAGTGGCGTTGAACGGACGGTCAATTTCCGTTTCCACTCGCTCCATTGGCGGGCGATCAGTAGCCTCAGCTCGAACACCGGATCGTCTACGCCTTGGAGACATAGATGGAGCGTCCCGCCTGGGCCCCACGCGGCATCGACATCTCGGTGCCCAGTGTGAGCCGCATCTACGACTACTACCTGGGCGGATCGCACAACTTCGAGGTCGACAGGGAAGCCGCGCGCAGGGCCATGGAGTTCATGCCGGGGCTCCCCAAGGTCATGCAGGCGAACCGGGCGTTCCTGCGCCGCGCGGTGCGCTTCGCGGCCGCCGAGGGCATCGACCAGTTCCTCGACATCGGCTCGGGCATCCCCACCTTCGGCAACGTTCACGAGGTGGCCCAGAGCGCCCGCCCGGGCGCCCGTGTCGTCTACGTGGACCACGACCCGGTGGCCGTCGCGCACAGCGAGTCCGTCCTGGCCGGCAACGAGAACGCGGACGTCGTCACCGCGGACCTCCGCAAGCCCCGGGAGATCCTGGCGAGTCCGCGTCTGCAGCGTCTGATAGACCTGAATCAGCCAGTGGCGCTGCTTCTCGTTGCCATACTGCACTTCGTGGAGGACGAGGACGACCCGTACGATGCCGTGGCCGAGCTGAGGGACGCCCTCGCGCCCGGCAGTCTGCTCGTCGTCACTCATGCCTCGTACGAGGGGATCCCGCTCCCACCGGAGCGGGCCGGGGGCGCCGTCGACGTCTACAAGGACATCCGAAACCCGCTGATCATGCGCTCGCGCGAGGACATCGCGCGGTTCTTCGAGGGGTACGACATGGTGGAACCCGGACTGGTGCCGATGCCGAACTGGCGGCCCGACCCGGCGTCCGAGGACGAGGATCCTTATTCCTACTCGGGTTTCGCGGGCGTGGGGCGCACGGCGTGACCGCGGAGCCGGACGGGCCGGAGGACAGACTGCGCAGGTTCGCGACGATCTGGAGCCGGGCCGTCTTCCCGGTGACCGCCACGTCGCTGACCCGCCCGGAGTTCGAGCAGCGCCTCGTGCCGCTCGCCAGGCGGCTCAGTGAGGCGCTGCGGGCCAGGACGTTCGAGGCGGCCGAGGGGCAGGCCGTCGGCGCCGCGCTCATCGGGGCGCACTGCACGGAGCCCGAAGCACTCAGCGCCACACTCGACTGCGTCGACGCCTACCTGGTGCTCTACTGCGGCGGCGACGGAGCGCAGGACGCCCTGCGCGCCCGCTCCGCGCGGCTGCAGCACGCCATGGCGGCCGGGTTCGCCCGGGCGCTGCGGGAGCGGACGCTGGCCGAGCAGGAGACCATCGCACGCGCCGCGCTCCAGGCCCAGGGAATCGTCGCGGACGCGCTGCACGCGACCGAGGCACGCTTCCGCGCCGTCTTCGAGGGCGCGGCCATAGGCATCGGCGTCGCGGACCTCGACGGCAACATCCTGCAGGTGAACAACGCCCTGCTGCGGATGTTCGGCGGGACCGAGCAGCTGATGCGCGGGCGGAACGTCACCGAGTGGACCCACCCCGAGGACGGCGCCCAGGTCTGGCGGCTCTACGAGGAGCTGGTGCGCGGCGACCGCGAGCACTACCACGTCGAGAAGGCCTTCTACCGGCCCGACGGAACGGTTCTGTGGACCAACCTCACCGTCTCGCTGCTGCGCGACCCGGACGGCCGGCCGCAGTACCAGCTCGCCCTCATGGAGGACACCACCGAGCGCAGGCTGCTCAACCTCCGGCTTCGGTACGAGGCCACGCACGACGCGCTCACCGGGCTGCCCAACCGCACGCTGTTCTTCGAGCGGCTCGACAAGGCGCTCGCGGCGGGCGACGGCCAGCGGTTCGGGCTCTGCTACCTCGACCTCGACGGCTTCAAGACCATCAACGACAGCCTCGGGCACGCGGCGGGCGACCGGCTGCTCGTCGAGGTCGCCGACCGGCTGCAGTCCTGCGCGACCGCGCCCGGCGAGATGGTGGCCCGGCTCGGCGGCGACGAGTTCGTGGCGCTGACCACCGGACCCGACACCGAGAGCGAGGTCGACGCCCTCGCCGACCGCATCATGAACGCGCTGGTCACCCCGGTGCGCATCGACGGCCGCGAACTCACCGTCCGCGGGAGCATCGGCATCGTCGAGGGTCCGGCGGGCGAGCGCGGCCCTGCGGAGGTGCTGCGCAGCGCCGACATCACGATGTACCGGGCCAAGTCGGCGGGCGGCAACCGCTACGAGCTGGCCGACGCCGAGGCGGACGCCCGCGCGATCACCCGGCACGGGCTCACCACGGCGCTGCCCGCGGCGCTGGACCGGGGCGAGTTCTTCATCGAGTACCAGCCGCTCGTGCATCTCGGCGACGGCAGTGTGCACGGCGCCGAGGCCCTGGTGCGGTGGCTGCATCCGCAGCACGGCGTCCTCGGCCCGGACCGGTTCATCCCGCTCGCCGAGCACACGGGGCTGATCGTCCCGCTGGGGCGCTGGGTCCTGGAGCAGTCGGTCCGCCAGGCGCGTGAGTGGCAGGAACGTCACTCCGACGCGGGCCCGCTGCGGATCAACGTGAATCTCTCCCCCTGCCAGCTGACCCACCCCGGGCTCGTCTCCGACACGGTGGACATCCTGGAGCGGGTCGGTCTCGAACCGAACTTCCTCTGCCTGGAGGTCACCGAGTCGGCGCTCATCGGGGCGGACGACGACCTGTTGAAGCCGCTGCGTCGACTCGCCGAGATGGGTGTCGACATCGCGCTGGACGACTTCGGCACGGGGTACTCGAACCTGGCCAATCTGCGGCGGCTGCCGGTGAGCATCCTGAAGCTCGACCGGTCCTTCACACAGGGCATGCAGCAGTTTCCCGCCGATCCGGTCGACCTCAAGATCGTCGAGGGGAT
Organism: Streptomyces sp. NPDC102514; assembly: GCF_055584525.1. Taxonomy (NCBI): domain Bacteria; kingdom Bacillati; phylum Actinomycetota; class Actinomycetes; order Kitasatosporales; family Streptomycetaceae; genus Streptomyces; species Streptomyces sp. NPDC102514. The sequence continues at coordinate 278,087 of NZ_JBVJLW010000011.1, forward strand.
CGTCTCACTGGCCCACAGCCTGGACCTCGCGGTCACGGTGGAGGGGGTGGAGACGGGGGCGCAGGCGGAGCAGCTCCGTCTGCTGGGCTGCGACACGGCGCAGGGCTGGTACTACGCCCGCCCCGGCCCACCGGACCGCCTGCACGACTTGGCGCTGGTGGACGCGACGGGCTGAGCGGGCCTTGCGGGTGAGTGGTGGTTGCCCGCGCCGTTCCCCGCGCCCCTGGGGGGTGGGGGCGACGGCCCGTCTCCGACCTGCGGGTGCGTGGGGGCCGGCCGCGCAGTTCCCCGCGCCCCTTCGGGGCGCTGGTGCCCCGTTAGGGGCGCGGGGAACGGCGCGCTCAGCCACGACGTACCCGCAGGTCAGAAGCGCACCCTAGCCCCGGAAGGGGCGCGGGGAACGGCGCAACGAGTGGCAGTGGGCCCGCATCGAGCAAAGGCGGGTCAGTGAAGGCCGGTCACCTTTTCAGCAGCATGCGTTGCAGTTCGCGTGCAGCCCGCGGTGGCGCCACGTCACTGCGGTGGGCCAGCGCGATGGTCCGGGCCAGCCCGGGCCGGGCCAGCGGCGTCACCCGCAACCCCGCCCCCGACCGCACCGCCACCATCCGCGGCACCACAGCCACCCCCAACCCCGCCCGCACGAACCCCAGCACCGCATCCATCTCCCCGCCCTCGACCGCGAAATCCGGCTCGAACCCCGCGGAGCGGCACGCGGCGACGGTCAGCTCCCGCAGGTCGTACCCGTGCCGGAACATCACGAGCCGTTCCCCCTCCAGGTCGGGGACACCGACGGTCCGCCGCCCGCCGCCCGGCGCCGGCGCCTCCGGTGAGGACACCACCACGAGGTCCTCCCGCAGCACCTCCACCGTGGTCAGCGCGGGCGACGGCGTAGGCAGCGGAAGGACGACGAGAGCCAGGTCGAGCGCCCCGCGCGCCAGCTCCCGTACGAGGTCGTGCGAGCCGCCCTCCTCGATCAGCAGCCTGATCCCGGGGTAGCGGTCGTGGAAGGCGCGCAGTACATCCGGCAGCAGCCCCGTGCACAGGCTCGGCGTCGCGCCCAGCCGCACCCGCCCGCTGCGCAGCTGAGCCAGTTCCTGCACCTCGTGCCGGGCGGTCTCCGCGTCCGCGAGGATGCGCCGCGCCAGCGGCAACAGCGCCTCCCCGGCGTCCGTGAGCGTGATGTTCCCCCGCGCCCGGAGGAAGAGGTCGGCCCCCAACTCCCGTTCCAGCGCCTTGATCTGCTGGGAGAGCGACGGCTGGGCCACGTGGACGACATCGGCGGCCCGGGTGAAATGCCGGGTCTCGGCGACCGCCACGAAGTACTGGAGCTGCTGGAACTGCATGACCCCATCGTACGACGGTGATAGGCATCGCCTATGGAAACGAGCCATACCATGTCTTGGACCGATCGACCCCCTCGGCCGTAGCGTCGATCACATGGCTCTGGCAACGCGGACGGAACGAAAACCGTCCATGACGCGCACCATCTGGGACTCCTCCGTCGGCAAGAAGACCGTGATGGCCGTCAGCGGCCTGATCATGCTGGGGTACCTGGCCGTCCACATGCTGGGCAACCTCAAGATCTTCTTCGGCGAGGGCGAGTTCGACCACTACGCCCACTGGCTGCGCACCCTGGGCGAGCCCTTCCTCCACTACGAGTGGGCCCTGTGGATCGTCCGCGTCGTCCTGGTCGTCGCCGTCGTCGCGCACGCCGTGTCCGCGTACCAGCTCAGCCGCCGCGACATCGGGGCACGCCCCACCAAGTACGTGCACAAGAAGCGCCGCGCCAGTTACGCCACGCGGACGATGCGCTGGGGCGGGATCATCCTCGGCCTGTTCATCGTCTGGCACATCCTGGACCTGACCACCGGCACCGTCCACGCGAACGGCTTCCAGCACGGACACCCGTACCAGAACGTGATCGACACCTTCTCCACCTGGTACGGCAACGTCATCTACATCGTCGCGATGCTCGCGCTCGGCCTGCACGTCCAGCACGGCTTCTGGAGCGCCGCACAGACCCTCGGCGTGGGCAGCCGCACCCGTGACCGGGCCTTCAAGACCATCGCCAACGTGCTCGCCGTGGTCCTCACGGCTGGCTTCGTCGCCGTACCCGTGGGCGTGATGACCGGAGTGGTGAGCTGACATGACTGCTGAATTCGCCGGAACCACCGAGTTCGCCGGACACGGCACCTTCACCGAGTACGCGACCGGGGAACCGGTCGTCGACGCCAAGGCCCCCCAGGGGCCGGTGAACGAGCGCTGGGACACCCGCCGCTTCGAGGCCAAACTGGTCAACCCCGCCAACCGCCGCAAGCACACCGTGATCGTCGTCGGTACGGGACTCGCGGGCGGCGCGGCCGGGGCCACGCTCGCCGAACAGGGCTACCACGTCGTGCAGTTCTGCTATCAGGACTCCCCGCGCCGGGCCCACTCGATCGCCGCGCAGGGCGGGATCAACGCCGCGAAGAACTACCGCAACGACGGCGACTCGGTGCACCGCCTGTTCTACGACACCGTCAAGGGAGGCGACTTCCGCGCACGCGAGTCGAACGTGCACCGCCTCGCGCAGATCTCCGTGGAGATCATCGACCAGTGCGTCGCGCAGGGCGTGCCGTTCGCGCGGGAGTACGGCGGTCTGCTGGACACCCGGTCGTTCGGCGGGGTGCAGGTGTCCCGGACGTTCTACGCCCGCGGGCAGACAGGCCAGCAGCTCCTGCTCGGCGCCTACCAGGCCCTCAGCAGGCAGATCGCGGCCGGCACGGTGGAGATGCACGCCCGCACCGAGATGCTCGACGTGATCGTCGTGGACGGGCGGGCGCGGGGGATCGTGGCCCGCGATCTGATCACCGGGAAGATCGACACCTACTACGCGGACGCCGTCGTGCTGGCGAGCGGCGGGTACGGCAACGTCTTCTACCTGTCGACCAACGCCATGAACTCCAACGCCACCGCGATCTGGCGGGCGCACCGGCGGGGCGCGTACTTCGCCAACCCGTGTTTCACACAGATCCACCCCACGTGCATCCCGCGCACCGGTGAGCACCAGTCGAAGCTGACGCTGATGAGTGAGTCGCTGCGCAACGACGGGCGGATCTGGGTGCCCAAGGCCAAGGGCGACGACCGTCCGGCGGACCGGATCCCGGAGGACGAGCGGGACTACTACCTGGAGCGCATCTACCCGGCGTTCGGCAACCTCGTACCGCGGGACATCGCCTCACGGGCCGCGAAGAACGTGTGCGACGAGGGGCGCGGCGTCGGGCCCGGCGGGCAGGGCGTCTACCTCGACTTCGCCGACGCCATCGCGCGGATGGGCCGCAAGGCCGTGGAGGCCAAGTACGGCAACCTCTTCGACATGTACGCGCGGATCACCGCCGAGGACCCGTACAGCGTGCCGATGCGGATCTATCCGGCCGTGCACTACACGATGGGCGGCCTGTGGGTCGACTACGACCTGCAGACCACCGTGCCCGGCCTGTTCGCGATCGGCGAGGCGAACTTCTCCGACCACGGGGCGAACCGGCTGGGCGCGTCCGCGCTCATGCAGGGCCTCGCCGACGGCTACTTCGTCCTGCCGTCGACCATCAACGACTACCTCGCCCGCAACCCGCACCACGAGACCATCGACGACGAACACCCGGTCGTGCAGGAGGTGCTGGCCGACACCGAGGACCGGCTGCGGCTGCTGCTCGCCGTGGACGGCGACCGCACCCCCGACTCCTTCCACCGCGAACTCGGCGAACTGATGTGGGAGTTCTGCGGCATGGCCCGTACGGAATCGGGGCTGCGCAAGGCGTTGGAGCGCATCCCGCAGATCCGGGAGGAGTTCTGGCGGCGGATCAAGGTGCCCGGAACGGGCGAGGAGTTCAACCAGTCGCTGGAGAAGGCCAACCGGATCGTCGACTACCTGGAACTGGCCGAGCTGATGTGCCTGGACGCGCTGCACCGCGAGGAGTCCTGCGGCGGGCACTTCCGGGAGGAGTCCCAGACCCCCGACGGTGAGGCGGCCCGCCGCGACGAGGAGTTCTCCTACGCGGCCGCCTGGGAGTTCACCGACACCGGCGGGGCGCCCGTCCTGCACAAGGAAGACCTCGTCTTCGAGTACGTCCACCCCACCCAGCGGAGCTACGCATGAAGCTCACCCTGCGCGTCTGGCGGCAACAGAACGCCGACGCCGACGGAGCGATGTCCACCTACGACGTGGACGGCATCTCGGCCGACATGTCGTTCCTGGAGATGCTCGACACCCTCAACGAGGAACTCATCCTCGCCGGTGACGATCCCGTCGCCTTCGACCACGACTGCCGTGAGGGCATCTGCGGCGCCTGCTCGCTGGTCATCAACGGTGACGCGCACGGGCCCGAGCGCACCACGACCTGTCAGCTGCACATGCGGTCCTTCCAGGACGGGGACACGATCGACATCGAGCCGTGGCGGGCCTCCGCGTTCCCCGTCGTCAAGGACCTCGTGGTCGACCGGTCCGCGTTCGACCGGATCATCCAGGCCGGCGGGTACGTCAGCGTGCCGACCGGGGCGGCGCCGGAGGCGCACGCCACGCCGGTGCCGAAGCCCGACGCGGACTTCGCGTTCGAGCACGCCGAGTGCATCGGGTGCGGGGCGTGTGTGGCCGCCTGCCCCAACGGGGCCGCCATGCTGTTCACCTCGGCGAAGGTGAATCATCTGAATGTGCTGCCCCAGGGGGCTCCTGAGCGGGAGACGCGGGTGCTGGACATGGTGGCGCAGATGGATGAGGAGGGGTTCGGGGGGTGCACGCTCGTGGGGGAGTGTGCGACTGCCTGTCCCAAGGGGATTCCCTTGTTCTCCATCACCGGGATGAACAAGGAATGGCTTCGGGCCGGCCGGAAGGCCGCGAAGCGGTAGGGCTGGCCGCCCGTTTGTGAACTGGCTTCGGGTGTGTGTCGGGTGCGGGTGCGTGGGGGCTGGTCGCGCAGTTCCCCGCGCCCCTGAAAGACGAAAGACTGCGCCGTTCCCCGCGCCCCCAAAGGCAAAGGATTGCGCCGTTCCCCGCGCCCCTGAGGGTGAAGGGCCGGGTCGTTCTCCGCGGGTCTGAAGGCGAAAGATTGCGCCGTTCCCCGCGCCCCTGAGGGTGAAGGGCTGCGTCGTTCCCCGTGCCGCAAGCGGAGCGCCACCCCTGGGATTCAGCAAGCTCACACTCGCGCTCTCTCCGTGGGTTACTCGGCGGTCAGCCGGGGTCGGAAGAACAGGAGCGCACGGACCTGTGCAGCATGGTCCGTCGCGCCGCTCCGCCGCATCCGGCCTGTGACCAGGAGAGAGCCATGACCGGCGTTTCCACGCTCGACAGCCCCCCACTGTCGACGGCACCCACCCGCTACACCGTCACCCTCGCCCGCGACGAGTCCGACGTCCGGGACGCACAACGACTGCGCCACGACGTCTTCGCCGGCGAGATGGGCGCCCTGCTGGCCACCTCGCAGCCGGGCCTGGACGTCGACGCCTTCGACGCGTACTGCGACCACCTGCTCGTGCGCGACACCACGACCGGCCAGGTCGTCGGCACCTACCGGCTGCTGCCGCCCGAGCGCGCCGCGGTCGCCGGGCGGCTCTACTCGGAGAGCGAGTTCGACCTCGGCCCCCTCGCCGCGATCCGCCCCGGCCTCGTCGAGGTCGGCCGCTCCTGCGTCCACCCCGACCACCGCGACGGCGCCGTCATCGGTCTGATCTGGGCCGGTATCGCCCGCTACATGATCGACGGCGGCCACGAATGGCTGGCGGGCTGCTGCTCCATCCCGCTCGCCGACGGCGGCACTCTCGCCGCGGGCACCTGGGACCGGGTGCGGGACAAGCACCTGGCCCCCGAGGAGTACCGCGTACGGCCGCTGCTGCCCTGGAACTCCGAGGGTGTCGCCCGGGCGGGCCGCGCCGAACTTCCCCCGCTCCTGCGCGGCTATCTGCGGCTCGGTGCCTGGGTTTGTGCCGAGCCGGCCCACGACCCGGACTTCGGCGTCGCCGACCTGTACGTGCTGCTGTCGATGCGCCGGGTCAACCCGCGCTATCTGCGGCACTTCCTCTCCCTCGTGCCCGCGTGATGAGCACGTCCCGCATGGGCGTGCTCCTGCGTCCCCGCCGGGGCCCGGCGGCCCACGCCGGCCCGGACGGGCCGCCTTTCCCGGGCCCGCCGCGCCCGGGCATGGGAAAGGTGCCCAGCCCGCGCCGCGGCGGTTCGCAGGTCGCCTCCCGCCCCACAGGGGCACGCCCGTCCGGGGCGCGTCCGGCCACCCCTCCGGCGAGCGCATGGCTGCCCAGCGCCCCGTGCACCCCGGGGGTCTGCGTGGAGTCGGTACGGGCGGTCGCCGCCGTGCCGCGTGCCGTGCTGCGGCTGGTCTCGCTGCTCGTCGTGGTCGCCACCGGGATCGCGCTGATCCCGGTCGTCGCGCGCATTCCGGCGGGCCTGCGCGACCGGCTCATCAGACGGTGGTGCCGGACGATCGTGCGCGCCGCGGGTGTGGAGCTGCGGACCACCGGCGCGGCCCCGCCCACCGGGGGCCTGCTGCTGGTGGCCAACCACATCTCCTGGCTCGACATCCCGCTGCTCGCGGCCGTCCGGCCCGCCCGGATGCTCGCCAAGGCGGAGATCCGGCGGTGGCCCGTGGCCGGGGCGCTCACCGCGAGCAGCGGCGCGCTGTTCATCGAACGCGACCGGCTGCGCGCGCTGCCCGAGACGGTCGGGCGGATCGCGCAGTCCCTGCGTGACGGCGGGGCGGTCGTGGTCTTCCCCGAGGGGAGCACCTGGTGCGGCCGGGCCCAGGGCCGGTTCCGCCGGGCCGCCTTCCAGGCCGCCCTCGACGCGGACGCGGCCGTCCAGCCGGTGGGCCTCCAGTACCGGCACGACGGGGGCGCGGTCAGCACCGCACCCGCGTTCGTCGGCAGCGACTCCCTGCTCACCTCCGTGTGGCGGGTCGTCTCGGCCCGCGACCTCGTGGCCGAGGTGCAGGTCGGGCCGCTGCTCCCGCCGGGCTCCGCCCCCGACCGGCGGACCCTCGCCCGGGCCGCCGAAACGGTCGCCGTCCACTCCGTCCGCGCCGCGCACCCGCTCACCCGCGCTCGCGTGAACACGGAAGCGCACGCACACCTCTGACGGTCCGTCACCTGACCGGGGTACCGTCCCCGCATGTATCCCGGAGCGTACGACCCCGCCAGGACGGCCGTCGTCACCGCCGACGGCGGCCGTGCTCTCACCTACGGCCGGCTGGAGGACCGTTCCCTGCGGCTCGCCGACCATCTGCGGTCCGCCGGACTGCGCGTCGGCGACCATCTGGCGCTCCTCGCCGACAACGACCCGCGCGTCCTGGAGGTCTACTGGGCGGCACTGCGCTCCGGCTTCTACCTGACCGTGGTCAACCACCACCTGACCGCCGAGGAGGCCGCCTACATCGTCCGCGACTGCGGGGCGAGGGCGCTCATCGTCTCGGCACCCCTCACCGAACTCGGGCGTGGTGTGCGCGAGTTGGCGCCGGACACCGCACTGCACCTGAACTTCGACGACGGCTCGTACGAACGCGCCCTCGCCGACGCCTCACCCGAACCCCCGGCCCACCAGCCCCGCGGCGTCGACATGCTCTACTCCTCCGGCACCACGGGCCTGCCCAAAGGCATCGCGCCGACGCTCCCCGAGGGGGACGTCCGCGAGGAGATGAGCATGTACCAACTGCTCTTCCAGCCCATGTACGGCTTCGGCGAGGACACCGTCTACCTCTGCCCGGCCCCGCTCTACCACGCGGCGCCCCTGCGCTTCAGCTTCGTGGTGACCGCGACCGGCGGCACGGTCGTCCTGATGAACTCCCTCGACTCCTTCGACCCGCGCGACGCGTTGGCGGCGATCGAACGGCACCGCGTCACGCACAGCCAGTGGGTGCCCACCATGTTCGTACGGATGCTGAAGCTGCCGGACGAGGTGCGCGCCGCGTACGACGTGTCGTCGACGAGGGTCGCCGTCCACGCCGCCGCGCCCTGCCCCGTCGAGGTCAAACGCCGGATGATGGACTGGTGGGGGCCCGTCCTGTACGAGTACTACTCGGCGACCGAGGCCAACGGGATCACCTTCGTCGGCCCCGAGGAGTGGCTGCGCAAGCCCGGGACGGTGGGCCGCGGCGGATTCCTCGGCGAGCTGCGGATCTGCGACGACGACGGCAAGGTGCTGCCCGTCGGCGAGACCGGGACCGTGTACTTCGAGCGCGACGAACTCCCGTTCCGCTACCACAACGACGAGGCCCGCACCCGGCAGGCACAGCACCCCGAACACCCGAACTGGACGACCACCGGGGACATCGGGCACGTCGACGAGGACGGCTATCTCTTCCTCACCGACCGCCGGGCGTTCACCATCATCTCCGGCGGCGTGAACATCTACCCGCAGGAGATCGAGGACTGTCTCACCCTGCACCCCCAGGTCGCCGACGTGGCGGTCGTCGGCGTACCGGACCCGGAGATGGGCGAGGCGGTCAAGGCCGTCGTCCAGCCGGCCCCCGGCGCGACCCCGGGACCGCGGCTCGCCCGCGAACTCCTCGACTTCGTGCGCGACCGCATCGCCCACTACAAGGCGCCCCGCAGTGTGGACTTCACGGACGCGCTGCCGCGTACGCCTACGGGCAAGCTGGCCAAGTCAAGGCTGCGGCAGGCCTATTGGGACTGAGAGCCGTCCGGCTCCAGCGGGCCGCTCCGGGGCAGCGCACGCGCGAGGTACGGGGCCGTCGCGCTCCCCGCCGCCCGCGCGACCTCCGCCGGAGGCCCCGCCGCCACGATCCGTCCGCCCGCGTCGCCGCCGCCGGGGCCCAGGTCGATCACCCAGTCGGCGCCCGCCACCACCGCCATGTCGTGCTCCACGACCACGACGCTGTGCCCGCCGTCGACCAGACCGTGCAACTGCCGCATCAGCACCTCGACATCGGCCGGGTGCAGACCGGTCGTCGGCTCGTCGAGGAGGTAGAGCGTGTGGCCCCGGCGTACGCGCTGGAGTTCGCTCGCGAGCTTGATGCGCTGTGCCTCGCCGCCGGACAGCTCGGTCGCGGGCTGGCCGAGCCGCAGATAGCCGAGGCCGACGTCGAGGAGCGTGGCGAGGCTGCGGGCCACGGCCGGGGTGTCCGCGAAGAAGCCGGCGGCGGCCTCGACCGTCAGGTCCAGCACCTGCGCGATGTTCTTGTCCCGGTACGTCACTTCGAGCGTCTCGGGGTTGTAGCGCGCCCCGCCGCAGTCCGGGCACGGGGCGTAGGTGCTCGGCAGGAAGAGCAGCTCGACGCTGACGAACCCCTCGCCCTGACAGGTCTCGCACCGCCCGCCAGGGACGTTGAAGGAGAACCGGCCGACCCCGTACCCGCGACGGCCCGCCTCCTCCGTCCCGGCGAAGACCTTGCGCACGACGTCGAAGAGACCCGTGTACGTGGCCAGATTCGAGCGGGGCGTACGGCCGATGGGCTTCTGGTCGACGCTCACCAGCCGTCCCACACCCGGCAGTTGCTCCGTGATCTCCCCGATGAGCGTGGACTTGCCCGAGCCGGAGACACCGGTGACCGCGGTGAGGACACCGAGCGGGAACTCGGCCGTCGTGTCGCGCAGGTTGTGGCGGTTCACCGGCCCGGCCTTCAACCAGCCTCGTGCCGCGCGGACTTCGCGTACCGGAGCGGGGGAGCGGTCGAAGAGGAACCGGCCCGTCGCGGACCCGGTGACGTGCTCCAGCTCCGCCACCGGGCCGCTGTGCAGCACCTGCCCGCCGTGCTCGCCCGCCTTCGGGCCCACGTCGACCAGCCAGTCGGCGCCGCGCACGACGTCGAGGCTGTGCTCCACGACGAACACCGAGTTGCCCGCCGCCTTCAGCCGGTCCAGGACCGTGAGCAGGGCCTCGGTGTCCGCCGGGTGCAGTCCGGCGGACGGCTCGTCCAGGACGTAGACGACCCCGAAGAGCCCGGAGCGCAACTGCGTGGCCAGGCGCAGCCGTTGCAGCTCGCCCGCCGACAGGGTCGGGGTGGACCGGGCGAGGCTGAGGTAGCCGAGACCCAGTTCGGTGACGGGGGAGATACGGGCGAGCAGGTCCTCCGTGAGGACACGGGCCGTCTCCGAACCACCGTGATCCGCCAGGGAGCCGGCCAGTTCGACGAGCGGCAGCGCGGCAAGCTCCGCGATGGTCCGGCCCGCGAAGGTCACCGCGAGCGCCTCGGGCCGCAGCCGGCTGCCACCGCACAGCGGACAGGGCGTCGCGGCGAGGAACCGCTCCGCCTTCGCCCGCAACGTCTGACTCCTGGAGTCCGAGAACGTCTTCAGGACATAGCGGCGTGCGCTCATGTACGTGCCCTGGTACGGGCGTTGGATGCGCCCCGCGTCCCGTACCGGATGGACCGTCACGACCGGCTGCTCGTCCGTGAAGAGGATCCACCCGCGCTGCCCGGCGGGCAGGTCGCGCCACGGCCGGTCGACGTCGTACCCCAGCGTGTCGAGGACGTCGCGCAGGTTCTTGCCCTGCCAGGCGCCCGGCCATGCGGCGATCGCGCCCTCCCGGATCGACAGCGCCAGATCGGGGACCAGCAGTTCCTCGGTCGTGCGGTGCACCTGGCCGAGCCCGTGGCACTCGGGGCAGGCCCCGGCGGCGGTGTTCGGCGAGAAGGAGTCCGAGTCGAGCCGTTCGGCGCCCGGCGGGTACCGGCCCGCGCGGGAGAACAGCATCCGCAGGGAGTTCGAGAGGTTGGTGACCGTACCCACCGAGGAGCGAGAGGTGGGCGTCGACCGCCGCTGCTGGAGCGACACCGCGGGCGGCAGTCCGCTGATGTCGCCGACCTTAGGCGCCCCCACCTGATGGATCAGCCGCCGCGCGTACGGGGCCACCGACTCGAAGTACCGCCGCTGGGCCTCCGCGTAGATCGTCCCGAAGGCCAGCGACGACTTCCCGGACCCGGACACCCCCGTGAACACCACCAGCACATCCCGCGGGATGTCGACGTCGACCCCCTGAAGATTGTGCTCACGGGCACCCCGCACGCGGACGTACGGGTCATGGGGGCTGTGCATGGGGTGACTCCAGAGGTACGGCGAGCGGGGCAGTACCGATGATGCACGGTGCGGCAGGGCGCGCCCGTAAGGGGCGCGGGGCTGTGACATTTTGCGGCTCCGCCGAGTGGGCGCGACCAGCACCAGCCTGCCCGCACTCACCCCACAAACCCGAGGTCACCCCAGTGGAACACTCATACCGGCTCCAGCCCCACAACCCGCGCCAGCCGCCGGAACGAGTCCACCAGCCCCTCCCGGTCGTACGTACTGGTCGTGACCAGCACCTCGTCCGCAGAGGTCTCCTTGATCACCGTCGACAGCTCATGGGCGACCTGCTCCTCGGTCCCGGCGATCTGACCGGAGAGCCCGGACTCGTAGAAGCCCCGCTCCTTCTCCGTCATCGCCGGCGTCAGCGACTCGACCCGCTCGGCGGACGGCAACGGCGGAAACGTACCGTGCGTGCGTGCGTACGCCATCGACCACGCCTCCGGCAGCAGCAGCCGCCGTGCCTCCTCCGGCGTCCCCGCGACCGCGACCGTGCCCGAGATGACGACGTACGGCTCCGACGCCCACACGGAGGGCCGGAACGTCTCGCGGTAGTGGTCGATGCCGCGGCGCATCTTCTCGCGGTTCCTGATGTCGCCGATCACCATGGGCAGCCCGGCCCGGGCGGCGATCGTCGCGCCCTCGCCCATGGCCAGCACGAACGGTGGCACGGTCAGACCCTCGGCGGGGCGTGCGCGCACCCCGGTCGGGGACGTGCCGCGGAACCAGCCCAGCAGCTCGTCGAGCTGCGCCGCGAAGTCGTCGGCCACGTCCTTGTCCCGGCCCAGCGCCCTGCGTACGCCGTCCGTGAACCCCACGGACCGGCCCAGACCCATGTCGATACGGCCGGGGAAGAGGGATTCCAGGACGCCGAACTGTTCCGCCACCACCAGGGGCTGATGATTGGGCAGCATCACCCCGCCCGTGCCCACCCGGATCGAGCGGGTCGCGGCGGCGACCGCGGCGGCCAGGACGGTCGGCGCGGAACCGGCGACGCCCGGTACGCCGTGGTGCTCCGAGACCCAGATCCGGTGGTAGCCGAGCCCCTCCAGCTCCCGCGCCAGCCGGACGGTGTCGCGCAGCGCCTCGGGGGCACCGTGGCCCTCCCGGGTGCGCGAGCGGTCGAGGACGGAGAAGCGGGTCCGGTGGTCCTGCTGGTGCGACATGGCTTCTCCGTCGGCCTCTCCGCTGGAAGGAACGGGGTGGAAGCGCTGTGCTCCTTCGTCTGTCTCAACAGTCGTTTCGCCGATTTCTTCCGGGTGGGTTTCGGCAGGGTGGCGAATGACGGGAAAAAGATGGACACGATGAGGCCCCGCTGAGGGATCGACCCCTTCATTTTTGGGCCGGGATGCACTTAACGTTGCGCCATGGACACTCGATCACCGCGGATCGCCGGTGCGCCCATCTCGTGGGGCGTGTGCGAAGTACCCGACTGGGGTTACCAGTTGACGCCCGAGCGCGTGCTGAAGGAGATGCGCGAGGTCGGCCTCGCCGCCACCGAGTTCGGGCCCGAGGGCTTTCTGCCCGGCGAGCCTGCGGCCATGGCGCAGGTCCTCGCCCACCACGACCTCCAGGCGGTCGGCGGCTTCACCCCGCTCCTGCTGCACGTACCCGGGCATGATCCGCTGCCCGAGGTCGACACGCTCCTGGAGAGCTATGCCGCGTCCGGGGCCGACGTCCTGGTCCTGTCGGCCGTCACGGGGCAGGAGGGGTACGACTCCAGGCCCGAGCTGGACGCCGACGGCTGGAAGCTGCTGCTGTCCAACCTGGACCGTCTGACCGCGCTGGCCGCCGAACGGGGCGTGCAGGCGGTACTGCACCCGCACGTCGGCACGATGGTCGAGAACGGCGAGGAGGTCCAGCGGGTGCTGGAGCACTCCGCGATCTCGCTCTGTCTCGACACGGGCCACCTGCTCATCGGCGGTACCGACCCCGCCGAGCTGACCCGGCAGGCCCCCGAGCGGATCGCCCACACCCATATGAAGGACGTGGACGCCGCCCTCGCCGCCAAGGTCCGGTCGGGCCGCCTCAGCTACACGGACGCCGTCCGGGACGGCATGTACCGGCCGCTCGGCGCCGGTGACGTGGACGTCCGGGCCATCGTGAGCCACCTCGGGGCACGCGGCTACGACGGCTGGTACGTCCTGGAGCAGGACACCATCCTCACCGACGAGCCCGCCGGCAAGGGGCCCGTCGACGACGTGTGGAGCAGCGCGGAATTCCTGCGCTCGGTGCTCCGCGACGCACGACAGTGATGCGCTGAAGCAACCGCTGAAGCCGCCAGGAAGAGAAGAGGCAGGACCGCTCAGGGCGTGGACGGAAGAGCCGTCCGCGGCCTGAGCGGCAGCCCCGCACTCCGGTAGCAGTCGTCGATGAGACGCATCGTGGCGAGCGCGTCATCGGCGTCCAGCCGCAGGGGCACGCCCCTGCGCAGATGCGCCGCGAACGCTTCGAGCTGATAGGTGTACGAGGACCGGCGGCCGAGCATCTCGACGCGCTCGCCCGAGGCCGTACGGACCCGGACCCGGTCGTCCAGATGCGGCTGGACGAAGTTCACCGCCGTCGCCTCACCGTGCGAGCCCACGATCCGGCAGCTCATCTCCCACCCGTCGTGCGCCATGTGGCAGCGGGCCGTACCGGTGGCGCCGCCCGGGAACTCCAGGTCCGCGTCCAGCCATTCGTCCACCCCGGGCGCGCCCACCCGTTCGCCGCCGCGCGCCGCGACGAGCCGCGGGACGCCGCCCGCCCAGGGCGCGAGCACCCGCTGGGCGTGCAGGCTGTAGCAGCCCAGGTCCATCAGGGCGCCGCCCGCGAGGGGCAGCGACCAGCGCGGGTCCGTGTCCGGCGGGGCCGGCATGACCATCGTGGTCTCCACATGCCGCAGCTCGCCCAGCTCCCCGCTCTCCAGCAGCTCGTGCAGACGCCGGGTGACCGGGTGGAACAGATAGTGGAAGCCCTCCATGAAGACCGTGCCGGCCTTCGCGACGGCGTCCCGGACCTCGGCGGCCTCCTCGGTGTTGCTCGCCGAGGGTTTCTCGGTGAGCACATGCTTGCCCGCGGCGAGCGCGGCGAGGTTCCAGGGCGCGTGCAGGCCGTTGGCGAGGGGGTTGTAGACGACCTCGACCGCCGGGTCGGATACGACGTCGGCGTACGAGTCCAGGACCCGTTCGACGTCGTGCTCGGCGGCGAAGGCCTCGGCGCGGGACCGGTCGCGGGCGGCCACCGCCACGAGACGGTGGCCGGTCACCCGGGCGGGTCCCGCGATCGACAGCTCGGCGATACGGGCCGCGCCCAGCACCCCGATCCGCAGGGGTTCCTCCGTCATGCGGTGCGCACCTCTTCCAGTCGTACGGGCCGGTGCTCGCGCAGCGACAGCGTGCAGGCCTCGGCGATCCAGCTCGCTTCGAGGGCGTCGGCCACGGTGCAGGGGGAGGGCCGGGAGCCCGCCACGACCTCGGTGAACGCGGTGAGTTCGGCGCGGTAGGCGGCGGCGAAGCGGTCCATGAAGAAGTGGTGCGGGGGCCCGGCGGGGAAGGTGGCGCCCGGCTCGACGGACCGCAGCGGCAGCTTGTCCTCCAGGCCCACGGCGATGCTGTCCAGCATGCCGTGCACCTCCAGGCGGACATCGTAACCGCGGGCGTTGTGACGGGAGTTGGAGATGACACCGATCGTGCCGTCGTCGAAGGTGAGCAGCGCGGAGGCGGTGTCGGCGTCGCCCGCCGCCGCGATGAAGTCCGCGCCCCGGTTGCCGCCGGTCGCGTACACCTCGACGACCTCGCGGCCGGTGACCCAGCGCACGATGTCGAAGTCGTGCACGCTGCAGTCGCGGAAGATGCCGCCGGACACGGCCACGTACGCGGCGGGCGGCGGCGCGGGGTCCAGGGTGGTGGACCGCACGGTGTGCAGCAGACCGAGTTCACCGCTCACCACGGCCTGGCGCGCGGCGACACAGCCCGCGTCGAAGCGCCGGTTGTAGCCGATGTGCACCTCGACCCCGCCGGCCTCCACCGCGCGCAGCACTTCGAGGCTCTCCTCGACACCGCGGGCCACGGGCTTCTCGCAGAAGACCGGGATGCCCGCCTTGACGGCGGCGAGGAGGAGTTCGGGGTGGGCGTCGGTCGCGGCGGCGATCACGACTCCGTCGACGCCGGCGGCGAACACCGCGTCGGGGGAGTCCACGGCCGTGGCCCCGAACCGCTCGGCGGCCGACGAGGCCGCCGCGGCGACCGGGTCGGTCACCACGAGCGAGTCGACCGCTTCGAGTCCGGCCAGGGTCTCCGCGTGGAACGCGCCGATCCGGCCCAGCCCCATGATGCCAATACGCATGCGAATCTTGCTCCTTCAACCCAATGGTTCAGCCCAGAGGTTCAACCCGGAGGTTCAGCCCCGAGGGCGGTTCAGTCGAGCCCGCCGAAGACGGTCTGGTCCCAGTCGATGACCGAGCCGGTCACCACACCGCTGCGATCGGAGAGCAGGAGGACGACGAAGTCGGCGATCTCGTCGACCTGTCCGAGCTTGCCCATCGGCAGGGCCGCCGCGGCCTTCTCCCGCCAGTCGTCGCCCGCGTCGTGGAAGGCGCGCTGGGTGGCGTCCTCGCCCTCGGTGTCCGTCCAGCCGATGTTCAGGCCGTTGATGCGGATCCGGTCCCAGCGGTGCGCGTGGGCCGCGTTGCGGGTGAGCCCCGCGAGACCGGCCTTCGCCGTGGAGTACGGCGCCAGATGCGGCGGGCCGCCGTGCGCGCAGTTCGAGATGATGTTCACGACCGTGCCGGGCGCCTTGCGGGCCGTCATGTCGGTGACCGCGGCCTGCATCGCGAAGAACGGCGCCCGCAGATTGATCGCCATGTGCGCGTCGAACAGTTCCGGCGTGGTGTCCAGGAGCGAACCGCGTGACGTGAGCCCCGCCGCGTTGACCAGGCAGTCGATACGCCCGTACGTGTCCACGGTCCGGACCACGCTGTCGCGCGCCTGCGCCGCGTCCGCCAGGTCGGCGCGTACGAAACGGGCGCCGGTGTCCGCGGCGAGTTTCTCGCCGACCTCGGCCCGGCGTCCGGTGAAGACGACGGTCGCGCCCTCGCGCAGGGCCGCGCGGACGATCCCCGCGCCCACTCCCTGGCTGCCGCCGTTGACGAGGACGACCTTGTCCTCAAGAAGTCCCATGAGTGCGTTGTCTCCTTCGGCTCAGGCTTCGGCTCCGGCGGCGCCACTGTCAGTCTTGTGAACGAAAGGCCGTCATACAATCCGCAGAGAGCCATCAAAAGTCCGTCATTTGCAGCGGGGGCCGTCGTGCGCCATCCATATCCGATCAGGGAGATCGCCCGTCAGGCCGGTCTGAGCGAGGCCACGGTCGACCGCGTCCTCAACGACCGCGGCGGCGTACGGGAGAGCACCGTCATGGAGGTGCGCCAGGCCATCAAGGACCTGGACCGCCAGCGGACCCAGGTGCGCATCGGCGGCCGCACGTTCATGATCGACATCGTGATGCAGACGCCGGAACGGTTCTCCACCGCCGTACGGGACGCCCTGGAGGCCGAACTGCCCTCCCTGCACCCCGCCGTGGTCCGGTCGCGCTTCCACTTCCGGGAGACCTGCCCCGCCTCGGACCTGGTCGTGACCCTGGACAAGATCGCCAAGCGCGGCTCGCAGGGCGTGATCCTCAAGGCGCCGGACCTGCCGGAGATCGTCGCCGCCGTCAGCCGGCTGGTCGCGGCGGGCATCCCCGTCGTCACGCTGGTGAGCGATCTGCCCAGCAGCGCGCGCATGGCGTACGTGGGGATCGACAACCGGGCGGCGGGCGCCACCGCCGCCTATCTCATCGGGCAGTGGCTCGGCGACCGGCCGGGCAACGTGCTCGCCACGATCAGCCGGGGCTCCTTCCGCGGCGAGGAGGAGCGGGAGATGGGTTTCCGCAGCGCGATGCGGAGCGCGCAGCCCGGAAGGTCCCTGGTGGAGGTCACCGACAGCGACGGGCTTGACGCCACCCAGCGGGACCTCGTCCTGGACGCCCTCAAGCGGGACGAGGACGTCATCGCCGTCTACTCGGCCGGCGGCGGCAACGCGGCGACCCTCGACGCGTTCGGCCTCCTCGGCCGGGAGTGCGCGGTGTTCATCGCCCACGACCTGGATCACGACAACACCGGCTTCCTGCGCGAAGGCCGGCTGTCCGCCGTGCTCCACCACGACCTGCGCCAGGACATGCGGCGCGCCTGCCAGACCATCATGCGCGCGCACAAGGCGCTTCCCGACGAAGGCCCCTTCCTGCCGTCGGCGATCCAGGTGGTCACGCCGTACAACATGCCGCCGGGTGTGCCGCTCGCGTCGGCCGGGCCGTTCGGCGTCTGACACCTGAGGAGCGGGCCCCGGGAGACCCCCGGGTGAGTTCAGCCGTGCCCCGCTGTCTGCATATGTGGATGGTGTCTATAGGGTGGAACGACAGTGTGTGGCGGGCCAGGACGCCACCGCACCCGTGGAGACAAGAGGGTCACGTGCAAGCGCTCATCGCCGGAGCCGACCCCGGACGCGTCCTGCTGCTCCTTGCCGCCGGTGTCGCCTCCGGGATCGCCGGTTCCATCGCCGGTCTGGCCTCGCTGTTCAGCTACCCCGCGCTCCTCGCCGCGGGCCTGCCGCCCGTGGCGGCCAATGTCACCAACACCGTGGCGCTCTTCTCCAACACCGTCGGAAGCGCGGTGGGCGCCCGGGTCGAACTGCGCGGCCAGCGCGCCCGGCTGATCCGGCTGGGCCTCGCGGCGGCACTGGGCGGGGCGATCGGCGCGGCCCTGCTCCTCGGCACACCCTCGTCGACGTTCGAGCTGGTCGTACCGTGGCTCGTGGCCCTCGGCTCGGTACTGATCCTGATCCGTGAGCCCCTGCGGCGGCTGACCGCGCGCCTCAGCGCCGGCCCGGCCTCGTCCGTACCCGGGCTCCCCCTGGCCTGTGCCGTACTGCTGGTCGGTCTGTACGGCGGCTACTTCGGCGCGGCGGCGGGCGTCCTGATGCTCGCCGTGCTCTCCCTGTCCGCGACGGAACCGCTGCCCGTGACCAACGCGGTCAAGAACATCGCCACCGGCGCCGCCAACGTCACCGCGGCCGTCGCCTACGCCTTCCTCGCCCCGGTCGACTGGAGCGCGGCCCTCACGCTCGGCGTGGGCTGCTTCGCGGGCGCCTGGATGGGACCCGTGGTCGTACGGCGACTGCCCGAGGCCCCGCTGCGCATCGCGATCGCCCTCGCCGGCTTCGGACTCGCGTGGACCCTGTGGCGGGACGCGACCGCGTCCTGACCGGAGGGGAGCGGCGTTTCGAGGTGACCGAAGCGGGGCCCGAGCTGGCCGAAGCGGCGTTCTAGGGTGGCCGCTGTGACGAACAACAGCACGCCCCTCGCCGTCTTCGACCTCGACGGCACGCTCGCCGACACCGCGCACCGGCAGCGGTTCCTGGAGCAGAAGCCGCGGAACTGGGACGCCTTCTTCGCCGCGGCGCCGCACGATCCGCCCCTGGCCGAGGGCGTGGCACTGGCCCTGGAGCACGCCGAGGAGTGCGAGGTCCTCTATCTGACCGGGCGGCCCGAGCGCTGCCGCAAGGACACGCTGGCCTGGATCGCCGCCCAGGGCCTGCCCGAGGGCCGCGTCCGGATGCGGCGCAACGACGACCGCAGGCCCGCCCGGCGCACCAAGCTGCAGATCCTCCACGAACTGGCCCGCAACCGCGAGATCGGGGTGCTCGTGGACGACGACGAGCTGGTGTGCGAGGACGCCGAACGCGCCGGATTCACCGTCGTACGGGCCCGCTGGGCCGCCGCGTCGGCGGCGCTTGAGGAAGCGCAGGAGCGCGACGGGCGGACGTGACGTGCACCGGCCCCTCCCGAACGTGCGGGGAGGGGCCGGTGCACGTCACCCGGTGCACGTCATGTGCCGGCACTCGTGCTTGTGTTCGTGCTCGTGCTTGTCGATCACGGGCGGCCGTCAGGCCGAGTCCTCCAGGCGGAAACCGACCTTCAGGCCGACCTGGTAGTGCTTGACCTGACCGTTCTCGATCTGCCCGCGCACCTGCGTGACCTCGAACCAGTCGAGGTTGCGCAGGGTCTGCGAGGCCCGGGAGACGCCGTTGCGGATCGCCTGGTCGATGCCCTCGTGCGAGGTTCCGACGATCTCGGTGACCCGGTAGGTGTGGTCGGACATGCGGGTGCTCCTCTCCGCCGTGGCCCGTGTGCCACGTGTCGTTCCACGGTGCCCCACGAGGCGGGGGACCGCGAGATGTGGGCCCGGGGGACACGGATTCCGGCGGGCTCCGGTCCGGTGCGGTTCACCGGGCCGTGCTCAGCGACAGCGCGAACCTCCCCTCGGCGTCCGTCCACCAGTGGGTGAGTTCGAGTCCGGTCGCGGCCAGTTCTCCGCGTACGCCCGCCTCGCGGAACTTCGCCGACACCTCGGTGCGCATCTCCTCGCCCTCGGCGAACTCCACGGCGATGTCGAGCGCCGGGATCTTCACGGTCACGGCCGACAGGGCCCGCAGCCGCATCTCGATCCACTCCTCCTCGGCGTTCCAGCGGGCGACATGGCTGAACCCGTCGGGGTCGAAGTCCGCGCCGAGCTCGCGGTTGACGACGCTCAGCACGTTCTTGTTGAACGCGGCCGTCACCCCCGCCGCGTCGTCGTAGGCCGCGACGAGCACCGACTCGTCCTTCACCAGGTCGGTGCCGAGGAGCAGGGCGTCCCCGGGCGACAGCAGGGACCGTACCGACGCCAGGAACGAGGCGCGTTCGGCGGGCAGCAGATTGCCGAGCGTGCCGCCCAGGAACACGACGAGCCGCGGGCCGGGCGTGTCGGGCAGCGTGAGACCACCGGTGAAGTCGGCGATCAGCGCGTGCACGTCGAGCGAGGGCCGCTCGGTGGCCAGCGCCTCACCGGCCTGCCTGAGCGCGCTCTCGCTCACGTCCACCGGCACATAGGTGTGCAGCGCGGGCAGTGCGTCGAGCAGGTGCTTCGTCTTCTCGGACGAGCCCGAGCCCAGCTCGACGAGCGTGCGCGCGCCGGTCGCCGCGGCGATCTCCGGCGCCCGGGCCACGAGGATCTCGCGCTCGGCACGGGTCGGGTAGTACTCGGGCAGCGCGGTGATCTTCTCGAAGAGCTCACTGCCGAGCGCGTCGTAGAACCACTTGGGCGGGAGCGTCTTCGCAGTGCGGGTCAGGCCGTGCAGGACGTCGGCCCGCAGGGCGGCGTCCGTGGCGTCCTCGGGCAGCGTGCGGGTGACCAGGAACGGACTCACGTACGGGGCTCCTTGCTCGGAACGGATGCGCTCGGTACGGACGTGCTCGATGCGGGGGTGCCCGGGGCGGAAGCGCCCGGGGCGGAAGCGTTCGCCATGGATGCCACGGGTGCGTCGATGTCCTTCAGCGGGGTGAGCAGGACGTCCGTGCGGCTCGCGGCGAGCAGCGTGCGGTCCGGCACCTCCTGCCAGTGCGGATCGTCGTCGTACGGCTCGGACGCGACGACGGTGCGCCGGCCGGGCTCGGTCAGATACCAGAGCGTGTCGCCCCACGCGGTGGCGGCGATCACCTCGCCGTTGGTGAGCAGCAGGTTGAGGCGGGAGCCGGGGGCCGCCGCCGCCACGTCGAGAACCGTGTCGGCGAGGGCCTGCCCCTCCTCGTCACCGCCGCGCAGCCGGTTCAGGACCAGCGCCCAGACGAGCGCCGAGTCGCAGCGCGCCTCCATCGACAGCAGGTCCGCGGCGGGCAGCGTCCCGGCCAGCGGCGCCAGCGAACGCGGCCAGCCCGCGATCGCGCCGTTGTGGCTGAACAGCCAGGTGCCCGCGGCGAACGGCGCCGCCGCGGCCTCCCCGTCCGCCCCCGCCAGGGTCGCGTCCCGCACCGCGGCGAGCAGCGCGCCCGAGCGCACCACCCGCGCGAGGTCGGCGAAGGACTGGTCGCCCCAGATCGGCCCGGTACGCCGGTAGCGCCCGGGGACCGGGTCGTCCTCGGCGTACCAGCCGACGCCGAAACCGTCGGCGTTGACGGTCCCGTGCCGCTGGCGCCGGGGCGCCCACGACTGGCGGTACAGGCTGTGGGCCGGGTCCACGAGGAGCCGCCCCAGCGGCTCCTCGGGCCCCAGGTATGCCAGATGACGGCACATCAGACGCTGTCCGGGGCGGCGTCCCGGGCGGTACGGAACCCGGAGAAGATCTGCCGCCGGACCGGATAGTCCCAGTTGCGGAACGTCCCGCGGCAGGCCACCGCGTCCACGGCGAACGAGCCGCCGCGCAGCACCTTGTGCTCCGACCCGAAGAACACCTCCGAGTACTCCTTGTACGGGAAGGCGTGGAAGCCCGGATAGGGGAGCAGCTCGCTGGACGTCCACTCCCACACGTCACCGATCAACTGCCGTACGCCCAGCGGTGACTGGCCCTCCGGATAGCTGCCGGCCGGGGCCGGGCGCAGATGGCGCTGGCCGAGGTTGGCGTGCTCGGGCGTGGGGTCGGCGTCGCCCCACGGATAGCGCGTCGAGCGGCCCGTCTCCGGGTCGTGCCGCGCCGCCTTCTCCCACTCGGCCTCGCTGGGCAGGCGCCGCCCCGCCCAGCGCGCGTACGCGTCGGCCTCGTACCAGCTGACGTGCAGGACGGGCTCGTCGGGCGGTACGACCTCGGTGGCGCCGAAGCGCCGCCGCAGCCACTGCCCGCCGTCGCGGCGCCAGAACAGCGGCGCCCCGATGGAGTGTTCCCGGATGTGGGCCCAGCCCTCCGGTGCCCACCAGCGGCGGTCGGTGTAGCCGCCGTCGGCGATGAACGCCTGGTACGCCTCGTTCGTCACCGGGGTGGTGTCGATGAAGAACGGCGGCACCAGACGCGCGTGCGCCGGCCGTTCGTTGTCCAGCGCCCACGGCTCGGTGGACGTGCCCATCGTGAACGGGCCGCCCGGGACCAGCACTTCGGCCGGCCCGCCGAACGCGGGTACGGGCATCGGGTCCGGAGCCGTCAGGGCCACCGGGCCCCGGCGGAGCTGATGGGTGATCAGCATGGTCTCGTCGTGCTGCTGTTCGTGCTGGGCGATCATGCCGAAGGCGAACCCGGCTTCGGTCAGCCGGGCGCCGGTGCCTTCGAACGCGGTGCTCTCCAGGATGTCGAGCGCCCGCCCGCGCACCTCGGCGGCGTAGGTGCGGGCCTCCGCGGGCGGCAGCAGCGGAAGCGAGGGCCGCTCGGCGCGCGGGTGCTGGAACGCGTCGTACAGGCCGTCGATGTCGGGCCGCAGCGCGTCACGGCCGGCGACCGTCCGCAGCAGCCACAGCTCTTCCTGGTTGCCGATGTGCGCGAGGTCCCACACCAGCGGGGACATCAACGGCGAGTGCTGCGCGGTCAGTTCGGGGTCCTCGACGCAGGAGGTCAGCAGTGCCGTGCGCTCGCGGGCCGTGAGCAGCGCCGCCAGCGCACGTTTCCTGAGCGCCTCCGGGTCGTCGAACGTGGTGCCGGTACCGGGGTCGGTCATGGGCGGAAGTCCTTCCCGCTGAGCAGGTGTTCTGTGCCGTGTTCTGTGCTGTGTCCCGTGCCGTCCTCCGAGCCGCGGCCCGTGCTGTGTCCCGCGCCCTGTCCGGCGCCGAGGAGCGTGCCGTGGTCCGGATGACCGGAGTCGGCGGCACGGTCCAGCAGGTCGTCGGCGGGACACCGGCCCCGGGCGACGAAGCGGTCGGTGAACTCCGCGACCGCCCGCTGCACCTCGGTGCTCGCGCCGATCCTGGGCAGCGCGTCGGCAGCCGCCGCGAAACAGGTCACGGCCGCCTCCCGCAGCTCCGGGTCGGCCAGGCCCGAGCGGGCGGCGGTCGTCCACAGCGGGTTGAGCGGAGCGGGCAGCGCGCCGGCCCGTTCGGCGAGGGGTTTCACCGTCCGGTAGGCGGTCTCGGCGGCCTCCGGGTCGTCGAACAGCGCCGTCGTCACGGCCAGTGGCACGATCCAGCCGTCGTCGCCCGGCTGCGCGTCGATCATGCGCAGCTCCAGATGCCCGCGCGGCCGGACCGGCGGGAACAGGGTCGTCTGGTGGTAGTCGAGGTCCTCCCGGCCGGGCGGAGCGTCGGACCGGGTCCACTCCCGGAAACTCAGCCCCTCCGGTACGGCCCAGGGGCCGCTGGGCGCGCGCACGCACATCACCGGCGCGTCCAGGACGTGCCGTGCCCAGGCGGCCCGCGGGTCGCCGTCGAGGGGCGGGGCGCTGGTGCGGCCCGGATCCATCGCTGCCCACAGGGACTGCCGGGTGGAGCGCCAGCCCGTGGGCCGACCCCGGGCCATCGGGGAATTGGCGAAGGCGCCCACCAGCACCGCGCCCAGCTGATGGGCCAGCCACCAGCGCCGTCCGAGACCGAGCGGTCCCGGTTCCTCGTACCCGGCGTCCAGGCAGACCTGGACGGAGGCGGAGGAGCACATCATGGCGCGGCCCTCGGGGCCCGCGCGGTCGAGACAGGTCTCCATGGCGTCGTAACGCGGCTCATGGAGGAACCGGGTGGGTTCGTTCCAGGGGTCCTGGCCCAGTCCGCAGAGGGCGAGACCCGCCTCACGCAGTACACCGCGTACGGCGTCGAGGTCGGCGGAGACGGAGGCGATGCACTCCATCAGGGAGGCGGCGGGTGCGGAGCTGAGCTCCAGCTGTCCGCCCGGTTCGACGGTGACCGCCGAACTCAGGGGCAGGGCCCGCACTGCGGCGTAGGCCGCTTCGCGACGTTCAGGTGGTACGGGGAGCCGCGGGGAGCGCGGCTCGTGGACGAGCCATTCGAGTTCCACACCGAGGAAGCGAGGCGGTCCGGTTTTGAAGCATATGCCTCGGACCAGTGCCTCCACTTCGGCCTCGGTGACGGCGGAGCGGCGTGGCTCCGTACAGTCACTCACCGAATCGGACATGTCGGGATCCTCCTGAGATTCCATCCATGCCGTCGGGTCCGGCTTCGGATGGGCCGGCCCGACAGACGCTCGTCCCACCCAAGACCCTTGAGTCGGTTCGCACAAGGGTGCGTATCGCCGCTTTTGGGTGCGTGAAACTCTGTTGCGACTCCAGACCAGGATCGCTCACCATGCGTTCATGAGCACGACGGGGGATGCGGCAGAGGTACCGGGGGAGATCGCGCGGGGCGCGAGCACGGCGCCTACAGGGGTGGCGCCATGAGCGCACGGCTGCGCGCGATCGCACGGCGGACGGAGGAGATCGTCGCGGCGGGTTCGTACCGCGCGTCCGACGGGCGCGAGGTGTCGATCGCCGCGGCGGTGGCCGCCGCACGGGAAGGCACCCGGATGTACGGTCCGGAGCCCGTGGGGGCGGTGGGCCCCGTGCCGGACCCCGCGAACACGCCCTCCGCGAGTACGCCCTCCGCGATTGCGTCCTTCGCGGACACGTTCTTCGAGGTCACGGGCGAGAGCAGCCTGGAAGCGGCCCGCCGGCTGACCGGCCCGGTCGCGGTGCTGAACTTCTCCTCGGCGCGCAATCCGGGCGGGGGCTATCTGAACGGCGCGCAGGCCCAGGAGGAGGCCCTGTGCCGGGCCTCCGCGCTCTACACGTGCGTGGTGGGGGTGCGTGCGTTCTACGACCACCACCGGACACACCGCGACACCTTCTACACCGATCGGGTGATCCACTCACCGGCCGTCCCGGTCTTCCGCGACGACCGGGGAGCGCTGCTCGACGAGCCGTACACCGCCGGATTCCTCACGGCCGCCGCACCCAACGCCGGAGTGATCAAGCGCACCATGCCGGAGCGCGTGCCCGAGCTACCGCGCGCCCTGGCCTCCCGCGCCGAGCGCGTCCTGGAGACGGCCGAGGCGCACGGCTACCGCCGGCTGGTGCTGGGCGCCTGGGGCTGCGGAGTGTTCCAGAACGACCCGGCGCAGGTGGCGAGCACCTTCGCCACGCTCCTCGGGGACGGCGGACGTTTCTCCCGCGCCTTCGAGCACGTCGTCTTCGGCGTGCTGGACCGGACGAGGGGAGCGGTGGTCAGGACGGCCTTCGAGCAGGCGTTCAGGCCCGTTCAGCGCCAGCCGTAGCGCTCCCGCAGCCGGTGCACCACCAGGTTGAACCGCATCCGGTCCAGCGCGCACGCCTCCCGGCGCATCCCCTTCTCGTGCAGCCGCAGCACCCGGTCCACGTCCACCCACGAGTCGCGCCCGGACCGGTCCCAGGGCCCGCTGCCGATCGGCACCCACTCCCGGTCGCCGTCGTGCCCCTTGCTCGACAACTGCACGGCGAGGAACGTGTCGGCACCCTCGCGGGCGACCACCAGCACGGGCCGGTCCTTGCCCCGCCCGTCGTTCTCCTCGTAGGGCACCCAGGTCCACACGATCTCGCCCGGGTCCGGGTCGCCGTCGTGCGCGGGGGAGTACTCGGTCCGCACGACCCCGACCCGCCGCGGATCGGCCTCGACGGTGGCGGAGGGCCCGAATCGCCCAGGAACATCTTGCTCGGCAGAAGCAGTCACAGCGGACACGTTAACCCGCGCCCCCAGCGGCGATTGCCACGCCCCTTTCCAGCCAGGGGCACGGGCAACCGCCGCTTTCAGGGGCGCGGGGAACGGCGCGCCCAGCCACGACGGACCCGCACCCGTCGACGATCACCCACCCCGACGGCGCCGCTACGACTCCCCAACCCGCGCCTCTTTCCCGCCGGGGACGCGGGTGACGGCCGTTTTTCAGGGGCGCGGGGAACGGCGCGACCGGCCACGACGGACCCGCACCCGTCAACGAACGCCCACCCCGACGGCGCCGCTACGACTCCCCGTCCACCGCCACCTTCTGTGAACCCGGGGAAGCCCCCGGAGACGTGAACCCGTTCACAGGCGAACCCTCCTTGCCCGCATGCCCGTTCGTGTTCATGGACGCGAGCAGCTGTCGGGCAAGCCCGAGCCCCGTCCCGCCCATGGTCAGCGCCTTGGCGAACATGTCCGACATCCCCTCGGCCCCGTTCAGCAGCACCATGTGCTCGACGTTCCCGAACGCCCCCGCACCGGCCTTGACGATCTCCGGCCAGTTCTCCGCGAGTTGCTGCGCGACGACGGCCTCCTGGTTCTCGGCCAGGGCGGCGGCCCGCGCCGCGATGGCCTCCGCCTCCGCGAGCCCCTTCGCCCGCGTGGACTCGGCGATCGCCAGCCCCTTGGCCTGCGCGGCGGCGGCCTCCGCCTCACCCGTCGCCCGGGTGGCGGTCGCGACCGCGGACCCACGCGCCTTCGTGGCCTCGGCCTCCGCCCCCGCGGCCGTCTTGACCCGGGTCGCCTCCGCCGCGGCGGCCAGCTCCGTCTCCTTCGCCTTGGCCTGCGCCGCGGAGATCCGCACATCGCGCTCCGCCTCGGCCAGCGTGCGCTTCTCGTACGCCTTCGCGTCCGCGGGCTTGCGGACGTCCGCCTGCAGCTGCTGTTCGCGCCGGTGCGCCTTCAGTTCGGCGACGCGTGTCTCCTGGACCACGACCTCCTGGCGGGCCCTCGCTTCGGCGAGCGGCCCGGCCTGCCGCGACTTGGCCGCGGCGTTGTCGCGCTCCGCCTGGTAGCCGGCCTGCAGGATCTCGCTGTCCCTGGTCGCCTCCGCCATCCGCGCGGAGGCCTGCTGCTCGGCCTCGGTGGCCAGCCGGTTCGCCTCGGCCTGCGCGATCCGGGCGTCCCGCTGGACGGCCGCCGCGTGCGGCATGGCCAGGTTCTTGATGTACCCCGTCGGATCCTCGATCTCGTGGATCTGCAGCGAGTCGACGATCAGCCCCAGCTTCTCCATCTCCGTACCGCACGCGGCACGGGTCTGCCCCGTCAGCTTCTCCCGGTCGCGGATCATGTCCTCGACGGTCAACCCGCCGACGATGGACCGCAGATGACCGGCGAATACGTTGTGTACCCGCTCCGACATCAGCTTCTGCTGGTCGAGGAAGCGGCGCCCCGCGTTGGCGATCGACACGAAGTCGTCGCCCACCTTGAAGATGACCACGCCCCGCACCTTGAGCGGAATGCCCTGGTGGGTCACGCAGTCCACGGACAGCTCGGTCTCGTTGAGGTCGAGCGAGAGTTTGCGCACCGCCTGGACGCCCGGCATGACGAGCGTGCCGCGCCCGGTGACGATACGGAAGCCCATGCCCTCCTCGAGGCCCTCCATCCGATGCTTCGAACCGGAGATGATCAGAGCTTCGTTGGGCTCCGCGACCCGCCACATGAGCTTGAAGACCACCACGATGAAAACGAGCGCGAGGACCACTGCCCCCGCTACGACGCCGACGATCATCGGCATTCGCCCCCTGTTGCATGGTGCCCTTTCGGCACCGAACGAAGGGAGTGTGCGCCCGCGCGGACCCGCGGGTACAGAGCCCGACGCGTCCTTGGGACATCCTTGATACGTACTACACGCTCACATGGTCAAAGCGCCCGCACCGGCTTCAACTGTCGTACGCGGGCGACACGTACACCGTGCGCGGCGGCAGGTACTCCACCACCATGACGACCGTGCCCGACTCGATGCGGTCCTTCGAGGAGGCGGCGTACGCGAGGAAGTGCTCGGCGCCGCCCCGCACCCGGACGATCACCTCGCCGACGAGCCCGGGCCCCACCGTTCCGGTGACCCGCCCCATGAGCCCCACCATCGACGCGTCGTCCATGACACCAAGCCTACGGGCCCGCGGACCATGGACCGGCGTGCGGACCGGACTCCGTCGCACCGCCGCCCGTTTCGTGACCCGTCGCGTGGCCCGGCCACCGCTCGAACCACCGCTGGTCCGCCTCCAGTTGCGCGGCGAGCGAGACGAGGAGCGGCTCGCTGTGCGCGGGGCCGAGGAGCTGGGCGCCCACGGGAAGGAAGCCGTCGACGAAGCCCGCGGGGACGTTCACCCCGGGCCAGCCCAGCACGTTCCACGGCCAGGCGTACGGACACGCGGCGATCATGGCCCGGTCCGTGCCGAACCCGCTCAGCCCGTGCAGCGCGCCGATCCGCGGCGCAGGAGCGGCCGTCGTCGGCGCCAGGACCACGTCGTACGTCGTGAAGAGCGCCCCGATCCGCCGGTGCAGCCGTGCCTCGGCGCGCCGGGCGGCCCGCAGCGGGGCCCCGCCGAGCAGCCGCCCGAGCCGGGCCGCCTCACGGGTACGCCGGTCGAGGAGGGCGGGGTCGGGCACGTCACGTACGCGCTCGGCGATCCCGGCGGTGGCGCGCGGAAGGAACGCGAGACCGATCTGCCCGTACGCCGGGTCGGCCTCCTCGACCTCGTGCCCGAGCGCGGCCAGCCGTTCCGCGAGGGCGACGACCCGGGCCCGTACGTCGGGGCGCAGGCGTGCGGGCACCGCCGTGAACGGAGGTTTCAGCGACAGTGCGATCCGCAGCCGCCCCGGGTCCCGGCCCACCGCGTCGGCCGTGCGGAGCGCGGGCGGGCGGTGCAGGTCGCGTGCGTGGCTGCCGCTCGCCGCGTCCAGGAGCAGCGCCGCGTCCTCGACCGTACGGGCCAGCGTGCCGTTGACCGTGATGCCGTGGAAGGACTCCGGGCGCGGCCAGGTCGAGATCCGGCCGCGCTGCGGTTTGATGCCGATCAGATGGGTCCAGGACGCGGGGATGCGCACCGAGCCCGCCCCGTCCGAGCCCAGCGCGGCGGGAACGAGACCCGCCGCGACGGCGGCGGCCGAACCGCCGGACGAGCCGCCCGGGGTGTGGCCGGTGTGCCACGGGTTGCGGGTGTCGCCGAAGGCCGGGCCCTCGGTGAAGGGCCACTGTCCCAGCTCGCAGGTGTTGGTCTTGCCGACGATCACGGCCCCGGCCGCCCGCAGCCGGCGTACCGCCTCGCCGTCCTCGGCGACCGGCGGGAACGCGCCGCGGCAGCCGAAGGCCGTCGGTTCGCCCGCCACGTCCATGTCGTCCTTGACCGCCACCGGCACCCCGAGCAGCGGCCGGTGGCCGCCCACCGCCCGTTCCCTGTCGGCGGCGTCGGCCTCCGCGAGCGCGGCCTCGGCGCGCACCAGCCGGAAGGCGTTCAGCGTGCCCTGGGTCGCCGCGATCCCGGCGAGGGCCTCCTCGACGAGCGCCCGCGAGGACACCGAGCCCTCGGCCAGGGCACGGGCGCGCTCCGCGAGCCCCGCGGCACGGCCGGACGTCATACGGGCTTCCGTACACGGTTGGGCGTCATGAGGGGCTGCCACCTCCGGGAGCACGATGTCTACCGAACGGTAACCTCCGGATGGCGTATGCGGTACGGGGCGTCCGACTTCGTTGGCGGGGACGGCTGTTCGCTCATGCGCCGGGCCCTTCCCCGGCGGTCCGCCCTTGCCTTGGAGTGCTCTTCAAGTTCTACCGTCACGGGAGTCGGCGACCGTCCGGCGGTGGTCCGAGAGCGACGGAGAAGCACATGCGGGTCGGCGTGCACATCAACCGGTTCAACCATCCTCGCGGCGCTAGCGCGCTCGGCCCGGAACTGGCCGCGGCGGGCGCCGCCGCCGAGGCCGCGGGCGTGAGCTGGATGTCGGTCATGGACCACTACTTCCAGATGGAGTTCAACGGCGGTGCCGAGGACGCCATGCTGGAGTCGTACACGACCCTCGGTTTCCTCGCCGCCCACACCTCCACCGTTCAGCTCGGGACGCTCGTGACCGGGGTGACCTACCGCCACCCCGGCCTCCTCGCCAAGATCGCCACCACGCTCGACGTCCTGTCGGGCGGGCGGGCCGCGCTGGGGATCGGGGCGGCCTGGTACGACCGCGAGCACGAGGGCCTGGGCGTGCCGTTCCCGGCGCTCGCGGAGCGTTTCGAACGGCTGGAGGAGACGCTGCGGATCTGTCTGCAGATGTGGGACCCGCAGACGAACGGCCCCTTCGAGGGCAAGCACTACCGGCTCTCCGAGACCCTCTGCGTACCGGCTCCGGTGAGCACCCCGCGTCCGGAGATCATGGTCGGTGGCGGCGGCGAGAAGAAGACGCTGCGGCTGGTGGCCCGGTACGCGGACGCCTGCAACCTGTTCGCCTCGACCCCCGAGGAGGTCGGGCACAAGCTGGACGTCCTGCGCGGGCACTGCGACGCCGTGGGCCGTGACTACGCCGAGGTGCGCAAGACGATGGTCCACTCGGGCGACCCCAGGAGCGGGGCCGAACTGGACGCCTTCACACGGGAGATGGCGGACTACGCGAAGCTCGGCGTCGAGACCGTGATCCTGGGCCCGCGCGTCGACGAGCCCGCCGAGTGGATCGAGCGCGGGGTCGCCCCGGTGGTCGAGCGGCTGGCCGGACTCGACTGAGGCGCACCGGCGCCGCGTACGGCACGAGAGCCGTGTACGGCACGTGGGCCGCGTACTGCACCGGTACCGCGTACGGCTGTGACGCGCGGCGAGGGCCGCGCGTCAGCAGGGAACGTGCAGGTGTGAGGGTCAGGCGGCGACGGGCGCGGTGGCCTCGCCGTGGATCCGGCTGATGACCTCGGTCAGCTGCGCGGCGACCTCGGCGTCGTCGGAGGGGTGCGTCTCGGCGAAGCGGACGACCGAGCCGGCGATGGAGAGCTTGATGTCCTCGAGAACCTTGGCACCGGCGATGCCGGCGGCCTTGCGGGCCTCGTCCTGCGCCCAGACGCCGCCGAACTGGCCGTAGGCGGTACCGACCACGGCGAGGGGCTTGTCCTTGAGGCCGCTCGCGCCGAACGGGCGGGACAGCCAGTCGATGGCGTTCTTCAGGACGGCCGGGATGGTGCCGTTGTACTCGGGCGAGAACAGCAGGATGGCGTCGGCGCTGCCCGCGGCCTCGCGCAGCCGGGCGGCGGCGGCCGGGACGTCGCCCTCGATGTCGATGTCCTCGTTGTAGAAGGGGATGTCGGCCAGGCCCTCGAACAGGTCGACCTCCGCGCCCTCGGGCGCGAGCTTGACGGCGGCCTCGGCGAGCTGGCGGTTGTGCGAGCCGGCGCGAAGGCTGCCGACGAGCGCGAGGATACGAACAGTCATGGGGGGCTCCAAGGAGGATGAAACATTGCCGTTACGATCCGGACCGGGGTCCGTTTAAAGTTCTACCAGCCAAACGGACCACGGTCCAGTTTTCTTCCCCCGGCGTTACGCTGTCTTCATGTCCGCCTCCCTGCCGCCCTTTCCCAAGCCCCAGGTGCCGACCGGCGAGCCCGTTCTCCTGGAACTCACCACCGGTGAGGACGAGCCGTGCCTGCGTGCGGACGCGGCCCGCAACCGGGCCCGGCTGCTGGAG
The DNA here is from genome assembly GCF_055584525.1 of Streptomyces sp. NPDC102514. Classification (NCBI taxonomy): domain Bacteria; kingdom Bacillati; phylum Actinomycetota; class Actinomycetes; order Kitasatosporales; family Streptomycetaceae; genus Streptomyces; species Streptomyces sp. NPDC102514. The sequence goes on from NZ_JBVJLW010000011.1 coordinate 309,282, forward strand.
GCGGCCACCCGCCTGGTCGCGGAGCACGGCGCGGCCGGCGTCACGATGGAGGCGGTGGCCGTGGCCGCCGAGGTCGGCAAAGGAACCGTCTTCCGCCGCTTCGGCGACCGCACCGGCCTGCTCATGGCGCTCCTCGACCACTCCGCCAAGCAGCTCCAGGCCGCCTTCCTCAGCGGCCCGCCGCCGCTGGGCCCCGGCGCGCCGCCGGTCGAGCGGCTGAGAGCGTTCGGATGCGCCGTGCTGCGTCAGTCGGTCGAGCAGCTGGATCTGCAACTGGCCGCCCAGCCGGAACCGGCCCGCCGCTTCTCGTTCCCGCCCCAGCGTTTCCTGACCGGCCACGTCACCCTGCTGCTGCGCCAGGCGGCGCCGGACGCCGACTGCGCCCTCCTCGCCCAGACGCTGATGGGATACCTCGACCCCGCGCTGATCCACCACCTGACCAAGGAGTGCGGGATGCCGCTGGAGCGGCTGGAAGCGGGCTGGACCGACCTGGTCGCACGCGTGACGCGCACGGAGCCGCCGGCCTGACCCGTACCGAGTCGCCGACTTGACCCGTACGGAGTCGCACACCTGATCCGAACGGAACTGCCTTGGCAGGGAAGCGACTTGGGGCGCCCCCGGCCCCGGGCCCGCGCGGGGCTTCTGCAAGGATGCCGTACCTCATGGTGCAGATACCGAAAACATCCGCCCCTCCGCCGCCCGCGCAGCGCTCCGTGCCGACGAGTGCCGATGTGGCCCGTCTGGCGGGTGTGTCACGCGCGACCGTCTCCTACGTCCTCAACAACACCAGCGCCGTACGGATCAGCGAACCCACCCGCCGCCGCGTCCACCAGGCGGCCGAGGAACTCGGGTACGTGCCGCACGCCGCGGCCCGCAGCCTGCGCGCCGGGCACAGCCGCATGGTCCTGATGCCCGCGCCGGACGTGCCCGTGGGCCCGCTCTACAGCCAGTTCTTCAACGAACTCCAATGGGCGCTCAGCCGCCTCGAATACACCGTCGTGCAGTACGGGGGACTGGGCCTGCGGGGCGACGAGGCGGCCCGCGCCTGGGCCGAGCTGCGGCCGGTCGCCGTACTGGCGCCCGGCGGGGGCCTCGGACCGCGTGGCGTGTCCGTGCTCAAGCGCTCCGGCGCCCGGGCCGTGGTCACCCTCGGTCCCGAACGCATCGAGGGCGCACACGCGCTCCTCATGGACCACCAGGAGGTCGGCCGCAGCGTCGGCGCGCACCTGCTGGCCCGGGGCTACCGGCGCGTCGGGGTGCTGGTGCCCGAGGATCCCGGTCTGGAGATCTTCTCCAGGCCCCGGCTCGAAGGCGTACGCCAGGCCCTGACCGGCACGGACGCCACGGTGACCGAGGTGCCGCTCGCCTACGACGAGAAGGCCGCGGCCGATCTCGCGGAGCGCTGGCGGTCGCTCGGCCTGGACGCCGTCTTCTCGTACAACGACGAGTTCGCGATGCTGCTGATGCGAGCGCTGCAGGACGAGGGGGTCGGCATCCCGGAGGAGACGGCCGTCGTCGGCGCGGACGATCTGATGCTCGGACGGCTGCTGCGGCCGCGGCTGAGCACGGTCCACATCGAGCTGCCGTCCGGGGAGGAACTGGCCGAGCTGGTCGACCGTGCCGTGCGGGAGCCTTCGGCGGAGCCGGAGGCCCGTGTGGTGCTGGGGGCGGAGGTCGTCCACCGGGAGTCGAGCTGACGGCTCCCCGGCCGGCCGGGGGCAGCGCCCTGGGGGCTGCCGCCGACCGCCGGAACCGTCCGCCAGGATGTTCGTCCGCGGCCGTGTGGGGGTTGCTCGCGCAGTTCCCCGCGCCCCCTTCGGGGCGCCGTTCACGCCCCGCTACTCGGCCTGCTTCGCCTGCTGCTCCGCCACCGACTTGCGGACCTCGTCCATGTCCAGCTTGCGGGCCTGGCCGATGACGTCCTCCAGGGCGGCCTCGGGCAGCGCACCCGGCTGCGAGAAGATCGCGACCTGGTCGCGGATGATCATCAGCGTCGGGATCGACTGGATCTCGAAGGCCGCGGCCAGCTCCGGCTGCGCCTCCGTGTCCACCTTGGCGAACACCAGGTCGGAATTGGCCTCCGCCGCCTTCTCGTAGACCGGGGCGAACTGCCGGCACGGGCCGCACCAGGACGCCCAGAAGTCGATCAGGACGAATTCGTTGTCCGTGACCGTCTGGTCGAAGTTCTCCTTGGTGAGCTCCACGGTGCTGCTCATGGCGTTGATTCCCTCTTCTCGGGGTCGGTGCGTGGCCGTTGTGCACAACGGCACCGACCGGCGCCGTATTCCGCGCGCCTACCCGTGTGGCCACGACCCACACCAACGACCAGACTGACCCCATGACGGAAACGGAAACCAACGTGTACGACGTCGTGGTGCTAGGGGCCGGGCCCGTGGGGGAGAACGTCGCCGACCGCGCCCGCGCGGCAGGCCTCTCCGCCGCGATCGTGGAGAGCGAACTGGTCGGCGGCGAGTGCTCGTACTGGGCCTGCATGCCCAGCAAGGTCCTGCTGCGCCCGGCGATCGCCCGCGCGGACGCCCGCAAGGTGCCAGGACTGCGCCAGGCCGTGCAGGGTCCCCTCGACGCGGCAGAGGTCCTCGCCCACCGCAACTACTACACCTCGGACTGGAAGGACGACGGCCAGGTCCAGTGGCTCGAAGGTGTCGGAGTCGACCTCTACCGAGGACACGGCAGGCTCGACGGGCCGCGCCGGGTCACCGTCGAGGGCCCCGACGGGGAACGGCACGTGCTGACCGCCCGGCACGCCGTGGCGGTCAGCACCGGCACCCGGGCCGTCCTGCCCGACCTGCCGGGCATCGACGAGGTCAAGCCCTGGACCAGCCGTGAGGCCACCAGCGCCCAGGCCGTCCCGGGCCGCCTCGTCGTCGTCGGCGGGGGAGTCGTCGGCGTCGAGATGGCCACCGCCTGGCAGGCCCTCGGCTCCCAGGTCACGATCCTCGTCCGCGGCAAGGGCCTGCTGCCCCGCATGGAGCCCTTCGCGGGCGAGCTGGTCGCCGAGGCGCTCACCGAGGCGGGCGCGGACGTGCGCACCGGCGCCTCGGTCGAGTCGGTGACCCGGGAGGGCGGCACGGTCGTCGTCACCACCTCCACGGGCGACCGCATCGAGGCCGACGAGATCCTCTTCGCCACCGGACGCGCCCCGCGCACCGACGACGTCGGCCTGGAGACGGTCGGCCTCACGCCCGGTTCCTGGCTGGAGGTCGACGACAGCCTCCGCGTCACGGGCACCGACTGGCTGTACGGGGTCGGCGACGTCAACCACCGTGCCCTGCTCACCCACCAGGGCAAGTACCAGGCCCGGATCGCGGGCGCGGCCATCGCCGCCCGCGCGGCCGGTGTGCCGCTGCTGGAGACCGACCCCTGGGGCGCGCACTCCGCGACCGCCGACAACGCCGCCGTTCCCCAGGTCGTCTTCACCGACCCGGAGGCCGGCTCCGTGGGCCTCTCCCTCGCCGAGGCCGAGCAGGCCGGCCACCGCGTCAGGGCGGTCGACGTCGACCTCTCCACGGTCGCCGGCGCCGGCCTGTACGCCGACGGCTACCGCGGCCGGGCCCGCATGATCGTCGACCTGGACACCGAGACCCTGCGCGGTGTCACCTTCGTCGGCCCCGGCGTCGGCGAACTGATCCACTCCGCCACGATCGCGGTCGTCGGAGAGGTCCCGGTGAACCGGCTGTGGCACGCGGTCCCGTCCTACCCGACGGTCAGCGAGGTGTGGCTGAGGCTGCTGGAGGCGTACCGCGACAGCAAGTAGCCCGGCCGGGCGGGGGAGTAGCCCGGCCCGGCGGGTAAGTGGTCGGGCCCGGCGGAGAAGCAGCCGGGCCCGACCGTGCGGAAGGGCGCGCTACAGCTCGAAGCCCAGCCCCTTCGCCGCCTCCGACGGAGTCGGCTGGGCCCACCACTGCGCCATCGCCTCGTTCGAGGACAGCGAGCGCAGTTCGGCCCGGTCGAGGTAGAGCGTGCCGTCCAGGTGGTCGGTCTCGTGCTGGACGATCCGGGCCGGCCAGCCCGTGAACACCTCGTCCACCGGCCCGCCGTGCTCGTCCCGCGCCAGGAGCCGCACCTCGGCGGGCCTCGCCACCACCGCCTGCCAGCCCGGCACACTCAGACAGCCCTCGAAGAACGCGGCACGCGCCGTGCCCACGGGCTCGTACACCGGATTGACCAGGACCCGGAAGGGCAGCGGCACCCGGCCGCGTACCTCGCGGATCTCGTCCGGGACGGGCGCCGGGTCCTCGATCACCGCGATCCGCAGCGGGATGCCCACCTGGGGCGCGGCCAGCCCGACTCCCGGTGCCGCGTGCATGGTGTCGCGCAGGGCCGCGACGAAGCGGGCCAGGAGCGCCGGATCGAGCTGGCCGTCGAACGGCTCGGCCGCACCGCGCAGCACGGGGTCACCGGCGGAGACGATCGGCAACGGGCCCGTACGGGAGAGGAGTTCCTCCACTCGGTCGCTGAGGGGCGTGAGGTCACTGGATGATGCCATCGCGCCAGCATGCCAAGCGGAACTCCGGGGTGCGAGGCGGCTCCCTGGCGTACGAACAGGTGTGTGACCCACGCCACATGAATCTCCGGGAACTCGACGGGCCCGCGGACCGACTACTGCACCGCAACGGCCGAGTACGGCCCCGTCGTCCCCTGCCCGACCGGAGAAGCCAGCCGATGTCCACCGCTCCCACGACCGAGACGGACGAGTCCCCGCAGTCCGTCACCCCCGCCCCGCCGAAACGCGGCGGCTGGGCGCCGCTGCGCCCGCTGGTGCTGCGGCTGCACTTCTACGCCGGAGTGCTCGTCGCCCCGTTCCTGCTGGTCGCCGCCACGACCGGATTCCTCTACGCGGCGTCGTTCCAGGCCGAGAAGATCCTCTACTCGCACGAGATGACCGTCCCGGTCGGCGACGAGAAGCTGCCGATCTCCGAGCAGGTCGCCGCCGCGCGCAAGGCCCACCCGGAGGGAACGGTCTCCGCGGTACGCCCCTCGCCCGAGGACGACGCGACGACCAGGGTGATGCTGTCCGGCGTCTCCGGCATCGCCGAGACCCACACCCTCGCGGTGTTCGTCGACCCGTACACCGCCGAGGTGCGCGGCGCGCTCGAACAGTACGGATCCAGCGGCGCCCTGCCGCTGCGCACCTGGATCGACGAGTTCCACGCCAATCTGAAACTCGGCGACGACGGCCGCCTCTACAGCGAACTCGCCGCCAGCTGGCTGTGGGTGATCGCCGGCGGCGGTCTGGTCCTCTGGTTCGGCCGCCGTCGTACGCAGCGCAAGATACGCGGCACCAGCGGGCGCCGGCGCACCCTCGGCCTGCACGGTTCGGTCGGCGTCTGGGCCGCGGTCGGCTTCATCTTCCTCTCGGCGACGGGCCTGACCTGGTCGACGTACGCCGGGGCGAACATCGACGAGCTGCGCACCTCGCTGCGCCAGGCGACCCCGTCGGTGTCGGCCGCCGCGGGCGGCGAACACGCGGGCCACGGTTCGGGGTCGGCCGAGGGCGGCGTCGAGCACGGCGTCGGCCTCGACAAGGTGCTGGCCGCCGCGCGGGCGGAGGGCCTGGGCGACCCGGTGGAGATCGTGCCGCCCGCGGACGCCGAGTCGGCGTACAAGGTCAGCCAGGTCCAGCGCAGTTGGCCCACCAAGCAGGACGCGGTCGCGGTCGACCCCGCGACCGGCGAGGTGACCGACACCGTGCGGTTCGCCGACTACCCGGTCCTGGCGAAGCTCACCCGCTGGGGCATCGACGCGCACACCGGCATCCTCTTCGGCATCGTCAACCAGCTGGTCCTGATGGCTCTCGCCCTCAGCTTGATCCTGCTGATCCTGTGGGGCTACCGCATGTGGTGGCAGCGGGGCCGCGCCTCGGCGTTCGGCCGCCCCATCCCGCGCGGCGCCTGGCAGCAGGTGCCCGCGCACATCCTCGTCCCGCTGATGGCGGGCGTCGCCGTCCTCGGGTACTTCGTGCCCCTGCTCGGCATCTCGCTGGCCGCGTTCATCGCGGTGGACGTCGTCCTCGGCGAGATCGCCTACCGGCGGGGCAAACGCACGTACGGCCCCACGAAGGGGGCCGACAAGGAGGCGGCGCGAGAGACCGAGAAGGAGACCGCCAACTAGCGAGGTCCCCCGGACCGCCAAGGGCGGTCCGGGGGACCTTCGCTCACTCTCCCCTCACTCCGCTCACAGGGAGTCGAAATCTCCCGCGAGGGCGGAGGCGAGCCGCAGGTGCGACTCGGCCTCGTCGTCGCGGCCCTGGCGCTGGAGTGTCCGGCCGAGCATGAGACGGGCGTAGTGCTCGACGGGGTCGTTCTCGACGAGGACGCGCAGTTCGGCCTCCGCCCGGCTCAGCTGCGCCGAGTGGTAGTACGCACGGGCCAGCAGCAGCCGGGGGCCCGTCTCCTGCGGCACCTCCTCGACCAGAGCGTCGAGAACGCGCGCCGAGGCGGCGTACTCCTTGGCGTCGAAGAACATCCGGGCGCGTTCCCAGCGCTCCGCGGTCGTCCCGTGGTCGTAGTAGGTCGTGTCCACGTCTGTGACCTCCTCAGTCTCTTTCGACGGCCAGAACCCCTCGGTGTTGTTGAATATTCCACGACCTGTGCGATGGTCGGCGTGTGGTCGGCGGGTGGTGCATCGGCGGTCTCCCCGGCGTGCACGCCGGTTCTCGGTCAAACGGCTGCCGACGGGCGGGTCGACGGTATGACGGACGGTCCTTCACGGGGCTAGGTTGTGGGCCATGAGCAATCTTGATCGCGAGGCCGTTCCCGCGATGTGCGGCGGCCGGGGTTTCGTGGTGGCGGAGCCGGTACGTGAACTCCTCAGCCCCCGCCGGGTCAAGCTCGGCGAGTCCAGCGAGGTCCGGCGGCTGCTGCCCAACCTGGGCCGGCGCATGGTGGGCGCCTGGTGCTTCGTCGATCACTACGGCCCCGACGACATCGCCGAAGAGCCCGGCATGCAGGTGCCGCCGCATCCGCACATGGGCCTGCAGACCGTCAGCTGGCTGCACGAGGGCGAGGTGCTGCACCGCGACTCCACGGGCAGCCTGCAGACGATCCGCCCGCGTGAGCTGGGGCTCATGACCTCCGGCCGGGCCATCAGCCACTCCGAGGAGAGCCCCAGGTCGCACGCCCGCTTCCTGCACGGCGCGCAGTTGTGGGTCGCCCTGCCCGACACGGACCGCCACACCGACCCGCGTTTCGAACACCACAGCGAGCTGCCCGTCGTGACGGCTCCCGGCCTCAAGGCCACGATCGTCCTGGGCGGCGTCGACGGCGCCGCCTCGCCCGGCACGACGTACACGCCGATCGTCGGCGCCGATCTGGCCCTGGCCCAGGGCGCGGACGTACGCCTGCCGCTGGAGCCGGATTTCGAGTACGCCGTGCTGTCCATGTCCGGCGAGGCCCACGTGGACGGCGTACCGCTGCTCCCCGGCTCCATGCTCTACCTGGGCTGCGGCCGCACCGAACTCCCCCTGCGGGCCGAGTCGGACGCGGGCCTGATGCTCCTCGGCGGCGAGCCGTTCGAAGAAGAGCTCATCATGTGGTGGAACTTCATCGGCCGCTCCCAGACGGAGATCGAACAGGCCCGCGCCGACTGGGCGACGGGGTCGCGGTTCGGCGAGGTGAAGGGCTACGACGGAGGCCCGCTCTCGGCACCGGCCCTGCCGCCCGTCCCGCTGAAGCCCCGGGGCCGGGTGCGCTGACCGGCGCAGATGGTGCGGCTGCTGCCGGCATAGCTGCGGCTCTGGGGGACGCGCCCTGCGTGCGGCGCATGCGAGCAGCTGTGGCGGGATGATCATGCCCGGCCCACGGGCTCCGAGGGCGCGTACCGCTTCGCGTGTTCAGCCATCAGTAGCAGGAGCAGGGTTTGGCAAACCGAATGCTGACTGTGCTGACGCGTAATCAGATGGGCCTGCTGATGAGAGCCGTGATGTGCTGGGGGCGATCTCGGCGCGGTCCGGTAGGTACCGTTTACGGTGAGTCTTGACCACTGACCCCGCCGTCGTGTCCCCCGGCGGGCCGATGTGGTCTGCGTTCCGGAAGTCGTGTGATCGCGGCGCTCACTGCCAGCCCGAGCGTGACACCGACAGCGGAGCCAATGGTCTGCGCCCAGGCGCCGTCGAGGGAGCCGGGCAGGACGGCTCTTGTGAGTCGGCTCGCAGCCGACAGGACTGTCAGCGCGGCCAGTGCGGCCGTCCAGCGGTACCGCACCCCGTCGATGATGTCGCCATAGAAGAGGAGCAGCAGCGCCAGGCCGAACTCGTCGTCCCAGCCGATCGCGGTGAGCCCGGCCCCGAAGGCAAGTGCGAACAGCCAGAGCCCCACCAGTTGCCGGGTGAACGTGCCCGGCTGCTGTCTTGCACCACGCGAGGGCCGGAAGAACCGCGTGATGTGCTGGACGATCGCGTACTTCTGCATGACTCGCGTCCCGATCCCCCGGCGTAGCCGACTTCTGCCGGCGCTCAGCAGTAGGACTCACGGGAGCAGGACGCGGTTGTGGTGAAGTGTCACCGCGCCGTGCTCGGCATTGCCGGTATGCGCAACCTCGGCCTCGCCCAGTAGCTTGACAGGTGGAACGGTGGCTCGCTGTGCCGGAGGTGACTCGCAGATCTTTACGGGATAACCCTTACGAGCTCGTGCACGGGTAGGCCGTGGCTCGGTGCCCGGGTGGCTCGTTGAGATCTGCATGATGGGGGCTGGGGCGCGCGAGTTGATCGTGGCGGAGTACCGGATCACCGGGCTGTCGCCGGTTGTGATCGCTGAACTCAGCGCCGAGATCGGGCCGTTGTGGCACGAGCGGCATCAGGCACGCCTGACGGTACGGCCACGGCAACGGGCGGTAGGAGCTGGGGCGAAGCACCAGTTCGTCTTCGTCGACCGGCTGCTGGCCATGCTGGTGAGTCTGCGTCATTGAACCACGCATGACGTGCTGGCCTGCTGGTTCGGCGTGGACCGCTCCATCCTCACCCGCTCCATCGGCGAGGTGCGTCCCCTGCTCGCGCAGCGGGGATGCGCCATCGCACCGGACGTCCGGCTGCAGGCCGTAAGGACCGCGACGAGTTCGTCTCCGGAAAGACCAAGCAGAACGCCGTGAAGGCGAGGGGCGCATGCTGTTCTGCGGTCCGGTTCGGCTGGGCAGTTGTGCTGACATCACCCAGGCCCGGGAACTGGGCTTGGTCCAGCTCCTGGCCGGCGGCCCGTTTATGGAGATCCTCGCGGATGCCGGCTACCAGGGCATGGGAGCGCAGACCGGCGGCCGGGTGGTGACACCGCGGCATCGCAAGTTCAAGAAGAACGCACCTGTCTGGCACGAGGAGCGGCACGAGCAGCAGCGCAGGGCGCACTCCTCACGGCGCATCCGTGTCGAGCACGGCATCGCGCACCTCAAGAACTGGCGGGCCCCGACCCGGCACCTTGGCCGACGCGAGCACATGAGCGACATCGTCCAAGCCGTCGCCGGACCCCTCTCACATCAACAGACCGCCGCCCTCGACCGCGGCCTTTGAGTCTGAACACCGACCATGCCACACATCCCGACGTGCCACGGCCTACCGTGCACGAGCTCGTTAACTGCTGCTCCGATCGCTTGCTGGTGGTACAAGCGTCACACCCTTTTGACCAGCAGGAATGTAGGTCCGACGGCTCAGATGTGGGGAGTTGGCCCGTGTGTGGTCCGGATCTTGGTGGGAATGGGGCGCGTTGTACCGCGATGGCGCGTGATGCCTCGGCGCGCATTGCCTACTTGGACGAGTCCCAGGGCGCTGGGGACGGTTGCCCCTGCGAAGCCTGGGGGTGATCACCTTGCGGGTGGCGATGTGGTGGTCCTGACGTTCGGTGATCGTCGAGATGGTCTGCTTGTGGTTCTTCTCGCTCACACTCGGTGAGTTGGTCGTCAGGTGGGGACGGGTATCCGGGTCTCCGGAGCGCTGTGTGGCTCCTCGCAGCTTGGGCGGACGCTGCGGCTCGGTCCCACATGGCACAGGTTGGAAACGCCGTCCACGCCGGTCTAGTGAGAGCATGTGGGTCCGTAGGGGCTCCAGCCGTGCATGAACGGCTGGAGGTCTTCGGTGCGAGGCTCGGGGATTTCGGGTAGCAACGGTGAACCGTTGAGCGGGGTCAGGCGTTAGACGTGGCTCTCGGTCCACGCGATCCATGCGTCGGCTTCCTCCCTTGCCGGCCCGGGCGGCAGATTTTCTGCGTGAAGTCGGAGTGCGCCGACGTATTCGACGAGGCTTGCTGCGCGCTGCCACGCCGCGTGCTGTGCTTCGAGGCCCCTGGCAAGATTTTTGTAGCCGGAGATTAATACGGGGACGTGGTCCGGGAGGAGCCGTGGCGTCGCAAGTGTGCGATCAGGGCGACGCGTTGTCGTAGAAGCGGGACGCCGGCGCGATCGGCCATGATCCGTTTCTGGAGCTTGATGTCCGTGGCGGTTTCGGCGTCGTTACTCAGGTTGAACTCGTAGAGTCAGGCTGAGTACTCATCGCGGTATTGCCGTAGCTGTACTGGCCCCGGATCACATGCCGTCCGGTGCGGAACGTCGGCGGCTTGTCCATAAGGAGAAACGCCTTCGCCGGTTGCGCCGGGTGTCGAGAATGCGGTCGTGGATATAAGTGCTGGGCAGTTCGGCCGTCCGGCGGGCGAGTTCCTGGAACGCTGAGAGGTATGAGCTGTCGCTTCCTCGCAACTCGCGCTCTCGTTCCACGAATGGCTGGGTGGCCCTCCAGACGTTGATGATCCGGTGCCGTAGAAGCGGAAGAAACAACTTCTCGTCCACGAGCTGGAAGACGGTCAGGGTGGCGAAGGACTGGTAGTAGTACACGACATTGCAGAAGGCCGCCTTCGCCTCGCTGGGAAGCCCGCGCACTCCCTCGCTCGGGTCGTGTTCCTGCTGGAGACGGTTGCACACATAGTCGTGCTGGTTGTGAAACGCGGCTGACCGGAACTCGTCGAGCAGAGTGATCATCGCCTGAATATTGTTCACGTGCTGGCTGATCCGCGTCTGCCGGACACCAATCCAGGTGGGAACAGCGATGGCGACCACGGCGATGACGACTGGGAGTACGTTGATGAGGAACGCTTTGAACATCCGATCAAGCTAGAGAGGAATCGCAGCCGAAAAGCCGGATGCACACATCTGGAATATTTCTGCCTGCTCTTGTAGTGAGCCCGTCGCTATTCAGGTTGAATCGTAGAGCCTGCGGGATCGTGACGGTTCATGATCCCTGCGGTACGACGGGATCATGAGGTACGCGCAGAGGGGCGGGTACACGCCCGCCGAGCAGGAGAAGCGGGAACTGCTGAGGCGGGAGGCGGCCGAGCGGTTCGAGCGCGGTGATGATGCCGCGGTGATCGCGGCCGAAGCAAAAAGACACGGCGACGACACGATTCTTGCGGCCATCTGGCGGTGGATCAGCTCGGTTATCTCTGGACCAGATCAGAGCTTCAGGTCACCGCCAGGCCCATAACCGGTGGGGAAGGATATTCGACCGCCGGTGAGGAAGCCGCTTGGCGTCTCCGGTGGAACAACATGGGGGACAGGGACGAGCTGTGTTCCGCGGGCCGGAGGGACTCCAACGCCCGGCATCCCGACGTCCTCGCCGCGCGACATGAGGAACGCGCCAGCGTCCGTAGACGGAAGGGCCTCGGCTGGGGTGGACGCCCCCTCGCCTTGCTCCCCACGCTGTTGTCCTGTGTCTTGCGTCGATGAACGCGACCCTGGTGCCGGGCTCGGCGGCGCGCGCCCACCGGGTGCCCGGGCCGGCTGCGCCGGGGCTGTCGTCCGCGTGGCGTGAGATCTCGATGTCGAAGGCCGACGCCTCGGGCCGGAACCGCCGGATCGAGCAGGTCCTCATCTGCGGACGCTGTTTGCCGACCTGGAGCGTGAGTTGGAGAATCCACCGCTCGCTGCTGGGCAGGAACACCTCGGTGGCGTCGTCGTCGGGGCCGGCGAGAACAGACGTCCGGCCTGGTCGAAGCCTGATCGCTGAAGGTGCCGGACGTCCTCGCCGCCCAGTGTGACGGTCATGAAGTGCGGACTGGGCTGCTCGCTTCCCCGCACGGTCAACGACAGCATCCGCCGCTTGTGCGGCGGGAGGCCACCGCTACCTCCCCCGGGGACGGGACTTGAGCGTCATCGTGGTCATGCGACCACTGTCGGCGCGGCGCACCCCGCGAGACCACCGGTAAACTGACGCTTGATGCCGACAACCCGCCATCCTTCACCGACGCCCGCCGAGGCAGAGGATCAGATCCTGCAAGGCGGTGCCTGGCTGCCGCACGGCTTCCAGCTCGACCCCCACAGCCACGTCCAGGGCCAGCTGGTCTACGCCGCCGCCGGCGCCCTGGCCACGGCGACGGAGCGCGGCACCTGGGTCGCCCCGGCAGACCGGATCACCTGGACGCCCCCGCGCTTCGCCCACTCGCACCGCTTCTACGGCCAGACCGACGTGCGGCTGGTGTCCGTACCGCTCGACCTGTGCGCCGAGCTCATCAATCACCCCAGCGTCTTCGCGGTGAGCCCGCTGCTGCGCGAGGCTCTCCTGGCGCTCACCGACGAGCCGGAACGGCGGTCCGGCGCCCACCGGCGCCTGCTCGCCGTGATCGTGGACGAGTTGGCCGACGCCGCAGAGACCTCCCTCCACCTTCCCGAAGCGAGCGACGACCGGCTGCGCGCCGCCACCGACCTGCTGCGCGCGGACCCCGCCCGGCCTTCCACCCTGGCCGAGCTGGGCAGGGCGGTGGGAGCAAGCGAGCGCACGCTCAGCCGCCTCTTCCACGCCGAGCTGAGCATGAGCTTCCACCGTTGGCGGACCACCCTGCGCATCCACCACGCCCTGGCGCACCTGACCGACGGGATGACGGTGACGGAGACCGCGGTCGCGTGCGGCTGGTCCAACCCGTCCACCTTCATCGACGCCTTCACCGAGGTCGTCGGCCAGACCCCCGGCCGCTACCAGGCCGGCCTGCGCTTCCACGCGCGCTAGCCGTCCTCGGGGTTGTTTGCCCTGGTCAGGTGCGCGGTGCGCAAGGTCCGAGCCTTCTTGGCGGGTTTCCGGTATCAGGTGTCGACTTACCAGTGGTTCACAGCCCGCCGGATCTTCCACAGTGGACAGCGAGCGAGCGCCGGCCTCCCACTTCACGGCCGGCGCCGCGACGTACGCGCTCGGCGCGTACCGACCACTGCACGGACCATGAAGGGCTCCCACGCATGACTGAGACACGCGACGACACAGCCGTCGTCATCATCGGGGCCGGCGTCGCCGGTCTGACCCTCGGCAACTTCCTGCTGCGCAACGGCGTCGACTGCACCGTGCTGGAGAAGCACCCGCGCGCCTACGTCGAGAAGCGCCAGCGCGCCGGAACGATCGACACCTTCGGGGTGCGCCTGTTCCGCGAATGGGGCCTGGAGGAGGTCCTGGCGGGCGACCCCATCCCGCACAGCGAGGGCGGCTTCTACATCGACGGCCACGCGATGCCGATCGACGTGGACGATGACAACAACGAGAGCCTGTACTGCCCGCAGCAGGTCCTGGTGCGCAACCTCACCGAGGTCTTCCTCCGCGAAGGCGGTGACCTGCGCTACGAAGCCGCGGACGTCGCCCTGGAGAACCTCACCCAGGGCCACCCCGTGGTGCGCTACCGGGACGCCGATGGTGCGGCGCGAGCCATCGGCTGCGACTTCGTCGCCGGCTGTGACGGCTTCCACGGTGTCTCCCGCCGCTCCATCCCCGCCTCCGCGCTGACCGAGTACTCCCACGCGTACGGCTACTCCTGGCTCAGCGTCCTGGCTGCCACCGAGACCAAGCCCTCAGGCATGGCGATCCACGAACTGGGCCTGGCCGGGATGATCCCCCGCGGCTCCGAGGCCAGCCGCATCTACCTCCAGTGCGCGGTCGACGACACCCTCGAGCAGTGGCCGGACGAGCGCATCTGGAGCGAGCTGGAGGCCCGCTTCGGCACGCCGCCCTCGCGAGGGCACATCGTTTCCAAGCAGATCGTTCCGCTGCGCAGCGTCGTGTTCGACCCGATGAGCTACGGCAAGCTCTACCTCCTGGGCGATGCCGCGCACATCGTGCCGCCGATGAGCGCCAAGGGCATCCACCTCGCTCTGCACGACACCCAGGTCTTCGCCCGCGCGGTGATCCGCCACGCCAAGGAGGGCGACTCCAGCCTCCTCGACAGCTACTCGCAGACCTGCCTGCCGCACATCTGGAACTACCAGGCGTTCGCCACGTGGATCACCGACACCATGCACAACGCCGGATTCCACGGCTACGAGGGCGAGTTCAAGAAGCAGATCGCCCGCGCCGAACTCCAGCGGCAGTTCGCCTCGGAGTCGGCGAACAAGCTGTTCAGTGAACTGACCGCTGGTACCAACTAGACCCCACCTCCTCCGGAATTATGCTGCGTCGTCGTCCTCGTCCACTTCCGGCCCCTCCGGGTCGCGCAGCGGTGACGTCGCCGAACTCCTGCGCGCCGCCCGCCGTTCCTCACCGAGCTCCTCGCCGGCCAGAACCAGCTCCTGAGCCAGTTCCAGCAGGCGGACACCGCGGCCGCTCTGGCGGGGAGGCCGCTCATCGGCTGGGGCAGCGCGCGTCCGACGTCCTGACCAGGTGTCCGCCGCCGGTCACCGCCGCGGTCAGCGCCGCGGTGCTGGGACGGGTGAGGCGGTACGCGGCGGTCGCCGTGCATACCAGTTGCCGAACCCCGAGATCGCTCAACCCGGCCATGCCCGCGGGCAGTCGGATCGTCATCACGTTCCCCGCGACCGTCACGGTCGGGGTGTCCGACGCGCTCCCGGCTGCGCCGGACGGGTCCGACGGCGAGCCCCCCGGTACGTCGACGGCGGCCGACGGCGGTGCCATGGCGGTTGGCAGGAGGGGCAACTCGGTGGTGAGACTGTCGGTGCCCCCCTCGCCGGCCATCGGACCGGCCATCAGCAGCCGCAGCGCGTCCGTGGGGTCGCCGGGCCGGCCGGTGTTGCGCGGCAGGGCGGCGAGTCGGCCGTTCTCGACGAAGTAGACCGGCGTGAGCGGCAGGGACCCGCTCGCGGGACCGCCCGCCTCGACCACTCCGGTTGCGGGGATCCCGCAGGAGGTGACGGCGAGCAGCGCCAGCAGCGGGGCGCGGTGCAGGGCTTTCATGGCCGGTACTCCTCGGTCGGCTCCGCCCGCCGCAGCGGGAGTTCGACGGTGAAGGCGGCACCGCCCGCCGGGTGGCTGGCGGCGCGCACGGTACCGCCGTGGAGGCGGACGTTCTCGGCGGTGATGGACAGGCCGAGGCCACTGCCCTCGGAGCGGATCCGGGCGCTGTCGGACTTGTAGAACCGTTCGAAGACGTGTGGCAGGGCCTGGGACGGGATGCCGGGGCCGCTGTCCCGGACCTCGATCACGGCCACCGTGTCGTCACCGTTCAGGCGCACCATGACCGGACGGGCGCCGTGCTTGAGGGCGTTGCCGACCAGGTTGGCGACGATCACGTCGACGCGGCGCGGGTCGACTCGTGCGCGTACCGCGTGCGGCGGCGGCAGTTCGGTCTCCACCGTGTCCGTCCAGCCGCGGGAGGCGAGGGTGCGCCGGATCGACTCGGCGAGGTCGATCTCGTCCAGGTGGAGCACCGCGGCACCCGCGTCGAATCGGGATATCTCCATCAAGTCGTTGACGAGCCGGGCGAGTTTGACGGTCTCCGTGCTGATCAGCCGGACCGCGGTGGCGGTGTCCGGGTCCAGTCGGGCGGCGTCCTCGTCGAGGACGTCGGTGACCGCCGACATCGCGGCGAGCGGGGTGCGCAGTTCGTGCGAGACGTCGGCGGCGAAGCGGCGGGCCCGCGCCTCCATCTCACGCAGTTCGGCGACCGAGGTCTCCAGCGCGGCAGCCGTCTCGTTGAACGTGTGGGACAGCTCGGCGAGTTCGTCGGAGCCGTTGACCGCGAGCCGCGTGTCCAGACGGCCCTCGGCGACCCGGCGGGTGGCGAGCCGCAGCTTCCGCACCGGGACCAGCACTCCGCGCGCGGCGAGGAGGGCGAGCACCACGGCGAGGGCCAGGGCGGCCGCCATGGCCCGTTCGGCCGCGGTCACCAGGGCGTCGACGTAGGCCTGTTCAGTGGTCTGCGGGACCACCAGGAACACCCGGGCCCCGCTGGCCGTCTCGACGCTGTCCGGGATGCGCTGGGTGCTGAAGAGGATCGACATGCCGACGACGAGGGAGGTGCGGCCGCCGTGGCGGACCCGTTGAAAGACGGTGGCCCGGCTGGACGCGACGGCCTCGCGCAGAGCGGGCGTCACCTCGGTGAAGGGGTCGCCGGAGGCGGAGGAGCCGCTGAGGTCTCCATAGGTTACCAAGACCCGCCAGTTGCCCCGGGACTCGGTGGCCGCCAAGTCCTGCGCGAACTTCCGCAGCGCTGACCGCTCGGGAGGAAGGGAGAGTTCGGCCGCGTACTGGTTGAGCTGGGTGCGCAGTTGTCTGATGGTGGCGTCCTGACTCTGCTGGAGCACACCTGTGCGGGCCTCCCGGAAGGTCAGGGCACCGGTCGTGACCGCGGAGATCGCGGCGACGAGTCCGAAGGCCACCACCATGCGGAACCGGAGCCCGCGCAGCCGGCGCCTCCTCACGGCGCCGCGAATCGGTAGCCGAAGCCGCGCACGGTGTGGATGTACCGGGGTGCGCGCGGCGGTTCGGACATCTTGGTGCGCAGGCGCTTGACGCAGGCGTCCACCAGACGCGCGTCGCCGTGGTAGTCGTGCTCCCAGACCGCCTCCAGAAGCTGCTGACGGCTGAACACCTGGCCCGGTGAGGCGGTCAGGGTGAGCAGAAGCCGCAGCTCGGAGGGGGCGAGGGCGATCGGCTCGCCGTGCAGCGCGACCGTCAGACCGGCCCGGTCGACGGCCAGTTCGCCGTAGGTGTGGATCTTCGGCAGGCCCTCGGCACCGGGCGCGGCCCCGGCCGCCCGGCGCAGGACGGCACGTATGCGCGCGTCGAGCACGCGGGCCAGGACGGGCTTGACGACGTAGTCGTCGGCGCCGGCCTCCAGGCCGACAACGATGTCCACTTCGTCCCCCCGGGCGGTCGCCATGATGATCGGCAGGGTCTGGTCGAGGGTCCGTACGGTGCGGCACACCTCCAGACCGGTCATGCCGGGGAGCATCAGATCGAGGACGACGATGTCCGGCCGGAAGGACCGCAACCGGTCAAGGCCCTCCTCGCCGGTCGCGGCGGCGGCGACGTCATGTCCTTGCCGACGCAGGGCCAGAGTGACGCCCTCCCTGACGGCGGGATCGTCTTCGATCAGCAGTACGCGTGACATGCGCACAGTATCCACATCGGCATGACCACGAAGAGGGTTATCGTTTCGTTACCTTCCGGGCCAGGTCCGATCACATGGCGATCACATCGTGAACGACCGTGACAGCGCACAAACGAAAGCCCGGCGGCGGTCGTCGCCGGAAACGCTCCGCGCGGCGCGTGCAGGGCCG
The DNA here is from genome assembly GCF_055584525.1 of Streptomyces sp. NPDC102514. Lineage (NCBI taxonomy): Bacteria > Bacillati > Actinomycetota > Actinomycetes > Kitasatosporales > Streptomycetaceae > Streptomyces > Streptomyces sp. NPDC102514. The sequence continues at coordinate 326,763 of NZ_JBVJLW010000011.1, forward strand.
ACTGACCGGCGGTCTGGCCGCGTTGGCGGTCTTCGCGGCGGTCGGTGGCGCGGTGATGGCGTGGCTGCCGTCCGACGCAAGACGATCGCCCACGGCGACCGTGCCGTCCGGGATTCCTGTGACCGGCTCCCCCACGCCCTCCGGAACTCCGGCTCCGCCGCGGGCCGGTGAGCCGCCGGGACCGGACCGGAGCAGCGCGGCGGTCGGCCCTTCCACCACCCCCCTGCCCGAGAGCGGCCCGGGGACCTTCGTCACCGCCTCCGGCCAGAGCGAGAAGGTCGGCAGAGGCACGCCCCTGCGGTACCGGGTCGAGGTGGAGAAGGGCCTGACGATCTCCCCCGCGGACGTGGCCGAACAGGTGGAGCGGACCCTGGCCGACCCGCGCGGCTGGACGGCCGACGGCCACTCGGCGTTCCAGCGGGTGTCGAGCGGGCCCACCGACTTCAGGGTGCGCCTCGCCACCCCGGGAACTGTCGACGCGATCTGCGCCGGGGGAGGCCTCGACACCGGCGGCAAGGTCAATTGCAGTGTGCACGACGACGTGATGGTCAACCTCAGACGCTGGGTCCTGGCGACCGAGTTCTACACCGAGGACGTCGTCGGATACCGCTCCCTGATCATCAACCACGAGGTGGGCCACTTCCTCGGCCACGGCCATGTCACCTGCCCCGGCGAGGGCCGGCCGGCCCCGGCGATGATGCAGCAGATCAAGGGCCTGCACGGCTGTGTCCCCAATGTCTGGCCGTACGACCGTGACGGCCGCCTGATCACGGGCCCCACCGCCCCGTGAGTCCTGATCCACCGACCAATTGGAGTTCAGATGCAGTTACGCGTGCGCCACAGACACGCGGCCCTGGCTGCGGGGGTGGCCTCCGCGGCCCTGGTCCTCGCCGGGCTGCCGGCCGGGGCGGGAGCCGTCGGCACAGCAACGGTCGGCACGGGAACGGTGGGTGCGGGAGTCGTCGGCGTCGCCTCGGGCAAGAGCACCCGCAAGGCCTCCGCCGTCAGGACGGTCACGCTCGTCACCGGCGACCGGGTCCTGGTGGACGGCACCGGACAGGTCTCCGGGGTGCAGCGGGCCCAGGGCCGCGAGGGTATGCCGTTCTCGGTCCGGGTCGTCGCCGGGCACACCCGAGTCGTTCCCGGTGATGCCCAACTTCTGCTCGCGCGGGGCACGTTGGATCCCCGGCTGTTCGACGTCACCCAGCTGGTCAAAGACGGCTACGACGACGCGGGCCGTTCCGACCTCCCGCTGATCGTCACCTTCCACGGCAACAGCGCTCCTTCCACGAGCCCGTTCACCGCGGCCGGGGCACGGCTGGGCCGACAGCTGCCGGTGGTCAACGGCAGGGCGATGCGCTCCGCGAAGAAGCGCGGTGCCGGGTTCTGGAAGGCCGTGACCGACAACTCGGCCGCGGGGACGGCGCGGTTCGCCTCCACGGCCGGCGTGGAGAAGCTGTGGCTCGACGGGAAGCGCCGGGCCTCGCTCGACCGGAGCGTCCCGCAGATCGGCGCGCCGACCGCCTGGGCCGCGGGCTTCGACGGCACCGGCACCAAGGTCGCCGTCCTGGACACCGGCATCGACACCGCCCACCCCGACCTCGCGGGCAAGGTGGTCGCGGAGCAGGACTTCAGCGGCACCGGCAGCACGACCGACAGGTACGGACACGGCACACACGTGGCATCCACCGTGGCGGGCAGCGGAGCGAAGTCCGGCGGAAAGTACAAGGGCGTCGCACCCGGCGCCGGGCTGCTCAACGGCAAGGTCCTGAACGACTGGGGCGAGGGCTACGACTCCGAGATCATCGTGGGCATGGAGTGGGCGGTGGCCCAGGGCGCGGACGTCGTCAACCTGAGCCTGGGCGGCCCGGATCTCCCCGGCATCGACCCGATGGAGGAGGCGGTCGACCGGCTCTCCGCCGAGTCCGGCACCCTCTTCGTCATCGCGGCCGGCAACGAGGGCGACGGCGAACGGACCGTCGGCTCACCGGGCAGCGCGGCGTCCGCCCTGACGGTCGGCGCGGTCGACAAGTCCGACGCGCTGGCCGCCTTCTCCAGCCGCGGTCCGCGCGTCGGCGACGGCGGGGTCAAACCCGACCTGACCGCGCCGGGAGTCGACATCACCGCCGCGGCCGCAGCCGACAGTGTCCTGGCGGACCTGTATCCCTCGGACGTCCCCGGCTACCTGACGATCGAGGGCACCTCGATGGCCACCCCGCATGTGGCGGGCGCCGCGGCGATCCTCGCCCAGCAGCACCCCGGCTGGCGCGGTGAGCGGATCAAGGCGGTGCTGACCGGTTCCGCGAAGCCGGGCACGTACAGCTCCTTCCAGCAGGGCACCGGACGGGTCGATCTGGTCCGGGCGCTGGACGAGAACGTGGTCACCGAGCAGGCCCGCCTCGACTTCGGCGTCCAGCAGTGGCCGCACGACGACGACACGGCCCGGACCAAGAAGCTCACCTACCGCAACCTCGGCACCGATCCGGTCACGCTCGACCTGTCCGTGGACGCGTACGGAGTGGACCGCAAGCTCGCCGCCGAGGGCATGTTCACCGTCTCCCCGCAGCAGATCACGGTCCCCGCGGGCGGCGAGGCGAGCGCGGAGGTCACCGCGGACACCCGCGCCGGAACCGTGGACGGCAGCTTCGGCGGCTCGGTCACGGCCTCCTCCGCCGACGGGAGGATCCAGGTGCGCTCCGCGGTCGGGGTGGACCGCGAGGTCGAGTCGTACGACCTGACGCTCAGGCACACCGACGAGGACGGCAGGGCGACCGGCGACGCCGTAACCTCCGTCGCGGACCTGAACGGCAGCTTCTACGCCGAGTACGCCGACGAGCGGGACGGCGAGCTGACGGTCCGGCTGCCCAAGGCCGATTACCTCCTCACCGGGGTGATCCACCCGTCGACCGGCTCCGGCGAGCACGCCGTCCTGGTCCAGCCGAGGCTTCGCCTGGACCGGGACACGACCGTGGAGGTCGACGCCCGGCAGGCGAAGCCGGTGGACATCACCGTGCCCGACGCGGGGGCCGTGAACGACGACGCCGCGGTCACCGTCGAGTACGGGCGGGGCGAGGGGCTCGACGACGCCCATCTCGAGTTCCTGATGCCCACCTTCGTGGGCTCCCGGTTCGGGCGGCTCGGCCCGGACGGCTCGGTGACGGGGCTGACCTCCCTGTTCTCCGGCCGCTGGACCGGTAAGGGCAAGGACGGCAGACCGGTCAACTACCACCTGAGCTGGTACCGGGAGGGCAGCCTGGACGGCTTCACCGCGAAGATCGGGCGGGGACAGCTGGCCAAGGTGAACCTGGAGGTGGGCGAGTCGGTCGACGGTCGGCGCGTCCAGGCCGAGGTGACCCCGCACCTGCCCGACGGCCGTCTGGTGCCCGGCGGGAGCGACATGCGCGGCGACCTGCCGTACCGGAGCACCGAGTACGTCCTCGACAACGGCGTGAAGTGGTCGGTGCGTACCTGGCAGCGCTTCGGCGACGGCCAGGACGCGGTCTTCGAGGGCTTCCTGATGCGCATGCCGAGGCACTGGAAGGCAGGCCGCACCTATGTCGAGCGATTCGGCATCGGCGTCTTCGGGCCGGTCCTGAACGGCCCCGACGACCTCGGGCCGGGCCGTGGCTACCCGAGTGTCGGCCGCGACGGGAACACGCTCAGGGTCTTCCTGCCGCTGTTCGGCGACGGCTCCGGGCACTGGGGTCTGAGCCAGCCGGTCTCGGTGACGTCCCGGCTGGAGGCGGACGGCAAGGAGATCGCCGACGACTACGGCATCCAGCCGACCACCGACCCGACGGAGTACACCCTGCCCGCCGGGGACACCGCGTACCGGCTGACCGTGGACAACTCCCGTGATCCGGCGGTCTATCCGGTCAGCACCCGCGTCCACGCCAAGTGGACCTTCCGCTCGGCCAGGACCCCCGAGGGCGACTTCGCCCCGGTGCCGCTGTCCACGGTCCGCTTCAGCCCGAAGCTGACCCTGGCGAGCACCGCGAAGGCGGGCCGGCACTTCGAGGTGCCCTTCACTGTCGAGGGGGCGGCGGCCGGACAGCGCCCGGCCGCGCTCGCCTTCCAGGTGTCGTACGACGAGGGCAGGACCTGGCAGCCCGCCAAGTCCGTCGGCGGTACGCACCTGTCGCTGAAGCACCCGGCGAGGGCGGGTTCCGTGTCGCTGCGCGCGAAGCTGACCGACCGGGCGGGCAACACCGTGACCCAGACGATCGAAAGGGCCTACCTGATCACCGAGTGACCTGGGTACGCGCCTGCGCCCGGGACGGCCGTACCGCCGTGCCGGGCACAGGTGTTCTCCAACCACCTTGAGAGGAAGGCCGGTTGGGGACAATGATTCACATGGGGTGACTTACGGGGGGGAAGGTCCCGATCCCGAACGGTCTTCGACCGTTCGGCGGTTCCCCCATCGCGCACGCGGGGAGCGTCCATGGCTGATCAGGCGGAGAACGCGGCAGCGGAGGTACTGTCCATGATCGACACCTCCGTCCCGCAGCCGGCCCGGATCTGGAACTACTGGCTGGGCGGTAAGGACAACTGTGAGGTCGACCAGGTGGCCGGGGACGCCTCCGTGAGATCTTCGCCGGGATCGAGACCGGCGCCCGCGCAGCCCGGTACTTCCTCGCCCGTGCCGTCCGCCATCTCGCCGGTGAGGAGGGCGTACGGCAGTTCCTGGACATCGGCACCGCGCTGCCCAACGTCGGCAACACCCACCAGATCGCCCAGCGGGTAGCCCCGGAGTCCCGGATCGTCTACGTCGACAACGACCCACTGGTGCTGGGCGGCTGAGGGGGGGGAAGCAGCGCAGCCGTACGCCGAGCTCACCGAGATCCCGGCGCGTACGTTCTGCAGGCGCGATGGCACAGTGCACGGTGAGCAGGCGCTGGACGGCGAAAGCGGTGGCCTCGTCGGAGGCCGCGATGTCCACCACGGCCAGACCCGGCCGGGCAAGATGGACGTCGCTGATCGGGTTCATGCCTGGCACGACGTGCTGGCGCCCGCAGTGGTTCTCCCGTCCGGGCGTTGTCACCTGACCGGGTTCGGCTGCCCGGACCGGGCCCGCCCGCTGGGCGCCTGCAGTCCGTGGGCGCTTGAGCTCCGGTGGGGCCGGGGCGGGGGAGTGGTTACGGCGCGACCTCGTAGTCGACCGTCTCCTGCCCGCAACCATCGGCGAGTTCGGCCAGGGCGGTGTGCTCGCGCTCGTCGGCGGCGAGCTGCCAGGGACACAGTCCCAGGGCAGGCAGCGACGCAGTCGGCCCCACGGACCGTTGGACGCCCACATGATCCTCCGGTCAATTCGGCTGCTGATCAACGACCTGGCCGTTGAGTCCCCACGGAGGACAGGAGTTCTTGTTCCCTGAGAAGAGCCGGACCCCGTCGGCGCATGCCGTGTCCGTGGTGGGCGAGGAGGTCGGGTAGGGCCGTGCCGGCCCTGGCGGACGGGCAGTACAACCGTGCCGGGTTCTCAGTTGTCGTACGCGGCATGACCTTACGAAGATCCGTCGGCGCCGTCGTCATGGTCGCCCTCGGCACCGCCCTCCTCCTTGGCCCCGCCGCAACCGCCGCGTCTGCGCTGCCACACCTTCAGAGCGGTGATGGCCGGCGGGCGGCACAAGCCGACGATCCCGCGCCCGCCGCGCCGACCGGCCTTCAGGCGTCGTACGACCCCGCTGCTCAGACCACGACGGGCGGCTGGGACGCGAACACCGAACCGGACCTCGCCGGGTACCGGCTCTACCGGCGTCTCGCCGAGACCGAGGAATGGACGCTCGTCAGCGGCGCCACACCCCTGGCGGCGACCTTCACGACCGATCCCCTCCCATCCACCGGCGATGTCTATGCCTACGCCGTACGCGCCGTTGACCAGGCGGGCAACGAGTCGGAGCGCAGCTACGACTGGTATGTCGAGACGGCGGACACGTCGCCGCCCAGCGTTCCGGCGGACCTCACCGCGCGAGGAACAACGGCAGGCAACACCGTGCGCTGGCACGCCTCGTCGGACCATGTGGACCACTACGAGGTGTGGGCGGCGCCCGCGGGCGGGCAGGACCTGGACGGGCCGGACGAAGTGCGCGGCACCGCCTACACCGACCCGCGGGCCCCGCAGGACGTGGCCGTCACCTACACCGTTGAGGCGGTCGACACATCGGGGCAGCGTTCCGGCGTCTCCGGACCGGTGCACGCCACGCGGCCCGCGCCGGGCACCGCGCCGAAGCCCAGCGGGTTGATGGCTCGGCACGATGGGAACGGGGTCCTCATCTCGTGGGACGGGCACTCCGGTGACATGGGCCAGAGCTACCGTGTCTACGCCCGGTACCCCGACCCGTACGCATGGTCCTTCCTTGCCACCTCCTACCCCCGCAACGGGGAGGTGCGGGTCCCGGAGGCCGGCGGACTCTTCTACGTGGTGAGCGTCGACGACGAAAGCAGAGAGTCGGCCCCCGTCTATGTCGGTGCCTACTGAGCACCACCTGACCCAAGCAGACGTTCGTCGGGAGGCTTTGGGCACAACTCTCGGTATGGGGCAGCGCACCAGAGGGTCGGTCTCGGCGGCTGTGGACAGTTGCTGCGGACCTTCCTGATCATGGTGGGGTGTCGGCGTATGCGTGCCCATGGTGGTGGCAGAGGCGGGCGTGGTGTTGGTGGCGGTGCCAGGAGTTCCGGCAGGTCACCTGGCCTTTGTCGAGGTGGCAGGATCCTTGGCGTACTGGCAGTCGTCTTCGTAATGATCGAAAGCCAGTGGGGAACGGGTCCGGTCCGGGTTCCGAGTTGACCGGCCTTGACCGTCATCGAGTGCCCCGACCTGGAGAAGTGGCTCCGCCGGGCAGCTCAACGGCGTGGGTGACCTTCTCCAGGTGGTAGTGGTCGGCGCAACGCACTGCCGAGTCAGCTGTGTGGGGCCCCACCCGCGACCCGTGGAACACCGCCCGTGGCGACCACAACCCCAAGGCGATCTGGCTGTGGTGCTCCGCCGCCGGAGTCAGCGCCGCAGATGTGGACAGCCTCTGGCAGGCGTTCCTGCGCAGGTCGACCTGGAATACACCTTCCGCATGCTCAAGCAGACACTGGGCTGGACCACGCCCAAGCTTCGCGAGCCGGCTGCTGCGGACCGCTGGACCTGGCTCGTCATCGCCGCCCATACGCAACTGCGTCTGGCCCGGCCCTTGGTCGAGGACCTCCGCAGACCCTGGGAGCGACCTGTTCGTCAGGGACGTCTCACTCCTGTTCGAGTCCGCCGAGGATTTCGCCGCCTCCACGGCAAGACCCTCAACCAGCCAGTGCAAGGAAACTCACCAAATCCGGCCCAGGCCGACCCATCGGCATGAAGAACAAGCACCACGCATGCCAAGAACTGTGGGAAAAAGAACTCACCAGACCTCACAAGAGGCAAAACTGGATAAACGCCAAGCTTAGCCTGCGCTATTTCCGAGTATTCTCGCCATCACTCGCCGCACGGGGCCATCAGCAGACTGGCTGACCTTGATGATCAATCGGCGTGGAGTTCGCCTGTGAATGGATGAATTATGTACATGGATCACTTAGCGACGCTGCACGGTCTTCCCGTCTACCAGTTCGCGGCTCCGAGGGAGGGGAATGGGCCGATGCCTGCGGCGGGGGACGTCGCATGGCGCATCTGTAGCGCCGACTATGAGGCCAGTGAAGTGTGGAGCGAAGCCATACCCGATTGGGCTTACGAGAGGCAATGGGACCGCTTCCTCAAGACGGTAGACCTTGCGCGGGTACAGGCTTTGGTCCTTGGTGACGGTGCCTACTCCTCGGAAGGCCCCCCTGATTGGGCGGTGAGCGAGCTGATTTCCGCTGCGGATCGGCTCACCAACCTCAAGGCGTTGTACCTTGCCGATCTCACTCCCGAGGAGTCTGAGATGTCCTGGATAGTGCAGGGTGATGTGACGCCGATTCTCAAGGCTTTCCCCCGTCTCAGAGAACTTGGGGTGCGCGGCTCAACCATAGGCATGGCGGCTGATGAAGAAGGCTCGGGCCTGCGGCTGACACCGTTGCGGCACGAGCACCTGCGTGTCCTGCGGCTGGAGAACGGCGGTCTGCCCGGCGAAGTGGCGCGCGCCGTGGCCGCCAGCGACCTGCCCGCTCTGGAGCACCTGGACCTGTGGCTGGGTGAGGAGTTCTACGGCTGCACCACGACCCTCGCCGACCTGGCCCCCATCCTTGACGGTGACCGGCTGCCTTCCCTGCGGCGGCTCGGACTGCAGAACAGTTACCTGCAGGACGAGATCGCCGCCGCGGTGGCCGGCTCTCCCGTCGTCGCTCGCCTCACCGCGCTACACCTGGGCCTTGGCACCCTGAGCGACACCGGTGCTACTGCGCTCCTCAGTGGCCAGCCCCTCACGCATCTTGAGGAACTGGATCTGCACCGCCACTATCTCTCCGAGCTCATGATGCAGCGCATACGCGAAGCACTGGAACCGGCCGGGGTGGTGGTCAACCTGGATGAGCAGGAGGAGATCGAAGAGGGCTCGGGCCGATACGTAGCGGTCGGAGAATGACTTTCCCTCACAGGCGCGCGCCGGGTGAAGGGTCCTTACCCGAGTGTCCGCATCGAGGGCGGCAACTGAGCGGTGGTCTCGCAGGCCGGGGGCGACACCGAGATCGGCCGCATGGTGCGTGTGGAGGGCTGGGACCAGATGACTGGGGCGGCCCTGGTCGTCGATCCCAAGCGTGGTGCTCTGCGTGCGGTGACGGATTACGAGGACTTCTCCCACCTGGAGCGGGCCGACCAAGTGGTTGCTGCGGTGCCTGGTGGAGGGTGGCGGGTGCACTGGAAGGACGAGGGCCCAGGGGGGAACGCTGCTGACGGAACAGGTCCTGGCCTGGCTCATCACGTCGCAGGGGCGGGCGGCGGCCATCACGGTCGATGCTCAGGGGCATGTCGAGGATGCTGATGGTGCCGACGCCTTCATCCCGCCGGGCGAGGGTCCGGCGTCCTGATCGCAGCTGGTCAGGCCACGTCGTTCTCTCTCGATGGCCTGGAGGCGGTTCTTGAGCGGGTAGCTGGGGCCGTTGATGGAGGTTATTTCGCAGTGGTGGAGGAGGCGGTGGAGGATCGCGGTGGCGAGGACCTCGTCGCCGAAGACCTGGCCCCGTTCAACTGGGGCTGGACCAAGACCTTCGCCGATCCCCGCCTCTGCGCGGCCATCGTCGACCGCCTCACCTTCGGCGGCAATATCTTCGAGACCGGCACCGACTCCTACCGACTCGCCACCACTGGCGCTCGCGCTGAACAGTAAGCGGCCAGGTGAGCCAAGGGTGGCGCCGGCCCTCATCGACTGCTGTCGAGGCTCCCAAAGACACGAGTGACCCACTGATCCATCCGGGTCCCGAAGTCTGACGCCGAGCTGATCCCCGAGGCTGGCAGGCAACCAGCGTCGTCAAGGTCAGCGACGAAGTCCACATCGGCCCAGCCACCACGGAACAGCACCACCGACAACTCGGCCTCCGTCGGACCGGATATGACCACGCCAACCGAGTCCGGATCATGAACCCGAGCCCTGTCGGTCTCCAGTAGCTGGGGCCAGGACGCTTCCGCATCCCTCCACGTCGCCCGGTCCACTTCAAGGCCAGCCGACGTCCAGCCCGTCGTCCGCTGAGCCAGAACGACAGACACCTCGTCGAGATCAACAACTCTGTCCATGAGGGGATCATCCCTCATGGACCGCCTGGCCGACGTCGAGCTCGCCACCGCGGAATGGGTCGACTGGTTCAACAACCAGCGTCTTCACACAGGGATCAGAGACATCCCGCCTCACGAACACGAGAGCAACTACTACGCTCAGCACCAGCCCTGACAGGCAGCTGGGGTCAATGCATAGAGCCTCCACCGATCCCGGAGCGGCAGGGTCATGTCCAGCACGGACACGTTGCGTCCATGAAGGAGACGACGCCTCAGCCGAGGCCGTCTCCATCCCTGACCAAGAACATGTAGGCACCCTGCGGCCCGCTCACCTCATGGCCCCTGTTCACCGCCTGCTGATCGAACCCATATCAGCGAGCGCGTGTCACGGACAGGTAGGTCCGGCCGGGAGCGTACTGGCCGGTTACCGGATCTTCGCCGGTGGAGGCCCCTTCCTCGGACCGGGACCGGGCGGGCGGGTGGCGAATCGGATGTCCTGCGGGCGTTGGTTCCTGGTCAGGCGGTGGCGTCGAGTGATGCGAGCAGGGCCAGGGCGTCAGCCGAGGATGTGCCGGGCTCGGCGTGCAGGAGCATTGTCTCCAGCTCGGTAGCGCCGACTACCTGGAACTTTTCGACCAGGAGTTCCAGGGGGCCGACCCGCGGGTGCCTCACTCGGAATGTGACGCCCTTTGCCGAGCGCACGTCATGGCGTCCCCACAGATAGCGGAAGCGGTCGCTCTTGACCGATAGCTCCCCGATCAGCGCGTGCAGCCGCTCGTCACCTGTGTCAGCGCCGGCCTGGGCCCGCAGATGAGCCACGGCGACGGCCGTGTACCGCTCCCAGTCGGCGTGGTACTCGCGTGCCGCCCGGTCGGTGAACAGGACGCGCAGCCGGTTCACCCCCGGCGCCAGGTCCGGTGACAGAGTCCGGGCCAGCCGGTTCGCGGCCAGGACGTCGCTGTATTTGTTGAAAACGAGGGCGGGCACGTTGAGCGTTCGCAGCAGCGCGTCGAGGCCGGGCGGCACGTGCTCGACGGGCCGGCCGCGGCCGCGGCGCGGTTTCGCAGCCGCGAGCGACATCAAGTACGCCGTGCTCTCCGCGTCGAGCTGGAGCACGGCGGCCAGCGCGTCGATCACCTGGGCCGAGGGGTTGCGGTCGCGGCCCTGTTCCAGGCGCAGGTAGTACTCGACGCTGATGCCGGCGAGTGTGGCCACCTCCTCGCGGCGCAGCCCGGGTACTCGGCGCGTCCCGTGTCCGGGTGCCAGGCCGGCCTCGGCGGGAGTGACCAGTTCGCGCCGCGCGCGCAGGAAATCCCCGAGAGCGTTGTCCACCAGGCAAGCGTAGGCTCTCCCGCGCCTCGCCGGGTGTCCCTCTCACTACCAGGAACACCACCACCTGGAAGGGGCGGGCGGTACCCGTGAAGATCGGCGGCATGACGACACAGACATGGTTCATCACCGGAGTCAACAGCGGTTTCGGACGAGAGCTGGCCCAGCAGTTGCTCGCCCGCGGCGACCGCGTCGCCGGCACGGTCCGGCGGGAGGGTTCGGCCGACGATCTGCGGGCCGAGTACGGGGACCGCTTCTGGCTCGGGCACCTCGACATCACCGACCTGCCGAAGGTCCGCGAGGTCGTGGACGCCGCTTTCACCGATCTCGGCCGTATTGACGTGGTGGTCGGCAACGCCGGCTACGGTCTCTTCGGCGCCGCCGAGGAACTCACCGACGATCAGGTCGTCCACCAGATCACCACCAATCTGCTCGGCTCGATCCAGACCGCCCGGGCCGCGCTGCCGCACCTGCGCGCACAGGGCGGCGGCCGGCTGATCCAGATCTCCTCGGTGGCCGGGCTGGCGGCGCACGCCGGGGCCTCGCTCTACCACGCGGGAAAGTGGGGGATCGAAGGGTTCATGGAGGCCCTCGCCCAAGAGGTCGCCCCGTTCGGGATCGGTGTCACCCTCGTCGAGCCGGGCGGTGCCCGCACCGCGTTCTCGCGCGGCAGCCTGCGTATCGGCGAACCACTGACAGCCTACGACGACACGCCGGCCGCGTTCGTACGCCAGTTCAAGAAGGCTGCCGTCCCGGTCATCGGTGACCCGGTACGGATCGCCGCCCGCGTCATCGACAGTGCGGCGCAGCAGCCCGCGCCTCTCAGGGTCGTGCTCGGCAGCGACTCCTACCAGGCGGTCACCGGGGCGCTGCGCCAACGCCTGAAGCAGGTGGAGGGCCAGAAGGACACCGCTGCGGAGACAGACGCCACCGCCTGACCTCGCTGGATCGGGATCCGCGCACCGCCGTGCTGCCGACGGCCAGGCCGACCAGCGTGACACCGGCCTCGTCGACCAGGCCGACGGCGAAGAGGCGTGAGGCGTGTTGCAGGTCAGCCCGAGCTGCTCGCGCAGGCTGTGGTCGGTAGTGGCTGTGATGCCGGCGACGGCGGCCAGGGACGTGGGGTGGCGCCGCCGAGTACTGCGACCAAGGCCAACGCGAGCAGGGAGCCCGGGCGATAGTGGCGGCTCCAGACCCGAGGGGATCAGGTGCCCGGCCCAACAGCTCGGCTGGCGAGGTGCACTGCTGCGGTTCCCGATCGGGGCAGACGCGGGCGCTGTCCTCGCAGCGGCGCTACAGGACAACGGTCCGGGAGGATGGCGCGCGAACGCGCACCGGGTTCTCGGTATGGGGGACACGGATCGAGGCGTCAATTTTGGGCACCTTGATGCTGAAGCAGGAGCGTCCGGTGCTGTCTAGCACCTTCCGCCGGTGGCGCCAGGTCTGCAGGCCGTTGCAGCAGCCCAGCCCAGCCCAGCCCGGCCCGGCTCGACGAAGGCGGTGGCGATGTCGGTCACCCGGAACCTGCCGGCGGCGAACGGGCCGGGCAGGGCGGGCAGCCCGTGCAGGAATGCGCCGGACGGGTGGGCCGGGCACGGCTCGTGCTCCTGCTCATGCTCCGGATCGAAGTTGTTGCAGTCGGCGATCCGCATCAGCGCCGTGCCGACCTCCGTCAGAGTCAGCTTTCCGTCCAGCACGAGGTAGCCGTACGTGGTGACGGCAGCGGCGCGCCCGGTGGCCGTGGGGCAACTCGGCGCTCGTGCGCTTGAGTTCGGAGCGCACGACGTAGGGCTGGTGCCAAGCAAGGCGAATCTGTTCCTGGAGCCGGGTGGTGAGCCTCGGCAGCTCCCCGCGCACGTGGTGCGTGCTGAGCGGGAGCGTGCCGTGAAGGCTGGCCGGCTCGCGGCCCGGATCCGCGGCGAGGCGCATCGGCGCAGGATTCGCTGATCTTCGGCGAGAGCCCGTCTCCGGTGGTGCAGGGGGCGGCCGTTCGCTCGTCATCGTCGGCACGTCTGACAGCGACTGGATCAACTCTTTTCGGCCGGGATCTATGCCTGTGGCCGGTTTGTGGTGCAGTCTGTCGGTCCGGGCCCCGCCAAACCCCCAGGTGGACGCCCTGTCGCAGGGTCCTGCCGTCCCGTCGGCGGCAGGACCCGCCGCCTCCCGGCTCCCCACGGGAGGCCATGCGGCTGCGCGGGCGCCGATGATGACTGTTGCGGCGGCCGGGTGGCGCAGACCGATGGAACGAAAACCTGCCAGCCGGGTTCCAGGTCACGGCAGGGCGCGTACGCCGTTCGCCGCCGCTCCCCGCGCCGTTCGGGGGCACTGCCGGCTGAACTGGGCTGGGCCCCAGGAGGGACGGAACAGAGAACCGGCGTAGCCGCCAGAGTCTTTGACAGGTATGACGGCGAACGCGGGACTGGCCTCCGGCTGGTGCCGGAGGCCAGTTCGCTGCGGGATCTCCGGCCGGGTGCCGGGTGCCGGGTCAGCTGAGGGTGTTCAGCATCGCTTCTTCGACGTGGTCGGCGGCGTTGCGGTGGCCGCGGGCGTTGGGGTGCACGAGGGACAGCTGGTCGGGGAGGGTGACGAAGCCTTCGACCCACTTGGTGTCGTCGCAGACGCTGTGGTCCCGGGAGGAGGCGTAGAGGTCGACGAAGCCGGCGGCGTCCTGGGTGCCGGTGGAGTCGTCGATGGTCTTGTTGAGGGGTTCCAGGACGTCCTGCCGCAGCCAGGCCAGGTCGCCCTGGGTGATCGTGCCGAACTGTGTCAGGTCGCCGAAGCTGCACTTGGAGGCGTCCTGGGGGACGACCGTGGGGTAGCCGACGGCCAGGATCTTCGCGTGCGGGGCACGCTGGTGGAGCACGGCGAGCATCCGGTCGTATTCATCGCGCACGCTCTTCAGCCGGTCCGGGACGTCGGCGGCCATGGCGTCCTTGCACGGAGTGCCCGTGCCCTCGTTCTCGCCGCCCAACTGCGCGCACGTGGTGAGGAAGCCGGCGAAACCGAGGGAGTTGCCGCCCACACCGACGGTGATGACGTCGGTGTCCGCGCCTACCGCCTCGGACTGAGGGGGCACCGCGGGGAAGGGGTAGTCCGGGTCCTCGGAGAAGGGCGGCAGGTGGCGGCCGATCGGGTTCTGGGGGGTGTCGGTGATGTTCTCGACGGTGGCGGCGCCGCAGCTGACGTTGGTCAGCTCGAACAGACCGCCGAGATCGCGGTCGATGACCTGAGGGTAGGACCGGTCGGTGCGCTCACAGCCGTCGCGCGGGACTTCGAAGGTGTCACCCGCGGCCCGGACGACCCCGGCAGTGTAGGAGTCACCCAGGGCGACCCACTCCTGCTGCTCGGCCGCGGCGGCGGGGTGCGCACCGGCGAACTGCGCGGGAACAAGAGCGCCTGCGGCGAGAGCTGCGGCCGAGCCGAGCAGGGCCAGACGAGTGCGGAAGCGTGCCACGATTCCTCCATGAATACGGCGTTGGCGACGCTTTGACCCTAAAGAGAAAGTGACCAAGAGCACTAGATCCAATGCGGACAGTCATGACGTGTGGTGGGGCGCGCCCACGCGCGGGTGACGGGGGTTCGGTGTGTCGACTGCTTGCCCCCTCTTGGTGACTGCCGCTGTGCGGTCCGTGCACGGCGCGGGAAGGTTCTTGATCGACTGCAGGGCTCCCGGTTGCAACGCCCCCTTTGTGGCTGTCTTGTTCTCGATCACCGGCAAGCTCGGCCTCCGGCCCGCCAACGCCCTCTTGGGGGAGCTCCCTGGAGGCCTCAGCGGAAATCGGCGGTGATCGCCGCTCTGGATTCCGGTCCGGCTGTGGCGGCCGCGGGCGAGTTGCCGACGTGGCGAGTCGGCGCCAGTGGATGCTGAACGGGCGTGTGGCGATCCTGCACGTCAACGGTGGGCGTCCTCGCCAAGCGTGTCCCGGCCAGGGGCAAGCTGATCAGGGCGCCACCGGCGCCGCGATCGTTCCCCTGTTCCGGACCGCGAAGCGGTTCGGTCAAGCCGACAGGCGCGACCGGGATGGGCGATACGGGAGTGGCGGCCGGCATGGTGCCGGAGTTCAGGGGCGGGCCCGGTCGCGCTTGGGTGTCAGTCGTCGCGACCGGGTGTCATCTATCGCGACCAGTCGCACCGCAGGAAGGGTGCACTCCAAGGCCCCGCTGTCAGCGCCACCCGAGTTCGGGAGCGACGTGGGTCAGGATGCTCTCGATGACATGTGCGTTGTACTCGACGCCCAGTTGGTTGGGCACGGTGAGCAGCAGGGTGTCGGCGGTGGCGACGGCCTCGTCCTCGGCGAGCTGTTTGACGAGGACGTCGGGTTCGGCGGCGTAGGACCGGCCGAAGATGCTGCGTGTCTGGGCGTCGATGTAGCCGATCTGGTCCTTGGAGTTGCCTTCCCGGCCGAAGTAGGCGCGGTCCCGGTCGTCGGTGAGCGCGAAGATGCTGCGGCTGACGGAGACCCTCGGTTCACGGGTGTGGCCCGCGGCCCGCCACGCCTCGCGGTACGCCTCGATCTGCTTGCGCTGCTGGACGTGCAGCGGCTCGCCGCTCTCGTCGTCCTTGAGGGTGGAGCTCTGCAGGTTCATCCCGAGTCCCGCTGCCCAGACGGCGGTGGCGTTCGAGCCGGATCCCCACCAGATGCGCTCCCGCAGTCCCTCGGAGTGCGGTTCGACGCGCAGCAGTCCCGGCGGGTTGGCGAACATCGGTCTGGGGTCGGGCTGTGCGAAGCCTTCGCCCTTGAGGACGTCGAGCAGTCGCTCGGTGTGCTCGCGGGCCATGTCGGCGTCGGTCCCGCCCTGCGGGGGCGTGTGGCCGAAGTGCCGCCAGCCGTCGATCACCTGCTCCGGGGATCCCCGGCTGAGGCCGAGCTGGAGTCGGCCGCCGGAGATGAGGTCGGCCGCACCTGCGTCCTCGGCCATGTACAGCGGGTTCTCGTAGCGCATGTCGATCACACCGGTGCCGATCTCGATCCGGCTGGTGCGCGCGCCGACGGCCGCGAGCAGCGGGAACGGTGAGGCGTGCTGCCGGGCGAAGTGGTGCACCCGGAAGTAGGCACCGTCGGCGCCCAGTTCCTCCGCGGCGACGGCGAGGTCGATCGCTTGGAGCAGGGAGTCCGCCGCTGAGCGCGTCTGCGAATGCGGCGATGGCGTCCAGTGTCCGAAGGACAGGAACCCGATCTTTTTCATGCCACATTCAACAATCAACGATCGGTTTCATTCCTCGGAACCCAGTGACCCTGGAACCACCGGTCGTAGCCGGACCGAAGACCTGACGCAGCGCAGCGGCGTCCCGGAGGCTTGGTGAAGCCTCCGGGACGCCGTGGGGTGTGGTCAGGCCGTGCCGGTGGGTTCTACGGCGCGGACCTGGTCAGAGCGGAGGTCAGCGGCGGTGGTGACCGCCACCGCCGTGGCCGCCACCGTGACCGCCGCCGTGGCCGCGGCCCCAGGACTCGCGGTCGATGCGGCGGTCGTGGTCGTTGCGCAGGGTCGCGGTGTCGGAGTCGTTGTCCCACACGTACTCGTCGCGGTCCTGGAAGACGTGGCCGTCGCGGTCGCGGCCCTCGCCGGTGTGGACGCGGACGGACTCGTTGCCGCGGAGGCGGTAGTGGCGGAAGGTGAAGGTGTTGCCGTCCTTGTCGGCCAGCGTCCAGCCTTCGAGGTTGACGCTGCGCCGGCCGGTGTTGGTGAGTTCGACCCACTCCTTGTTCAGGGAGCGGTTGGAGCCGTTGTCGTAGCCGGGCGAGTCGTACTGCACGGCCGAGATCTCGACGTGCGAGCGGCGGGCCTGCTGGTTGGCACTGTCCGCGGTGGCGGGCAGGGCGGTGGCGCCCAGCGCGGCTCCGGCGGCGAGAACCGCGGCGGCGATACGGCGGGTGGTGCGTGAAGACACGAAAAGTCCCCCAACGGTGCGTGTCCCGGTGGCCGGCCCTGACCGGTCACCGTGGACGGTGTGCGTTCTCGGCGAGTGCCGAGGACCCACAGCTTGGCCACATCCGGCCCGGCCCGGCAGGTGTCCCGCTTCGTGTTGCCGTATGCGGACATTTCAGTGACCGTCAATTGCATCGTTCAATCAACTCATCCGATAATCCGGGACATTTGGGTGCTCGTCACACCGAACGCCTGAGATCAACGCGTAAGCGGTTTCCAGCTCCCCGCGCGCCCCCAGTGCACCGCCCTTCGCGCCCCGGTCTGATGCTCCATCTCTTCGTAACAGGCTGCAGGCGCGTTCCCTCGCTGAGGTGTTCTGACGCTGTGGAAGGGTTCGATATCGGATGCGGGCGATCTGGCCCGGGCCTTCGGTTGCGGTGGCTCGTGCGTACCTGCGGAGCGATTCCCCCTCCCGGGATACCCTCAACAGCCTTTGCATGATCGACTTCGTGTTCCGGGGGGGCATGAGATGTTCCGTACGTCCGTCTGCGGTGCGGCGGGTGGCCGGCACCGCCTTCGCCGTCGTGCTGTTCGGTGCAGGAGCCGGGGCCTGCGGGGCGGGTGACGGCAGTGGTTCCGCCACATCCACCACCGCGACGTCCACCACGGAGGAGCCGCCCGCTCTGACGCCCGCCGAGGCCGTGGCACAGGCTGCGGAGGACTCCACCGGCATCACGTCCCTGCGGTACCGGATCACCGGGTCCGTGCCGGATCGCGGCAGGCTGACAGCCGAGGCGTCCATGGCTACGAAGCCGTCGGCCATGAGCATGGAACTGACCACGGCGGACCAGCGCGCGAAGGGCCCGTTGGGGGTCAGGTTCGTCGGCACGGCGTTGTACTTCGGCGGCAGCGCGCTCGACGACAGTGCGCTCGTCGGCGAGAGGTGGGGCCTTGACGAGTCGGGCCTCGCGCAGTTGCGTGGCAGGAGCTGGCTCCGCGCCGAACCGGCGGCCTGGGGCCGTGGCGCGGTGGACAACAACACCTATGGCGTACTGCCCCGCCAGATCGAGGGCAGTCCGGTCGTGCAGTCCACGATCCTGACCGGTTCCAGGAATCCGAAGAGGATCGGGACCGAGACCGTCGACGGCACCCGGACCGTGCACTACAGGGGAACGGTCACCCCCGAGGGACTGCGCGCCAGCCGTGACGCCGTCACGGGCAAGGCGGCCCGGAAGCGTCGGATCGACAGTCTCGATCACTTCTACGGGCTGAGGCTCGACAAGAACCTCACCATGGACCTGTGGATCGACGGCGACGGGCGCGCCAAGCAGTTCCGTCTGCGCGGCGCGACTTACGAGATGCCCTACACCGCCGACGGGGAGCCGCTCAAGCCGGTCGTCGGCGACCCCATCGACCTGACCTTCACCTACCTCGAAATCAACGAGCCGGTCACGGTCGAGGCCCCGCCCGCCGGGGACACCGCCGACCGGGCCGCGCTGGTGGATACGCAGGCCGGCTGAGCGGTCCTGGATGCCGTCCATGAAGCGCGAGAAACCGTCGATGCCACAGTCGTGCGCAGGGGCGCTAGGCCTTGCTCCAGCCGGCTGTGCTGCGGTACACGTCCAGCAGGTCCACCACGAAGAGGAGGGTCGAGCCCGCCGGGATCAACGGCGACGGTGACTGATTGCCGTAGCCGAGACGCGGGGGAACGATGATCTCGCGTCGACCGCCGACCTTCATCCCCTTCACTCCCCGGTCCCAGCCCTTGATGACCCTGCCACCGCCCAGGGCGAACTTGAACGGCTGCTCCCGGTCCCAGGAGGCATCGAACTCCTTCCCGGACTCGAAGGCCACCCCGACGTAGTGGACCCTGACCACCATGCCCGACTTCACCTCGGCCCCGTCCCCGACAACCAGGTCCCGGATGGTCAACTCGGTCGGTGCGTCACCCTCCGGAACGTCGACCTCGGGCTTCGTCAGTCCACTCATCGCACCCTCATCGCTCGCAGCCGAATGCCCTCCGTACGGGTCGGCCGGATACATGACACCCCATACGGGAGATCGACACGCCACCGGGAGTGCCGAATCCGCCCGGAGGTCACTTCCCGCATTGCTGGCAACGCCGCTCGGCGCCCGCCCCTGGTCAGGGACACGTGGTGAGGCGGACGCTACGAACGGCTCGGCCGCCTCACCGCCCAGGGCGGGGCCTCAGGTGGCGGGTGAGTCCTGGGCGGAGAGTTCCTCGGCCAGTTCCATACAGCGCAGGCGGGCTGGGGAGAGGTCGTAGGGCATCTTGCCGGTGGCTTCGAACGCGCTCATGGAGCCGGCCTCCCGCCTGCCGGAACTGAGGCCGGCCTCGTCCGCGCCGTCGTCGTCGGTGGCAGGGTGCAAAGTGTCCCAGGCGTCGAAGAGGTCATCGTCGTCCTTGCCCAGGCCGGACTCCTCGATGACGGCCTCCAGGGCGCTTTCGAAGGCGTGTCGCTCGACGGCCACTTGAGCCACCCGTGGATCATCGACGGCGACGCTGTCGTCGAGTGCCTCCTCGGCGTCGTCGACGCGGTCGGAGTCCGCCCGCAGAGCGGGATGCGTGGCCAGGACGATGAAGCGGGTGGCCTGGACGGCCGCGCCGAGCGGGCCGAAGATCCGCTCGGTGACCAGCAGAGTGTCCAGGTCCGCCTGACGCAGGGAGCCCTCGGGCAGGCTCTTGAGGCGTTCGGTGACGAAGTCGGAGAGCAGGCCCATCCGGCTGCCCTCGGTGCGCATCCGCTGCACGGCGGTCCGCTGCCGCCGGACTTCCTCCTCCTGCTCGGCGAGGGTTTCCTCCAACCGCTCCAGGAGGCCCGCGATACCGTCTCCGCCGTCCGCACCGGTGGAAGCCGCGCCGCTGATGAAGGCGTCACGGATGTCGTCCAGGGCGATCCCGGCGTCGGCCATCTTGCGGATCCACAGCAGACGGATCATGTCCTCGTACCCGTAGCGGCGGCGGTCATCGCCGCCGCGCTCGGGCTCGGGGAGCAGGCCGATCTCGTGGTAGTGGCGAATCGCCCGCGGCGTGCTGCCGGCGAAGGCCGCCGCGTCACCGATCTTGACCTGGCGGGGTGGCATGAACGACGAATGCATGAAGATCAAGGACCTTTCCTCAAGGCATCGGGAGGTAGGTCCACGGGACCACATGCCGCTACGGAAGGTGCAACCCCCTCTGGCGAAACCGAACCGCAAGTCCGTCGAACCGGGTTGCCGCGGCCCGGTGCTGCTTGAGGCAGTTGATCCCGCATGCGACCGCGTGCACACCAGATGAATCCTCATCGTGAAACCCGCCCCGCGACAAAGACACGCTCTAGGCCGGCGGCAGGCAGTCGTTCTTTGGTGGTTTGCCTTCCGGCCAGGCCAGTTTCACGAACTTGGAGCCCCCGTCCGGGGTCAACTCGACGATCGGTACGGCCTTGTCGTACGGGTTGCCGTGGTTGTCGAGACAGAGCCAGCCGCTCGCGCCGTAGACCCGCAGACTGCCCCGCAGCTGTGGCCACACGTCCCCGACGTCGGTGAGGCCCGGGAACCTGCTGCCGTCGGGTGTGGCCTGGCGGATGCCCTTCACGGCGAGGCGCGTGGCGTCGTACGCGACCGTCAGCTGGCCGCCGTCGAGGGGGGTGCGACCGATGGGGCCGACGGGTTCGTGCCTGGCCTGCGCGAGCAACTTGGTCAGGGCTTGCGCGTCGGCGTGTGAACCGCCCCGCGCGGGCGGGTCGTCGGCCCAGGCGTCGAAGTGCGCGAGCGCGGTGTAGCGCACGGTCAGGTTGCGGCCCAGCACGGAGGTCTCCAGTTCCTTGTCGCTCGTGAGGTACGAGCCCTCGTCACCGGTGAGCACCGTGAACCTCCGGTCCAGGCAGCCGCGCCTGCCCAACGCGTTGACGAACTGCCGCAGTTGGGTGTGACGGCCCGCGAAGAGGATCGTGTCCGTCGTGTGCGGCGTGTCGCAAATGTTGAAGGTGATGTTGCGAAAGGTGTTGGCCGTGGTCCCTTCCTGGGTGCGGTCCCGAGGCGGACGGAACGCGGAGGGCTGGTACGGCGAGCCCTTCAGCAGTCGTTCGAAGGATTGCCGGAGCGTACGGGTGTAGGGATCGCCCGGCTTGTCGTAGACCAGATACGCCCTGTCCGTCGAGATCCTCGCGGACGAGGTGAGCGCACGGGCCAGATCGGTGTTGGTGGGAGCGACCCGGGCGAGACCGGGGAAAGGGTCCTTGCCGTTCTGGCCGTTGGCAAGGCTGTCGGCGGTGATGGAGGTGCCGATGACCGGGATGCCGCGCCGGGTCAGCTCCCTGACGGCCTGCTTGTTGGTGTCGGTGCTGCTTCCTATACCGGTCACCGCCCGCAGCCGGTCGGGTCCCTTCGTCATACGTGCCAGCGCGTCCACCGTCTCCCGCCAACGGGCGCTGTCCGCACCGGGGTTGGCGAGGACCAGCCGGATGGCGGGAGTCTGGCCGGTCTCGTGGTGATTGGCCTCGTACTGGGCCAGGTAGGCCCCCTGCAGCTCGCGCAGGGTGTCGTTGTCGGCCGCGGAGAACGGCTGGAAGACCGCCACGGTGACCCGGGCGCGGGAGGCGAGGGAGTCGTTCTCCCGATCGATCGCCCTTATGACATCGGTGAGTTGGCGCTGTCCGAAGTCGTACGCCGTCGTCGAGACCCCCACGCATTCGTCGCTGCCCGCGGGTCGTTCGACCCCTGGAGCACAGCTCCGGTTCTCCTGCGCGAGCGTCATACCGGCCCATACGCCGGCGGCCACCAGGACGACCGCGAGCATCAGGGTGACGTACCGGCGGAAGCGGATCTCCCAGACGTGCTCGCGCAGCCACGCCGGCCAGCCCGCTGTCATGCCTGCCATCAGTGGCCTCCGTCCTGGTCCTCGTCGTCGCCCGGGACACGGAAAGGCCGCCCGGCCGCCGCGTCCGCCGGCCAGTCCCGGGAGGCCCGCCACAGCGTCTCGCTGCCCGCGGGCCTCTGGTTGGAGAGCTGTTCCAGCTCCCATCGCAGCCGTTCGGTCACCCTCGGATCCGGCAGCACCAGCGGATCGGCCAACTGCCAGACGGCGTACAGGATGCGTCGTACGCGCAGATGGAGCGCCACGTCCACGCCGTCCGGGGGATGCTGCGCGGCGTCCGTGCGGCCGAGCGCGACGGCGCCCCGGTCGTCGTGCAGCTCGTTGCCCACGTGCCACCCTTCTGAGTCGTACGCGTCGTAGCACGGCGCCGAGGCGATGAAGACGAGCGCGGACAGCCAGTTACAGGCGTCCAGTCGGAGAAAGGTGTCGCGCAGGTGGGCGACCGCGACGTCGGTGTTGCCCAGGGCGAGTTCGTGGCGGACGCGGTAGAGGGAGTGGTCGGGGGAGTCGCCGCGACAGTGGTCGATGAGCGTGCGGTGGACCCACTGCCACGCCGCGTGGTCGGGGTCGTGATGGTGCAGCCGGAGCAGGAGGAGCACGCGGAGGAAGGGGTCGCCGACGAAGTGCCCGGGAGTCCCCGGACGGCCCTCCTGGGCGAGCCGGTCCTCCAGTTCGAGGACACCGGCGGTGCCGAAGTCGTCCGGGAGCCCGGTCTCGGCGAGCGCGAAGGCCGAGTCACGATCATGCGCGGCGGCCAGGACGGTCAGTTCGTCGAGTCTGTCGTCCGGCGCGAGCCGGTCGAGCAGTTCCCGGTGCGCGGGGTGCCCGGTGTGGTCGTCGTGCAGGGCCACGTCGGCGATGAGCAACTCACCGAGTGAGGCTGCGCCTTGGGGCAGATTCTGTCGGGCCGACTCGGTGATCAAGGCGATGCCGAGAGGGTTTCCGCCGGTCAGCCGATGTATGGAGTGCGGGAGGTGGGGTGGTGTCGGTAGGCCGGGGCAGGCGGCGTTCACCATGTGCAGGGTCTCGTCGGGCGAGAGAGGCGGCAGCGCGACCAGCAGGGCGCGGGAGGACGGCGCGCTGCCCGGCACCCATCCGCTGCCCCGGGTCAGTTCGGGCAGGGTGCGGCGGACGGTGTTGCGCAGCGCCGGATGGCCGTGGCCGCGCAACGTGGCGAAGAAGACGACCTGGTCGGTGATGCCGTCTGCGCGGTCCCGCAGCACCGACTCCATGAGAGGGAACCCGGCGGGCTCCTGGACGTTGTCGATCAGAACGACCGGCCGCCCGAGGCGGTGTGCGCGTTGCACGACCCCCGCGTACGCGTCGTCGAGGTCGGCCAGCAGAGCCCGTACGAGATATCGCTCGGCGTGGGTGTGCGAGGCCCCGCCCGCCCTGAAGTGCCCCGAGAGCAGGATCAGTCCGAGCTTCGGGTTGCCGCCCGCGTTCGGGTAGTCGCGGTACCACGCGGCCCCCTTGCGCAGCCGCCGCTGGGTCGGCGCGACGCCCTCGCCGAACGCCTCCAGAGCCGCCTCGATGATCGGCTCGACCACCGGCCCCGTCTCCGACAGCGACGCGACGAGCTTCGCCACCACCTTGCCGATCCACCGTCCGGCGAACCCGGCCAGCCAGGACCCGGTGTCGTTGATCAGCAGGATCCGCTCGGCCTCCTGCCGGATCCGCGGCAGATCACGGTCGTTCCAGCCACCGGCGGCGACGGCGAGCAGCCCTGAGGACAGGCGCGGAAAACTGATGCGCCCGGCGCCGGTGACCGGCTCGGCGAGTTGCTCGGCGATCGTCAGCATCGCCTGCGACACGGGCGACCAGAACTCGTCGTGCCCGTCCGGGTGAGGCCGGTCGAACTGCGCGTCCTCCCCGTCGATCAGCGCGACAGGCGTGTGGCCGCGATAGGCGGAACGCAGCTCGCCGAGCACCGCGCTCTTACCGAGGCCCCTTCCGCCCGCGAGCACCACGAAAGGCAGTTCTCCCTGGTGTTCGTACGGCATGGGGATGTGCTGGTAGGGCCGCAGACCGGTGAGCCGCGGAGCAAGGCCCGGCGGTTCGATGTCGAACAGTGCCCCCCGGCCGTGCAGCGATGAGTGCACCATGTTTCCCCCCTGGTGCGGTTCAACTCGATGTCACTGTTGCCCCCGCCGGGTCCTTCTTCCCCCTCGTCCGTTCATCGGAGCGGCATACGGTCGAGCCGGCAGGGCAGTCACTCTGAGTGCATCATAGGACTACTCACGGTCCGGTACAGGTGACCGGAGCATTCCGCTGAAACAGGAAGATCCCATCACTCCGAGCAGCCTCATCTGCCCCGTCTGTCCCACGTGGTTCGGGTGGTTCGCGAGTGTGGGTGCGCCGGATCGAGCCGCCGAAGCAGGGTGGGCCGGTAGTCGTCGGTCGCCTCGCCGGCTTCCCCATCTTGTATCGAGCGTTTGACACAACACTCCGGCAGGCGCCATCTTGTACCCATCGATTGGTACAAGCTCATTCGGGGGATCTGCAGATGCTCGACACCGTCCCGTTGCAGTCCCGGATCCTCGACCATGCCGACCACTACGCCCGATGGTCCGGGCTGGCCATCGGGATCGTGGCCGGGCAGCATCTGATCACGATGAGCAGCGGCGACATCGCGCTGCCCCTGGTGTTCGCCATCACCGCTTTCGGGCTGTGCGCCGTGGGCGGTGTGCTGCTCGGGGACGCCTTCACCCTGCATCCCCAGGAGGCGGTGCGCACCGCGAGTCTCGCCCCGCGTCTGATCCGCGACCAGGTGCCCCCGCGGATGGCACCCCTGCTTCTGCTGCAGGCGCTGATCCTCGTGGCCCTGCTGGTGACCGGCGCGGTCACGGCCTCCTCGGTCGTCGACCGGCCCGACAGAGCGGGCAGCGTCATCAACGTCACCTGCGAAGGGATCCACACCTCCCTCGGCCCCTGGCCCGGTCTGTACTACAGCGGTCCGATGTTCGCCGCGCTCGCGGTGGCGACCCCGGTCTGCGTCTGGGCCCTGCGCCGCATCGCCGACGGCACGGGCGACGAGCAGCAGCGCCGCGACCGCGCGTGGGCCGTCACCGGAGCCTGGGGGCTGCTGGTCTCCAGCCAGGTACTGCTCGTCGTGCTGATGCTGTTCGTCGCGCTCACGGACAAGACCTGCGCCGGCCCGCTGGGCGCCGCCACCATCGTGGCGATCTGCCCGCTCGGCCTGCTGGGCATGTTCTGCTTCGGATGGTCCCTGGCCACCGTGGTGGCACCCAGGGCCGTCGACGACGAGACGGCCCACGAGGGGACTTCCGGCGATGAGTGACCCCGTCGTCCGCGTCGACACCACCGGCCAGGTCCCGCCGTACGAGCAGATCCGCGCCCAGTTGGCAGCGCTGATCCGCACCGGCCGGCTGGCGGAGGGGGAGCGGCTGCCGACCGTGCGTCAACTCGCCACCGACCTCGGGCTGGCGCCGGGCACGGTGGCCCGCGCCTACCGTGAACTGGAGGCCGCCGAGCTGATCCGTACGCGCCGTGGCGCGGGCACCAAGGTCGCACCGCTGCCGCCGGACACCCACGCGCACGACGCCGGCCGACTCACCACGCTGGCCCGGGACTTCACCTCGGCCGCCCGTGCGCTCGGCGCCGACACGGAGGACATCCTGACCGCCGTCCGCGATGCCTTGGAACCGCCTGGATCTCCCGCCTCTCCGCCCGCACCCGGAAGCGGAGGCGGAAGCGGAATCGGAAGCGCAACGCGCGGTCACAGGACCGCGGACGTCACTCCGGCGGTGCAGCGGCTGCCCGGGGGAGCGGCACGGTGAAGGGGGCGGCTCGCGCCCAAGGTCACGCCCGATCCCGATCCCGGTCCTGGTCCCGAGCATGCGCCTGCGCCTGCGCCTGAGCCGGTGTCACCTGAGCCGATGTCAGGGGCGTGCGGTGGCGGTGTGGCCGCCTGTGACGCGCAGGAGGTCGAGCTTTCCCTCGTCGCTGCTGCCTGACGCCGTCGTGTAGGTCACCATGCGCAGGTCCGCGCCGGGCACGATCAGGACGTCGCAGTCGAGCAGGATGTCGCCGATCTCCGGATGCCGGATCGTCTTGCGGTCGGTGGTGTGCTGGGCGGCCGTCGTCTGCGTGGCCCAGTGCCGGGCGAAGACGTCGGACCCCGCCCGCAGCTCCTGCACGAGACGATCGAGCCGGGCGTCCGCGGGGTAGCGGGAGACGGCGTCCTTGAGGTCGGCGGCGATCGACGCCTCGAAGGCGTCCTGTCCGCGCTCGGACCACATGGGATACAGCGCGGCGCTAGCGGCGCCGTCACCGAACAGGGCGCGCGCGAGGCTGCGTTCGGCGGCCGGGAGCAGGGCCGGGTCGCCGTGCAGCGCGCTCCACATGGAGTTCCACCACACCAGGGTCCAGTCGGCGGTGAACACCCCGATCGGGACGTCGCCCAGGCGTGCGGCCAGCCGCTGGATGCCCGGGGGCACATGGGCACCGACCGTACCGTCCTGCGGGGGCAGCAGCCCGGCGCTCCGGTACAGCTGGTCGCGCTCGGGCCGGGAGAGCTGAAGGGCCCTGGCGAGGGCGCCGACGACCTGGGCGGAGGGGTTCTTCGCGCGTGCCTGTTCCAGGCGCAGTACGTAGTCGAACGAGAGCCCCGCCAGTTGCGCCAGCTCCTCGCGGCGCAGTCCCGGGGCGCGACGGCCGGGCGTCGCGGTGAGACCGGCGTCTGCCGGGGAGAGGCGGTCGCGCCAGGCGCGCAGGAGTGCACCGAAGGTGGGGCGGGAGTCGGCCATGGCTCCATTCTCGCCGCTCAGCGCCGCCCGGTACCCCGCGAGCCTGGGTACTGCGAGTCCTAGTGACGGGGACGGCACTGGTCGCCGGTGGGGCGGGCGGCGAAGGTGGTGATGCGTCCAGCCGGGCCGTATCGGCTGATCAGTGAAGCGGAGCCTCCCATGCAGGACCACCCCATCGTGCAGGACCACCCCATCGTGCAGGACCACACGATCGTGCAGGACCACCCCACCGTGCAGCACCACACCATCGTGATGACGGGCGCGAGCCGCGGCATCGGCCGTATCGCCGCGGAGCACATCCTGCGCCGGTCGCCCGGCGTGCACCTCCTCGTCGTCGCCCGCGGATCCTCCGGCGCCGGCCTGGCCGAGGAGCTGAGCGCGGG
Source organism: Streptomyces sp. NPDC102514 (assembly GCF_055584525.1). NCBI lineage: Bacteria > Bacillati > Actinomycetota > Actinomycetes > Kitasatosporales > Streptomycetaceae > Streptomyces > Streptomyces sp. NPDC102514. The sequence goes on from NZ_JBVJLW010000011.1 coordinate 353,646, forward strand.
CGGGCACACGGTCTCGCACGTCCCGGCGGACCTCGGTTCGCTCAGCAGCGTCCGGTCGGCCGCCGCCGAGATCCGCGAGCGCCTGGAGCGGGGCGAACTGCCGCCGCTGCGCGGTTTCGTGGGCAACGCGGGCATGCAGTACACGAACGCGCTGACCGAGGGGCCCGACGGGTTCGAGTCGACCTTCGCGATCAACGTGCTCGCCAACCACCTGTTCGTCCGCCTGCTCCAGGACCGGTTCGTGGCTCCCGCCCGGATCGTGATCACCGCCAGCGACACCCACTTCGGCGACCTCAGGCACAACATGGGCATGGTGCCCGGCCCCGTGTGGCAGTCCCCGGACGTCCTCGCCCGTCCGGGCGCGTTCTCCAGGCCGGACACCGCGGCCGGTGGCCGTACCGCGTACTCCACGAGCAAACTCGCCGCGATCCATCTGGTGCACGAGTACGCGCGCCGGCTGCCGGCCGGGATCGACGCCGTCGCCTTCAACCCGGGGTTCGTCCCCGGCACCGGCCTCCTCCGCAACGCGGGGCCCGTCTCCCGGTTCGCGATGCGCCGCGTCCTGCCGGTCATGACCCTCACCCCGTTCGCGACCCGCCCAGCCGCCGCCGGGCGCCACCTCGCCGACGTCGTCCTCGGTGTCACCGAGGCACCATCCGGGTCCTACGTGGACCGCACCGGCACGGCCCGGTCGTCCGAGGAGTCCTACGACCCCCGGCGCGAGGCCGAACTCTGGGACAGCGCCGAGCGGTTCACCGCGGCGTACGCGGACCTGCCCTGAGCAATCCCCGAGCAATCTCCGAGGCCCGTGCAATCCCCGGGCCCGAACCTGAGCAGCCCCCGTGCCAGACCTACGCAATCCCCGGGCCTGCCCCGCGCACGTTCCGGGCCTGCCCCGCGTACGTTCCGGGCCTGCCTCGCGTACGTTCCGGGCCTGCCTCGCGTACGTCCCGGGCCCGACCCGCGTACGTCCCGGGCCCGACCCGGAGTGCGGCGTCCGTGCCGGCAGCTACCGATCGCCTTGCAGATACCGGGTGATCATGGCGGCCAGCTCCCGCTCCAGCCGATCGACCTGGACGGGGTGCGTGCTGGCCATGAGCTTGTGGGTGTTCATCTCCACCGTTCCCACGACGAGTTCCGCGGCCATGTCGAGATCCTCCACCCGGACGTCCGGATGCCGGGCGAGCACATCGCGTATCTGCTGCACCCGGTCCTTGCCGTGCCGCTCCATCGCCTCGATCAGTTCGCCGGAGACCGGCGCCTCCTCGATCATCATCCGCAGGAGCTGCGGATCGTCGCGATGGTGGTCGATCGCGTCGCGGACCAGGGCCAGCACCGCTTCCTTCAGGCTGCCGGGGCTCATGTCCAGCTCGTCGGCCCCCGTCCATCCACCGCGGTCGATATGACGGACCAGCAGCTTGGCGAGGATGGCGTCCTTGTTCGGGAAGTACTGGTACAGCGAGCCGATGGACACGCGGGCGTGCTCGGCGATGCGGTTGGTGGTGCCCGCGGCGTAGCCGTACTCGGCGAAAACGTGAGCAGCGGCGCTGAGGATGCGCTCACGGGTGAGTTCGGCGCGCACCTGCCGAGGCGTTCGACGTGGGGTGATGCGGCGTTCGTCGGAGGGCATCCGGCGGTCCTTCCGGGCGGCGAAAAGCGAGTAGCCAAGAGGTGAGCTTTTGCTCAGAATAGTGCCATGACCTGCGCAAACAAGCGAAGCCACATCATCGGAGCACGTCCGTGATCCCCCAGGTGAGCGTTCCCCGGGAGCGCAGGACGATCACGTTGGAGGTGCGGCGGCGCGAGCTGCTGACCCCCGGCTTCGCCTGCGTCACCCTCGGCGGCCCCGGCGTGCGGGACTTCGCCGCGGGAGGCGGCGACCAGGCCGTCCGCCTCTTCTTCCCGAGGGAGGGGCAGAGCGAACTGAGGATGCCGTCCGCCTCGAACGAGGCGGCGTGGATGGTCCAGGTGATGCTCATGCCCAGGACGGCCCGCCCGTGGGTGCGCAACCTGACCGTCCGGCGGCTGCGGCCCGCGGAGCAGGAGATCGACATCGAGTTCGCCCTGCACGGCGACTCGCCCATGAGCGCGTGGGTGCGCGGGGTCCGGCCGGGCGACCAGGCCGGGATCTTCGACCTGGGGACCAGGTACCGGCCGCCTGCGCATGCCAGGGGGCGGCTGCTGGTGGGTGACGACAGCGCGCTGCCGGCCGTCCTGTCGATCCTGGAGAGCGACCCGGATCCGCTGCCCACCGAGGTGTTCGTGGAAGTGGCGACCGCGGCCGACGTCCGGCCCGTACTCGCGCGGGCCGGTGTGCGCTTCCACTGGCTCAGTCGCGACGACGAGAGCCTGCGGCCCGGTGTCCGCGCCCTTGAGGCGATCCGCGACACGGAACTGCCCGAAGGCCCCCTCCATGCATGGGTGGCCGGCGAGTCCCGGCTGGCCACCGGTGTCCGGCGGCACCTGGCCGACGACCGCGGCGTACTCAAGCGGGACATCTCGTTCCACGGCTACTGGCGACTGGGCCGGTCCACCCCCGGCTGAACCCGCCCGGTCGCCGACCGAACCGGTCCACCCCCGGCGAACCGGTGCGCTCCCGGCTGAACCGGTCCACCCCCGCCTGAAAAAGGGACTCCCATGCAGCAGCACACACTCCGGCCGGACGCCTTGCGCCGGCTCTCGTCCGTGGCCGAGGTCGAGGCGGTCGTCGGCCGACCGGCCGCGATCGTCATGCGCAAGCAGATCGGCGTCCTCGACGCGGGCTGCCGTGACGTCCTGGCCCACAGCCCCGTCGCGGCCTTCGGCCACCGGGCCGCCGACGGCACCGCCCGGACCACCTTCGTCGGCGGGGCGCCGGGGTTCGCGCGCGTCCACTCCCCGAAGCGGTTCTCCTTCCGTGTTCCCGGGGCGGCCGTCGCACCCGGTCCGGTCTCGCTGTTCTTCCTGCTGCCCGGTGTGGGCGAGGTGCTGCGCGTCAACGGCACCGCATCCGCTCTCAGGGGCGGGGAGACGGCCGTGGACGTCACCGAGGCGTACGTGCACTGCGCGCAGGCGGTGATCCGTTCCGGCCTGTGGGAGCCGCCCGTCCCGTTCCCGGCGGCCGAGCCGGTGGTGGGCGGGGGCCCGCTGACCGGCCCCGGCGTGAGTGACTTCCTGGCCGCCTCGCCCTTCTTGGCCCTCTCCACCTGGGACACGGACGGCGGCAGTGACACGAGCCCGCGCGGCGACCGCCGGACGGTCGCGCGCATCCTGGACGGCCGCACCCTGGTCCTCGCCGACCGCAGGGGAAACAAGCGCGCGGACTCCCTGCACAACCTGCTGCGGGACGACCGGCTCTCCCTCGCCGCGCTCGTCCCCGGCCGCAGCGGAGTGCTGCACGTCCACGGGCGCGGCGCGATCACCGACGACGCCGCGCTGCTGAGCACGCTGGCTCTGCGCGGGGCGCCCCCGCATCTCGCACTCGTCATCGACGTGGAGTACGCCGAGGTGACCGGCAACGACGCGGTGTCCGGTGCGCGGCTGTGGACGCCCGACGCCCGGACCGGGCACGACCGGACGCCCGACATGATGGCCCTGGGCGGCGCCCACCTGGCCGCCAACTCGGCCGAATCCGGGAGCAGATCGGCATGGCTGATCAAGCTCGTCACCTCGCTGCCCGGGGTGACCCGCCTCCTGCGCAAGGTCGCCGACCGCGCCTACGTCTCCGGACTGCGCAAAGAGGGGTACGACGACGTCCGGGCCCCCGCTCACCATGGCGACGCCCTGCAAGGCATCACCCAAGTCCCAGCCGTGGAAAGCCCGTTGCGGTTTGTGCGTGTCCGCGAGATACGCCAGGAGACACCCACCGCCCGGACCCTGGTCCTTGAGGACGTGGCCGGTGGGGCCGGGCGATTCGACTTCCACCCGGGCCAGTTCTTCACGCTGGTGACGGACTTGGAGGGCGTGCCGGTACGACGTGCCTACTCGGCCTCCTCGGTCCCCGGCGCGACCCACCTGGAACTCACCGTCAAACACGTGGAGGGCGGGCGCTTCTCCACACACGCCCACCGCGGACTGCGTCCCGGGGACCGGCTCGCGGTACGCGGCCCCTCCGGCACCTTCCACATCCCGGCGCAGGCGCCCGGGGAACTGGTGCTCATCGCGGCGGGCAGCGGCATCACTCCCATGATGAGCATGATCCGAACCCGGCTGTCCGATCCTGCGGCGGAGGGCAGAATCCATCTGCTCTACGGCAGCCGGGGGCCCGAAGACATCATCTTCGGCGACGAGTTGACCCGTATGGAGAAGGACTGTCCGGAGCGACTGGCGGTCACCCATGTCCTCTCCCGCCGCGACGGCCGGCTCGGCGCCGACGGCGTCCACCGATGGGTGACCGGCCTGTCCTTGTCCGAGGGCGCACACCACTATGTGTGCGGACCCGAAGCGCTGATGGACACCGTCCAGGACGTCCTGCGGCAGCTCGGCGTGCCGGACGACCGCATGCACGAAGAACGCTTCACCGGTGGCGTGCCCGCTCCCGCCGCCGCGGCACCCCAGGAGATGAGAGTCGAGAACGAGGGCACCCTCGTCGGAGCCACCGTGGTCGAGCCCGGCCAGACGCTGCTCGACGCAGGTCTCGCCGCAGGACTGCGTATGCCGTACTCCTGCACGGTCGGCAACTGCGGCGAGTGCATGGCGCGCCTGCGCGGAGGAGAGGTCACGCAGCCCGAGCACACCTGCCTCACACCAGAGCAGAAGGCCGAGGGCTACGTGCTGACCTGCGTCGGTTGCCCCCTGTCGAAGGTGACGCTCGACATCGCCGGTCAGGCGGACTCCGCGGGGAGCGTCGGGTAGTCGGTGTAGCCGGTGGGGCCGCCGGTGTACATCGCGTACCTGGCACGTACGGGATTGACGGGGGCGCCCAGGCGGATCCGCTCGACCAGGTCGGGGTTGGCGAGGAAGGGGCGGCCCAGGGAGATGAGGTCGGCGCCCGCGGCCAGGAGGCGTTCGGCGGCGCGACGGCCGCCGTCGGCGGGGATCTGCTCCGGCGGCAGGACCGGGTTGGCGATCAGGGTGCCGGTCCAGAGGCCACGCAGCCGGGCGAAGAGCGGCCGGCCGGGGTCGGCGAAGGCGATGTGGAGATAGGCCAGGCTCTTGCCCGCGTTGGCGGTGAGCAGGGCCGGGTAGAGGTCGTCGGCATCGGTGTCGGTGATGCCGTTGACGGTGTTGCCGGGCGAGATGCGCAGGCCGGTCCGCTCGGCGCCGATGGCGTCGGCGACGGCGTCCACGACCTCGGTGGTGAAGCGGATGCGGTTCTCGATGCCGCCGCCGTGGGCGTCGGTGCGGTGGTTGGTGTTGGGGGCCAGGAACTGGTGGAGCAGATAGCCGTTGGCGCTGTGCACCTCGACTCCGGCGAATCCCGCGTCGACGGCCCGGCGGGCGGCGTCGGCGAAGTCGCGCACGGTCCGGCGGATGTCGTCGGCGGTCATCTCGCGCGGGGTGACCGCCTCCTGCCGCCCGGTGGGGGTGTGGACGGTCTCGGGGAGCGGGATCGGCGAGGGGGCCAGGGGAGTGAGGCCGCTGGTGTCGGGGTGGCCGACCCGGCCGCCGTGCTGGAGCTGCAGGAACATCGGACCGCCCCCGGCGGCGTGGACCGCCTTGGTGACCTGGCGCCAGCCGGCGGTGTGGGCGTCGGTGTGCAGGGCGGTGATGTTCGGATAGGTCTGGCCGACCGCGTTCGGGGTGGACGCCTCGGCGATGATCGCCCCGGCCGTGGCGCGCTGGGCGTAGTACTCGGCCATCAGCGGCGTGGGGGTGCCGTCGCTCTCCGCGCGGTTGCGGGTCATGGGGGCGATGACCAGACGGTTCGCCAGCCGGTGGCTGCCGAGGCGGGCCGGGGCCAGGAGGGGGGAGGTCGTCGTTTCGCACGTCATGTGGGTACCGTAGAACTTGACGTCAATGTGAGAATCAAGTGGAAATGATGTGATCTGCGTCATGCGAATCGGTGAGCTGGCCCGGCGCACGGGCGTCAGTGAACGGTCGCTGCGGTACTACGAGCAGGAGGGCCTGCTGACCGCGGAGCGGACACCGGGCGGGCACCGGGACTACACGGAGCCGGCGGTGGCCCGGGTGCGACGCATCCAGGAGCTCTACGCGGCCGGTCTGTGCAGCTCGAAGATAGTGCGGCTGCTGCCCTGCATGCGTGACGGCGACGGTGATGGTGACAGCGGACCGGCGGAGACGGCCGACGCGTTCCTGGTGAGCGAGCTGACGGTGGAGCGGGCCCGCATCGACCGCATGATCGAGGACCTGCAGCGCTCCCGCTCCCTGCTGGACAGCATCATCGACACCGCCGCCGCGTCCCCGGGCCGGGAGCGCGGGGCGCCTCGGCCCGAGTGAAGCGGGCCGTCAGCGGCCGGTGAGCTTCAGGGCGGCGGTGTACTCCTCGTCGGTGACGGGCTCCAGCCAGGTGGTCCCGTCCCCGCCGCCGTCGCCGACGACCATGGCGATGTGGGCCATGAGGGTGGTGTCGGTGGCGCCGTGCCAGTGCTCCTCGCCGGCCGGACACTTGACCGTCTCACCGGCGCCGATGCGCACGACGCTCCCGTCGCGGGTACCGACCAGGCCCACGCCGTCGGTGACGTACAGGACCTGTCCCTTGGCGTGGGAGTGCCAGTTCGTACGCGCGCCGGGCGTGAACCGCACGAGCGAGGACGCCAGGTGGGCGGGCGCGGAGGGCGTCTCGATCATGTTGAGGTGGACGTCGCCGGTGAAGCGCTCGGCCGGGGCCCTGAGGGTGAGGGTTTCCATGATGTGTTCCACGACTGTCTTCCTCGATCCGAAGAGGGTGGGGGCGGGCTTGGTGAACCATCGTCTGTCGCGGTTCCTGCGGCGGTAGCGCGGGCCGGGTCCCTCACGAGATGTCCCGCAGGGGCGCGGCCCCACCGGCATCGAGGAAACCCCAGGTCAGGCGGGCGTGGAAGGTACGGTCGTCACAGGTACCGACAGGGCCCCCCTCATCCGGGCCGACCGGCCTAGGCAGTGTCTTCAAATGATCACCGTGATGGATCATGGTGTCGTGATACGTCGCCATGAACTGTCCGATGTTGAGTGGGAGTTCGTCCGGCC